>JBBQSD010000275.1:0-1787 GCA_038214135.1 Chloroflexales bacterium | reverse complement strand
AATTATCCAGTAGGAGAGCTGCATGCAGCATACTGACGCCAGTATGGGAATACCAGTTGCTCTGCTTGCTGGTGGGCTGGCAACCCGCCTACGCCCGATCACCGAGCGCATCCCAAAAGCAATGGTTGAAGTGGCTGGCAGGCCATTTATTGATCACCAGTTGGCCCTTTTGCGGCGTAATGGCATTCGGCGAGTGGTTCTATGCCTTGGCTACCTTGGTGAGCAGGTGCAACAGCACCTTGGCGATGGCGCTGCAATAGGCATGCAGCTGGAGTATTCATTCGATGGTGAGCGCTTGCTTGGCACTGGTGGGGCGCTGCGGCGAGCTGCGGCGCTACTTGGCGATGTATACTGGGTGATGTATGGCGATTCCTATCTTGATATTGATTACCAAGCGGTGCTTTCGCATTTTACCACGAGCCAAGCGCTTGGCCTGATGACGGTGCTGCATAATGGCAATCGCTGGGATAGTAGCAATGTCGTTTTTCGTGATGGGCAGCTTGTGCGCTACAATAAGCATGCCCGAACACCGGACATGGAGTATATCGATTATGGTGCGGCGTTGCTGCGGCGCGATGTACTCGAACGTATCCCTGCCGATCAGACCTATGATCTTGCGGATCTGTATACGGCACTGGTTGATGAAGGCCAGATGATTGGCTATGAAGTGACCCAGCGCTTCTATGAGATTGGAACGCCATCAGGATTGGAAGAGGCCCAAGAGTATCTGGGCCAAGGGCAGGAGTCAGAAGTCAGGAGTCAGAATAGCTAGAGCAGCAAGCACTCATGTTCGATCAAAAAAGCGTACTCATCTTGTACGGACGTATGGCTATACGCCCAACTCTCACACCAATGAGGATGTATGTCACATACACACCAATACCTTGCCGAGGCAAGCGAAATCATTCAGAAGCTGGACACCGCTGCGATTGATCAGATCGTTGCGCTGCTAGTTGCACTGCGTGAGCGCGGCGGGCGATTGTTCATTCTTGGTGTTGGTGGGAGTGCCGCCAATGCTTCGCATGCGGTCAACGATTTCCGCAAGATTGTTGGTATCGAGGCCTATGCACCAACCGATAATGTCTCGGAGTTGACGGCGCGGACCAATGATGAGGGCTGGGAGACGGTCTTTGCCGCCTGGTTGCGTGGCAGCCATCTGCGGGTCGATGATATGCTGCTGATCCTCTCGGTTGGCGGCGGTAATCTCGAAAAGAATGTTAGCCCGAATCTGGTGCGTGCGCTCGAATATGCTCGCCAGATTGGTGCAACAATCACGGGTATTGTTGGCCGCGATGGCGGCTATACCGCCCAGGTCGCCGACGCGTGTGTGATCGTCCCAACTGTGAATGCGCGCACGGTGACGCCACATTCCGAGGCGTTTCAGGCGGTTATCTGGCATTTGTTGGTTTCTCACCCCGATCTACAGGCCGTGGAAACGAAGTGGGAATCGGTGCGTTGATGCAACGGGCTGTGTTTCTTGATCGGGATGGCGTGCTGAACCAGACGTTTGTTCGCGATGGAGTTTCGTACCCGCCGGACAATCTGGCCGAACTGGTGATCCTGCCGGGTGTCGCGGAAGGGGTTGCGTTGCTTGCTGCCCAGGGCTTGAAACTCGTGGTGGTGACAAATCAGCCGGATGTTGCCCGTGGAACCCAGACACAAGCAGTTGTTGCGGCGATCAATGCACGATTATGTGCGGAACTGCCACTCGATGCTGTGTATGTCTGTTATCACGACACAGCCGATCAGTGTACCTGCCGCAAGCCACAGCCTGGGATGCTGCTCCA
>JBBQSD010000274.1:0-1967 GCA_038214135.1 Chloroflexales bacterium | reverse complement strand
CTATTCTGACTCCTGGCTCCTGACTCCTGAATACTCACTTCCGAGTTCTTGCAGAATAATCTTTGCAATCTGCTGCCACTGCTCCGTGGCGGGGTCAACAATCTCGAAGTGGTCCGTTTCTGGTAATGCCAACAGAACAGCAGCATCGCCAGCGGCGCGGGCACGTTCAGCATAGCTACGGCCAACCTCAAGTGGAACGGACGTATCTAGCACTCCATGTACAATGATCTGGCGCACACCAAGCGGCACGAGGTCTGCTGGCGATCCCTGTGCATAACGCTCTGGATAGTCGTCGGGTGTGCCGCCAATGAGTTCCGCCGCGACACCACTACTCAGGCGGAGATCCCAGGCCATCCGCAGATCGGCAACCGGAGCTAATGCAACAGCTGCCCGTATCGCCAGTGGATTCGCTGCACCAATCGCGCTGCCGATCGGCAAGCGCTGCCGCCCAGCAGCCCATAACGCCAGATGCCCACCAGCAGAATGGCCAACAAGCACGACATTATGTATATCTATTGGAAACGATTGGGCCAGTGTGCGAACATAATCGATGGCATTACCAACATCGCAAAACGTTCCTGGCCATCCGCCGCCGGGATCGCCAAGCCGCCGATATTCGATATTCCAGGTTGCAATACCGCGCTGCGCCAGATCGGCACAGCAATGCCCAAAATAGGCCAGATCATAGCGTGCCCGCCAATAGCCACCATGCACGAAAATCGCCAATGGATACGGAGAATGTGGTGGATTTGCACCAGCAGGCAGGCGCAGATCGCCAAACTGCAGCGGATGGTCGCCATAGGCGATCCGCTCGTCGGCAGGCGGCGGCGGAATGGTCAGGATGGCCTCGCTCATTGCGGCTACTCCTGCGGGCGATACTGTGATGGGTAATTGACGATTTTATCCCATTCATCGGCAGCCGAGCGCGCAACAAAGGCGATCAGTGGCTCATCGCCAATATTGAACACCTCGTGTGGCACACCTGGTTTGATATAGATGAAATCGCCAGCCTCATTGATTACCTCGTTTGTGAGGCCCTCGCCATAGGTATGCTTGACTTTGCCCTGCACAATGAACAGCATCACCTCGAAGCCATCGTGGATGTGGGCAAAGGCAACAGCACCAGGCGGAACCGTCGCAACATTGATCGATAATCCCGCGGAGCCGACATTTTTGCCCGACATGCCCTGTTTGTAGAGGATTCCGTTCCAGCCACGCTGGCTACCGCCACCCCGAATCACGGTAATCCCATCGAGATCTTCGGCAAGGCTGGCATCAATCTCGCCAGTGCCCTTGGTTTGGGTGATACTCATTGGCAGCCTCATCTTCTCATTTGATGCTTGGGGCCGCTATCATACCGCCATCCGTGAACCAGCGCAACCTGTACAAAGTATTCAGGAGTCAGGAGCCAGGAGTCAGGAGTCAGAATAGAGAACCAGCAATCAGCCACCAACGTATCTCGATCACAGCTGTGGCATAATCAACGAGTGCTGGCAAGCCAATCACATCATGTGCGGGTTCAGGGCGCAGCGCCTGTCCGCTGGAAGGTGCGGAAACCGGACGGAACGGTTTCTGCGAAAAAGACAAGCGTGAGCTCTGGAACAGAACGGTTCCCTCAAAAGACCACTAGAGGAACAAGTAATGACAATAATCACGCGAATCACAACCAATGATGCGCGCTTCACCCTGGAACCAGGCGAGGGCGTTGATGCGATTCATCAGAACCCGCAGTATTCCTATGCGGTTGCGGAATTGCATAGCGATAGCCAGAACACTGGTATCGGGCTAGCATTTACCCTTGGCGGCGGGAACGAACTGGTCTGCCAGGCGATTGCTGCACTCGCAACGCCGCTGATTGGCCGCGATATTGAGGAATTGATGGCCGATTTTGGGTTGATCTTTCATCAGATTGCCGAACATCCCCAGTATCGCTGGCTTGGCCCGCACAAGGGTGTCGTCCATCTGGC
>JBBQSD010000273.1:0-2285 GCA_038214135.1 Chloroflexales bacterium | reverse complement strand
CGTAGGGGCAAGCGACGGTATAGGGTGTGCCGCTGCGCCATTCACCGGCCAGGAAGAAGCGATATTCTGCTATTTCGCTCATAGTTCTGTTCCTTCTCTGTATTATTGGGCGGATTGTAGCATAGCTACCACAGCAGTATTCAGGAGTCAGAATAGCGAATGCTCTGTTAGCAAGCAGTATTTAGGAGTCAGGAGTCAGAATAGCTATGTTCAAACATCGTAATCATGTGGGGTGTGCAAGCATGGTTGCGATCCTGACACCCGCTCGGCGTGTACACCGGGCGATGTGTAGGTCGCCCTGTTGGAGCTTGGACGTCGCCTGGTTGGTGTGGTTGTGGGTTCACCTACCTGGTCACCTGGTCACTTGTCGCCTGGTCATTCTGACTCTTGACTCCTGAATACTTGGTTTCTCCGCTCACTCCCGCCAGGCCTGTTTGGCCTCCTCCTCGCGCAAATACGCCAGGATGAATTCGTCCAGGGTGCCTTCCAGTACCTCAGCGACATTGGTGGTTTTGATCTGTGTGCGCAGATCGCGAACCAATCGTTCATCCTCAACCTGATAGACACGCACGACTTCGGGTTCGCTTGGCTGTGGTAATTTCTCGCGCTGGCGGGCCGTTAGTTTTGCGCGATCCTGCTCTTCCCAGGCGCGTTGTAGTAACAATTTCTCCAACCAAATATCGCTATCGATTCCACTAGTGGTTGTCACCTGAACCTCGGCCATGCGCTGGATTCGTTCTCCGCTTGAGCGGCGATCACTCCTTCGATGAACGCCACTTTCGCCCTTCATGAAGCCATAGACATTCGTTCCACCCATGCCAATGGCAATCTCGATTGGCTCTTCCATTTTGTGCAGTTGCCGGATTGCGCCATCCATATCACTGGTTTCGATTGCTCGCCAGCGATATGGATAATATTGGGCAATCAATCCATCGCCGCGCCGTGCGTTCTCATCCAATGGATCAAGGGTGTAGAGTTCGAGTTCATAGCCCTTGCGTGCCGCCCAGCGCAGATACATTGCAACCAGTTGCGCGGCCCAACTCTGGCCATCATCGCGCTGTGGCGGCCCAATCCGGCGCACCCGCAACACCGCCCGATGATTATCGGTCAGGTGGGCACACAGCAATTCGACCTCTAGAAAGGCCAGATCGCGATGCAGCCGTTCGTAGCCATCGGCCAATTCTGTGCGGTAGCGTGGATCGCGCTGGCGATGAACAAGCGTCGAGAGTTCTTCCAAATACTCGGCCCGATCAGTCAGTTGTTGAAGCCGCTTGAGCAACCGTTCGAGCATATAGAAGCGTGCCAGCGTCGCCCGCGCTGTATCGCCATCGTCCCAGAATGTTGGCTTGTTCGTCTCGGCCAGGCAGGTGGCCCGTTCATCGCGCATAGCCACAATTGC
Organism: Chloroflexales bacterium; assembly: GCA_038214135.1. Taxonomy (GTDB): domain Bacteria; phylum Chloroflexota; class Chloroflexia; order Chloroflexales; family Roseiflexaceae; genus JANLSE01. Next base: position 886 of record JBBQSD010000273.1, on the reverse strand, counting down.
CTCACGCTCATTCCAATCCTGCAACTTGCGGCGCAGCTCGGCAAATCCATCGGAAAGGCCCTTGTCATCGACTTTGCGCCGCCCAAGCTGGCCGACATCAAGAACGCCGCTCTCGGCTGGGCTTGCCGTTCCGCCGACCTGTTCGCTGGCTCCCATACTGACGGCATGCAGCTCGATCATGTCGTTTGCCCGCTGCAAGCGCAACAGATCCACGCCAGGCCGTTCACGAGCCGCCAGGAAGCGCGCCAATGGCAGCACGACCAATCGCTCAATAGCGCGTTTGAGCGGCCTGGCACCATAGCTGGCGGTAAATCCCTGCTCAATCAGCAGATCGATCACGCCTGGATCAACCTCGACTAGCACATTGCGCCGTACTAATCCCTGCCGTAACAGCACCTCACCGATCTCGCGCCCGGCAATCTTGTGCATCGCGCTATTCTGAAGTGGCTGGAACACAACAATCTGATCGAGCCGATTGACAAATTCTGGCCGAAAATGCTCCTCAACCCGCCGCTGCCAGTAGTTCGCTGAATGGCGCGAATTGCTTGATAACGCATGACTCGACTCGTCGCTGCCTTCCAGATTGCGCTGTCGATCATCTGCTGCAAGGCCCGACGAAAGGCCCATGGTTCGCTGCTCACGAGCAGCCGCACCGAGATTACTTGTCATAATAATAATGGCATTTTGAAACGATGTCGTTTGCCCTGCTGCATCGCTGAGGTGGCCTTCGCCCAATACTTGTAGGAGCACATCATAGATCTGCGGATCGGCCTTTTCGAACTCATCGAGCAGCACAACACAGAAAGGCTGGGCGCGCACCCGTCGGGTCAGTTCGCCCTCAGCGCCATCGCGTCCAGCACCAGGCACGCCAATCAAGCGCCGGATG
>JBBQSD010000272.1:0-2519 GCA_038214135.1 Chloroflexales bacterium | reverse complement strand
TGTCCAGTTGCAATCGATTGACCAACCAGCTCAATCACCATTAGATCACGTAGCGCCCGTTCTGCGGTATAGGCGGGTTGGTGCTGCGCCTGCCAGGCAGTAGCGATCGCCTGCCACATATTGGTATAGGGATTCTCTGTTGGCAGATCGATACTGCGCGTTGGCTGATCCGGCTTCTGGATGACGATCCGCTCAGGAGTCCAGCTCATAATGCCATTGGTACCGTGGACATGGAAGTGATTTTGGGCCTCGAACAGACAATCGGAGTGGCTGAGCATGCCGATCAGCCCACTCTCATAGCGGAATAGCATCGCCACCTGATCATAGGTGCCATACCCAGGGCGAAACTTCTTACTCCCGGAAGCGAAGATGCTTGCAGGAGTGCCAAACAGCTTAGTCACACTGGCGATCAGATGAATGCCACCATCAAACAGATTACCGAGCGGAAAATCGGGATTGATGCGCCAGGGGGTGCTGGTATAGTTCATCTGCTCTGGTTGTGTCGATAGGATGCGATGCTGCACACGATCCCACATGACCAGATCACCGATCTCGCCTGCAGCAAGCAATTCGAGCAAGGAATCATCTGCATGGCGATAGCCGATCTGCTCGGTGACGAACAGCTGCCGCCCAGCTTGGCGTGCTGCTGTGACGATCTGCATTCCCATAGCGACCGAGCGAGCAATTGGCTTCTCGAGCAGGAGATGCTTGTCAGCTCTGAGCACATCCAGCGCAACTGTTTCATTCAGTGCGATCGGTGTCAGAACCAGAACTGCCTCAACGTCAGGCATGCCCAGCAAGTCATGATAGTCGCTTACGATACGCGCCTGAGGAAAATCAGCTGCGATGGCGGCTCGCCGGTCGGCGCTCACATCGCAGAAGGCAACCAGTTCAAACACCTCCTGCAGGTGGGCAAGATGCGGTTGGTGAACTCGGCTCCAGATTAGTCCCATACCAACAACACCCAGGCGGGTTGGTCGCATATCTCGCTCCTTTGAGCTCTATCCACGAATCAAGCTACCATCGATTCTCAGGGTTCACCGTCGCCGAATGCCTCCTGAACCAGCCCAAGCGTGCGGCGCGTCTGCTCCCATGGGTCGCCCTGGGTGCCTTCGTACTCAGCTGTACACCGGCACTGCTGAATGCATGTTTGAGCTCAGCCACATATGCTGTTGTACGCTCAGGCAGATGAAACTGGCATATTTCAACCGAACCAAGCCCAAGGTGTTCTTTCACGGCACGTGGAAACTCCAGCAGTGTCATCGTCTGCGGTTGCTCCCACACAAACGGCTGCTTCTGTCCATCTGGCCCGCGAAAGCTCATGCGGATCGGCCCAAGAAACTGACGCACGGAATAGCTGGATACGGCAATCTCGCGTTGCAATGCTGCCTCCTTGACATACGGCACAGGGCATATCTGCTATAGACGATTCGATGGGGCTAGTATAGCACCTTGATGACTGCAACCCCTCAGGGCTCTAAGTGCTGGGTGCGACGTATTCTTTTGGAAGGGTCGGTGCGGACCCATGTGTCCGCCAACCATTGGGAACAGCGCGGGCCGACACGTGGGTCGGCCCATACGTGTGGACGCAGCGCAGGCCGCCGCAAAAATTTACGTCACACTCTACGGGAGATTGCAGGATGCATTCAAGTTAGTAGCCATACACGCGAATTGCTTGTGTGCGAGGACACGGTGGGTAGGAGGTTTCTGATGTATATCATTGAAGCGTATACACTCACCAAACACTATGGTGCCGTTCAGGCACTCAATGGGATTGATGTGCTGGTTAGGCCTGGCGAGATCGTGGGGTTTCTGGGGCCGAATGGTGCTGGCAAAACGACAGCGATCAGCGTATTGTTAGGCCTCCGAAAACCAACCAGCGGTACGATTCGGCTGTTTGGCCGCGCACCAGATGATCCGCAGGCACGCGAACGAATCGGCGTCATGCTGCAAGAGTCTGGGGTGCCGGAGAGCCTGCGTGTCGAAGAGGTGATCCGGCTGTTTCAGAGCTATTATCCATATACGCTTCCAACTGAAGAACTCTTGCAGCGCACGGATCTGACTGCACAGCGCAAATCGTTGATTGCGGAACTTTCGGGTGGGCAGAAGCAGCGATTATATTTCGCACTGGCGTTGGCTGGCGATCCCGATCTGCTGTTTCTGGACGAGCCGACCGTTGGGATGGATGTGGAATCACGTCTGGCGTTTTGGGCGCAGATGCGTGATTTTGCGGCGCTCGGCAAAACAATCCTGTTCAGCACCCACTATCTGGAAGAGGCCGATGAGTTAGCCAGCCGGATTATCGTGATCAACCAGGGCCGGATTATTGCTGAGGGTACACCTTCCGATATCAAGCAACGCGTGCCAAATGCAATTGTTCGGCTGCGCACTAACCTCCCAGTTGCGCTGGCGCAGGCACTGCCTGGCGTCCAGCATGTTGCTGCCGACAATATGCATCTTGTGGTATCGACATCGCAACCCGAGGCGTTCCTGCGGGCAGTCTTTCGGGATGATTGGCA
>JBBQSD010000271.1:0-2535 GCA_038214135.1 Chloroflexales bacterium | reverse complement strand
CAACGCTCAATCCTGAGCGGCGTGAGACTGCTCAAAGATAGCACCGGTATACCAGTAGGCGCAGTGGCCGTCAATCGCGATATCAGCGAGCGTAAGCGTGCCGAACAGGCGCTCCAACGCGCTGCCGACCGATTGCGCGTGCTGGCCGATGCCTCACGCACCTTCGCCGAGGTGGGCACCGATTACCAAACTCTGCTTGATCAGATCGCACGAACAATAACCGCAGGGCTTGGCGAGGGTTGCACCATCCGCCTGCTCTCCGATGATGGCATGTGGCTGAATCTGGCTGTACTCTATGATCAGGACTCGCAGAAACTTGAGCTGACCCGCATTGTCATAAACCAGGCTTTGCTGCGTGTGGATGAGGCATCGCTTATAAGTCAAACCTTTCAAAAGGGTCAGGCGCGCTTGATTCCCATCCTGTCTCAGGAGCAGCTGCATGCCTTGGCAGAACCGCAACATTGGCCGTTGGTCGATGATCTGGGTATGCATAGTCTGATGATTGTACCAATGCGCGTACAAGGGCAGACGATCGGAGTTTTGGCATTATCCCGTAATCGGCCTGAGCAGCCACCATTCGACGATGATGATCTGACTCTGGCACAGGATCTGGCCGACCGCGCTGCGCTGGCGATCAGCAATGTGCGTCTGTTGACACAGGTGCAGCACGAGTTGGCCGAACGCACCAAAGCCGAAGCAGAAGTGCGTATCCTCAGTGTTGAACTGGAGCAGCGCGTTATTGAGCGAACGGCTGAGCTAACAGCGGCGAATAAAGAATTGGAGGCATTTTCGTACTCCGTCTCACACGATCTACGGGCACCATTACGCGCAATCGATGGCTTCTCGCGCATTCTGCTCGAAGATTATATCGCCGATTTACCAGCAGAAGCCCAACACTACTTTCAGTTGGTGCGCGACAATGCCCAGAAGATGGGCCATCTGGTTGATGATCTGCTGGCCTTTGCGCGCCTGAGCCGCCAGCCGTTGAACAAGCGATCGGTTGATCCCACCCTGCTGGTGCAACAGTGCCTGGAGGAGTTGCGTGCTGAGCAGACTGGGCGGCAGATCAGCATTGAGATAGGCGAGCTGCCCGCATGTCAGGCTGATTCGATACTGCTCAAACAGGTGTGGATTAATTTGATCGTAAATGCCTTAAAATACACCCGCCGCCGTGATCCGGCTATTATCACGATTGGCAGCCGATCCGATGGCATAGCAGTAGTCTATTTCATTCAGGATAATGGTGTTGGTTTTGATATGCGCTATAGTGATAAACTGTTTGGCGTATTTCAACGCATGCACCGCGCCGAGGATTATGCGGGCACCGGCGTCGGGCTGGCGATTGTCCAGCGGATTATTCATCGTCATGGCGGGCGGATCTGGGCCGATGCGGTTGTGGATCATGGCGCAACCTTCTTTTTTACGTTAGGAGATTTTCATGACCGAGCTGAACATCGAGATCCTGTTGGTTGAAGACACGCCAAGCGATGTAGCCTTAGCGCTGCACACCTTCAAAAAATTCAATCTTGCCACCCGCGTCCAGGTGGTTCGTGATGGTGCAGCAGCATTGGAGTTCATCTTTTGCACGGGTGCCTATGCACAGCGCGACATCGCCAATGAACCCAAGGTGATCCTGCTTGATCTGAAGCTGCCACTGGTGAATGGCCTGGAGGTTCTGCGGCAACTGCGAGCCGATCCACGCACGCGCATGATTCCGGTGGTCGTACTGACCTCATCGCTTGAAGATCGCGATATTGTTGAGAGTTATCGGCTTGGCGTGAACAGCTATATCGTGAAGCCTGTGGATTTCGAGCAATTCACCGAAACGTTGCGCACATTGGGCAATTACTGGCTGCTGCTCAATCAGCCGCCATTGCGGACAGGTGTACGAAGCAATTAATTCGAGGAATACACATGAACACACTACTCCACATTATTATTGTGGAGGATCAACCATCGGATGCCGAGTTGGTGCTAGATGAGCTACGCAAGGCCGGGTATGCGCCAGTATGGCGACGTGTAGAAACCGAAGCGGAATACCTGGCTACACTCGATCCAGCATTCGATCTTATCCTCGCCGATTATTCCCTGCCACAGTTCAATGCACTACGCGCACTCGAACTGCTGCTCGCTTATGGCTTGGATATTCCATTCATCATCGTGTCTGGCACAATCGGTGAGGAAGTTGCCGTCGCTGCCATCCGCTTGGGTGCAACTGATTACTTGATCAAGGATCGGCTTGCGCGCCTTGGCATGGCCGTGGCGCATGCGCTGGAACAACGCCAATTGCGTATCGAAGCACAGCAAGCTGCCGCTGCACTTCAGGCAAGTGCCAGGCTGAATCAGGCGGTGTTACGTTCATTGAATGCCGAAATCGCGGTGCTCGATCCAACTGGAACGATCATTGCCGTTAATGATGCCTGGGAACACTTCGCACGCACGAATGGCGACCCCATGCTCAAGGTAACCGGCGTTGGCGTTAATTACCTCGATGTCTGCCGCCACGCTGCTATGCACAGCCGCGATACTCAGGCC
>JBBQSD010000270.1:0-2710 GCA_038214135.1 Chloroflexales bacterium | reverse complement strand
GATCCACATGATTTCTATGCCATGGCCGATGTGATTCGCCACAAGAATGCACAGGTCGTGTATGGCTCGCGCTTTATGGGTGGCTCACGCAGTGGCATGCTCTGGACCCATTATCTTGGCAATCGGGTGCTGACACTGGCCTTCAATCTGATCTTCTGGCAACGCCTGACCGATATGGAGACCTGTTATAAACTGTTTCGCACCGATCTGTTGCGCCAACTACAGATCGATAACGATAGCTTCGATATTGATCCAGAACTCACCGCCAAAATTATTCGGGCAGGCCAGCAGATCTATGAAGTCCCGATCTCCTATGCTGGGCGAACCTATCTGGCTGGCAAGAAGATCAAGATGCGCGATGCCTGGTCGGCTATTAGGACACTATTGCACTATCGCCGTTGGCATGTGCCAGTCACCGAGGAAGCACAGTCGGCTGTCGCCTCACGCTGATGCGAATCGCATTTCTGTGTACCTCAAGCCTTGGCGATGCCAGCCCGCGTGGCCGATGGCTGCCAGTTGCCGAGGAGTTCGCACGCGCTGGCCACGAACCGCATCTGCTCATGCTACACCCAACCTGGGATCGCCTCAGATCGCGGCGGTTGGTTGTTCATGGCGTTGCCGCCCATTATGTTGGCCAGATGCACGTCTATGGCTACCCTGGCGCACGGCGCTACTATCGACCAACCCAACTCCTGTTTGTGTCGCTGCGGGCGGCATTGGCATTAGCTGCCCACACAATCCAGCTACGCCCGGCCATCATTCAGATCGCCAAAGCCCAACCAATTAATGGGCTGGCCGGCCTTCTAGCGGCCAGATGGCTTGGATGCCCAATCGTTGTTGATTGTGATGATTATGAGGCGGCGGCCAATCGCTTCGGGGCAGCCTGGCAGCGCACCCTGGTCGAGGTGTGGGAAGATCGGCTGCCGCTCCAGGCCGCTGGTGTGACTGTCAATACCCGCTTCCTCGAACAGCGCAATCTCGCGCTTGGCGTACCAGCAGCCCACATCCGCTATATTCCCAATGGTGTCACCGCTGAACACTTCCTGCGTCCATTTGCTGAACCGTTGCATGCCCTCAAATCTGCGCTTGGCTTGGCAGGCCATCCAACCATGATCTACCTGGGAACGATGAGCACTGTTGCCCATGGCGTTGGATTACTACTCAATGCCTTTGCGCTTGCACACCAACGGATGCCACAGGCGCGCCTCCTCATGGTTGGTGATGGCGATGATCGCATGCTGCTTCAACAACAGGCAGTTGATCTTGGCCTTGGTAATGCCGTGATCTGGACAGGCCGAGTGCTACCACAGGCGGCACGGGCGTATCTGGCGCTCGCCGATGCCTCAACCGATCCGGTTGCCGATACACCAGCAATGGCTGCACGCTCGCCACTCAAACTGGTTGAGAGCATGGCCCAGGGCATCCCAGTGCTCACCGGCGATGTGGGTGATCGGCGGGAAACCCTGGCTGGCATTGCGGGGCAGATCGTCATCCCTGGCGATGCAGCCGCCCTGGCCGATGGTATCGTTGCGCTACTTGGCGATCAGGCGTTACGGGCGCGTCTGGCGGCAGGGGCGCAGCAACGGGCCGAGGATTTCCGCTGGGAACGGCTGGCTCAGCCATGGCTGGATGTGATTGAGGCTATCTACCGTACTGTATAGCTATAGATTTTATCTAGGATATGCTATACTCGGTTTCTGGTACGCTACAAACAAGTAATGGATTTTGAGAAATTAATCGGGAAATATATGGATGCCCATCCATCCGTAGGCTGAAGCCTGCGGCAACGAGCAAACGAACCCCTCGCCGCGTGGCTTCAGCCCGCGGTGGAGGAGGGCAACAATACCCGATTAAAATGTAAAAGATCATAACCTGTTCTGTTCACCCCTGAACCGAGGCGGCAATGTTGAACGATATGCCTGTAAACGACCTCCAGCTTATAGCGAGTGATATTCGGCAGTTAGAGAACGCCGATGAGATTATGCGATTCTTTGCCAGGCTCGGCTATGATGTCGATGGCCGGATTAACATACCGGATTTTGGAGTATTGGGCTTGGGCAGTGCAGAACTACGCCAGCAGATTCATAAAATTGAACTCATTGGCACTGATCCCGAAGACGGCGATATTGTTATCTATTTGTTTGAAGTACGCTCGGTCACAGCCAAACTTCGCAATGATATTGCCCGGAGATTTCGTGAGCGGCCCGAGAATGCGCTGCTGGTGCTGACCAAAGAGTATGAACAGCTTGAATTTGTGTTGCTCCAAAAGAGTGAAGAACGCAGCCGCAGTAAATTTCAGCCCTTGAAACTGATTGTTCGCCCGCTGCCGCTAACTGTAGATCGCCTCAACCCTGATCCAGTTGCGCTGCGTGTGCTCAAGCGTTTCACGTTTACCGAAGAGGATTCCGCCTATCAGTGGGAGAAGCTGCGCTCTGCTTACACGTTGGCAGAATGGAGTGAGGAGTACTTTAATAATCGGGCCTTGTTCTCCGATTACTATTTGAATCAACGGCTGGCTGATCCGAAGATTACACCAGCGTGGGCAGAGGATGTGCGCCCAATTGGGCGTGTGGTCTATGGCCAGTTCGTGACAGCGCGAAGAGAGTACACACGTAAGTCGGAGCAGACCATCCGCAATAAGCTGTATGAGCCACTTTTTCAACAACTCGGCTTTACCTTCAAACGCCCTGAGCCACAAGACGGAGGCGCG
>JBBQSD010000269.1:0-2742 GCA_038214135.1 Chloroflexales bacterium | reverse complement strand
ATTGGCATTGACGTGACACTTGATCTGGTTGGGACGGGCGATGCGCAGGCGACCTGTGAAGCATTGGCCCAGGAATTGGATATCGCCGAGCGTGTTCGCTTCTGCGGCTATATTCCTCGGGAGCAGATCGCCGAATACTATGCCAACGCGGATGTGTTTGTGCTGCCATCGTTCAGCGAAGGAATGAGTGTTGCGACACTTGAGGCGATGGCGGCTGGCATGCCAACGGTTGTGACGCGCACTGGCGGAACGGCAGAACTGGTAGCCGAGAATGTCAGCGGGCTGATCTTCGATTGGGGTGATGTCAAGACACTGGCAGGGCATATCGCCAGGCTGGCACGAGATCGAGCACTGGCACAGCGAATGGGTGCAGCGGCACACGAGCGAGCCACTCATTTCTCGTGGGAAGCAACCATGCAACGCTATCTTGAGATCTTCCACGAGCTCGCCGCACAACGCACCATGCCAAAATCCAAAATCTCAACAGCAGCTGCGCGCAAATGAGGGCCAAAAACCATACGCGCTCCGAAAATTCGATCAGAGCTGATTATAGAACGTAACACAGAGTAACATAGCTTTTATGAATGTAGCACAAGATCCACACACACAAACATTCACACTACGTAGTCCACGTTTCAAGACATTAGCGCTACTGGCGGCGCTGCTTGTGTTTGCGCTGGCCATACGGATCTGGCTGATGTGGCCGATCATCAGCGATGATGGCTATTTTGGCGGCAGTGATGATCTTGATTATCATGCGCTGGGTATTTCACTGGTAGAGCGTGGCCAACTCGGCCAGCATGGCCAACCAAGCGCCTACCGGATGCCGCTGTTTCCGCTGTTTATTGCGGCTATTTATCGGGTTACCGGGCCAGATCGGATTGTTGCTCAGGCTGTAATTCTGCTCTTGAGTGTCATCAATGTCGGGCTGACCTATCTTGTCGGGCGTCAACTTGGCAATCAGCGCGTTGCATGGATTGCAGCAATTATTGCAGCATTGGATCTGGATCAAATTGCCTATGCTGGTCAATTATTGACTGAAACATTGTGCGTCTTTCTGTTTACACTGAGTATGCTGATGCTGGTAATGCTACGGCGGCGTGGTGGATGGCGCTGGGCAATAGTAGCTGGCGTGATCTTGGGCCTAACCGTGTTGATTCGGGTCAATATATTGTTGCTGGCCCCAGTTGCTGTCGCATGGATTGCACGCTATGGTGTCGGAAATATGCGAAAGCGGGTAGTATCGGTGGCAATTCTTGCACTTGTGTGTGGAGGATTGTGGGGCAGTTGGGTGGTTCGCAATTATATGGTCTTCGGGGAGTTTATTCCACTCACAACCCAGGGTGGGAATGGCTACTATGGCATCTATAACGATGAGGCAGCTGCACCGCAACCAATCAACCGCTTTGGTGCCTGGCGTAACCTTGAACTTTCAGCAGAAATCTGGCAGGCCAGTGAAGCTGAGCGGGATCGTATGCAACGCCAGATGGCCTTGGCTTGGATCGCAGCCCATCCATCTCGGGCAGCACAAATTGCGCTTGTGCAGGTGTATCATTTCTGGAGGGTTGAGATTAACCCATTGTATATGCCAATATTGGTTCTTGCCATGGGTGGCCTCGGCCTGTTGATTCGACAAAGGAACCCAGATGGGTTGCTGTGGTTGCTGCTGTTTGCAACCCTGTCGATCCTGTCGATCGTTACCCTGGCGGTACCGCGCTTTCATATCCCCTTACTGCCTGGTATCGCTGCGCTGGCCGGGATTGCTATCGACCAGATCCTGTTGCGCATTGCGGCGTATATCCCCAACCGAATACTCCAGCAGCGGGCGTAAACGATTCAGGACGCAGATTACGCAGATTAGGCAAATGATAAGACCGTACCGACTCGCCGCGGGCTGATAATCTGTTACATCTACATTGCCAAGCGGCTATGGGTCATCGTCCCCTTGCCGCAGGCTTCAGCCTGCGGAGGGAAGAGCATCCATTATTTCCAATTATTTTGTCAATGTCCATTAGCCTGCACGTGGAAGCCTACAAGAAAATTCGTCACACCCCTGCTGCTATTCCGATCAGGACAAGCACCTGGTTTTGGGCTACACTGGCCCTATTCTGATGATACAAGACGAGGCGTATCTGGCATGTGCGGAATCTGTGGCATTGTGCATCTCAACCCGAACCAACCAGTTGATCGGGAACTGCTTGAGCAGATGAATGGGTTGATTACCCATCGTGGCCCAGATGAGGATGGGTTTTTTATTGAAGGCCGGGTTGGCCTAGCAATGCGTCGCCTGGCGATCATTGATCTGACAGGTGGCCAGCAGCCGATCAGATCGGAAGATGGCCAGATTGTGGTGGTGTTCAATGGCGAGATCTATAATTTCGTTGGCTTACGCCAGGAGCTTGAGCTACTTGGGCATCGCTTCGCTACCAAGAGCGATACGGAAGTGATTGTGCATGCGTATGAGTCGTGGGGCGATGCGGCGCTACTACGTTTCAGTGGCATGTTCGTTTTTGCGCTCTGGGATCGGCGGGCGCAGCGCTTGTTGATTGCCCGTGATCGCATGGGCAAGAAGCCGCTCTACTGGCATCATTCGCCGCATGGGTTGGTGTTTGGTTCAGAAGCCAAATCTGTTCTGGCCGCGCCGTGGGTGCTTCCCCAACTGAACCCGCTGGCATTGCACCACTACCTGACGTTGCAATACACGCCTGACCCACTGACGATCTATCAGGATATTCAGCAGCT
>JBBQSD010000268.1:0-2836 GCA_038214135.1 Chloroflexales bacterium | reverse complement strand
GCCCACGAATAGGCCGCACCTGCTGCAAACCCAAGAAAGCTGACCGGCAGTACTTGCCAGTGGCCGCTATCGCCCCAATCGGTATTCAGCAGGCCAATAGCGCCATTGGCCAGGCCATGTTCGGCGGCATTGCGAATATTGGTGATCGCATTATCGGTGCGCCCGGCAATTGTGCTCCAGGATGAGGTGCCAGGGCAGACATAGAATGGGATGCCAGAACTAGCGAAGCGCTGGCTATGATCGGCAAATGGGTGATTGGCCTCATAGCCCCATTCTAACGCGATCACATCCTTGGGCAGTTCGGGAATGAGTTCGGGATGTTCGATGATAATATCGCCCCAGAACTGCATAATGCGCCCGCGATCACTGGCCAGCCTGTAGATATTGAGCAGGTAATCGAGGTACACCTGACCCTTGCCCTTGGCTTCGCAGATGGCCTTGCTGCGTCCCTGCCCGAGATCAATCGTCTCATCGCAGCCAACATTCAACATATGGCTGGAGAAGTGTGGCAATAATTCATCATACAGGCTCTGGATGAGCTTCAGGCTGCCGGGATCTTCGGGTGCTAGGCTGAATGGCCCCTTCAACCGCAGGCCCCATGGTGTGTCGAACCAATCGTGAGTTTCAGCCAGCGGGGCATAGCGTTCGTGCTTGAGCCAGCGTTCCATATGCCCGAATGAGTTCTGGTTTGGTACCAGTTCTACAAAGCGCTCACGGCAATATGCGTCCAGTTCCAGGATTTGCTGGCCGGTGATTGGTGAAGCCTTGGCCCATACATCCGGGTGGTTCTGGTAGGCGAAAGTATGTTCGGTATACAACTGGATCTGGTTGATCTTCCAACTCGCCAGCATGTCGATCAGTTCGTGCAGCGTTTCGGTGGTCGGCACTTTATCGCGGCTGATATCGAGCACGACACCACGAGCCACAAAATCGGGCCAATCGCTGATGTTCAGGCAGGGCAACTGGCGGCCAGCCTGCTCAAGAATCTGGATGAGCGTGCAGACACCATAGAACACGCCAATGGCGCTGATTGCTTCAACGATAATCTGCTCATCCTTGATTGAAAGCTCATAGCCCTGAATGTAGGTGCTTGCCCCAGGCCGAATACACAGCGTGATCCCGATTGCGCCAAGCGGCCCTTCATCAGTGGCGGTCAGTTCCCAATCGACTCCGGCATGCACACGCAGGGCCTGTTGCAGCCGTTGGGCCGTGAACAACAACGCGCCTGGCGTATCGCCTTGCAGCAGGATACGACGCCCAGTGGTGATCGCCTGGATACCCTCCAGTATGGCGATCTGGCGGGGTTGCGGAAGCAGCGTTAGGGTTGTCATAATACCTCGCGATGATTTCTTGTTAGTCTTTTAACTGGCTTACTGCAATCGCATTGCGATAGAAGGCCAGGCAACCAGCCAGATTAGCACGGGCATCCTCGACGGTTGCGATCAGTTCAGTTTCGCCACGTACTGCTGCAACCAGATGATCGATTGTCGAAATACCACCACGGGCTGCTTCCAGGCCAACCCAGCCATCGTGGCCAAAATCGCCACGCACAGCAATGCGGCCCCATGGCCCGCTATCGTCGCAGATTGCACCAGCGGTGCCGATGATTTCATTACGAACAAAACCCTTGCCGCGATCAGCAGTCCAGGTATCCTCGATCACGGCTGCGCCACCCGGAAATTCGAAGGTTGCCAGGCCATAATCCTCGACCTGCAACTGCGTATGGCGGCGTGCACCAGCGATTCCGCTGACGCTGGTTGGTTCGGCACCAAAGATCCAGCGGGCATAATCGAGTGCATAGATCGCATGATCGAGCCAGCCACCGCCAGGCACTCGTGCTGGATCCAGCCACCAGCCGCCATCATCACTGCCGGGCCAGGCCATTGGTAGGCTGCCATTCAACAGGTGGCTATAGCGTAGTGGTTTACCAATGCGGCCCTCATCGATCCAGCGCTTCTGGCGGGCCTTCTCGGCATATAAACGCCAGCCGCTTTCGAGTGGGAACAGCTTCACACCAGATGAGCGGATTGTTTCCACCAGCCCATCGGCGGTTTCCATGTCCAGCGCAAAGGGCTTGACGCTCAGAATATGCTTGCCAGCGGCGGCGGCCTGCTGCACAAGTTCCGGGCAGCGATCCGTACTCACCGTGATCGCCACGATCTGCACATCTGGTCGCTCAATCGCTGCCCGCAGATCCGTCAACGCCTCACTGCCATTACGGCGGGCAACTTCATCGGCTCGCGCTTGTGTTTCATCGGCAACCGCAACCAGGCGTGTGTGTGCGCCCTGAGCAGCCTGTTGTGCGAGATCGAAGGCCCAATACCAGTGATCGAGGCCAATAATGGCCACCCCTAGTTTTTCCATGAGAATGCTCCTTATTTCAGACGCTCCACTGGAGCGGCTCTATTGGGCTGGTTCAGGCTATGGATGCTCGTTGGGGCGACCAGCCAGTTGCCCTCACATGTTTGCTTATTCCTGGTACTAAACTAGATCACAAAGCGAAATCTACATCATGCTTCTTGTCATACGCCTGACTGCGTACGGACGCGATATATCGCGTCCCTGCGGGTTTCACGGTGCGATGAGTTTAGTCAGGTTGTCACCCGGTCACGCTGTCACCTGGTCATTCTGACTCCTGACTTCTGACTCCTGACCTCTACATCCCCGGTGACTTGGCCTCCCGGCGATTCAGCAGTGGTGCAGCGATCTTCCCTGGCATGACGATTGCTGCTGCTAGGGCTGCTAGTAGAAGAATGAGTGTTGTAGCGCGGAACATCGGTGCCATTCCGAAGGCTTGGGCTACTGCACCGCCCAGAGCAGATCCAGCAATTCCACC
>JBBQSD010000267.1:0-2949 GCA_038214135.1 Chloroflexales bacterium | reverse complement strand
GAGTGACAATGCATTGCCAACCAATGTGGCATCATTGCGGGCGGTTCACGAACCGCCCCTACGTTCATTGCTACCCAATGCGCCATCACTGTGGGCGAATACGAGATTCGCCCCTACAGGCATTGTTGTTCAATGCAACATAGTTGTGGGCGCAGCAGGCACACGCACCGCCAGCTCGCGTGTGCTCGCCAACCAGCGCGCCAGTGTTGATGCCAGTTCGCGTGAGGCTGGTGCGATCATCATTGGCAAGGCCCACACCCATGAGTTTGCACTTGGCGTGACGACACCACAGAGCCGCCATCCGCTTGACCCAACCCGCAATCCTGGTGGATCGAGCGGCGGTTCGGCAATTAGCGTCGTCACAGGCATGAGCGTTGCATCGCTTGGCACCGATACACGCGCATCAATTCGGGTTCCATCGGCATTATGTGGCGCGGTTGGCTATAAACCAACCTTTGGGCTGATTCCAACAGATGGGGTGACAACGCTCTCGTGGAGCCTGGATCATATTGCACCAATGGCGCAGAACATGAGCGATATTGCATTGCTGCTGGATGTTCTAATTCTAGGCGGAAACTATGCCACAGCACTAACGAAAGATGTGCGTGGCCTACGAATTGGTATTCCGGTGAGTGCGCTCGATGGTGCGGAACCAGGCGTGCTGAAGGCATTTGAACATGCAGTTGCAATGATTGAGGCAGCCGGATGCCAGATCGTGCGCGTCGAAGCGCCAACCAAGGAAGATTTCGATCTAGCGGTTGCGCTTGGCCTGATCATCAGCAGGAGTGAGGCAACAACCTACCATCGCGCATTCGGCGATATTCATACCAACGCCGAACGCTACACTCGCCCAGTGTATGAACAACTCGATGAGGCGGCCCACGTTTCGGCAGCGGATTATCTTCAGGCGCAACGCTGGCGTACCATCGTCCGGCAACGGGTTCTGGCCCAACTACAGCGTTTTGATGCCATGCTCATGCCAACCTGCCTTGTCACCGCACCAAAAAGTGAGGATGTCGAACGCTACTTCATGGTACTCTCGCAGAACTGCATCCTGTGGAGCTTCATTGGCGTTCCAGCCGTTTCTGTCCCGTGTGGGCATACATCCGATGGGCTTCCGGTCGGCGCACAATTGGTGGCCTGCCCATTCGAAGATGCGCGTCTGATCGCGATTGCCGCAGCACTCGAAGCAGCACTTGCGAATGCAAAACAGGGGTAGAGACGCCTCGCTGGGGGCGTCCTAGCTTGCACTCTGCGGGCTGATGGATCTTTACATGTTCCTACCCACCGCGGGCTGAAGCCACGCGGTTATGTGTGGATCATGCCCTTGCCGCAGGCTTCAGCCTACGAATGAAGGAGCACAGCCTTGACTCCCCGAACACTCTGTTGTACAGTATTCCTGTACAATAAACCTGCGTGAGGTGGTTATGACAATCCAAACAACCTATACCCAAGCGCGTGCCAATCTAGCTGCGCTCTTGGATTCGGTGACCGATGATCAAGAAGTGGTGATTATTCAGCGCCGTGGTGCGGCAGATGTGGCGTTAATTGCGGCAGATGAACTGCAGAGTCTGCTCGAAACCGCCCACCTCTTGCGTTCACCCGTCAATGCGGAACGCCTGTTGAGCGCCTTAATCCGCGCCCAACAGCAAACGACCCCGGCCCAATCGATTGCTAGTCTGCGGGCTGAGGTCGGCCTTGACTAAAGAATACGAACGTGTGAGTGTCTTTCAACCAGAGTTTCGCGAGGATCTTCGGTTTTGGGTACAGACGAACCAGCGGGTAGCACTCAAGATTCTCGATTTGATTGCGGCAGTGATGCGCGACCCATTTACGGGGATTGGAAAACCAGAACCCCTAAAATATGTTGCACCGGGGCTGTGGTCGCGGCGCATCACCGAAGAACACCGGCTGGTGTATCTGGCCACCGATGATCGGGTTGATTTCCTACAAGGGCGCTATCATTACACGCGATAGATCGAGCGAACTGTTCCATCTGAGCGGAAGAGGCGCAGCTTTGCGACAACGACTTCCTGCATGGCAGCGACAGCGCGGCCCATGAGATCGGTGAGATCAGGTGTTTTTGCCTGAGATACTGT
The DNA here is from genome assembly GCA_038214135.1 of Chloroflexales bacterium. Lineage (GTDB taxonomy): Bacteria > Chloroflexota > Chloroflexia > Chloroflexales > Roseiflexaceae > JANLSE01. The sequence goes on along the minus strand of JBBQSD010000267.1, from coordinate 850 downwards.
CGCTTGCAGGCTTGCCAGATAGGCCGCACGCATTTCGGTGTTGACATTCAATTTACAGATCCCCAGTTCAATTGCGTGTTCGACAAGTGGCGCAGGGAGGCCAGATGCTCCATGCAGCACAAGCGGAACCGCAACAGCGGCATGAATCGCGCTAAGGCGCTCGAAATCCAGCTGTGGCTCGCCGCGATAGCGCCCGTGGACATTGCCAATACACACGGCCAGAGCATCGATACCGGTTTCGGCAACAAAATCCGCCGCCTGGTTCGGATCGGTCAGGAGTGCCTGATATTCCGGGATCGTCAGGCCATCCTCACTACCACTGAGCCGCCCAAGTTCGGCCTCGACAGTCGCACCATAGGTATGCGCCAGATCAACCATGCTGCGTGTGAAGGCCAGATTCTGATCATAGGAATGCTGCGAGCCATCGGCCATTATTGATGGCACCCCAGCATCCAGGGCTGCACGGATACTCTCGGATGTTGCGGCATGATCGAGATGGACGGCAACCGGGATCGTCGCCTGATCGGCTGCCGCCAGGCACAGTGCAATCAATAACTGCCCACCATGGGCCAGCGCACCGGGATGGATCTGTAGGATGGCCGGGCTGCGCTCGGCTTCGGCGGCTGCAACAACCGCCTGAACTCCCTCCAGATTATAGACATTAAAAGCCCCGATTGCATATCCGCCCGCCTGCGCCGCTTGCAGGAGCGGCAGCATAGACACACGCATACATGCTCCTCGTTTTTCGTGCTGTTTTTGGTGATATGGTATAGTACGATCTCTGTGGAAAGAGTGTATCACGCACCTGTCCATACCGGTCATCGTGTAGGTGCCGACCGATGTGTCTGCC
>JBBQSD010000266.1:0-3235 GCA_038214135.1 Chloroflexales bacterium | reverse complement strand
CCTGGAGGGGTGGCAGAGCGGTTGAACGCGATCGTCTTGAAAACGATTGACCCTTCAATAAGGTCCGTGGGTTCGAATCCCACCCCCTCCGCCACACCAAACAAGCACATGGGGAGGTCGCATAGAGGCCTAGTGCGGCGGTTTGCTAAACCGCTATAGGGTAACACCTATCGAGGGTTCGAATCCCTCCCTCCCCGCCACACCCTCCCACCATTTATGTGCTGGCTTGGCCTCCAGTGTGTGGGTGAAGAAGCTCGCGATAATCATACCCGTTGTTTCACGGAATGTGGAGCGGCGGGTTTTTGTGTCTCCGGGTAAGGTCGAACCGCACCATCAGCGCACCACGACAGATGTGCTATCATTTGGGAGCAATATCACTGTACACAATCGCCCGATAGGCCCGAACAAACCGCTGAGATGGAGGGCGTTCATGCATATACCTCGCTACTATCTCCCACAGCCAGCGCTCCAACGCGATGCAACAACCATCGCCGCCTATGAGGCACTATGGACACATATTTCAACTGCTCCCGCAGCCGGTGAGCTACCTCATTCCCTGCCCGTTCCCTGCTGGCAGTTCCTCTGCTACCTTGCCGACCACAAACCGGTGCTCCTGCATGGCTCTGGCAATCCCGATTTGGAGGCATTGGTGCCATGCCAGACGATGGATATGATCGCCTTTGGCAACCGTGAGGCCGTGTATGCCGCCTCCGATGGCCTGTGGCCAATCTACTTTGCTATTCTCGACCGCAACCAGTATCCCATGTCGCTCACCAACGCGTGCATTCGGGTGAGCACGCCGCCGGGCATGCCCGGCGAACCGTTCTACTTCTTTTCGATCAGCTATACTGCGCTCCAGCAGCGGCCATGGCGTACGGGAACGGTCTATATTCTGCCACGAACGACCTTCGAAGCGCAACCGCCGATTCCATATGGTGACTCGCACATTCATGTCATGCAATGGGCTAGTCTCTTCCAGGTCGCACCCATCACACAGCACACGAATGGTAATCTTTGGCGTGGGCACAACATCAACAGTTGGCTTGATCAACTCCAAGAAAGGGAGATCGATGCGCAAGGTACGTGTAGGCGTGATTGGCTGTGGTCAGATCAGTGCTATCTATCTCACAAATTGTACGCAGCGGTTCGATATTCTCGATGTCGTCGCCTGCGCAGATCTCGTTCCAGAACTCGCCCGCAAACGAGCCGCGGAATATCAGATCGAACGGGTCTATACCGTTGAGGCATTGCTTGCCGATCCAGAAATCGAGATTGTTGTTAATTTAACATCTCCGCAGGTACACGCACAGGTGAACCGCCAGGCACTCCTGGCCGGTAAGCATGTCTATACCGAAAAGCCATTCGCCCTGACACGCGCCGATGCCGATCAGGTGATCGAGCTTGCTCGCACACAGGGGCTGCGGATCGGCTGTGCGCCCGATACGTTTATGGGCGGTGGGCTACAAACCTGCCGCAAGCTGATTGATGATGGAGCGATTGGCACGCCCTATGCAGCCAGTGGTCTGATCCTCATGGGCAATTTCTATGATAGCATCCATCCGAATTTCCAGTACTACCTTCAGCTTGGCTGGGATCCATTGTTCGATATGGCACCCTACTATCTGACGGCCCTGGTTGCACTACTTGGCCCGGTTCGCAGGGTGGCTGGATCGACAAACCAGGTTCGTGAGGCAATTACTGTCACAAACCCACAATCGCCGCGCTATGGTGAGATCGTGCCCATCGCAGCACCAATGAACACTGCTGCAACACTCGATTTCGCAAGCGGTGCGATTGCGACACTCCAGGCGGCAAAGGAGAGCTTTGGCTATATGCCACGGCTCGAAATCTATGGAACCGATGGCATATTATATGCGCCCGATCCAAACATGTTCGATGGCACAATCCGCATCCAACGGCGTGATGGGTCGATCATCGAGCAACCCTATTCGCATGGATTTCGTGAGAATAGCCGTGGGCTCGGCATTGCGGATATGGCCCATGCAATTCGTTCTGGCAGAGCGCATCGCGCAAATGGCGAATTGGCTAGCCATGTGCTCGATATCACCCTGGGCATCTTCGAGTCCTCGCGTACCGAGCGGCATGTTACAATCACTTCTCGCTGTGAACGGCCTGCGCCACTACCACCTGGATTGACTGATAATCAGCTCGATTCATAGGTGCGATCATTCTATAGCAAACAGAAATAAAGGTACTTGAGATGACATCTGAGGCTTTCCCGTTCAAAACGGCGATCAACGCATCGACATTATTTCCATTTGAACTCGATATCAAACAACAGGTACAGATCGCTGCCGAAGCAGGCTATAACGGGATCGAGCTGTGGGTCAAGGATATTGAGGCGTATCTGGCAACTGGCGCGAAGATCGCCGATCTGCGTGCGTATATTCGCGATACCGGCATTGCCGTCGTTAATGCAATCGCTTTTTTCACATGGGCAGATGCCGACGAAGCAACACGCGAACAGGGCCTTCAACAAGCCGAGCGCGAAATGCGGATACTGGCTGAATTGGGTTGCCCGGCAGTTGCCGCGCCGCCATATGGTAATGTAGCAGGAATGTCGCTTGAATCGATGGCTGGCCATTATGTACAGTTGGCAAAGTTAGCTCATGCAATTGGGATTGACCCATATCTGGAGTTTTGGGGGCGGGCCAGCAAACTTTCCAGGCTCAGTGAAGCAGTGTTCATTGCGATGGAAAGCGGCTTGCCCGACGTGAAAATCCTGCTTGACCCATTCCATATGTATACAGGCGGAACCGATCTGCACAGCCTTTCGTACCTGAATGGTGCAGCAATCGGCATTGTTCATGTGAATGATTACCCCGCAATGCCAGGGCGCGAACAGATCACCGATGCCGACCGTGTGTTTCCTGGCGCTGGAATCGCACCATCGCACGAGCTTGCCAACATCCTCAATCGGGCTGGCTATCGTGGCTACCTTTCACTGGAAGTATTTATGACCAGCTATGGATCTGAAAATGCGCTCGATGTTGCCAAGCGTGGTTTGGCAGCAGTTCAGAATGCCTATCGCATCTAGCGTGAACGATGCCTCTGCATCCGCAGGCTTAGCCTGCGGGGCATAGTGCGCAATGTCCATCAACCCGCAGCGTGAAGCAACGCATCGAAACGCTGCTGGTAGTGCCGCTTCGTGCGTGCGCCAACCAGCCGCTCCACCTCACGGCCATTCTTGAAGATGACCAGCGTTGGTATGCCC
>JBBQSD010000265.1:0-3282 GCA_038214135.1 Chloroflexales bacterium | reverse complement strand
CTTCTACGCCTGGTTGAGGAGAACATGGGCAAGGATATTGCGGCGATCAATGAGGATCCAGCATATGCTGCCCACCAACTCAACCGCCCGCTCTCACGCCTGATCGATGCGGATGTGCGCTTTGCACGGCTGCTTGATCATCCAGTGACGGCACTGTATCTGGCCGAATTGCTTGGTGCGGACTACCGACATATCGATAACGATCTGTACTTCACCTATCCTGGCTATAATGGCGGGCAGTGGCACCGTGGCGTACAGGCACACCCAACTGGGCATGTCGTGGATGGGCAGTTCATCTGCCCGATGGTCAAAGTCTTCTATTGTTTGACCGACGTAGGAACACGCCAGGGCGAGTTTGTCGTTGTCCCTGGATCGCACACAGCCCATTATGAGATTGATACCAAGCGCATCGATCTGCCTGGACAGCATATCTTTGATGATGTTCGCGCCGGTGACATCATTGTGTTTAATGAGGCCTTACTCCACAATGGCAGGCCAAATCCATCGGAGAAGACCCGCATCACGCTGATTGTGAATTTTGGCCGCGCCGATGCTGGCCCCTGGCCAGGCTACGCTCCCCGATCAGAAACGCTGGCGGCAGTCAGCGAGCGCCAACGCGCCATCCTGACGCCCGGAAGCCTGGTGTGGCAAGAGCCGGTGCTGGTGTAATGAAGATCGATGCTGTTGATTTCTACTATCTCTCGATGCCAGAGATCCTGGATATTGGTGATGGTAGCCAGGATGCGCTGCTGGTACGGGTGCAGGCAGGCGAACATATCGGCTGGGGCGAGTGCGAGGCTGCGCCGCTAGTCTCGATTGCCAGCTTCGTCTGTCCGATGTCGCATAGTGCATGCAAGCCCGTGCGTGACTCGGTTCTCGGCCAACGGATCGATGGGCCGGACGATATCCGCCGCATTGGTGATCTGGTGCGGGCGCAGAGCCTGGATCTATTGCAGGCCGATCATACGCTCTCGGGGATCGATATCGCCCTGTGGGATCTCGTCGGGCGGCAGCGTGGTGAGCCAGTCTACCGGCTGCTTGGCGATCACAGCGCGACGCCGAAGCTGCCCTATGCATCGCAGCTGTTCGGTGATACGCCTGCGGAGACGCTGCAAAAGGCACGCAATGTGCGAGCGCTGGGCTATCGGGCGGCAAAGTTTGGCTGGGGGCCGTATGGCCGTGGTACGAATCAGGATGATGCGAACCAAGTTTTTGCCGCGCGCGAGGGCCTTGGCGAAGATGGTGTGCTGCTGATTGATGCAGGCACCATCTGGCTGGATGATGTCGAGGCTGCGGCGCTACGGCTCGATGCTCTCCACGCCTGCCGGGTTGTGTGGCTGGAGGAGCCATTTATCTCTGGGGCACTCGCTGCCTACCGAAGCCTTGCGGCACTAGCGGGATCGGTACGGCTAGCCGGTGGTGAAGGCTGCCATACCTATCATATGGCCGAGCAGATGATCGATCATGCCGATCTGGGCTATATTCAGATTGATGCAGGGCGGATCGGCGGAATCTCTGTCGCACGCCGGATCGCTGAGCTGTCCAGGGCACGTGGCGTCACCTATGTTAATCATACCTTTACCTCGCACCTGGCGCTCAGTGCCTCACTGCAACCCTTTGCCGCCAGTGAGCCAGATGCAATCTGCGAATATCCTGTCGAACCACGCCAACTAGCGCTGGATATCACCAGTGAGCACCTCGTTCCCGATGCCGATGGGTATCTTCACTTGCCCGATGGGCCGGGCCTGGGCCTGGAACCGAGCCTCACGGGTATTGCCCCGTACCTTGTGGATGTGGAGATCCGCGTGGGTGGAAAGACACTCTACCGCACACCGAAGCTTTGATCGCGTCAATGACCATCCTTCACAGCGGGCAGCCAACACGTATGATTTACCAGGAGATCGACCATTGCTGCCAGAACTTCCAGTTGGTCGATTCCTGGCTTGAGTCGCAGCAGCTGCGGCACGATGAAACGATGTTCTTGCATCCAGCAGGTATTGATGCAGAATGTGAGGAAGCACGGGCGAGTTTGCCAATGTAGCCGTGCGCCCACTATATTGGCACGGACGGCATGTCTGCCGCCCATTTCCATGAGGATTGTAGGGCCAACAGCATTCGACCCATTTTGGCGGTATTGCGGAGCTTATGTATAATCTGGTTCATAGACGAGCGCTACCACGCCTGATTTGAACGACTGTGATTCGAGCAGCTTCAACGTAGTGGTGATACCCTCGTTGAATAGCCGCTTGCCATTGCCCACAACCACTGGGTAGACCAGCAGCCGATAGCGATCCACCAGATGCTGCTGCCTGAGTGTTTGCACCAGCGTGGCACTGCCGTGGACTATAATGTCCTTACCTTCCTGCCAGCTCGGATGAGTCCTTGACCTCCGTGCTATCATGGGCGGAGGAATAGCGGGCGTACATCCCGTGAAATCGGTAGAGATTGATGACCCATAACGATCTAGAGACACGCGTTCATACGCTGAGTGATCAGAAGTTGCTTTCCTACATCCAGCAGCTTCTGCCCGCTCAGGCTGTTGGCATTTTGGAACGAAAGAGTGAACGAATCCATCAGGGCACCTTTGGGCTCCTCTATCGATTCCATGGCACGGCGATGACAGCGGATGGACCTTTTCCATGGTCGCTCATCCTCAAAGTTGTCCATCATTCAGGAACAGAACCGATTGACCGAAGCCAGCCATCCAATCAACGCTATTGGAAACGGGAACCACTCGTGTACCAATCTGGATTCTTGCGGCAATTAAAGGGCCAGTTGGTCGCGCCGCGCTGTTTCGATGTGATTCAATATGCCGATAATGAGTTCTGGCTCTGGCTGGAAGATGTGGGCGACGCTGAGCAGGTTCGCTGGTCAACCGAGCGGTATTGTCTGATAGCTGGACACATCGGTCAATTTACTGGGGATGGTTTACAGAACAAGGCCTGGCTTGCTAATTCGTGGCTGGGGAAAGATCTGCACCGTGCCCAGGCGCATGAGATGCAATCCATCTTTGTGGAACAATTGCCCCGCGTGCAACATGATCCATTGGTGCAACGATTTCTGCCGACTGATACCACCCAACGAATCATGGCACTCTGGCATGATCGAGAAATCTTTTTTGCCAGCCTTGATCGCCTGCCGCAAACAGTTTGTCATCGCGATGCCTGTCATGTCAACCTGTTTCCTCGGCAAGCTTTGGATGGTGCGATACAGACAGTGGCTATTGATTGGGAGGATGTGGCGCAAGGGGCTGTGGGGGAGGATCTGGTTTCTCTGGTCATT
>JBBQSD010000264.1:0-3290 GCA_038214135.1 Chloroflexales bacterium | reverse complement strand
TACTCCGCTGTCAAACAAGTGTTGGTATGGGTCTCGCTTCGGTACATCCCTGACGGGTTACGAAGATATGGGCGGCACTATTTTTTGTTCGCCTGAGGTTGCCGCGTGGGGGCCAAACCGATTGGATGTGTTCGTTGTTGGCACCAATTCACGGCTGTATCACAAATGGTGGAACGGTACAAGTTGGGGGCCATCACTGACGGGTTACGAAGACATGGGTGGCACAATTGTTGGTTCGCCTGAGGTTGTCGCCTGGGGGCCAAACCGATTGGATGTGTTCGTTGTTGGCACCAATTCACGGCTGTACCACAAGTGGTGGAATGGTACAAGTTGGGGGCCATCACTGACCAGCTACGAAGATATGGGCGGCACGATCATCAAGTTCTGATTGAACTTCTGATGGTTGAATGCAGATCATCGAGGAGGCAAAACCGGGCGTAGTGGGATTCAATGGGCCATCATGGTGGGCGTATACGATACGCCCCAACATGCATTGATTGCGGTGCGATCATATTCAATGCACATCGTTTGCCGATTCGCAGCCGAGGCATGATCAAGAGGCGTGAAAGAGCAAAAGACATCCATTACGGGTCGGGTACCCTCTGGGTGCCGCAGCGCCTGGCCGCCCTTACCCCCGCGCCTCTCCCACTGGAAAGGGGAGGCGCAGCAGGGGTGGGGGAACGGTTCCCGCAAAAACACGTCCTGCGTGGAACGGTTCCCGGACGTGGGTGCGGGTGCGGAACCCCGCGCAAATCTGCTCTTACATAACTGCCTCGCGATAGACGGTTCGCAGCGATTCGATATGGTGCAGTTCGTGGCCGGCGGTACACCATACCCACGTGCGTACGGTATTGGTGCTGTCACTGGCTGTGCCACTGCGAAGCCAGGTTGCGTCAGCAATGCCAGTAAACAGGCTAATATTGCTGGCACGGCAGTGCGCCCATTCAGCCAGGAGATCCGCGAGTGGCTGTGCATCGAAATCTGTATGTTGCATCCATGCATCCTGATCGAAGCCAGGCAGCGCTTGTGTATCGCCACGGGCAAGCCAGAGTGCCCGAAACGCGAAGACACGTTCTGTATCGAGTAGATGACCAACGACCTGCTTGACGCTCCATTCGGCTGGTGCTGGCCGCCAACGTGCCTTTGCATCGCTGAGCCCGCGCAGTAATGCCTGTGTGTCCTCGTGTTGCCGTGCGAGTGTCTGCAGAATATTGCCATCTGGCACCAGGCGGATGTATGTGCCATAGTACGGGTTGTGTTCCTGTGGGTTCGGTCGTTGCGCTTGGATCATTGATCTGCTCCTTGATATTGGATTGCCTCCTCATTGAATTCGATAGTGAGGAGGCTGTGCTGCTCTCCGGCGCGCAGGCCAATCAATTCCTGCCCGTATTCATCTGTGTAGAGATGTGGAATGCCTTCGGGTAAAAACTCTCTACTTGAGAGGGTCAGGGGTGAGGGCAAAAAGTGCCTCACGAATCGAGGATCTCGCGCACCTTACGGGCAAATGTCTCCCGTGTGAATGGCTTGGCCAGGAAGTTCATCTCGGCGTGGGTATGGTCAATCGCATCAATCGTATATCCAGAAACAAACAGAACCATGATACTGGGGTAGTGCTCAAGGACAAGTTCGGCCAACGCTTTCCCGCCCATCTGTGGCATCACAAGATCGGTGATGAGCAGGGTGATGGCTGCTTTGCCGGGTGCCTGGACGATCCGCCAGGCTTCCTCGCCATTGGTGGCCTCCAGCACGATATAGCCCTGTTCGTTGAGAATGGCTCGCTCCAACTCACGCACCAATGGCTCATCTTCCACCAGCAGCACCGTCTCGGTTCCACGCGGCGCACCCACAGGCTCGGCGCTTTGGACGATGGCAGCGGTTGCTTCGACGCACGCAAGATAGATTGTGAATGTTGTTCCATGTCCGATTGCGCTATCGACCTGAATAGCTCCGCTGTGTTGTTTGACGATACTATAGCAGGTTGCCAGCCCCAGCCCGGTGCCTTTGCCAGCCTCCTTGGTGGTGAAAAACGGCTCGAAGATATGTTGCAGCACCTCGCTATCCATACCGCTGCCGGTATCGCTGATTGCCAGTACGACATATCGGCCAGTTGGGAGATTCTGTTGTTGGGCAGTGGTGCCTTCTAGGACGATAGTGCTGGTTTTTACGATCAGTTTGCCACCATTTGGCATGGCATCGCGTGCATTCACCACCAGGTTCGTAATGACCTGCTCGAGTTGGCCGATATCAGCTTTGACGTACCCGAGATCAGATGCGAGTAACGTCACGAGTTCGATGTCTTCGCCAATCAGCCGCCGGAGCATGTTGTTCAGATCAACGATCACCGTATTGAGGTTCAGCACCCGTAGTTCAACGATCTGTTTGCGCGCAAACGTGAGAAGCTGGCGGGTAAGCCGGGCACCTCTCCAGGCCGATTCCTCTGCGGTTTTTAATGCACGCTGTGCCGGGCTATCGTGGGGCAGATCCTCCTGGGCACTGCCAATAAAGCCAATAACGACCGAGAGCATATTATTGAAATCGTGGGCAATTCCGCCCGCAAGTTGCCCGATGCTTTCCATCTTCTGGGATTGGAAGAACTGGGCCTCAATCCGTTTGCGCTCGGTGATATCGCGGCCGATCGCCACCCAATAGGCCATACCCTGTTGCACAGCAGTCGTGATCTGCACCTCGATCCAGCGCCACGATCCATCGGCATGGTGCCAGCGCTGCGTGGCCTGAGCCGCATCGGTGTTGCGGATCTGGTGTGTGGCATGCTGCATAGCTATCTGATCATCGCCGTGAACCAGATCTATCGCCGATCGTCCGATCAGTGTGGGCGGATCATAGCCAAGCACGGGCTGATACGAAGGGCTAACATAAATAAAGTGCCCATCCTGATCAGTCATGCTAATCAAGTCGTGCGTATTCTCGGTGATCAGCCGGTAGCGGGCCTCACTCTCCTGCAGCGCCTGTTCGGCCCGCTTGCGCTCGGTGATATCCTCGTGTGCCACAACAACGCCACGCTGATCGGCCAACGGCATGGCTTGCAAAACAAACCACAGCAGTTCTGTTGGCGTCTGGCAGCCATATTCCAGGGTAAAATGGGATTGCACCCCATCGATCAGTGCCTGGATGCCAGCCAATGTAAGCGCGGCCTGAGTATCGCGGCTGTGCATAGCAGCGTGGCGGCAGACATCGAGGTAATTAACGCCAACGCCGGTTACCTTGAGCATGGGGTCGCCATTCGTGCGTGCGAAGTGTTCCCAGGCATCATTAACGGCAATGATCGTTCC
>JBBQSD010000263.1:0-3344 GCA_038214135.1 Chloroflexales bacterium | reverse complement strand
TGGAATGAAGGTCGTGAATGCTGATGATCTTGTCAGCTACCTCGAATTAAATGCCTCGGTCGGTGATCTTGTGGAAATGACTGTCAATCGCGCCGGCCAGGAACAGCGCATCCAGATGACCCTTGGCAGCCGACCGGGTGAATAGATAGGTTGCAATTCGGGGGGCGGTTCGTGAACCGCCCACTGAGACGTGCAATTCGGGTAGGGCGGTTCGTGAACCGCCCCACAGTTATTGTCGTCGATGCCGGAAACGAATGGAGCATCTACCGGTAGTCATTATGATGCCCCACCATAGGCCATGTCGATCACCTCAACAATATGCAGAACGCGAGCCTGTGAATCACGCGTGCGGAGCTCGCCAACCAATTGCAGATGGCAACCAGGGTTGGCAGTAACAATCACATCTGCACCGGTTGAGAGCGCGTGATCAACCTTGCGTTTGCCGAGGCGGGCCGCCATTTCGGGCTGGGTGACATTGTAAATCCCGGCGGAACCGCAGCATAGTGATGATTCTGGCATCTCACGTAGTGTCAGGCCAGGGATAGCACGCATCAGTTTCCGTGGTGCGGCGCTGATCCGCTGGGCATGCGCCAGATGGCATGGTTCCTGATAGGTGACTGTCAGTGGCAATGGCCGCATATCGCGGGTATTCAGATCAAGCTCGGCCAGGAATTCGCTCACATCCATGATCTTGGCGGAAAAAGCTACCGCCCGCGCCGCCCATTCCGGATCATCATGTAGCAGATGCCCATATTCTTTGAGGGTGGAGCCACACCCGGCCGCATTGACAATAATCGCATCAACATGCAATCCTTCAAATGCCGCAATATTCTTGCGCGCCAGTTCACGCGCCCCGGCTAAATCGCCGCCATGGGAGTGCAATGCGCCACAACAGCCCTGCGCCTTTGGCAATACGACAGTACAGCCGTTGCGCCGTAGCACCCGGATCGTCGCCGCATGCACATCCGCAAAAACTGTCGACATAATGCATCCGGTGAGTAGTGCAACCGTTTTGGTCGCCTGGCCAGCAGCGGGAAAGGTTTGATCCAGTGGAATGGTGAAGCGGTCGCTGATCGTCGGCAGCAACCGTTCGGTTTCGGCCAGCCCCAATGCCTTCAGAATACCCAACTGGCGGGCCATGGCTTGAATGCCACTGCGTTGATACAGCCACATGGCACGTGAGAACAGACGGAAGGCGGCCATTCGTTTGAATAACACCCCAAACACCGCCCCACGCAGTGTTCGTACTGGAAGAGAAGCTTCGGGCAGACGCCCATCGGCGCGAGCCTGTTCAATCTGTGTTCGTGAGGCTTCCAGGATGGCACCATACTGCACACCACTTGGGCAGACGGCTTCGCAGGCGCGGCAATTCAGGCAAGCATCCATCTGCTGCTGAAAAACCTCGCTCTCCATCCCAAAACGCCCCTCACTGACCGAACGCATCAGGTAGATGCGCCCGCGTGGGGAAAACATCTCCAGGCCAGTCTCACGATAGGTTGGGCAGGATGAGAGGCATAGCCCACAATGGACACAGGCATTAATCAGATTCTCGGCTGGCACATCTGGCCCGGCGAATGGAACTTGCGCTGTTGTTATTGCATGCTCAGAAATCATGAATACTCACATAGCTGTGGAAGAATGAAAGATCGAAGCATTATAGCCTCTGCCTCGATAGGATAGATCTATTATACCGGATTGCCGATGATTATTTCCGCCTTTCGCCCCATTTCCAAGCTGCGAATTATGCGTATAGTATGCTCTAGCACCCTTCTCATATACAGAAAGGAGGGGCGGTCCGCAATGGGCTTGCTCTTCACAACATCCGGCGCATTGTATTTTCTATAGATTGCGACCGGTGACAACCTAACATCAGCTTCCAACATGTTCGATGCTTCGCGCCTCGTGTGCTTAGAAACACTCGCCTCTGCGTTCGCATTGTGATGTTGTCCTATGCTGATACGTGGCCACAGGTTTGTGTACCTGTGGCTTTTTGTTGTAGAACGTGAGGAGTAGAGCCATGCGTGGAGCGCGTGTTGGTCTGTGGCGCAGCCCGGATTTTCTGAAACTATGGGCCGGACAGACGGTCTCTCTGTTTGGATCACATATCGGTGGCGGAGCAGTGCGCTATACCGCATTGCTGATATTGTTGGCAACTCCAGCCCAGCTTGGGTTACTCACGGCGGCAAGCCTGCTGCCAGGGCTATTGCTCAGCCTTCCTGTTGGCGCGTGGATTGATCGTGTCCGACGACGACCATTACTCATTGCTGCTGATTTGGGCCGAGCGCTCTTGTTACTTTCTATACCAATTGCGTTCGTGCTTGGCCAACTGCGGATCGAACTATTGTATCTTGTTGCGGCACTGGCGACAGCATTAACAGTGGTGTTTGAAACGGCCTATCACGCCTATCTTCCATCGGTTGTTCAGCGTGAACAATTGACCGATGGCAACAGTAAGTTGAGTGCCAGTGAATCGCTGGCCGAAGTCGCTGGCCCGCCGCTTGGCGGAGTGCTGGTTCAGGTGATCAATGCACCATTGGCAGTCCTGGCTGATTCCTGTTCGTTTCTGGTATCGGCATGGGCACTCTGGCAGGTTCGAACGCCCGAACCGCACCCTGAACCAGAAAATGCACCAGATCTCTGGTTGGAAGTGGTGGAAGGGCTACGTGCGACATTTGGGGATCGGCGGTTGGTTGCGCTGCTTGGGCAAAAGGTCACGGGTGGGCTAGTTGGTGGCGTGATCGGCTCGCTCTATGATCTCTATCTGATCCGCGAGTTGGGGTTTTCGCCAGCATTGGTGGGACTGACAATCGGGGTTGGTGGTGCGGCGGCGCTGATTGGCGCACTCCTTGCCGAACGAGTTGCCCGCAATATTGGCCTGGGATGGACACTTGCTGGCGCGATTTTGCTCAGTAGCATAACAACCGGATTGATCCCACTAGCAGCCGGTTCAGCAGCACTCGCCCTCTTGCTTGTATCACAGCTCTCCGATGTTGCACACGCTATCTATGGCATCAATGAGATCAGTTTGCGTCAGGCAATTGTGCCACCACGCTTGCTTGGGCGGGTTGGAGCGACATTCAACCTGCTACCAACTGCTGCGGCGCTATTGGGTGCATTTGCCACTGGTCCATTAGTTGCGGCGCTTGGTGTTCGTGGCGCGCTGGTGTGTGCTGCCATCGTTGCAGGAGGTTCGGTACTATGGATCGTGTGTTCGCCCCTGTTGCAGATGCGGGAGGTGCCAGAACAATAGAAGCTAGGCCCAATACCTTTCAAATAACAGGCGGTGCCATTCTTTCCCCGCACCCCAACCCCGCTCCCACTGCGGGGAGAGGGGCTCTGCGCGG
>JBBQSD010000262.1:0-3407 GCA_038214135.1 Chloroflexales bacterium | reverse complement strand
ATCGTCACTGTGGGGGGGTTCGGGGGCAGAGCCTCAAGAATAAAAGAAGGTAACACCCGGGTGTGAGGGATTCTTCTGCATGCGCTGGTGCAACGACCAACCATGGCCGGCGGGGCGGTTCGCGAACCGCCCCGACCCCATCGCCATGCCAACGCTGCCGCAATGCGGAACATTCCGTTACACCCGTATCAACCTTGCGATGGGCGCGCAACCCAAAGAGCAGTGTATACTGTTTGAGGCCGCCGATTGGGCGGTATGGCAATCCTAAATTGGTTATGCACACGCGTCAGCGCGAGTAGGGTTTGGGGCTGCGCCCCAAGAAAAATTCTTCCCTCTGCACAAATTCGATAGGATTGCTACAAGAAAATTATTAACCATGCGAGGGACGATGTTGGTGCGCGTCTCAGCGCGGGTGCTGCTTGCGATGATGCTGGCGCTGACCTCAGCGCTTTTTGTTGATCTGCGGCAGGCGATGCAGCCAGAGTCGCCGAGCCATGCCTATATCCGGCCAGAGTTCGAACGCCAGATGCAGGATCTGCGCCCTGTTATTCTGGATGCTGCCAAACGCCATAATCGCCCTGAACTCTCTGGCATGGATGATCGCGAGTTTGCGGCGGTGATCGCTCAGATTCTGTATAATGAACACTTTGGCTGGCTGGAAGATGCCATCCCGCCGTTGCAGATCGTCACGCCAGCCTACCAGATGGCCCAGATCGACATGAACCAGGCGACCGGCAGCGATCTGACTGTCTGGCCGTCGAATCTGCGCCCATCGGTTGCTGTGGAAATGCTGCGCCACGAACTGCCACTGCCGGGAACTTCCGATGTTCTTGTGGTGCCAATTGTGGTACAGGGAACCAGAATCAATCCACATGCTTTTAGCGATCAGCACACACTGTATGCTGCCGTCAATGCGGAAATCAGCCAGCCTGCACTTGCCGTGGAATATCTGGCGGCGAATCTTGAACGAGGTGTGTATCGTGCCCGCTATGAGGGTGTTGCTATAAGCTGGCAAACGCTGGCCGCCTGGCATAATCAGGGTATCGTTCAGCCTGCCGATATTCAGGCCAGCCCGAGTGCCCGCCACTATCTTCATCGGGCGGCTGGTTATCGTGAAGCTGCCGAAGCGCTTGTTGCTCCGTAACGCGCTATAATATGCCCACGAACTGTAGACGAAAGGAATGATGATGACAACATACCGCAACTTGATTGGTGGCGAGTGGGTGGTTTCAACCTCAGCGCGGCGCTTTACCAATATCAATCCGGCCAATACCGATGACATCATCGGTGAGGTGCCGCTGGCAACCCGCGCCGAAGCTGTTGCAGCGGTTGAGGCTGCGGCAATGGCATTTCAGACATGGCGTAAAACTCCGGCTCCGCAACGGGGCGCAATTGTCTCACGCGCAGCCCAGATTATGTCCGAACGGCGCGAGCAGATCGCACGGGTGCTGACGCGTGAAGAGGGCAAGATTCTGACCGAGGCGCGTGGCGAACTGCAGCGCTCGATCAATATTGCCGAATTCTGTGGCAGCCAGGGTCGCCGTCTCGGTGGCGAAACGATCCCGCTCGAATTGGCCGACAATTTCGGCTACACCTTCCGGCAACCCCTTGGCGTCGTCGCGCTTGTCACCCCATGGAACTTCCCGGTTGCTATTCCAGTCTGGAAGATAGCGCCTGCGCTTGTTTCGGGCAATACGGTTGTGTTCAAACCAGCAACGCTCACGCCCGAGAGTGCCGAATTGATCGCCCAGTGCTTTATTGATGCTGGCTTGCCTCCCGGCGTGCTCAATATCGTCTTTGGCAGTGGCGCTGAGGTTGGCACGGCAATCATCGATCATCCAGCCGTCAGGGCAGTTTCGTTCACTGGTTCAACCGAAATCGGCCTGGGGGTCTATCGTCAGGCAGCGGCCCGTGGTATTCGGGCACAATGCGAGATGGGCGGCAAGAATCCGGTGATTGTGATGGAAGATGCCGATCTGGATCTGGCCGTTGCTGGTGTCGCCAATGGCGCATTTGGTTCGACAGGCCAGCGCTGCACGGCCACCAGTCGGGTCATTCTGATGCACCCAGTCGCCGATGCCTTCCTCGAAAAGATTGTCGATAGTGCATCGAAGATGCGCTTGGGCAATGGCCTTGAGGATGGGATCGACATGGGCCCAAGCATTGATGAAAGCCAGATGTCGAAAGTGCTCGAATATATTGATGTCGCCAAGGGCGAGGGTGCCGAATTGTTGTTTGGCGGGCAGCGTGCCAGTGAGGGTGCGCTCAGCAAGGGCTTCTTCGTCCAGCCAACAATCTTTGATCGGGTGCGGCCAGAGATGCGTATTCATTGCGAAGAAGTGTTCGGGCCAGTCCTGTCTGTCATTCGGGTCGAGAGCTTTGAGGAAGCTATGGCAGTGGCCAATAGCTCTGAATTTGGCCTGACTTCCAGTATCTATACCCGTGACATGACCCGCGTGTTCCGCTATATCGATGAGATCGAAACCGGCATCACACACGTCAACTCACCAACGCTTGGTGGCGAGGCACAGATGCCATTTGGTGGCATGAAGAACACCGGCATCGGCCCACGCGAGCAGGGCAGCGAAGTGTTTAACTTCTATACCGAAACCAAGGCCGTGTATATCGATTATACCGGTGCGAAGCGCGAGGGCAAGCTGTATTAGCCTAGGAGTCAGAAGCCAGGATTCAGGAGTCAGAATGCCGACCCCTCACCCCAACCCCTCTCATGTGTAGGGTTTTGGTCGAAGGCGTCCTGCTGCGCTGATCCCCTGACCCCCGCTCCCACGCTGGGGCGAGGGGAGATCAGCACGGGCCTGAAACCCTACACCTGAAAGTCTCTCCCATTCCGGGAGAGGGGCGCGAACGGTATAGCACAGGACCTAGAGACGCAATGCCGCACGTCTATGGTTTAATCGATCACGCATCAGCACTTACATAAGCTCCAACGGCAGCGCCCGCACGATCAACTTATCCTGCCCAAAGGCCAGGCGCAGTTGCTCACGATAGCCCGACCACCAGGTGCGATCCAGCTGTTCCAGCATCACCTCAAAGATCACAATATCATCGCGGATTGTCACCGCATCGGTTTGTTTCCAGTGCCCGAGGGCCGGTGAGCGCTGATAGGCCGTAACGCCGCCAAAACGCTCGGTCAATGTCTCACGAACCCGCTCATAGGCATCATCCGGAAAGAGTTGACGCTCGTTTGTATATAGTGGCAACAGGATTTGCACAAGATACATGCTGATCGCTTTCATGATGTGGGCTACTCTCGATGAGGATGCATAGTGTACCACTTGAAGTGATCAGCTGAACATGTCGATGTGCAATTGGGTGAGACGTATTCTTTCAGAATCAGGCTGCCAAGCGCCATCCCAGGTAGGGGGGGGGGGGGGGCGCCCCCCCCC
>JBBQSD010000261.1:0-3447 GCA_038214135.1 Chloroflexales bacterium | reverse complement strand
CCCGAATGAGCGCCTGGCGAATCAGTGATTGCTCAACCGCTTCAAGCCGTACACCCTCCGGCGGCAGTTGGATCGGTTCGGTCGTCGCCATCGTTGGCAGGTGTTGCAACAGTACTGGCAGGTGGGTGGTGTCAATAATCGAATCGCCGGCGAGTTGGCATGCACGTTGGATAACACCCCGTAACTCGGCAATATTGCCAGGCCAATGATAGCGTTCGAGGCAGACCAGAGCGCTCGCGCTGATTGATCGCCCCTGGGCAAAGTGCTGGATAAACAACGCACAATCGCCTGGCCGATCACGCAATGCCGGAAGTGTCAAGCGTAGTGGAACACGACGGGTAAGTTCCTCTGGTACTTGGCTGCCTGGCTCGCTGATCAGCAGCAGGCGTGGGCCACCCCCATCGTGCTGCAGCAGGATGTACTCGGTAAGCACCGCAGCCGCAGGCGACACACTGGTTAATCCACGGATGATCAGCGATCCACTGCCTGCTGCGGCCCATCTGCCATTGGCACCATTGCCAAACAAGGTGGGAATATGGGCATCTGGCTGATACAGATCCAGATCCACGAGTACCAGGGGCGCAGCTGCGTGAGCGCTGGCGGCATGGATAGACTGCGCAATCGTCGTGCGTCCGGTGCTTGGTTCACCGATAATCAGGACATGCTCAGGCTGCCTGGCGATCTGAATGGTATGAGTAATTAAGCGTTGCCAGGCTGGATCGGCACCAACCAGATCCTCAAGGGCTGGCAACTGACGCTGGGCGGCGGTCAGGCGCGCCACTTCCTGTTGCAGCGCCCGGCGCTCCAGTCCGCGGGCGATCTTAAAGACAATCTCCTCCAGATCAAATGGTTTACGCAGTACATCAATGGCCCCCAGCTGCATGGCCTCAACAGCAGTTGCCACCGTTCCATAGGCCGTCAGCAGCATGACCATCAGATCGGAACGTCGTTCGTGCAGCCGCCGCAGCACCGTTAAGCCATCCTCGCCACGCAGTTTCAGATCGAGCAACACCAGCTCAATTGGTTCACGCGCAAGCAGTGCGAGTCCTTCATCACCATTGGGCGCGGTATGGACGGTGTAGCCGGCCTGCTCCAGTGCCTTTGCGAGCACCCAGCGCAGGTTCTGCTCATCATCAATGAGTAAGATGGTGCGGGTCATCGTGTCGCCTCAATCTCGCTGCCTGCCGCGAATAGGCTGGATTCACATGGCAATTGGATCGTCGCAATGGTTCCCACGCCAAGCTCGCTGGTGATGTCAATCGTTCCGCCATGATCCTGGACGATTTCCTGCACAATACTCAGCCCCAGGCCAACACCATCATCGCGGGTGGTAAAGAATGGATCAAAGATCCGTGCGTGATCAATCGGTGCGATGCCGCGCCCAGTATCACGCACAACAATCTCGATCATCGGTTGCTGGATGGTACCTTCACGTGCCTGCGCCATGACGCACACTGCTCCTCCAGCGGATGTGGCCTGGATCGCATTCATCAGCAGATTCACGAGTGCCTGATGGAGGAGTTCTGCGTCACCAACAAAGCTGAACGACACATCGCCGATCCGGGCACTGAGGGTGACGTGCTGTTGGGTGGCATAGGCCCGCGTCAGCTGAAGCGTGCGTTCGATCAGATCCGTGCTCTTGATCGGGTTGCGTGCCAGCATGCGTGGGCGCGCATAGGCCAGCAACTGTTCGATCAGCCGATCAACCCGATCAATCTCGGTTTGAATAACCAGGGTATACTCGCTGTACGTCGTCGCTTCAAGTTCGCGCTGAAGCATTTGCGCTGCGGCACGCACAATCGCGAGTGGGTTGCGGATCTCATGCGCTAATCCACCAGCCAGCCTACCAAGTGCTGCCAGCCGCTGTGAACGTTGGACTTGCTCTTCTAAATGGCGAATCTCGGTCAAATCATCAACCACCAGCACGGTGCCGAGTACCTCATCGCGCAGGCCATGCAATGCCGCACCCCGCAGCCCGAGGGTCCGTGTTCCTGCGGCAATCTGCCGATAGCCACGGCCTCCGGTGGTCAGATAGTTCTGGATCGCATCAGGCAGACCCTCCTGATCGGCGGCAAGTTCGTTGAACAGGGTACGGGCCACCCGATTGGCGGTGGTCAGCCGCCGCGACTGATCGACGGTGATCACGCCGGTTCCCAGACTTTCCAGGATTGATGTGACCGACGCGCGCATACGCTCGGCCAGATCGGCCTGCTCCTGGAGGCGCGTGTTCGCGGTGGCCAGTTGCAGCGCCGCCTCCTGCGCACGTTGGCGCTGGATTCGTTCAGCATCAGCAAGATGTCCAGCAAAGGCTCCAACGAACAGAAAGATGACATTCTCCAACAGATCATTAAACGCATCCGCTGGCATCATTGCCCATGAGAGCACGACATGCGGAATATACAGGATGCTGGTTGTGAGTGCGGTGAGGATGCCGCCTCGGCGACCATAGCGAACCGCAGCAATCGCAATTGGGATGTAATACAGGCTGCGGTAGATCGAATGGTACGGAATCAGGTGCATATCCGTCAGATAGTGCAGCATGGTCACCAGGCCCAGTATGACGATCACACACCAGATCGCCGGATCCTGCAGTACGGGACGTAGAGTGGTAGTTGTCGGTGCGCGAGGGATGATCTGCATTGCGTGCTCCTTTGACCATGGGTGGCATCGTACCATGCGGTCAAGCGGGCTGCAATCAGATCGCGTGGCGTCAGATATATGCTACAAGCGCGGGCTGTGCGGCGCTGCGTGTGTGGGAAATACCACACGCATTCGTCAAAACATACACAATCGCCAGATGTTTCTGCATTCGAATGGTGCTCTTGTGGCAGGATTTGACCCACACGCAGTGTTCAGGGTATGGTTTATTCGTGACAGACATCACAGGAAAGGATGAATCACACGATGCGAAAAGAAACGACATTCGCCGCGCTGATGGTGATAGGAACGCTGCTGCTGGCGGCATGTGGCACACCATCGGCGACCGCTCCGGCCCCGACACAGGCCGTGAGTCCGGCTGTCGCTCCGGCGGCCACGGAGATGACTGCTACGAGCGCTCCAACCGCCGATAGCATGGGCGCTATGAATCATGGAGCGATGGGTACAAATGCACCCTATGATGCGCTGTTTATCGACAGCATGATCATGCATCACCAGGGTGCCATCACAATGGCTCAGCAAGCGCTCAAAGAAGCCGAGCATCCCGAAATCAAGACGCTGGCGACGGCCATTGTGCAGGCGCAGGAAGCCGAGATCACCCAGATGCAGGCGTGGCGCAAGACGTGGTATCCCGACGTGGCACCAACCGAAGGCATGGGGATGGACATGGGCACGATGATGATCGCCGCCGATGCCAGCACGCCCTTCGATTTGCGCTTCATCGAGGCCATGATCCCGCATCACCAGGGTGCGATTGCGATGGCGAAGGATGCCCAGCAGAAGGCCGAA
>JBBQSD010000260.1:0-3479 GCA_038214135.1 Chloroflexales bacterium | reverse complement strand
GGGCGCGTCGTCACAACACTGGTGCGCGGCACAACCATCTTCCACAATGGGGCAATCGTTGCCCAACCGGGCTATGGGCGGTTTGTGCGGCCGGATCCGCTAGCCGATAGCCGATAGCCGATAGCCGATAGCCGATAGCCGATAGCCGATAGCCGATAGCCGATAGCTTTTTTGGTGCAGATAAACGTTCTTGCTGTCACTACAACGGCTGTTGTTTATACAAACGCCCATCGTTAGAAAGCTGAAAGCTGAAAGCTGAGAGCTGTGAGCTGAAAGCTGTGAGCTGAAAGCTGTGAGCTGTGAGCTAAAGGAAACTGAATGTCATTCCTGGGCAGTTCTACCGTAGTCATTATTCCCGTGCATAATGGCGAGCGTTATGTGCGCGCCTGCCTGAAGTCAATCCTCAATCAGCAGGGATTCACGCCAACCGTGATTGCCGTTGAGAATGGCAGCAGTGATGCAAGTGCAAACCTGATTGCCAACGACTTTCCGTTGGTGCGCCTGCTGAAAGCTGCCAAACCACTTGGTTTTGCTGGTGCCATCAATATGGGCCTGCTGGCAGCGCAATCACTCCCGCATCCACCTGCGATGGTGGCACTGCTGAACCAGGATACCGAAGTTGATCCTGGCTGGCTGGCGGCACTGCACCAGTGTATGGCAGATGAACCACAGCTTGGCATCGTCGGCAGCTTGGCGCGTTTCCCCGATGGCAGCATTCAGCATGCTGGGGCCGATCTGATCGAGCCACTATGGTATGGGCACAATCGCCAGTCGCGCAACCAAATAAGCACTGGAACGCCTTTCATCTCCTTTTTGGGTGTTGCCCTGCGTAGCAGCATGATCGCCGCAGTTGGGTTGCTTGATGATGGTTTTGGTGCTGGCTATTATGAGGATGCCGACTACTGCCTGCGGGCGGTTGCTGCCAATTGGGGCCTAGCACTGGCAGATGATGCGACCCTGCTGCATCACGAGGGCGCAATCAGCCAAACGAGTTATCGCCATGCGGCCCTGCTCGAACGGAATCGGCTGCGGCTGTTGCTCAAACATCGCGCACCTGCCGATCTGCTTGGCCCAACCCTGGTGGCAGAACAGGCGCAGCTGCTTGGCCGCGCCAATCAGGGTAGTAGCCAAGTACTGCGCCAGGCCTATTTACAGGCGCTGATCGAATGGCCAACTATCGCAGCAACACGCGGCCTGCCAGATGAGCAGTACACATCGATTGCAGACATGCTGAAATCACTGCGCGATCTTGCCATTGCACGCGAGCGCCGTTCACGCATGTATGGGCTGCCGAACCAGCAGTCAGCCCTTACCCCCAGCCCCTCTCCCAGTGGGACAGGGGCTGAAGGTGAGGGAGAGAGTAGAGACGTTCCGCTGGAACGTCTTGAAAGCGAAGAGCGTACAGGGTTCACACGAGATCAATCCCTCCGCTCCCCAATGTGGGAGAAGGGGTTAGGGGGTGAAGGGAATTTACCACCGGTTTCGATTATTATGTTAACCTGGAATGGATTAGCGGTAACACAGGCGTGTATCGCCAGTATTCGCGCCCATACTCTGGCGACGCTCTACCAGTTGATCGTTGTTGATAATGGCAGTACCGATGGCACACGCGAATGGCTACGTGATCAGCCAGATATTACCCTGATTGCCAATACTACGAATCTCGGCTTTACGCGGGGCAATAATCAGGGAATGGCGGCAGCTCCCGCCGATCACGATATCCTGTTGCTCAACAACGATACGCTTATGACCCAGGATGGCTGGTTGAACCGGTTGCGGGCGGTGGCGCATAGCGAACCAACAAACGGGATTGTTGGGTGTACGCTCTTGCACACCAATGGCCGCCTGCAACACGCTGGAACGGTCATGCCCGACAATCTGTGGGGTTATCAGATCGGCGGCGGTGAGCTGTATGTTGGCCAATATCCGGGTGTGCGGCAGGTTGAAGGGATTACCGGTGCGTGTATGTACATCCGCCGTGACCTGTACGACACGATTGGTGGGCTGGATGATGCCTTCTTCTCGTATTATGAGGATAGCGATTACTGTTTGCGGGCGATACAATCGGGCTTCCGGGTTGTCTGCACCGGCGATGTGCAGATCATCCATCACGAGAATACCAGCACCAAAGTCAACCGTAGCGATTGGCAAGCCATGTTCAGTGCTGGACGGCAGATCTTCGAACGCAAATGGCGCGATCATTATGACAAGCGTTATGATCGGGGGCTGTTATGGCATTCGTTATTTGCCGCCCAAACCGGCTATGCAACATCATCGCGCGAATTTGTGCGCGAATTGGATCAGCATGGGATTGATGTACGCACGGCCTGTGTGTTCGGAACCGATTATACCGAGCCAAAGACGCATGATCCACGGATCGATCAACTGCTCAGCCGACCAAAAGATCTGAGTTTGCCACAGGTTGTATACAGCCAGGCCGATGCATTCGTCAAGAATAGTGGGCGCTACAAAATCGGCTTTACCATGCACGAAACCGACAGGCTGCCGATAGATTGGGTGCAGCAGTGCAACCAGATGGATGAGGTTTGGACGCCGACCCACTGGGGTGCGGATGTCTTTCGGGCCAGTGGCGTCACCCGCCCATTACATGTGATCCCATTGGGCTTCAACCCCGATTATTTTCATCCAGGCATTCAGGGGCGCAAGCCGCACAACCGCTTCGTGTTCCTGTCGGTGTTCGATTGGATTGAGCGCAAAGGGCCGGACATTCTTGTGCAGGCCTATCTGCAGACCTTCCGTCCTGATGATGATGTTGTTCTGCTGCTGAAAGTGATGAATAGCGATCCCTATTTCGATCTGCAGCGCCATGTGGCCGAACTGATTGGCAGTGGCCCACATCCAGCGATTGTGCTGGTTCATAATCAGAAGATTGCTGCTGCCCAATTGGGCAGCCTGTACAAAAGTGCCGATTGCTTCGTGCTGCCAACCCGTGGCGAAGGCTGGGGTATGCCGACATTGGAAGCCATGGCATGTGGCCTGCCGGTGATCTCGACCGGATGGGGCGCGCAGAGCGAATTTCTGCACGAACAGGTCGGATTCCCACTACGCATCCGTGGCTTTCGCCCAGCAGTGACCCGCTCACCATACTATGCGGGAACCAACTGGGCCGAACCAGATCGCGATCACCTGTGTACCCTGATGCGTTATGTCTACGAAAACCCCGCACAGGCACAGGCCATCGGCGCACACGCCGCTACCGATGTGCATCAGCGCTGGACGTGGAGCAAGGCTGCAGAACGGATTATTGCACGGCTGGAGGCGCTAGGCGAGTAGTCAGGAGTCGGAAGACTGAACTACTAAACTAATCGCACAATTTGCGTTTAGTTTAGGTATCGAGGTGGCACAAGCATTCATTCAAGCAAGGGAGCAAACGAACAAGAACCAGCCGCAATCATACTGAATTGATCCAGTGTGGTTCGTCACATTGCGAGTGTGGTTCGTCACATTGCGAGTGTGGT
>JBBQSD010000259.1:0-3526 GCA_038214135.1 Chloroflexales bacterium | reverse complement strand
GCCCTGTATCGCCTGATGGGCGGTTCACGAACCGCCCTGTATCGCCTGATGGGCGGTTCACGAACCGCCCTGTATCGCCTGATGGGCGGTTCACGAACCGCCCTGTATCGCCTGATGGGCGGTTCACGAACCGCCCTGTATCGCCTGATGGGCGGTTCACGAACCGCCCCTACGGTCATCATGATCAGGGCAGCACAGATTTCGAAACGATACATCGCACCCCGAACAAAATAACGAATCGTTTGCAATAGGTGGTATACTTGCACAGATTTTTACGATATTGTAGCGCAGCGACAAGCTATTCCTGTCTGCTGCAACCAGATTGATGACTATGAAATGGCCGTTTCCGCGCTCATTTTTGCTCATCCTGCCGCCATTACTTGCCATTCCGCTGACTGCGCCGTTTGCGTATCTTCTTGGCCCGGCTAGCCCACTCCAACTACTCGATTACCTGATTGCCTGGCTGTATAGTCTGTGTCTGATTACACTACTATTCGGGCTTGCGCTGCGTAGCGATGTGACAAACACGCTCATTCCAGCCGATCTGCCCCGCTTCATGCGCCCGCTTACTTGCAGCCTGCTTGGGCAGACCTATGTTGCCTGGATGTTGGCACTCTGTGCTATCGCCATTCTGGCAGCCTTTCTGACCACGCGAGTTGGGCCATTTGCTACACAGCATGCCGTATGGGTCAAGCTAGCGCTCGATCTCGATCCAGATGCACCACCGCCGATGTTGCTGCGTTATGGCACTGCTACAGCCGATACGCTGGCGATCAAATGGCAGCCATATACAGAAACTAATCTGGCGATTCGGGCATTGGGTGGTAGCCCGCCACCAATCATTCAGAAGATCGCCACCGACCGTGGTGAGGTCAAGCTCCGCGAGGCGACAATCCGCCAGGGTGTTCTCACCAAACAGGGCATCATCGCAGATGGGCAACGTGGCACACTGATCAGCTGGCCACGAATGGCCCATGCTATCGAGATTACGCTTGCCCCTGGCACTGGTACAACCGAACTGCTCTGGTATGATCAGCGTGTGCGCGTGCAACTCAGCCAGCAGCCAACCACAGCGCTGCTGCAATTGCCAACTCAGCTACAGGGTTGGGCGATGCTACCGGCCCACAGCATTGGGCAACTCGCGTTGGAACTGCCACCTGGCGAGCGAACCTACCGATTTCGTTCTGTGCATGCTCTGAGCAACCGCCCGCAGGCCTGGACGCCAGCGGGCACTCGTTGGCTTGTGCAGGGGTGCGATATCGATCAGCAGATGGACGCAATCGTCATTCACACACGCGCAGATGCTGGTTGTGTAGTTTCACTGCCAGATGTTCGGCCAATCAATCCGATTGATATCCCAACCGTCATTGGTATCTGGGTGCTGATTGCACTTGCACTGCTGCTCGGCTTGATAATACTGACTACTGTGCTGCGACGAATCCAGGGATATTTCCCCCTCCCCAACCCCTCCCCCACCAGTGGGGAGGGGCATACAGCGTTTGTAATGGGCCATTCCCCCGCGCCCTGGCGTGGGAGAGGGGGTGAGGGGGGTGAGGGGAAACGCGTCCTTGCCCCACACTGGATCATGGTTGTGTGGGGAATTGCCCTGGCCTGGCACCTCGTGTATGCCCTGACTGTCCCAATTGCCTATGCAAACGATTCGCTCAACTACTATGAAGTAGGTCGCTCACTCCCACACATGGCCCGCATGGCCGATTACTGGAGCGAACGGGCACCGGGGTATCCAGTCGTTATTGCGTTGATCAATGGTATTTTTGGTGATACCGCGCTCTGGTTGATTGTTATTCAACAGCTCGCCCTCTCACTGCTTGCCCCACTTGCCATGTGGGCATTGGCCGGGCGTGTTGCGCCCCTGATTGCAGCGTTGACAGGCATTGCCGTTGGCATCAGCCCGGCAATGTCGCTGGCGGCCAATTTCATCCATACCGAAGCTATCTATACACTATGCATGATGGCCGCACTGCTGATCTATGCCAGGCTCGGGGCATACCCGCGCGTCCTACTGCTGTGTGGCCTACTGATCGGCATTGGTGCGATGCAACGCCCAATTGGTGCAATTGCTCTGATCATTCTTGTTGGATGGCTGCTGTGGCTTGGTTGGAGTGCGCCAGCCGCCAGCGGTGCCATCCGCCGTGCGTTGATCGGCAGTACCGCGCTTGCGATAGGCTATGTCGCACTCGCTGGCCCGTGGCATATCTATCTTGCGCTGGCTCGCCAGACGCTCGATCCATCTGATGGTCGGGCAGCAATCACACTCTGGGCAAATGTTGTCAAGCAACGCCAGATCGATGCATCACTGCCTGCCCTGCGGCCAGATCGAGCCGTATGGGAGCTACCAGATACCTGGGCAAACGATCCATTTGAGCTAACGTCTCAGCACCAGCAGATGATCACCAGTGTTACCGATCTGCGTCAGCGGCAGTATATGAGCGAAACTGCTCGTCAAGCAACGATTGCTTTTCCCAACCGCGTGCGTGAGAGCCAGATGGTTGCCCTGCGCTACAATCTGGCCTTGTGGAAGCTTGATACAACATCAATCTACTATTGGGAGGATTTTGACCATTTCTTCGAACAATGGCAGCAGATCGATCAAACTCCACCGCCAGCACTAACCAGCAATTCACTCCTTGAACTTATGCCGCTGCTCACCTACCGTTGGATGCCGCAGAAATCACCACTTCGTGATGCCTGCCTCGCGCTTACCCAGGCAGCACTGGACAATTGGGGATGGTTGTCCATGCTCGCACTCCTCAGTCCCATTCCTTTGTTGATCAGTAATCGCCGGCTCTTCCCCTGTTGGTTGTATTGGATTGCGCTCGTGGCGGCCAGTTCGGTGATTGGGATGCCAGCCCAGCGCTATATCGTGGTCTGCGAATCATTGATCTACCTGCTTGCGTTCCTGAGCCTTGATGCCATATGGTCTTTCGGGTTCACACTGTGGATTGCAGCCAATAAAAAACGGGGTAGTTCAGCACTGCCGAACCACCCCGCATCGTAATATTCAACCAGTAAGATGCTAGTTGATGACCAAGGGCAAGTTTGCAAAGAACCGGCCCGTTGTGAACGTCAGGATTGTTGATTCAGCGACCTGGGTGGCCCCATTGAACGCCAGTATTTTGACGGTATAGGTCTTGCGCTGTGAAAGCCCCGTCAGTGAAATACTTGTGCCCGTGCCTGCGCTAAACCCGGATGCGCCCTGAGCGGCATCATTTGCGCCCGCCTCTTTGGTATAGATGACTTTGTAATCTGTCACTGTTGTACCAGGAGGTGGCGTCAGAGTCAGACTGATCGATGTATCGCCAGATGTTCCGGTTAACCCAACCTGATATTCATCGGCACCAACATCTGCTGCTGCGCCAATTGGGCGTGGCTGGCCCTCAAAGTCGCTTGTCACCGTGCTACCAATTGCCCGATCAATCGCTGCCGACCCTGATCCAATTCGGTAATCATAGTTTGGGCTGCCTGGTGAAACAAACTTTGGGTCACCAGTGATGCCATTCTGTTG
>JBBQSD010000258.1:0-3630 GCA_038214135.1 Chloroflexales bacterium | reverse complement strand
ACGTGTAAAAATCGGGAGGAACGTAAGGCAACAGTGGCTTAAATCTACACGGCATCGGATAGTCATACCCGCACTTCGGTCGAAAAACGGTCGCTTGGAGACCTTTCTATGGCTTCGCTTGCTTAGGTTGATACACATGGGCGTTTATTTGGGACACCCCGCATGGCCCACGCGGCCTGGGGGTGATGCATTCCCGATAGCGAGAGCCTGGATGAGCCGTGCCCCGACGACCGCCGTGCAGCGGGACAAGCGCCTCCATCTGCTTGATGCCGCCGAGATTGCCGCCCTGTATGACCGTCCGCAGTTCACCGACGAAGAACGGGCCTACTCCTTCACGCTGACCCCAGCGAGGTCGCCCACATGCAGACCTTTACCGATGGCGCGGTGCAGGCGGTCTTTGTCCTCCAACTTGGCTACTTCAAAGCCAGACAACGCTTCTTCTCGCTGGAGTTGGCCGAGGTGCGCACCGATCTGATCTTCATCTTGGGGCATGCGCGCCTCGCGGTGACGCCTGATGATCTGCGCACGCTCAATCCACGGACGATACAGCAGCAACGCCAACTGATTCTGGAGCATGTGCGCTATCGGTATGCCCGCACGGCGGAGCGAACGCAGGCGTATCAGGTCGTCCTGCAGGCAGCCCGCATTAGCCCCAAGCCCCAGTACTTGTTCCGCATCTTGCTCCAGCACTGTGCCGCCGAGCGCGTCATCCTACCGAGCTATACCACCGTTCAAGAAACCATTATCGGCATGGCCATCACGGCCGAAGAAGAGCGGCTCATCGCCATCCTTCAGGTGCACCTGACACCAGCCGATTGCGTGGCCCTCGAAGATCTGTTTGAGCAGCAGGATGGGCGCTACCGGCTGACCCTGCTCCAGCGCGCACCGAAAGATTTCAGCCACGGCCAGCTGCGCCAGGAACGTGGCCGGGGAGCCGCACTGCTGCCCTTCTACGAGCTCGCAACGCGCGTCTTGCCGCATTTGGCAATCTCGCCGGAGGGGATGGCCTACTACGCCTCCCTGGTCGGCTACTACACCGCGACCCGGCTCAACGATCTGGACTCGTGGATCATCTATATCTATCTGCTCTGCTTTCTCCAACAGCGCTATCGGCGGCTCCACGATCATGTTTTGAGTGGCTTCATGCAGGCGGTCAAGGCCTACCGCGACGAGGCCACCGCCGCTGCCGAACGAGCGATTGCCGCCTATCGTCTCACCGTCACCGAAGACCTGGTGCGCGCTGGTCAGGTCCTCCACCTCTTCACCGACGATCAGATCCCGCCCGATCTGCCCTTTGCGACCGCCCAGGCGCGGGCTTTCGCGCTCCTCGCGAAGGAGCGCCTTCACGTCACCGCCACCTCCATGACCACCGGGGTTGGCTGCGACGAAACCGCCTGCTTTTGGCAAGCGATTGATCTGATGGCACGGCGTTTCAAAGGACGCCTGCGCCCCTTGCTCCTCAACGTCACATTGACGGCCAACCGAGCCGACAGCCCACTCCTCGAAGCCGTCACCTTTCTCCAGGATTGCTTTGTCCATGGTCGGGCGCTCACCCAGATCGATCCGCAGACGATTCCGACGCGCTGCCTGCCCGTGCGCGTGAAGCGCTATCTGTATACCCGCACGACGGATGGTGCCACCCAGCTCGTGCTGGATCGCTATGAGTTTCTGATCTACCAACTCCTGCGTGCGGCGCTCGAGGCGGGTGATATGTGTTGTTCGCAGCGTGTCCGCTTCCGCAGTATTGAGGATGACCTCATCCCGTCCGCCGAGTGGCAGCAGCACAAAGAGCGCTATCTTGCGGCGACCCCATGCCCCATGCTGCGCCAGCCGATCACCGACCACCTGGCGGCGGTGGAGCAGGAACTGGAAGCGCAGTTCAACGCGGTCAACGAGCGCATTGCAACGGGCAAAAACACCGCGTTGCAGATCACGCAGCACGGAACCACCCGGCGCTGGAGCCTTCAGACACCGACCCTCCCTATCGGAGACGACCACGCGCTCTTTGCGCACCTACCCCAGGTGGCGCTGCAGGATGTGCTGGCCTTTGTGGCCACCCAGTGCTCGTTCATGACCGCCTTCGCGCATGTGCTGAGCCGCTACACCCACCATACCCGTGACGATCATGTGGTGCGGGCGTGTCTGATTGCCTGGAGAACCAATCTTGGGCTTTCCCGGATGGGCGAGATGTCGGATATTACCACCCAGACCCTCGTCCGCGCTTCCGAGAACTATCTGCGCCTCGAAACAGTACGGGCGGCCAACACCCAGCTGAGCGATGCGATGGCCGCGCTCCCGCTCTTTCGCGCCTATGACATTGACGGCGCGATCCATTCCAGCAGTGATGGCCAGAAATTCGAGACCGATCACCCGACGGTCAACGCGCAGTATTCGCCCAAGTATTTTGGGCTGGGCAAGGGCGTCGTGTCCGCCACACTGGTCGCGAATCACGTCCCCGTGCATGCGGAACTGATCAGTGCGCATGACCATGAGCGCCAATGGGTGTTCGACCTGCTCTACAACAATCCGACCGACATCCAGCCGACGATCCATTCGACCGATACCCATGGCGCGAACCAGGTGAATTTCGCGCTGCTGAAGGTGTTTGGGTTCACCTTTGCCCCGCGCTATGCCAACATCCAGGAGAAGATGCGCACGGCCCTCTCTGGCTTTCACCATCCGAAGCACTATGGTTCCGAGGCGCTGTTCCGCCCGGTGCGCAAACTCAACACCACCCTGATCATCAGCCAGTGGGACGAGATCCTGCGCATTTTTGTGTCGCTGGCGCGCAAGACGACGACGCAAAGTGCCTTGATCAGCAAATTGAGTTCGGCGAAGCGGCGCAACCGCACGCTCTTGGCGTTGTGGGAGTACGATCATATCTATCGGAGTATGCACCTCTTGGGGTATGTGGATTCGCCGCAGATGCGGCAGAATGTACAGCGGGCCTTGAACCGCGGCGAGCAATATCACCAACTGAAACGGGCGCTCACCCATGCCAACGCTGGCAAACTGCGGTATGGCTCAGATGAAGAGCAGGCGTTGTGGAATGAATGTAGTCGACTGCTCGTGAACGCCATCGTGTATTACAATATGATCCTGCTGTCGGCGGCCGTGACGCGACGTGAGCAGCGCAGCGATATGACGGGAGCGAAGCACTTACAGGCGGTGTCGCCAGTAGCATGGACTCACGTCAACTTCTCTGGGCGTTATACCTTCACCGCCGAGCCAACAGTGGTGCCAGTGGAAGGCTGTGTGGAGGCCCTAGCGCAGGATGCGTTTCGCGCTGATGAGCCGGCGAGCACGCCGCCGAGAGAACATTTGGCCTAAAACAGGCGCACATATGTTCGCTGCATGTTTTCGGGGCGTGCTGGATTAAACCCCAAGTAGGTGTCAAGGGCGGTAACGGTCAACTGTTCCGGTTGCAACGTGGCTATACTACCAGGGCGTTCGGCTAACCACGCAGTGAATTGGCGAAGGATGCGTGAGTAGGCATCAATCGTACTCGCTGCTTTCGTCGTCAACGTTGCTTCGTAGTCTTTGAGGAAATCGGCTGTCTGCATCACGCTTCCTCTCAGAAACTTTTCTGGTACGAGTTTCTGGATGCGATTGTAGCAGATTCGGGCATAC
>JBBQSD010000257.1:0-3641 GCA_038214135.1 Chloroflexales bacterium | reverse complement strand
GCCCGTTCTCCATTGCGACATCATCGTGTACTGCACCGAGGGCGCAGCAGCAGCATTTCTCAATCGATGAAAGTGGCACAAGCCAGGCAGCAGCTGCGCCCTCTACGCCATGTGACATCATTGTGTGACACCATCCCTATCAATGCCATCATGGTGGGCGGTTCGTGAACCGCCCCTCATTGTCCTCACAACATCGTGTAACCAATGTCCCGCGCCATGATCCCCGTAGGGGCGCAGCAGCGGCCATCATCTGTCTACGGCCTGGTGATTGCACGCCGCTGCTGCGCCCGTTCCGCTGCGTCCCCCCATGGTGCATTGCATTGAGGCCGCAGCCTCTATTGATGAGGTGTATGGCATATATACTCCATTGATAAACATTGATCCGCAGCTATGCTATCTGTCAGCAGCAATCTTTCTTTGGATAAGTGCTCGTGTAACGTGGCATTTTTACAGCGAATGATGTCGATCTGCTTGTAAGTTGGAACTTCAAGCATATTGTTCACTATGACAAAATTCGGCGCTTTACTGCCGTCAATTTGGAACGCGGCTA
Source organism: Chloroflexales bacterium (assembly GCA_038214135.1). Lineage (GTDB taxonomy): Bacteria > Chloroflexota > Chloroflexia > Chloroflexales > Roseiflexaceae > JANLSE01. The sequence goes on along the minus strand of JBBQSD010000257.1, from coordinate 3,091 downwards.
CAAACCCGTCCAGATTTTCTCACCACGGGAGGTAGTTAGTTATGACAACGACACTTGATACGCTTGAAATGACTCGACGTATTCGTGATGCACTCTACGAGCAGATTAAAGATATGTCGCCTGCGGAGCGTCTCGCTTTTTATCATACTCAGGCCCAGAAAGCGCATCGCCAACTTGGTTTGCCGATCCCAACTATCGTAGAGGATGTTGTTCACACATCCGAAGAGTCCCTTCAGCATAGAGAGTCGCACAGACCATAACTGACTGCAGCAGGCATCAGCAAATCTGCGGATTTTCTATCTCTCCATTTCTCCATATGTTAGGGCATTGCGAAGGTAATATACCCGCTCAGCTCATCCTAGCATTGCCCCCAGTTACAGCTAAATTCCACGCCAATAATGCGCTTGCAGCTGCCCGTGATGCCACCGAGGCTGCGAGATCGGAGTTTCATACGATGATGCTCAAAGTCAAAACGGCAATTATCGCGCAGTATGGTCCCGATGCGGATGCTGTCCGGGCCATCGGTCTGAAGAAGAAATTCGATTACCGCCGCTCAGGTCGCCGCCGTTCAGCAGGTGTGACCTTGCGGCTACTGATAATGCGCGTGCGATCATCCCGATCCATATGGATCACAATCAGGATGCGTCCACGATCCGATTGTCCAATATTGACGAAGCGCCCTTCCGTATCGGAATGGGCACTATCAAGAAAGGTTAACAGATCAGGATCATTGAACACGGTCTTTGCTTCTTCGAAACTGACGTTATGCTTGCGCTAATTGGTTTGAGCCTTGACAGCGTCCCATTCGAATTGAAGTGACATACTGCACGCTCCACCATAGTGGTACAACCCAGGCTGCTGCTGCGCCCCTACCCATTGCCCATGCCCCATCGTCTGGCATCATGGCTCATTGTTACCATCATGGTAGGCGGTTCGCAAACACCCTATGTTTGCGCCTGTATCAATGCCTCTTCGAGTTCCGCAATGGTTGGCGCATATTCAGGGAGCGGCGTATTCGGCTGGCGATATTCTAGCACCCGCAGAATATCGAGGGCTTTACGATAGGCGGAAGTTGCTTGATCGAACTGTTGCTGATCAAGCGCCAGATCACCCTCGGCATGCAAAAGCGTACAGAGGATCAGGCATTGTTCCCGTCCGGCCTCTGGCGTCACGCCAATATGCAGCCGCGCCAGGAGTTCGCCAGCACTCAATGAAGCGACTGCGCTAGGCGTTAGGCCAAACAACTGGAGATAGGCATAATCGATGGTCAGACGGGCCGGATGAAGTTCTCCACCGCGTAGCTGCTCGACGAGCCGTGCCCACAGCACGCCAAAGTGTTCGATCAGGCGAATAATGTAATCTTGTCGTATCATGTGTGTATTGTAGCACGATGGAGAAAACCTATGCGCGTCTCACTTGCGTATGGCCGTGGCCGCACCAGTATTGATGTTCCTGAGCATGCGGTTGTGATTGCACCCGAACATCTGGCTGGCCTTCCCGATGAGCAGGCTGCATTTGTAGAAGCGGTGCGGAATCCAATTGGAACGCCACCACTGCACATGCTTGCAAGCGCCAACTCAACGGTTGCGATTGTGATTGCCGACATCACCAGGCCATCGCCAAGCGAACGCCTGGTGCCCTGGATATTGCAGGAATTAGCTCATGTTCCGCGCAGCCAGTTTGTGATCATCAATGGCACGGGATCGCATCGCGCCAATACACATGCCGAATTAATCCAGATGCTTGGCATTGAGATTGTCGATACAATCCGGATTGTTAATCATAACGCTTTTGACGATACCACACTGACCCATCTTGGGCGAACGAGTTACGGCGGCGAGATTTGGGTCAATAACGATTACCTCAATGCCGATGTGCGGATTGTGACCGGCTTTATCGAGCCGCACTTCTTCGCTGGCTTCAGTGGCGGGCCGAAAGGGATTGTGCCGGGCATCGCCGGGATCAAAACGATTATGCATCTGCATAATGCGAAGATGATTGGCGATCCACGCTCGACATGGACGCAACTGGCGGGAAATCCGGTTCAGGGCGAAATCCGCGAGGCTGTTGCGCTGGCACCACCCCATTTTATGGTCAATGTCGCATTGAATAGCCAGCGAGCGATCACTGGGATCTGGGCTGGCCATTATATCGATGCACACGAGATCGGCTGCCGTGCTGTTGTCAAACATGCCACAAAACCCGTCGATGCGCTATTCGATATTGTGATCACAACCAACAGCGGGTATCCACTCGATCAGAATCTGTATCAAGCCGTGAAGGGCATGAGTGCGGCTGCGCGGATTGTGCGCCAGGGCGGTGCGATTCTTTCGGTCGCGGAATGTAGTGATGGGTTGCCGGAGCATGGCAATTTCAAGCAACTCCTGCAGATGCGCCAAACACCACAGGAACTGCTTGAGCTGATCGATTCGCCTGATTTCGAGCTGTATGATCAATGGGAAGCGCAGACGCAGGCGATCATCCAGCGCAAGGCCAATGTCTATCTGTATTCATCGATTGCGCCAGAGATTGTTCGCAGTGTGATGCTGCAACCAAGCGCCGATCTGGCACAAACGCTGGCCGATCTCCTGGAACAGTATGGCCCTAACCCACGTGTGGCAGTGCTACCAGAAGGCCCGCAGACTGTACCGTTGATTGGATAGAGTATCAGATTTATGGAGTGCGGCAACCATGCTGCCGCCGCGCAAGCATGGCTTGCGCAATCCACATATGCAATGGTCACATTCGTACGAGTTGAGCGGCAATCCGTTCCAGCAGCATGTGCAGGCTCACCGGTTTCGCCAGGTAAACATCGGCACCTGCTGCTAGGCAACGCTCCCGATCGCCCGGTAACACCAGCGCAGTGAGGGCGATGATCGGTATATGGCGCAGTTGTGGATCGGCGCGTAGGCGTGTATCACCTCGATCCCACTCATGCCAGGGAGCTGGATGTCCATCAGAATCAGCGCTGGTCGCATTTCGTACATGTATGCCATGGCCTCATTGCCATCACGGGCGACATCCAGCCGATAGCCATGCGGCGGTAGTGCATCTTGGAGCAGTGCTGCATTACTCTGGCGATCCTCAACCA
>JBBQSD010000256.1:0-3652 GCA_038214135.1 Chloroflexales bacterium | reverse complement strand
CCATAGGTTACGGTCATCATCCGTTTGTCAAGGGTGATTTTGGGCGAATATTCGGCCATTTCGCAGGTCGTTCTTCGCCCATGTGTGCGCATATTGGCGTCCATGGAGGCCAGACAATCGGACATTCGCCTGCTATCGTGTAGGGGCTACCATCTGCCGATGCTGAAATTGCCGCTTGACAACGCATCAGCATGCTTAACCTATGACAAATAACACATCGGTCTGCCCCTACGCGATGACCGACATGGATCGTGGTGCAGAACGTTCCGTCACACCCGGTGAGCGGTTCACGAACCGCCCCTACGGTCATGGGTGGTCGTTGCGCCACGGCATGCAGAAACATACGGCACACCCCGCTATTTTGCGATCTTGCGATTTTGCGTAAACTGGCGATAGTGCGTGATCTGCTCCCGATTCTGACGGCGTGTTGCCTCATCCCAGAACTGCACGATCACCCAACGATTCTGTTCATAGGCAACCCGCTGAAGCATCTCGGTAGCGCTATCGGTGAAGCCAGCGCTCATCGTTTCCGACCACACTAGCCGTATGGTGAGCGGGCTAATCGAATAGGCCCACGGCTCGAATGGTGCTGGTGTGGGGAGATCGGGAAGCGCTGCTGTCAGCCCGAGGCCAATTGGCTTCGGGAGTGTGAGGAACAGGCAGGCATCGGTAAGTGCCTGGCTGCGATATGGTTCTGCGCTTGTGATCGTTGCAGCCAGATGTTCAGGAATATCAGTTCTATCATTGCTGTGTGGCAGGCCGAATGGGCGTGCCTCGATCCAGGCCATGACCAGTGCCAATAGTTCTGGTTCGAGGTTGGTTGATTGCATGGTCGGCTCCTATGAACCAACGCGACGTGGCACATCACGCACTGTGCCATCATCACCTATCACAAAGAACCGATCAGACGCCGGGCGATAGAGCAGAAATCCTCGCTCGAAGCGGCGATAGCCACCGTTCTCAGCTTGCTCAGGCTCTATTGCCCACCCTAGCTGAGTGCTCAGTTCAGCATTGCTGGCCCACAGATAGCCGAAACCACGTTGCGGTGCGTAGAGACCGAGTGGTGGCGTGCTCCTGAGGCCAGTCGGCTGTCCCTCCTGCCATTGATCAGGAAAGCGCTGCCAGATCAAGTTCTGCCCGCTGGAGCTAGGCGTGATCACAAAGATCTGCCCTTCCGATAGGGCATCACCAGCAAACTGACGCATCCAGAGCAACATACCATGCTCAAAGTGCTCGATCACAAGTGGCACGAGACGCAGGGCCAGGCGATCATTCCCAACCAGTTCGCGCGATGGAGCAATCGGGCAGCCAAGCACAGCGCGGTAGGCTATGGCGGTGGGTTCATTACGTGAGTCAAGAGGCACGCAACTATCGGTCAATACAAGCTCAGCCCCCAGGCGGCCAAACAGAATGGTGTATTGTGTACCTGCCAGCTCGGCATGATACTCCATACGGCGGCGCTCAAAGTACTGCACTGGGTAGGTGCGGCCCTCAATAAGCGCATTCATGCGCTCGGTTAGCGGGTAGCCGAAGCGCTCAACGCCACCCTGTGTTTGCCAGATCCTCAGGAATGGTTCGCATATTTGGTGGCCAGTGACGCTAAAAAACATGCAACCTGGCTCTGCCTGCGTGACATGTGCGATAGTTTGCCAGGGCTGGCCCTGTACCTCAAGATAGCGCGCACCCAGCCGGCCAGCAGTGACATGACCATTGGCCTGGATCTCTAGTCGGTCGCGCTCGAACCACTGCACCGGTAGTGTCTGATCTTCGATTGTTTCCAGGCGCTGTGCTATGAGCGGAAGCCCGAACGTGTGCAGCCCGCCATGCTGTTCCCAGTAGTAACGAATTGGCCCACTGATACAGAGACTGACTTCTGCAAAGCAGCGTTTGTCGGGCTGTGTGCTCAGCGTTGGTGCCAGCTGGGCAATGCCCATCCACAAGATCATGCACAAGAGTATATGCTTCATGATATATCCTTCGTGATGTGGCATATTGTAGCACTGTGCGCATAAAATACAGCATAATATGTTGGCGGCCACGATAATCTGCCAGTCGCACTAGCCCAGATTGGCGAACCAACGCAGCATCAGGCACTATTGTCACTACTCGAGTCTTTCGGCTGGAAGCAACGTGGCTCTCATCTGAGCATTTTATGTATTACTGCTATGGCATCATCGTGAGCTAAGAGTACTCACGAACCATCCTTTCGGTCATGGCCTTGATAGTGCAGAACACCCCTGCACCCCTCATCGACAAGGAGCGCAGAGGTGTCTCTACTCATCAGAGTTGCTTCGCTGATCTCAGCCATGCGTCTTAGCGTTTGGCGCGATGAGGAAACCTGCCCCACTACACCCGATATGTCCACATGCTGAACGAGAGCGGCGGCAAACTCACGATTGCCCGCCCATCCTGGATAGTGATGGCTGGTTGTGCCTGTGGAATAATCGTATCTGGCTGCTCAAATGTGTTGACGGCCTTTGGATCGCTGCCTGCCAGTTGGTATCCGCCACTGATTTCACTTGGCGCTGTTCCCTGCCATACCAGTTCGGTGCTTAGGGTTTCGTGCTGGCTGCGATTGACCACAAAGATCGCGCCCTGGCCAGTTGCCTCGTCATAGCTGGCCGATACATCCAGAACCGGCAGCATGCCATAGCGTTGGGTTTCGTACTCAGGGGATTGTACTAGCACGTCGAGGGCTGTGCCACGAGCATGCTGGCTGACAAGCATCAGCGGGTAGTAGGTGGTCTGCTTGAGCAACTCATCGCCACGGGTTGTCATTGGTGCAATCGTGTTCACAATCTGGGCAATGCACGCAATCTTGAGCACATCGCTCTTGCGTAGGAATACATTCAGCCATTGGGCCACCACCAGCGCATCCTCAAGGTTATACAATTCTTCACTCAGATGCGGTGCTTCGCTCCAATTGCCCTTGCCGCTGCGGTCTTTATACCAGACATTCCATTCGTCCCAGGAGAGGAATACATCGTGGCTGCTGCGCTTGAGCGTTTTGACATACTGAAGCGTTGCTGCTAGCGTATCGACATGCGATTCGAAGTGGGTAGCATAGCCTAGATAGCTTGCGGTGTCATCTTCCAGGTTCTGAGCATAATAGTGCATGGAAAGATAATCGACCTTATCCCAGCATGCCTCAAGGACGATGCGATCCCATTCGGGATAGGTTGGCATAGCGGTGTTGGATGAGCCAGCGATAACTAGTTTGATCGATGGATCCTGCCACTTCATCATCTTGGCCGCTTCAGTGGCCTTCTTGCCATAATCGGTCGCGTCGAGATGGCCGATCTGCCAGGGGCCATCCATCTCGTTGCCAATACACCAGAACTTCACATGATATGGTTCGGCATGGCCATTGGCTGCGCGCATATCGGCATACACGCTGCCAATTGGGGCATTACAATACTCAACCAATGCGGCGGCTTCTTCGATGCTGCCAGTGCCCATGTTCACGCCAAGCATCGGCTCGGCATTGATTTCTTTACAGAATGCCAGAAACTCATCGGTGCCAAACTGATTGGTCTCAATCGATTGCCAGGCCAGTTCGCGCCGCCGTGGGCGCTGCGATTGTGGGCCGATTCCATCCTGCCAACGGTAGCCGCTCAACATGTTGCCACCAGGGTAGCGAATGGTTGTGTAG
>JBBQSD010000255.1:0-3714 GCA_038214135.1 Chloroflexales bacterium | reverse complement strand
AGCACATCATAGATCTGCGGATCGGCCTTTTCGAACTCATCGAGCAGCACAACACAGAAAGGCTGGGCGCGCACCCGTCGGGTCAGTTCGCCCTCAGCGCCATCGCGTCCAGCACCAGGCACGCCAATCAAGCGCCGGATGGCTGCTGGATCGCTATATTCGCTCATATCGAAGCGCAGCATGCGTTGTTCATCGCCAAACAGATAGGCCGCCAGCGTCTTGGCCAATTGCGTCTTGCCAACGCCGGTTGGGCCGATGAACAGATACACGCCAAGGGGTTTCGCGATATCGTTCAGGCCAGCCTTGACCATCGCAATCAGGTCGACCATCGCCGCGACGGCGCTTTCCTGGCCGACGATCCGATCACTAAAATGGGCCTGAACCGCGCCAAGATCGAGCGGTAGCGTATCGGCGATAATAAATTCGGGTAGCCCGGTTTGCTTGGTAAACCCAGCAATCACCTCGCGGCGGGTCAGTGTCGTTCGCGTTCCGATCGCTGTTCTAGCCCGTCCCGCATCACCGGCCATCTGTTCAACCAGCGCCACGGCCTTGCCCGGCTGGGCGCGATACGGCAGGAAACGGGTGGTCAGTTCTACTGCTGCCTCAATCGCGGATGGCTCAATCCGAATTTCCTCAGCGCGCTCAAGCTCACGCGCCAGCGCTGCCAGAATACTGAGCGTATCGGTTTCGCTGGTTGGAGAGATTTCGATTGTCCGAAATTGTGCCGCAAAGCCAGGTGCCAACTGTTCCAGCCGCCGCAGGCGTTCAGGGCTGGTCTCGCCAATCAGCACCACATCGCCACTCAGCAGGTGCGGCTTGAGAAACTCGGCCATGTTCTCATCGCCCTTGCTCCAGCGGCCAGCCTCAGCCAGCGCAGCAACATCCTCAACAAACAGGATATGGCGCTTCTTACGCACCTCGCGCACAAGATCGTTGAGCTTATCCTGCCACTGGCCGATATACGAGCAGCCAGCGATCAGGCTATCGGCCGTCAGCGCCCAGATCTGCCGATCATGCAGGGCTTCGGCACATTCCTTCTTGCGAATGCGCCGCGCAACCTCATGGGCCACGGCTGTCTTGCCCGCACTACTCGGCCCGACAAGCAACAGGCTTGGGCGGCGATCACCAGCCAATGCGCCAAGCACCTGTTCGACAAGCTGTTCGCGCCGGAAGGCCCGCCGCAACTGGCCCTCCGCTGCCTGAGCCGTCAAATTCACGCCACTAGCCTTGAGCGCCCAGAACTTCTCTTCTTCCTGTTCATCCTCCTTATCGGTGGCCTTCTTGGGCCGGAACTCAACCTCCAGCGTATCGAGTGTTTCATAGCGCGAGGCCTGCAACGCCAGAATCGCCTCAACCGGCTCATCATGAAAATACTGGGCCAGTTCCAGTTGGGCAACCTCGGCCAATTCCTGCCGACTGGTGACATAGAATGTCAGCGGTGGCTGGCGCAGGCGTGGCGCACTGATCAGGATCTGCCCATCCCCTTCTGGCGAAAGTAACAGGCTGACACTGAGCTTGACCGTGTTGCGGCGGCGGCGGCTATTTTGATCGGTTGGCCGCAGATCGACTGTTACCTTTTCGAGGCTCTGGTTTGGCCGAAACGCATACAGATGCAGCAGATCGGGATCGACATCCGCCAGGCGTTTGGCCAGCGCCTCGGCCACTTCCTGCTTACACTCCTCCAGGGTTGGCCCATAGGCCGCCAGCCCGGCGAAGATCGGCACGCTCACGGTATAGGTGCGGTTCTCGTGGCGCTGGACGAATAGGCGAATAGTCAGGCGCATTGGTACTCTCTTGAGCTATCAGCTGTCAGCTGTCAGCCATCAGCATTTCAATGTCTATGCTTCGATGATCAATGCTACTGAAAGCTGATAGCTACTCCTGAAAGTTGTATAATACACCCCTACTGTCTAGTTGATCAAATGGGTGCCGTATGCCAATTCGCGTGCTTGATCCAACGGTTGCATCGCAGATCGCTGCTGGCGAGGTTGTCGAACGGCCCGCCTCGGTCGTCAAGGAGCTTGTCGAAAATGCCCTCGATGCCGGTGCTAGGCGGGTCAGTGTCGAGGTGCGCGGCGGTGGCATCACCGAGCTGCGTATCCAGGATGATGGCAGTGGCATCCCTTCTGCCGAGGTCGAGCTAGCCTTCCAGCGCCATGCCACATCCAAGCTGCTCACCGCCGAGGATCTGTATGCGATCGGTACGCTTGGCTTTCGTGGCGAAGCATTACCCTCAATTGCATCGGTGGCCCAGATCACCTGCATCAGCCGCACCGCCGCCGAACCAATGGGCATCGAGTTACGCATTGCTGGCGGCGAGATCCAATCGCGCACGGCAGTTGGCGCACCACCAGGAACGACGCTCGTCATCCGTAATCTGTTCTACAATATCCCTGTACGCCGCGAATTTCTGCGCTCACCAGGCGTCGAGACGGCAGCTATCAGTGCGATTGTGACCCAATACGCTCTGGCCTATCCGCACGTCCGCTTCAGCCTGGTTGTCGATGGCAAGCCGCGCCTGCAAACCAATGGCAGCGGCCTACTCTCCGATGTGATCTTTTCCGTCTATGGTCTGGAAATCGCCCGCGCCATGCTGCCAATCGATTTCAGCGATGGCGGCGCGCTCACCGGAATCGCTGCCAAAGGGCTGGTCTCGCCGCCAACCCTCAGCCGTGGTTCGCGCGATGCCATGCACCTGAGCGTCAATGGCCGCGCCGTCGCCCCGCGCGGCCAGGTCGCTGGTGTGCTGGACGATGCCTACCATACGTTGCTGATGAAAAGTCGCTTCCCCTATGTCGTCCTGGCGATCACCGTCCATCCAGCCTCGGTCGATGTCAATGTGCATCCAACCAAGAGTGAGGTCAAGTTCCGCGATCCAGAGCGCATTCGCAATATGCTCTCCCGCGCCATCCGCAACGTTATTCAGAGTGCCGTTGTTGTGCAGGGCTGGGAGGGTGGTTCGGTTGTGCCGCCCGCCGATCCCGATGCCGAACCAGCCTGGGCCGATGATACCGAACCCGAACCAGAGCCAATCGATCCGCCAATCAGCAACTCTGTGCCTATTCCTTCCATGCCTGTTGCACCATTTACGCCCGATCTGGATGTTGAAATAAACACCATGGCCGATGCAGCGCCAGTGGCGGATGCCCAGCTAGGCAGTAATGCCTCCCGTGGAACAGGCCAGCGCCCGCCGGAACCCGCAACGCCAGCGCTTGCGCCAATCACGCCGCTACTTGGCCAAACATTCCGCGAGCGCCCAAATACCTGGCCAAACCCCACGCCGCCACAAATACCAATCCAACATGCCCTACCCGATCAGGATGACCAACCAACCAACTACCCAAGTCAAGTCGGTCAGGCTGTCCCCCCGTCACCGGGTCAATCTGTCCCGTCGTCCCCGCGTCAAGTCGGTCACGTCGTCACCCCGCCACCCAGTCACGTCGGTCAGGTTGTCACGTCGTCACCTGGTCAACCTGGTACTGGTCTCCCACGCCTACGCGCCCTGGCCCAATTATCGCGGATGTATCTGATTGCCGAAGGGCCGGAGGGCGATCTGTATCTTGTCGATCAGCACGCCGCCCACGAGCGCATCACCTACGAACGGCTCATGGCCCAGCACAACACCGGCAGTGTCGAATCGCAGCGTTTACTCATTCCGCAGACAATCGTGGTATCGCCGTCTGCACAGGCAACACTGCTGGGTGCCACGGAGGA
>JBBQSD010000254.1:0-3768 GCA_038214135.1 Chloroflexales bacterium | reverse complement strand
ATGGCCGCCTCGGATTCAAGTGCAGCCGGTTCATAGGCACCAAGAGCAGTGCAAATATAGCTCCACAGGCGGGCCGGGTCGTCATCTGCCGAATCGAGTGAAAGCCAGGCAATTGCCGCATGGTTTCCATGACGATGCTCGATCCAGTTGGCCAACAGCGTCGTCTTGCCCCAGCCAGGCGGCGCAGCAATCACCGTCAACCGATGCTGCAATACACCATCAAGCCGCCGCACAAGCTCAGAACGCTCAACCAGCCCTGCCTGCGGCGCTGCCAGTTTCGTCCACAGCAGCGTTGGTACCTCTGCCGCAGGCTGCTCTGCCATTGGCAGATGATCGGCGAGCAATACTGCGGCCCGCTCAAGCCGCTCGATCACCAGATCCTCTGAACGGCCAAGATAGGCTCGACGAAGCTTGCCCGCCACCCGCCGATAGGCCTTCCAATACGAACCGCCACGCTGAAAACGCTCGCGCCGCGCCCCATAGCTACCCTGCGCATGTTCATAACGGAAGGCATTCGCCTCGGCCAGCCAGGTATACCACGCCGCTGAACCAACTGCGATACACTGCCCATCGAGCTGAAGCTGATTATCGCGCACCAGCGCAGTCACCGCAGCATGCTTCATGAGATTCCTCATAGGGTGCTTGTAGGGTATTTGTTAGGGAACTCATCCAGGTAGATAATACCATAAGTTCCCTAACAGCGGTGGGAAATGCATCTTGGGTGCTTCTCGTAACACGCCGACCTTGTAAGGACGCGATATATCGCGTCCCTGCGGGTTCACTATACGTTCAATTTACGTATCTATAGCAAAAGAGACGCGATTGCTCACGTCTCCTCTACATCAGAATGCAGGGTCGTCAGTTCTCGGTTTTTGGTTTTTGGTTCATATAATCTGCACAATCTGTGCAATCTGCGGATAATGTTCGGTTCTCGGTTCTCGGTCTCGGTTCGTCATTCTGACTCCTGATCCCTCGGCTATCGGTTCTCGGCTACTGCTTCCGGCACCCCAAAGCGGACTTCGAGCACACCTTCACGGAACACCGCCCGCTTCGCCGGTCGTTCAGCCAGCGTCAGCGGCAGAATCATGTCGCGCTTGAAGTTACCGATCGCGATAAACAGTTCATCGCCGCGTTTGGTGATCGAAACCTTGCCGATCTCGACATGCGGCAATGGCAGTCGCATCAGGTATTCATCGCCATCCTTAACAATTTCCTGAGTTGTACCGCGGAAGAAGACCTTGGTTGGATCATCCTGCTTGAATAATGCATTCCCAACTTCAGAAAGATCGGCAAGGCCCTTCACATCACGAGGGAAATGCGGAGCCTCCCAGATCGGCAATGGCGAGAATAGATCATAGACCTGCTTGCGATAACCCTCCTGCATCTCGGCCAGTTGCTGCAAGAACGAACCCTCAACTGCATCGCGTGGCAATACACGGTTCAGCACAACGCCATCAACCGGGTAGCCAAACAAAGCCAGGTAGGTTGCTGCGCGTTGGGCTTCCTTAATCACCATTCGTTCAGGGTTGACCACTAATCGATATGAGCTAATCTCTGGGTCGGTTAAGGTTTCGCGTAGCGCCTCAACACCCTTCGTCAGCCGCCCAATCGTTTCAAAGGCATTCGTCGCAGGGATCAGCGCCCGCACCAATGGCTTGGCGATATTCATCGTCCCTGGATCCCAATCCATCACCCGCGCCGCATACCACTGAAACGTCTCTGGCATCGTTAGCAAACGGATCGTCTCACCTGTTGGTGCTGCATCAACAATCACCACATCGAAATTACCATCGCGGGCCTGACGCCGAATATGCAACAGGCTCACGACTTCTTCCATACCAGGAATGATTGCCAACTCTTCTGATGCGACATCATCGACACCCTTGCGCTTCAGTAAGCCAGCCAGATAGTTGCGCAGCTCGCCCCAATGCTGGCGGACTTCATCGAGCACATTGATCTCCTGGCCCCACAACCGCTCGCTCAGTTGCGTTGGTGCCGAGCCTAATGGTTGGTCCAGCGCATCGGCCAGGCTATGCGCCACATCTGTGCTAACGACCAGCGTTCGGTAGCCTAGTTCAGCTGCACGCACTGCCGTCGCCGCCGAGGTTGTCGTCTTACCAACGCCACCCTTGCCAAGGTAGAGGATCAGTCGCATCGTTATCGTACCCTTCGTTTATGTCCAGTGGTTCTATCACATAATCAATGCGCCCAACGCGCCGTTTGGTCGCTCGGATGTGACGCCTATTCATCTGCTAATGTTGCGTCGCCTTCATATCCATCATAATAATGTTACAATACACGATATAGGCAGAGAAAGGCAACTGCCGCAGAGTATAGAGCTACGGCCGCAAAGCCGAGCGCCTCGAAAGGAGCCCGACCCATGGCCCAGCAGCGTCCGAATAACAGAGGAGGTAATCCGGTGAACATCCGTGGCGGCACAATCATAGCTGTGATCATTGTGCTCATTCTCATTGCTTTTGCGTCAACGACGTTTAAGTATGCACAGGTCGATGAAGGTCAACGTGGGATTGTGATCACCCAGGGTGCCGTTTCCGACATCCAGGAACCAGGGATTTTCTTCCGGGTCTTCGCACCATTCACCCGTGTCGAGGTTGTGAATGTCCGCCGCCAGACTCGCCAGGTGAGCCAGAATGTGGCCAGCAGCGATAAACAGCTGTATGATATTGAGATCCAGGTGGACTACAGCCGTAAGACGGACCAGGAGTCGCTCAAGGCGAGCTATGGCCGTATTGGGGTCAACGATGAGCAGCTGAATGTCGTGCTTGATGGCTTCATTAACGAAGCACTCAAGAGTGCCAGCACCCAGTTTACGCTTGACCAAGCACTGACTGATCGGGGTGGCTTTAGCCAGCGAATCCGCCAGTTCCTGACGACATCGGCTGGTGAGGGCCAGTTCGCACCAGTCGATCAGCTGTATGTGAATCTCGAAGCAGTCAAGGTGCTCGATATCAAGGTTGGCGAACAATATGCCAAGTTATTGTCCGAAAAGGCCAATCTCGAAGTCCAGATCGAGACGGAAGAAAAGCGCCGACAGCAGATCGACGCGCAACAATCCAATAATCTGTTCCAGGCCGAACAGGAATCGAAGGTCGCCCTGACACAGGAAAAAGGGCGCACTGCAGCAGCACTCGAAGCTGCCAGCCGTGAATCCCAGGTGCGTGCAATCCAGGGCCGCTATTGGCGCGAAAACCCAGAACTTCTGGATCTGCGTAAGCGTGAATTGATGGTTGAGCTTGTCAAGGGCGGTAGCTTCTGGTTCGTCGATCCAAATACGAACCTAACCCTCCTGCTCAACAATTTGAGCACAGATGGATCAAGCTCGATTGTACCCGTGCCAACCACACCAAGCGAACCGTCGGCTCCACCACAGACCCAACCAACAGATCCCAGTGCCCCAGCACCAACCACCACGCCAGCAACACCATAACCTCACCCCGCTCTCCGTACACCCCTCTCCCGTTGGGAGAGGGGCCGGGGGTGAGGGTGGAGCTTCCATCAGATTTGACAACCCCTCCGACATCGTTATACTCATCGGGTCATGCATAAACACAACCCAATACTCTCAATCGTTATTCCCAGCCTGCACGCGCCATTGATCGGCCAGGTTGTTGCTGCACTTAAAGCGCAAACCGCATACGATCAGATCCATGAGATCATTATCGTTGGGCAGGATCGCCATCAACTTGTCCCATCTGGCGTGACATTCATGCAGACAGAACGGCCACTCTCGGCTGCGGCAGCCCGTAA
>JBBQSD010000253.1:0-3771 GCA_038214135.1 Chloroflexales bacterium | reverse complement strand
CATCGTGATATCATCGTTCTGCGGTGCGCCGGCGCTGAAAGTGTTGACGGCATCGAGGATACGGCGGACAATCTGATCGGGTGGCAGATGGTGGGTATGGCGCAATACTTCGATCAAGCGCTCTTCATCGAAGAGCTGGCGGCGCACATTCATGGCCTCGGTGATCCCATCGGTGTATAGGCACAGCACATCGCCTGGTTGCAGATCGACTTCCGCTTCCGCGAAGCGTGGGTTGGGAATAATGCCCAGCACAATACCAAGCGCCTGGAGTTGTATAATCTCTCCGGTTGCGGCGCGGTAGAGCAACGGGTAGTTATGCCCGCCATTGGCGAAACGCAATGTGTGGGTTTCGGCATCGAGAATGCCATAGAAACAGGTCACGAATAGGCCGGAGCGGGCATCCGATAGAATCAGCCGATTGGCCTGTTCCAAAACTGCTGCCGGTGATCGGCCATCGCTGGCGGTCGCACGGATCAGCGTTTGTGAAAGAACCATAAACAGTGCAGCAGGAACACCCTTGTCGGTCACATCGGCGATCACCAGCCCAACACGCTGGGCTGTAGCTGGCCGGCCACCAGGGTAGTCAAGTGGTAGATCACTACGCCACAGTTCCAGATCCGTCTCGCGGCGGGCCAACCCAGGGTTTTGGCGCTGGCGTATATCCTCGGGTGGATTGGTAGGGCCACCAAAGGGAATAAAATCATAGAAATCGCCCCCAACCTGCCGAGCAGCCCGGTAGAAGGCCACCATCCGATAGCCAGTCAGTGTTGGGCAGGAATCGGGCAAGAAGCTGGCCTGTATGGTCCGCGCCAGATCGAGTTCTTGTTCAAGGCGTTGGCGTGCGTGCGCCTCCTGATTAAGCCGCTCGCGCTCAACCGTCTGAGCCAATTGGGTGGCCAGAATGCCAAGCAATTGCACTTCATCGACAAGAAAGCGCCGTTGTGAGGGCGCGTTGACCATCAGGATGCCGATTGGTGCGCCACCAATCTCGACTGTCACAGCCAGATGGCTACGGAAGTTCTGGGCTTTCAACAAAGCTGGCAGATCATCGAGCGCGTCGGCAGGCAGATTCGTACTACTTTCCGGCAGATACCACAGATGCGGGTTGGCTGCGTCGAGCACGAGTGGCAAGCCAGATGGTGGTAGGAACCGCCAGCCATGGGCTGCTATCAGGCGGGCACAGCCAGATTGCTCATCGGCTTCGATATAGGCGCAGGCCTCGGTCTCGATCATCCTAGCACCGACTCGCACCAGCCGTTGCACCGCCTGCCCAAATGATTCGGCCCCAAGCAGATCATGGGCGAGGTTGAGCAGTGCAGCCTGCTCCTGAACCCGCCGAACCTTGACCTGATCGTGCAAATAGGCGCGAGCGATTGCCGTACCAAGCAGAAACCCAACCGCAGAGAGAATCTGGAGTTGAGCCTCGCTGAAGCGGCCATAGGCGGTTGTGGCCACATTCAGAATGCCAAGAACATCATCGCCATTGATCAATGGTACAGAGGCATGTTGAGCAAGTGAACGCTTATCACCAATTGCATGGCGCAGGCGGCTACAGCGAACGATATTGACGGCCTTACTGAACTTGCCCTGTAGGCAAAGCTCTTGGCAGCTACATTCATCTGTCCAGGCCGGGCCGGGGTAGGTGATCGCCGGGGGTAATTCGTGGCGGGCAGCCAGGCGAAATGCACTTGTTTCATCACGCAGAAACACCCAGCCAGTTTGCAGGCCCATCAACTCCACAATATGTGGCAGCGCAGTCTCTATCGCCTCACGAACATCGAGGGCGCGATTGAGTGTCTGCGCGAGTGCATTCAGCGTTGTCAGTTCGGCAATACGCCGCTGTGCATCGGTAAGGGCCATAGTTCATTAAGCATCCAGCTTTCAGCTTTCAGCTTTCAGCTTTCAGTTCTCCATCGATAGAAGTTTGTAGGAACAATAGCCTTACCATGCCAGTACAACCCTCCATCTGCACCAAAGCTGACGGCTGATAGCTGACGGCTCTAGTTGCGCTTGAGGCAAATGCCGACGCCATCGCGCAATGGCACGATCACCGATTCGAGTTGTGGGTGTTGCATAATTGCCCGATTGAACTCCTGAATGCCGCGAACAGTCGGGGCCGCATCTTCTTCCAGAACGAGAGCATTACATAGCACATTATCGGCAATCAGCATCCCGCCTGGCCGTAGGCGTGGCACGCACATGTCGAGTGCTTTCAGTGCATCGTGTTCACCAGAAAAATGGCGCAGGATATCGAGGAAGATCAGATCATATGGGCCAGGCAGATGTTCAAGTTCACTAAACCAATCGCCCTCGTGAATGGTAAAGTGTTCGCCATAGCCAGCCTTGTTGATGAATGTACGTGCCAGGTTAAAGCGCTCTGGATTGCGCTCAATTGCCGTCAGGCGTCCGCCAGTTGGAGCAATTGCCCGCAACAGCCATAATGCGGCATAGCCAGTTGCGACTCCAATTTCAAGCGCTTCGCGAGCACCGCTGCTCTTTGCTAACAAATACAGCAACTGGCCTTCGACCGGGCCGACAAGCGGCAGGCCACGTACGCGCCCAAGTTGCTCAAGCTCACCAAGGGCATCAGAGCGCGGGGGCATCAGCGCGGTAAGATAATCCTCGATGGCAATATTGGTGATGTCGTCGCGCATCCGGTTCCTCCTTTGCGCGTTATTGCATAGTGAGTATTCGTGTACAGAATTGTGTCGATTGTACCACAATCTGTGAGCATTTTGCGATCATCTGGGATTGCATACTGATCAATAAAGGGTTACGATGACACCGGATTATTTTCTCGATGAGGAGGCCCATGAAGGACCATATTCGTCTGATGACACGATTTGGTTGTATTGTCGCGCTGGTATGCGCTACTGCATTCTTGATTGGCGGAGCCCAGGCACAATCCGCAACAGGAATCATTCGAGTTGCACCAACCGGAACGGATGTCCCTGGTTGTGGATCGATAGCACAACCCTGCCGGACGCCGCACTACGCGGTGCTTGCATCCATCCAAAATGGATTATTCCAGGGTCAGATTTTGCTCGCCGGCGGTACCTATACGCAATCACCGGATGAGCAGTTGATCAAGATCACCGTACTTGGTTCGAACCTGCGAATCACCGGCGGTTATAGTACCAGCAACTGGAGTGTGAGTAATCCGGCTGCGAACCCGACTATTCTGGATGGCCAGAATAGTAAGCGTGCAATCTTGATCTCGGTGCCCGAGAATATAGCGCCAACCTGTAGTGTAACCATTACGAACCTTTCTATTCAGAATGGGCGCGCGCCAGCCACTGATCCATTTGGTGGCGGTATGGTGATCGACAATTGTGCGAGCGTGCGCGTCTCGAATGTCTCGATTTCGAATAGCCAGGCTGTTGGTTCGAGTAATACTGGCACAAGCGCGGCGGGCGCTGGTGGCGGTATCGCGGTTCGTGGTAGCACAAACACCAAAGCCGGCCTGATAATCAGCAATGTGACGCTACAGAACAACCAGGCAACTGGTGGTAATGAATCCGGCAACACCCGTGGCGGCCTTGGCAATGGTGGTGGCCTGTTCGCAATCAATAGCAACGTAACTGCTACTGATGTGACAGTTACGAGCAACAGTGCCAAAGCTGGCGATGCGCCAGGCGGCTCTGGTAATATTGGTGGGCAACTTGCCGACAGCCTTGGCGGTGGAATTAACCTGACTCTTTGCCCATCATTTACCTTCAACCGCGTGACGGTTTCGAATAATACTGCCCGTGGCGGCAATGCCTCCGGTAC
>JBBQSD010000252.1:0-3779 GCA_038214135.1 Chloroflexales bacterium | reverse complement strand
GCAACCCAGGATGAACTCCTGCGCCGAATTACGCATGGCGAAACGTCTACGACTTGGGAAACCGATCCGGCCACGTTTCTGGGTATTGCTGCCGAACACGCTGCCGAAGGGTACTATAGCGATCCCGGCAATGGCGGCAATATTGGTTCCGTCAGTTGGGCAATGATTGGGTTTCGGGTAACTGGCTGAGCCGTCAGCATTCAGCTGTCAGCTTATTGTGGCACATGTATGTTGGTGGCGCTCCTACAACGTCTATCGCTGATCCAAACATCTATTATTTGAGTGCTGAATGCTGAATGCTGACGGCTGAAAGCTAAAATCAATGTACGATATCATTATTGTCGGGGCCGGTGCTGGCGGTGGTGTCGCAGCTGGTGTGCTGGCCGAGGCCGGCAAGCGTGTGCTGCTGCTCGAACGGGGCCGCAGCCAGAGCTATGCCGATGAACCACGCGATCATCTGCGCAACCATCGCCTCTCGCAGTATGGCCACAACACTGGCCCGAGCCTGGATGGCAACCCACGCGTCTTTGTTGATCCACAAGGCCATGAAACGATCGTTCGCCCGCACGAGCCAGGCTATAACAATAATGCGACGGCAGTCGGCGGTGGAACACTCGTCTATGGGGCGCAAGCGTGGCGTTTCCTGCCAGACGATTTCCGCATGGCATCGCGCTATGGTGTGCCACCAGGCAGTTCATTGGCCAATTGGCCGATCAGCTATGCTGAACTGGCACCCTTCTATGAACGAGCCGAGTGGGAGATTGGCGTGTCCGGCGATAGCGAGCCAAGTGGCGCGATCTGGTCGCGTGCGCGCCCATTCCCAATGCCGCCCGTTCCGATCAATACGCAGGGCCAGGTGCTACGGCGCGGTGCGGCGGCACTTGGCTGGGAAACGATGGTTCCGCCATTGTTGATCAACAGCACCCCATACCAGGATCGGCCAGCCTGCATCAACTGCCAGCATTGTGTTGGGTTTGCCTGCCCTGTTGATGCCAAGAATGGAACGCAGAACACGCTCATCCCACGAGCATTGGCAAGCGGCAACTGCACACTCGTAACAGGTGCGACCGTCACGCGGATCGATACACAGGGCGGCCATGTTGTTGGTGTGACCTATATCGATGTGGATCAATGCGAGCAGCAGGTTCGTGCCGATATTGTCATTCTCTCAGCTGGAGCGATTGAGACGCCACGACTCTTGTTGAATTCGGCATGCCCTGAGTTCCCGTGTGGCCTTGGCAACCACAGCGATCAGGTGGGGCGGCATTTGCAGGGGCATTATTATCCTGGAATAACTGGGCTGATGGATGAGCCAATCTGGGATGGAATCGGCCCAGGCGTCTGCACCGCAACCACACGCTTCAATCATGGAAATGCGGAGGTGATCGGCGGTGGCATGCTGGCCGATGAATTTATTATGCTGCCGATCATTTTCTGGAAACGCTTCCTACCGCCCGACATGCCACGCTGGGGGCTTGAGGCGAAGCAGTTTATGCGCGATAACTACCGCCGCGCAATCCGTGTGACCGGCCCAACCCAGGATATTCCCAGCCCTGAGTCGCGGGTTACGATTGACCCACACCTGCGCGACAAGTTTGGATTGCTTGTTGCGCGCTTTTCGGGAACGACACACCCAGAGACAGTGCGGACGGCTGGATTCATGTTTGAGCGTGCCAAGGAATGGTTACTGGCATCTGGCGCACAACGAGTGTGGGGCCAGCCGCCTGGATTAGGGCTGAGTGCTGGGCAGCATCAGGCTGGAACATGCCGTATGGGCGATGATCCAGCCACAAGCGTTGTCGACAAATGGTGCCGGGTGCATGGCCACGACAACCTGTTTGTTGCCGATGCCTCGGTGCATGTCACCAATGGCGGCTTCAACCCGGTGCTGACGATTCTGGCGCTGAGTTTTCGCACAGCCGGGCGCATTGCATCAACATAAGTTAGTATTGAAGTTTTGCAGATTTTGGTGGCTGCACGATATCCAGCATTATAATGCCGAATCAAAGGCAGACTCTGACTTCGATGTTGAACATGTAATCTCAAAATGCATGTGCCAAACCTTAGCCACAACAATCCTTTCTGGTTCTTCCGGGCCTCCTGTGGTAACGAATCGATGTCTACCAGATTGGGAAGCCGTGAAAGAGTTCTCCGTGTTTTCTTGGCAAATTGCAACAACATTTGCAATAGTTCAGTTAAAATACCTCTTGACAATCGCTTTGACTCATTATACTATGGTTTACCTAACACTCCATACAGTACAATCAACTCTGCGTTACAGCTTTTGATTCGCTTATTCTTTCCTTAACAAAGGGGGGTTTATGCGCGGAACTATTCAAAGTACTATAATGCGTATTACAATTTCAATGCTCTGTGTAGCCCTATTGACTGGCACATCAGCACAACCATCACAATATCGGCTCTTTGGGAATCGCCGTAGAAGCGCCCCTATGTAGTGGTGCCTTTATGTGCGCCACGGACTAAACCAACGATAGCCGCTTACATCAAGGGTGAGACGTTGAAACAGGCGCTCGACCTTGCGTACCCCATAGCACCGTCGCTTCAATACCTTCAGTTTATTGTTCAACCCCTCCACAAAACTACTGGTGTGGTGGTCGATGAAGTAATTCGCAATCGGGTCGAGCCACGAATCCAGCAGGGTGAGGAAGCGGTCAAAGCAGCACAGTCCGCTTTTGACGACCCGGAGGCGCCAGTAGCCAATGCGCCGCAACCCATCCGCCTTTGACCGCGCCGTGTCAAAAATCTGGGTCAATTCACCTTGCAACGTATAGGCCTGGTTGAGTGCGGGGCTCTGCTCCAAAATCCACGCTAAGCGGGTGCGCTCTTCCGCATCCAACTCCTCCGGTTTTTTGCGTACCAACCACATTGCGCCGTTAAGCTGTTCGTGCTGCGCTTCCGGCAGTGCGTGCTTCAAGCGGCGGATTTCCGTTTTCCGGATGGCGTCGACCGCACTACGATACTGACGGGCGACGTGGAACCGGTCAATCACGATGGTGGCCTCCGGAAGGGCTTCACGCACCGCATTGGTATAGCCTTCCCACATATCCGTACACACGGTGGTGATGCGGGCTTTGCGGGCATCTGGCAGCGCACTCAGCCACGCACTGACGGTGGCTTTCAACCGATCCGGCAAGATCGCCAGGACATGCAACCCGTGGGCGGTTTGGGCAGTAATAACGGCGACAAAGTTCCGATGCCCCTTCGTCAACGCGATTTCATCGATCCCGATCACGCTGAAGGGCGCAACCTTCGCCCAATCCACCGTGGTGGTCACCCAGCGATCCAGGATCCCCAGTAACGCATCATAGCTCACATCTTCTTTCGCGACGACATCGCTGATGGTGCTATTGATCAGGGTCAGGATCAGGTGCCGTTCATAGGCGTTCGTATGCAGCGCTTCGGGGTCATACCAATCGAGCCGTTGGGTCGTGCTGGGCTGCCCCGGGCAATGCGGGCAGCGGAAGCGTTTTGGACGGATTTCGATGTACACCGGACGGCCCAGGATCGCAAGATGGCGTACGCGCCGCGCCGCATCATGGCCAGCAGCTTCCGTCAGCAGGCACCCACAGCGGCGACACGCGGTGGTCGTGCGTGTACTTTCTACCGCGATCAGATACTCGCCATCGCTGGTCTGGCCAACACGCAGGATCCGCACCTCGGGAATATCGAGGGGAATGGTAATGGAAACCCCTTTGGCCATCGGACACCTCACACGCTCATCACGGCTACCGAGAAGTATTGTCGCTGATGCGTGGTGC
>JBBQSD010000251.1:0-3864 GCA_038214135.1 Chloroflexales bacterium | reverse complement strand
CACCCGATCCAGACTGGATAGATCTTGGCTTATTGGCCATGCTGCCTGCTGAATACGCTTTTATGGGAGCCACCCACGCCCACGCAAGATTTCGCTACCAAGCAGCCCAAACAGCACTTCATACTTGGTACCAGCAAGTTCAGGGTGATACTCGAAACGGTTGCGTTCAAAATACTGTACCAGGTAAGTCTTCTGATCCGTCGGACTAACCTCATAGAATGGTTCGCTGATTGGGTAGCCATACACGGCTAGGCCACCGGTACTCTCCCAACGCGCCACGAATTGCGGTGCCATGTTGTGGCCGGTTTCGGCATAATAGCGCGATCCAGGGATGTTGCTTGGTCCTTTTGGCAGAAATGGATCTTCGTTTGTGCGTGCGCTGGTGATCGTACGGCCAAGGAGCCCAAGCAGCACCTCATAGCGGGTTCCGGCTAGCTCGGGATGATACTCAAAGCGTGCCCGCTCATAATACTGAACAACATAGGTCTGTCCATCGTCCGGGTTGGCTTCGCGGAATTCTTCGGTGATCGGGTAGCCGAATTGCTCCAATCCACCATTGTTCTGCCAGTAGCGCAGGAAGGCCCAAACGAGGCGACTGGTTCGATCCTGCGCGATTGTGGCCTGCCCACCGCAGATCAGGCACAATGCAACCACTAAACCAATCAATTTATGGGTCAATCGATAGCTATACGCATGCATCATCAGCTCCTTATTCATCTCGCCCGAAATTGGCGAGGCATCATCATGACGCATGAGCAACTGGTTGTGTTTCAGGTTGCATGATAAATCCAGAACAAGCACCAAGAACCAAACCCAGAATTCAGCAGGCAGAAGTCAGAACAAAGAATCCTGAACAAGCGAACAAGCGATAATGGTATGGGCGTATGCGATCCGCCCCAACAGGCTACCAACAGGAATTGAGTGCAGCTGAGGCATGACCACAAACCAGTGATCGGCCACAGACCTCAAATCGGGGTTCGGGCAAGGCCCCGACCGAGGGAGGGTCCAGGGAACCGGACGGAAGGGTTCCCTGGTGCTTGCCGCGCACAGCGGCAAGAAGCATGAAGCAAAGGGAAGGGTTCCCTGGTGCTTGCCGCGCACAGCGGCAACAAGGATAGGTGGGCCTTTATCAATATCAGCCAAATGAACTAGCAATAATTACCAACATGCTATTGACAATTTCAGATCGACATGCTACTATCACCACAGTAATGACGGAAAGTGATATACTGGATAGAACTTCTTGAAAGGAACGACACATGCACCAGCAGCATCCCGAATACGATGCAATGATCACACAGCAGCGCTATGACGATATTTTGAGGGAGATGGCCGAGGCTCGCCTCGCTGCAATGGTACCACCCCAACCGTCGCTGCTGCGGCAGGCCGCCAAGGGAATCGGGCAAGGATTGATCTGGCTTGGTACGCTTCTTAGCCGCTATGGGCACACCAATCGCAATGAGCAGACGCTGATCGAGATCTAGCATCTATTTTCGGGTAGGAATAATTGGTACGATCGCGATATATCGCGTCTCTGGGGAGCGCAATCCATTGATGAATTCGTACGGACGCGATATATCGCGTCTCTGAAGGAGACATGTATGCATCCATTACTTACAACCGATCCCGTCACTGGCAAACCATTGATTGTGACTCGTTTGGAAGGCCCGGAAAGTGGTATTGTGATCGAAGGTCAGTTTACGCTTGGTTGGATTGGCCGCCTGAGCGCCGATCAGCTTGATTTTGTGGAACTGATGGTCAAGAATCGCGGCAATATCAACAGTGTCGCCAGCGAACTGAAGATCGCCTATAACACAGCTCGCAGCCGGATGGACGATATCGTTGCTGCGCTTGGTTATGCTGCACCGCAGGAGGAGCAACGCCATGATCGGCGAGCGATCCTGGATCAGTTGGCCGCCAAAACAATCTCGGTCGAAGAGGCAATGCGCCTGCTGAAGGGATGAGTTATGTCCAATCACGATGAGCGACTACGTATTTTGAGGATGATCGAGAGCAAGCAGATCTCTGCGGAAGAAGGCAGCCGATTACTTGAGGCACTCGAAGCTGATCCCGTACGGGCACGAACACCATCGGCGGCTCGCTCACGTTCGCTGCGTGTACAAGTAACCGATCTGGCCACCCGTCGCCAGAAGATCAGCGTGACCATCCCGGTCAGTCTGGTTGGAATCGGCCTCAAGCTTGGTGCGCGGCTGTTCCCACGCACAACCAATTCGGTTGCCGATGATGTTCGCAGGGCAGTCGAAACAGGCGATCTTGGCCGTGTGTTCGATATTCAGGATCTGGAAGAGAACGAACGCATCGAGATTTTCATCGAAATGTAGGCCAGGGACGCGCCCATAGCCGCGTGGCTTTAGTCCGCGGCGTGCAGAGAGCGATGCACGATAGCCGCAGGCTGAAACCTGCGGGCATGATTTTAGCAACGAGGAGGTTATTCGTGGCACGTGAACAAACCTTTCCAGCCGAGCAGATCCAGCGGATCGTGCTCACCGACAACAATGGTGATCTGGAGATCGACGCTCATGATGAGCAGCAGGTGGTTGTTGAATATGATGACGAGCCGGGTAGCCTGATCATAACTGATAGCAGCCTCCATATTGCCGGAGGCGATGATCTGATCATCCGCATTCCCTATGGCATCAATCTGTTCATCAATAACCAAAGCGGCGATATTCTCGTCAAGGGTGCTGGTGATGTAACGCTTACCAATGCTCAGGGTGATGTCGAGCTTGAGGAATGCACAGGAACGTTGAGTCTAGCCGAGGTTCATGGCGATCTGAAGGTTGAGGGCGATGCTGCACTGATCGTCAGCGGCGAATTGCATGGCGATGTCGAAGTTGAGGATTCGCGCAGTGTGCAGATCGAACAGGTTCATGGCAGCCTGACGCTCGAAAACGTTGAGGTGACGATACTGCGCCGGGTTGGCGGTGATCTGAGCGCCGAACGGCTGCGCGGAGCGTTGAACTTCGATGAGGTTGGCGGTGATCTCTCGGCGAAGGACATTGCTGGCAGTGTTTCTGGCCGTGAGGTTGGCGGCGACGCATCGCTGAGTGGTATCCAAGGATTGCAGCTTGGCAGTGTTGGCGGGGATCTTGATGTTCGCAGCGCTGCAGGTGTGCTGCGAGCTGGCAATGTTGGTGGCGATGCAGAGATCAGCAATGTTGCCGAGCAGATCGAGATTGGCAATGTTGGCGGCGATTGCACAGTGAAGAACAGCGCCGCAGCCGTGAATATTGGCAACATTGGCGGCGATCTGCGCCTGAGTAGCAGCTTCCCACCCGATAGCGCCACGAATGTGCATGTTGGTGGCGATGCGCGTATCGATCTGCCAGCAACCCCAAATCTAACGGTCAAGGCCTTTGTTGGTGGCGAGGTACGTGGTCAGCGTGTGGCCCGTTCGGGTGGCCTGACGAGCTTTATTTTTGGTGAGGGTGCTGCAACACTAACGCTGCATGTTGGTGGTGATCTGGATCTGCGTGGCGGTGGCGAGCCACGCAGCGTCGGCGAGCACGAGTCGCATGAGTATCATTACTCACAGAGCTCACATGGCCCGGACATGGGCCGCTGGGGCGAGGAGTTTGGCCGCGAGATGGGCCGCTGGGGTGAGGAGTTTGGCCGTGAGATGGAGAAGCTTGGCGAGGAGCTAGGCCGCGAGATGGAGAAGCTCGGTGAGGAGCTTGGGCGTACCGGTGAGCAACATGGCGAGGAGTGGTCGCGCACGATTGAGGAGCGGGCCGAGCGATTGCGTGAGCGTGCCCGTGATGTTGCGCGCGCAGCCAAGGATCGGGCGCGTGCGGCTCGTGATCAGGCTCGCCAGGCAGATGATGCCCGCCGTGAGGGCCGCGA
>JBBQSD010000250.1:0-4027 GCA_038214135.1 Chloroflexales bacterium | reverse complement strand
CCATCGCAGTGCTTAATGGAGCCTGCTGGGCCGCCGATAGTTCATAGCGCACACCGGTGAGTTGCTCGGATACCTGCCACAGCCGTGCGGCAATCGCACGATCATGCGAGCGCTCGCTCGATGTGACCTTGCCTGGTGCACCGCGCAGCCCCCACAAACTCAGCGGGCCAACATATTCGCCGCCGTGTATATCGGCTGCGGTCGCTGCATATAATGTTGGGAGTGCGCCCATGGCTGCGCTCTGTGCAAACAGCCGATTACCAAGTGCGCTGAGCCGTTCGCCAAAGCGCGAACCAGACATGCGTGGGCCAGCTGCCTGCAGATTTGTGGCAGCATAGCCAGGGTGGCAAGCAGCCACAAGCGCATCAATGCCAGCAGATGTGAAGCGCCGCTGCAGCTCGTATGCAAACAGCAGGTTAGCGAGCTTGCTCTGGCTGTACGCACGCCATGGCTCATAGGAACGCTGCCCATCCAGGTTATCGAAATCGATCTTCCCAGGCACATGCGCGCCACTGCTAACCGCCACCACCCGTGCACCAGGCGCAGCCAGAATCTGCGGTAGGAGCAGCCCGGTTAATGCGAAATGCCCAAGATGGTTGGTGCCAAACTGCATCTCGAAGCCATCGACCGTGCGAGCATATGGCAGGGCCATCACACCGGCATTATTGATCAGCAATGGGAGCGACTCGAAGCGCTGCCCAAAGTCAGCAGCGAAGCGCCGCACACTACTGAGATCACCGAGATCCAATGCCATAACCTCGGCTTCGGCGCGTGGGTAAGCACGTTGGATGGCCGCCACTGCCGCCTGCCCTTTGGCCAGATTGCGAACTGCCAGGATCACCCGCGCACCCTTGCCAGCCAACGCATATGCCGCCTCGTAGCCAATTCCACTATTCCCACCAGTGATCACTGCCAGCTTGCCATGCTGATCCGCAATGCTTGCGGTCGTCCATTCATGGGTTGTCATGATCATTCTCCTATTAGATTGAATATTCATTCGTATTCCACCAAAAAAATTAGCGTGCTATAGCCTGCCAGCAGGCTGCTGCGATTGCCGCAAGTTGTTCATCGCTGATCACCGCCGCATCGATAGTATGGCGTTGTGCAATGCGTGCTGCGACACCAAGTGTAAGCTCATAGATCACATCGAGCGGCAACTCCTTGAATGGTCGTTCGGTTGGATCACCATCGAACAACTTGGCGATGAATGCGAGCTCGCCGTCCGCTGGAAGCTCAGCAGGCATTGCTGCCTGAGAGAATGGCGAGTGCTTATACTGCTCCAGAAAGCGCGCCTTGTGCGGATGGGCGCGATAGAAATGGTAGGCATTCAGCCAGATCCGCTGAAACGCATCCGCCAATCGAAGTTCCTGCGGTCGCCCTACCACCAGCGCACGATTAAAGTCGGCCTCGACTTCGTTGTACAATGCGTGAATGAGTTCATCCTTGCTTGCAAAGTAATGATAGATGATCCCTGCGCTTACACCGGCACGCTGCGCCACCGCCGATATCGGCGCTCCATGAAAGCCATGCTCGGCAATCAGTTCCAACGCAGCCTGCAGAATAGTTTCGCGCTTGTCCTTCGGTGCCATTCGAGTATCGCCATTTCAGAAATAGATTGAACGTTCATTCATATTATGGGATGGAGGTTGCGAGTTGTCAATAGGCATTATTCAACAGGGCAGGGCTTGTACAAAGTCCCAAAGATTGAACAGGTCAGCAGCCTGCACTCACAACTCCTTGCGATAGATTACAAAATAACACGCAGCCCGAAAGCCCATTGATGTATACAACGCCCGTGCGGCCAGATTATTGGGATCAAAGCCGAGGACGGCCCGCCGCATACCGGCGGCTTTCATGCGGCGCAGCCCTTCAGCCATCACTGCTTTGCCAAACCCTTGGCCCTGAAAATCTGGATGCGTGGCGATAGGTTCAAACAATCCTATAGCATTCACCGAATCAAACCAAATCGTGCAGGCCGAGGCACCTCGGCCATCGGGCGAGCGCACAAACAGATCACGTTCGCCAGCATAGGCTTCAGAACCGATGAATTGGACATACTCCGACCAATAGCCATTCCAATCGTCGTTTGGCCTGAATGCGCCATGCGTTACCCGCGCCCGTCGTTGACCATCCTCCAGATTATGCACTCCCTGCACCGTAAAACCTTCCGGCAACGGGATCATCGGCAGATCGTCTAGTGATCGTTCGAATAGCGGTGGAGCTGGATCGCACGGAACCACAACAAACCCACGCGCCCGCATCAGGCGATCCATGATGATGTCGTAATCCAGAACCCAAAATGGTGCAAGCTGTTTCAGCCCAGCCGCACGCGCCCGTGCCTCTGCCCAGGCGATGTATTCATCCATCACGGTTTCGTGTGCTGGTGTGCCATAGAGCGCCGGGCTCACAAACAGATCAAATGTCCCTTCGTGGCGCGAAAACATCGCCCAGGCTTCCAAGGTTGGTGGATCTTCAGTGATGCGTTCCCAGAGCAATAGGTTACGCCGATTGGCCTGCTCATCGGGCGGGTAGTGTGTGTCCCAATCCAGGCAACCGGGATGCATATATGAAGCCGGGATCTTGGCCTGGCAGCCGACCATCAGCAGATGCCGCATGTGGGCAAAATCCGTGGTGTCACGATATGGCCGAGCTTGTATAGTCATTGTTTGTACTCTATTTATGATTGTACACATGATGGCAATCGCACGATTTGAAACCAGAAATCCTTGATCGACTGCACGATCTGGATGAACTGATCAAGATCGACAGGCTTGACGATATAGCAGTTCGCGTGCAGATTATAGGCGCTGAGGATGTCGCGCTCATCCTGGGAGGTTGTCAGGACCACCACCGGAATACGGCGCAGATCGTCGCTATCCTTGATCGCTGCAAGTACCTCACGCCCATTTTTGCGAGGCAGATTCAGATCGAGCAGGATGAGATCTGGTTGTGGCATAGCATGGTAAGAACCCTCACGGCGCAAGAATGCCAGCGCCTCGACACCATCCTTGACACTGTTCATATGATTAGGCACCTTGGCATCGCGCGGGGCTTCCTGGGCCAGGCGCACATCACCCTGGTTGCCCTCGATCATCAGAATCTCAATTGGCTGGCTGGAGACAGAAGTTGTCATTGGTAGTCTCCTTCATATGGCAGAGTAAAGACAAAGCGCGATCCCGGCATGGACACGGGCTCGACCCAGATTTGCCCGCCGTGGCGCTCGATGATCTTCTTGCATACGCGTCGCGCCATCCACGGCATAGGCAATAAACTCGTCGGCATCGGAATCCAGCTTGCCATGATAGCGCCGTGCGAGCAACTGGGTGTAGCTGGCGACCATACGCAGCGGTTCTTGCAAATCGTGCGAGGCAACATACGCGAACTGCTGCAGCTCAGTGTTCGAACGAGTTAGCTCCTCCGTCTGCCGAACCAGCGCTTCCTCGGCACGCTTACGCTCAGTAAGCTCATTTTGCGCCTGCGTAAACAGGCGTACATTGGCAATCGCCAGGGCCGCACGATCGGCAAAATCCTGCACCAGAGTCAGATCATCGGAATTAAAGGCTGGTCGCTCACTTCGGTAGCGTGTCAACACCAACACGCCAATGCTACGCCCTGGAGGTGCAATGGCACAATCATCATGCTGTGCGGCACATATAGTTCAAGTAGTGGTCGGAACGCGAGTGGAATCACGGCCTGGATCTGTTCGCGGGTGAGTACCGGAAGCAGCATGGGTTGCCCGCTGCGAAAGACTTGTGAGACGAGGCTGGCATCAGTGACATATAGCGGCTGTGTAGAGAGTATCTGCCCAATCTCGGCACTGAATGGCTCACTATTATAGAAGGCGGTGAGATCAAGTGATTCCTGGTCATCTGAGAGTAGCCGAACATGGCCTCCATCTTCTCGCGGTGCGGAACAGCGATTGGAGTAGCTCGTACACCGGACACAACTGATCTGCTGATTGCTCTCTGCATCGACGAGTTAAGCAGATTCTGTACAGCCTGGTTGCCCATTGAGCGCTGCAATGCAA
>JBBQSD010000249.1:0-4142 GCA_038214135.1 Chloroflexales bacterium | reverse complement strand
GGGCCACCCCCGGCCAGGGACGTTGTCCCTGGACCCTGAATGAAACACTATGCCTGGACAAGCACCGTGCGACATGCCACGGCTGCGTTCAAGATATGTCAGTGCCAGTTAGTTCGTGTGCTGTTGTGCTGTTGTTCCTTGGTGCAGTATTCTAACTCCTGACTCCTGACTCCTGACTCCTGACTCCACCGCATAGATCGCCCGCCGTCCCTCGTGATCGCTGGTGAACAGGATTTCGTTGCCGCTATGGCTGTACACCGGATGCGGATGGGCATCCTGGCTGCTCCACGAACTGTTGTGCTCGCAGAGCGGCTGCCAGTGGATCTGGCGCTGCTCCCAATCGACGAAGACCTGGCTGATCCATTGGCCGCCACCGGGCCGCCCGCTCAGCGCTGGATCACCGGCATGGCGATGGTCGCCAGTGTTGCTTTCATAGTACCCATCGCTCACCAAGGTGCCGTGCCCTGGGCCAAGCGTAAAATGGCCATAGCGCCGGAACTGTTCTGGAAAGGCAATCTCGGTGCGCTCACTGCCATCAGGCCGAACGCGCCCCAGGAAGCTGCGGCCAACGTTATTGCCGCCATAGGTGCCGTGGTAGATCACCCAGGTGCCATCGCGGGTCCAGACCTCATGGCAGACCCAATCGTTGCGCGACCGCTGCATACCATCCGCATTCTGCCCTTCATCACGCAATCGCAGTACCTGTTGGCCATCCCACAGCCAAACCCGCCGAATCCCACAATCGCTCGGCCATTCGTGATTGAACAGAATGCAATCATTGCGGCCCGGCTGAAATTGAACATGCGTCACCCAACCACATTCGATTGGAATATTGTGGATCTGTGCGCCCGTTGTGGTGTTGAACACCCGAATGTGGCTGATGAGCCGATTGTGCTGCACGGTTGCGTCAATTGTGTGAATATCGTTGAAGGCCGATTCGTGAATGGTTGGCACACAGATCAGCGTGTTATCGTCGCTGACGTGTGTAAAACCCGTCACCTGGTCATCTGGCAATTCTGCAAGTATCCGAATTGTGCCGGTGTGGGCATTCACACAGCGTAACTGGCGGCCCTGCAGATAATAGACATCACCAGATTGCGGGTGCAGGCATAGGCTGGCCAACCCAAGCCCTTTAGAGGGCAGCCCCTCAAAATAGACATATGAGCGCAGATAGCCATGTTCGTTGTCTGTCAGGCGGCGCACCTGGCCATTGGTTCGATTGAGCGCATACAGATTCACCAGCGCGTGCGGGTCACGATCTTTCGGGATGGGGCTATCGCGATCACTGATGAACACCAACGTCTGCTGATCGCTAGTGAGGGATGGACTGGTGAAATAGAGCAGTTGGTCGTTGGCCTGCGCATCGGTGATCCGCCGTGCAATTGGCATAGGTTCTCCTGCGGTCTACCCAACCACCATCCGTAATATAAAGCGCTGGGTGCCGAGTGGCAATGCAACGCTGAGGCGCTTTAGGATGCCATCTTTCAGGTTGGCGCGTGATTGTTGCTCAAGCTGTTCGAGCGCAAAGGTCGCGCCAATAGGCTCTTCGATCATTAGGTGGAGTGTATGGCGTTGGCCATGAATGTGGGCGGCTGCGCGATTATCAGCATCCAGCACACATTCAGCCCAAGTGACCAAGGCTTCTTCAACTGCCAATGATGTACCAGCGAACTGGATTGTGTCGGCCAACCGAATCGTGCCATCGTCCATAACCGCTAGCTCGCGGCGCAGGCTGCCGAGTTGAGGAACAGCATAGGCACCAGCGAGTTCAACTTCCACACGGGCCATGCCAGCGCTGCGTTCGGCACCCAGCAACTGGCCGATATAGTTGCGCCCAGGCAGTTGGAGCTGCCCATCGATGCGTGGCACGCTATGGCCATAGGAATTGGCGAAGATATTATCGTAGCGCTGCGGGCCAAAATAGAAGCGCGAATATAACCCACGGCCAGGGTCGGTCAGCAGATTCTCGCCATCGACATGCACGATAATGCTACCAATATCATTCTGGTTATGGTTCTCGGCATTATGTCCAGCCTTGATCGCGACCACAATCT
Organism: Chloroflexales bacterium; assembly: GCA_038214135.1. Lineage (GTDB taxonomy): Bacteria > Chloroflexota > Chloroflexia > Chloroflexales > Roseiflexaceae > JANLSE01. The sequence continues at coordinate 2,088 of JBBQSD010000249.1, read as the reverse complement.
GGCTTCCATCTGGCGCATGGCTGGTAAGGCGGGCCACACCACAATCGGGCAAAATGGCATCATCAATGGTTGCAACTGCTGGCCGGGTGCCATCCCACCACAGGATGCTCCGCAGCATCATTGTCAGACGCCAGTGCTCACGCAGCTCGGTTGTCTGCACCAATAGATTGCGCAGCGATTGTTCGCCAGTTCGTTCAAGCAGGCGAGTAAGAAACCCAGGATGGAAGGTCAGGGTTTCGTCGCAATCAGAAAATGCCGCATAAGCCGAGCCAGAAAGCTGCATCTTGGCCGGGTAGGCTGCAATCCGGCGCATGCGCTCGGAGTCCAATAGATCGATCTGGCCGTTGGTGCGTGCGCGCAGCAGTTCGCTAAGTGCCAGCAGATTGAACAGGCCATAATGCCAGTAGGCCACGCCCTCGTTGGAACCGCCATCGGCCTCGAATGCAACCGAGAGGAAATGATCGAGCCCACGTAGCGCAATCACAAGCGCCTCGGCTACACGGACTGGCTCCGGCTCAAGCAACAAAAACGCTGCCGCAACCGAGCTATTACACACCCCATTCCAGTTGTTGTCGCCCAGGTACCACCATTCGAGCGCGTGGTGTTGCAGGTATGGCTTGAACACCCGTTGTTCTACCTCGGCGCGCACGCGTGCCCGTACCTCTGGCGCGATCTGATCGCCAAGCAGATTCAGCGTATCGGCCAGCATGAAGGCCGTTTCTGCTGCAAACAGATCAACGCGGCAGCGCTCATGGGCTGGCAGCACCCAATTACTCTCCTCGCAGATATTCCAGAGGTAGTTATGAACAGTATCCGCAAGCGGCAGCGCTGGGTCACTGCCAAGAAACAGGCGCAGTGCCGCTGCCGCCAGGTGCGTACGCTTGCCAAAATAGGCCGCCTCATACTCGCGGCGATCCCCATCGCGGATGTAGCGCCGATATGCGCTATAGTCGGTCTGCGGCATCTGCCCAATGCTGGCCAAAAGCGGCGCACTATACTCAAGAAACTCGCCAACCTGGCGGGTGCCATGCAGGGTGTGCGGGTTGCTACGGGCCTGCTCAAGTTCGGGGATCAGTGGCGCGTGCGGATCAAGCAGGCGAGTCATTTCGGCTACGTTGAGCGTGAAGGGGTTTATCGTTGGCATTATTGTTCCTTTGCCTTTGCGGAGCTACACGCTCCACACCTGCGGTCTTGTCCTTTCAGGATCTATCTTGGGGCTACGCGCCCCACAGCTGCTGTTCATTCTTGGGGCTACGCGCCCCAAACCTGCGGTCGGGGTGACCCGCCACCCCAACTCCCCCGGCCAGGGACCTTGTCCCTGGACCCTGAAGGGATGTAATTGGCTTTCCCACGCTTGTGGGTTATGCCTCGGCTGTGAACAATGTAGGTTGGTGGCGCTTATTAAGGCGAACACGAGGTTCGCCCCTACATGGGTTTTGGGTTCTTGGTGGGCAGACCCATGGGTCTGCACCCTACTACACGGGTTCCTGCTATTCTGACTCCTGACTCCTGACTCCTGACTCCTCGGGCAACCAGCTCGCATATAGTGGGTGATCGGCTGTGATTGGCAAGAGAACGGACTGGCCACTGCGGGCCGAGTCGTATAGGGCGGTCACAAGTTCGAGCGAGGCCCGTGCATCGGCAAGTGTCACTGGCAATAGCCCATCGTTATGTAATGCCTGGTGAAAGCGCAGAAACTGGCCGGCGTAGCCTTCTGGCAATGGTGTGAATGCAGCCAGTTCCTGTTTGAGTCGTGCCGCCAGATCAGGCGTATCGGCTGTGAAGCTCCAGGGATCGCCAAGACCACTGGCATATGGTTGCCGATTGCTTTCGGCGGTGAGGCCGCGAAATACATAGCGATGGCGGCTCATCTCATCGGATGCGCCGAGTGTCACCGAGAGCGAGACCAGTGAGCCATCCTGCATTTCGAGGGTGGCCGCAGCGGTATCCTCGACCTCAATGTCGTTTACCAATGTTGCTGCGCGGCAGTAGACACTGCGAATTGGACCGAGTACATAGCAGAGTGTGTCGTGGGCATGAATAGCATGGCCAAGCAGTGCGCCACCAAGCTCTGTCTTCCATTTGCCA
>JBBQSD010000248.1:0-4234 GCA_038214135.1 Chloroflexales bacterium | reverse complement strand
ACTGGCGCATACATGGGCAGAAGCCATGGTTCCGATTGGCGAAGAGACATTGTGTGGCGCAAAGGGAATATAGTACAGTTCGGCCAGATTGGCGATCTTGCGACATTCCGAGAGGCCACCACATTTTGGAATGTCGGGCATGATACAATCGACGGCCTGCTGCTCGATCAAATCGCGGAACCCGTGACGCAGGTAGAGATTCTCACCAGCGCAGATCGGCGTCCTGCTGGCCTGCTTGACCTCACGCATCGCGGCCACATTCTCTGGCGGCACCGGTTCTTCCAGCCACAGCAGATGGAAGCGTTCCAGATCTTTTGCTAGGCGGATGGCACTGGGAACATCAAGGCGGGTATGCACATCGGCAGCCACGGCGATCTCTTTCCCAGCAGCACTTGTCGCCATCTCGACCAATTGCACCATGCGTTCGTGCTCACGCTCACCAGCCGTATAGTTGAAGCGATCTAGCAGCCGATTGCGGCCAGCACTGCGCGCATCGGTGTACGCGCCAATATCGAGGTCGATCTTGAAGGCCGTGAATCCACGCTCAAGCACATCATCGACAACCCGCTTGATTTCATCGAACTCCATCCCCGGCTCAACCTGGCAATCGGCATACACCCGGATTTTATCGCGGAATTTGCCACCCATCAGTTCCACGATTGGCACACCCAGGGCCTTGCCCTTCAGATCCCACAGCGCAATCTCGATCCCGGTCAGCGCGGTGATCAGCGCACCCGCAAAGCCACCATCAAAGACATGAGCGCGGCGCAGTTCCTCAAATATGGCATCAATGGCAAATGGATCGCGGCCAATCAGTTTCGTTCGCAGCTCATGGATGATCGCAATTGCCTGCACACCGCCATGCACACACTCACCCAGCCCACTGATGCCCTCGTCCGTCTCGACCCGCACCCACAAATGCATGCCATGGCCATGTGTTGCGGCGGTTTTGATTGCGGTTATTTTCATGGGTATTCTCCTCGTGTAGAAGTCAGAAGTCAGAAGTCAGAAGTGCCACCAGGGTAGGGGCGGTCGCGAACCGCCCACCACGAGCGACAATGGCGCGGATGATCAAACATCGTACCAGGGCGTATGCGATACGCCATTTGACCATAATCGCGAATGTCATCCAACCAGGGCAGCAGGCGCTACGCCCATTGCTCATGCCTCGGCTGCGATCAATACCTGTTTGTGGCTGTTCCCTTGTTTCAGACACAAGATATTGCGTCTCTATGGATTCCCACCTTTATTCTCGGTTCTCGATTCTTGGTTTTTGGTTCTTGGGTCAACTCATAAATCTGCGTCATCTGCATCATCTGCGGATGTTCAGACTTCTGACTCCTGACTGCTGAATACTTGGCGCTCACATGCCCTGCTGTCGCCGCCATTCCTCATATTCACGCTGGCCTTCTTCATTCAGCGGGTAATAGGTGGTTAGTGCGCCACCCTCGGCCAGTTTGATCCGGCTGAAGACTTCCCATTCCTCGTGTTCAACGGTTGCCGCAACGACGGCTGGTGCCAAATTGATCGGCACCATCACCGCGCCATCATCATCGGCAATGATAATATCGCCAGGGACGACAAGCACACGGCTGCATGCGATGGGAACGTTATACGCCCAGGGAAACAGTGTCGCTTGTGAGGCATAGTTCGGGGTGAAGCCACACGTCCACAGCGGTACGCCAATCGGCTCGACATGCGGCCAATCGCGGATGCAGCCATCCACAACAATCCCGGCACCGCCACGGCCCTTGAAATAGGTGATCAGCATTTCGCCCATGCATCCAGTATAGCGATCACCCCATGCCTGAACTACCAGAATATCACCTGGCTGCACGGTCTCGAAGACGGCCCATAGTGCGCTGACCTTCTCCACATGTTCTTGACCAAGGCCAGAGGCGATATCCTCACGCTGTGGCATGAATTGAAGCGTGACCGCCGGACCAACGACTTTCGCACCAGGTTTGCGTGGCAACGGCCCCTCGATAAACGTCTGTCGGACGCCCATCTTATGCAATACGGCGCTGGCAGTCGCACTACTGACGCCCTGTAGTCGCTCGATCAGATCGGCGGTTGGCCTGGCAATGGCTGGCCCGGCAATCGGCAACTCACGCGCAATTGCGGGCGGTGGCAGGGTCGAGATATGCGGAATCGACTCCATTGTCTCTCCTTTGTTGGAATGCGAACATGAGATTTTGGGCATGATAGCCGAGATACTTAAATTTGCAAGGAGGCTATTCTGCACCTGAGTGCGTTGTTCCCGGTTGGTACTATGCTATAATGCGCCGAATCCGCACTGCCAACCCCTGAGCATCGAGTTATGGAGGGGCTTTCCCCAATTACGAACCTACTTTTGATCGTGAATGATCTGATGTCAGCAGCGGTGCTGATCGTCACATTTGCGTTGCTCGCCTATCTGATGATCCAGAACCGCAGCGCACCAATCGCTCGGGCACTCTGTGTCCTGTTAGCAGGGATTGTTGTGGTCTTCGGTGGGGATGTGTTGATTGGCCAGGCGCAGAGCGAGGCAACCATCCAATTTCTGCTGCGGGCGCAATGGCTTGGCATTGTTTGTGTGCCAGCTGGCTACCTGCACCTTGCCGATGCCCTACTCAGCTATGGTGGCCGCCCTGGCCCGCGCAGGCGTTGGGCAGTTCTGGCGGGCTATCTGCTGAGTGCAACATTTTTTGTCCTGGCGCTTGGCACGGATCTGTTGCTGCGTGCAGATCTGGTGCGCGCACCACTGGCACAATTTGGGGCTGGCCCACTCTTCGCGCTCTTCGCCGCCTATTTCGCCCTGGCTTGCGTTGTCGTCCTCGGCACCACACTGCATGTTCGTCGCCTCATGATCACGCCGATACTGCGTCGGCGGCTCACCTACCTGAGTGTGACGGTACTCGGCCCTGGTCTGGCCGTTTTCCCCTACCTGATCGTTGCTAATCCATCCTCAACGAGTTTTGATACAGTGGTGTTGCTGCTTTCGAGCCTCGGGAACGCAACTGTTGTCGTATTAACCCTGATTACTACCTATAGTATTGGCTTTCAGGGCATGCCACTGCCGGATCGGGTTATCCGCCAGGATTTCGTGCGCTGGTGGCTGTATGGCCCGGTCGTCGGGATCACAATTGTCCTGTTTGTTCGTGGGGTGCCACCACTGGCCCGCACCCTTGGGTTGCCAGCCGAAACGCTGCTGACCTTTGGCGTGATGATCATGACGGTGCTCATGCCTATTTTCGTGACCCGCGCAAAACCATATCTGGATGCGCTTGTCTATACCCAGGATCACGCTGAGATCGATTATTTGCGAGCACTGCCACGTAATACGTTTACGCAGGCGGATCTGCGCAGCTTTCTAGAAAATACGTTGGTGGTTGTGTGCGGGGCACTGCGCATCGAAACAGGCTTCGTTGCAGCCGCAGATGAAGAAGGCGGCTATACTGTCAAAACACTGGTTGGCTCACGGCGCGATGTCCGGCGGTTTGTCGCCGACCATCAACTGATCGAGATCATCCCACAACTCCAGGCCCAACCAGTAAGCGATCAACTACCACCGCCACCCGAAGCGTTCCTCAGTATCAATGGGTTCTGCCTGCTGCCATTGCGCGATCCATCTGGTGAATTCCTTGGCGCACTTGGCATCGGGTTTCCAGCCGATGCCCTCAATGCCGATGCGCGACGGTTGATTGGCGCAATGGCACACCAGATGGAAATGGCCTTAGCAACCGTTCAGATGCAACTGCGCCTGTTCGAGACACTGCGCGAGATGGGTCCAGAGATGCAATCGCTCCAACAACTCAACACACGTCTTGAACAGGCGACTCCATCATCGCTAGAGAATCTCAAGGCAGAAGTGGCCCTGTTGCCCGAATTTCCCCAGATTGTGAAGGATGCACTGGTTCACTATTGGGGTGGGCCAAAGCTCTCCGATAGCCCATTGCTCGGGCTACGCATGGTGCGCCGGCTGATGACCGAACAGGGCGGCAGCCCAACCAGAGCGCTACAGGCAGTGCTGCGTCAGGCTATCGAAAACCTACGGCCAGATCAACAACTTGATCCATCGGCTCAGGAATGGGTACTCTATAATATCCTCGAAATGCGTTTCTTGCAGGGCCGCAAAATCCGCGATACAGCCGAACGCCTAGCAATGAGCGAATCGGATCTGTACCGCAAACAACGAGTGGCCGTTGAAGAAGTCGCCCGCCAACTGGCCCTGATGGAAGAGACAGAGAAACCG
>JBBQSD010000247.1:0-4410 GCA_038214135.1 Chloroflexales bacterium | reverse complement strand
CTTGCCTTGCGAAAGGATGAACTTCAAAATGTAAGAATGCACCATGCTCTCACAGTTGGTGATCTTCCTTATTTAAGAGACCCTGACCCCTGACCCCTGACCCCTGGTTACGCCCGCTCCAATACAATCACCGGGATTTGGCGGCTGGTATTACGCTGATACTCGCCAAATCCTGGCATCACGGCAACGACTTTATCAAACAAACGCTCACGCTCCGCGCCCTCAGCCACTGTGGCCTTTGCCTGAAATTGTTCCGTGCCAACCTCAAGCGTTACCACTGGATTGGCAAGAACGTTATGATACCAATCCGGATTGGTTGGCGCGCCACCCTTTGATGCGATAATGATCATGTGATCGCCATCGGCCAGATACGCCAGCGGGCTGATCCGTGGCTGGCCACTCTTCGCGCCAATTGTCGTCAGCAACAGGAGCGTACCTCCCGCAAATGGCCCACCAACTATGCCACCATTGGCGCGAAATTCTGCAATGATCTGCTGATTAAAATCGTTATGGGTTGTCATGAACGCTCCTCATTCATAAGATTGTAGACCATACTCTACAAGATCTATATTCTATCATGTGCTCACAGATATTGCCGGATCATCCTGCGCCAGTAGGATGGGCGGTGCGCCTCACCTGGCCAGAACTGGAGCGAGTTCCAGATGCCCTTTTCCCATAGTGCTGTGCTCAACTGATAGTTGTTATCGCGGAACACATCCTGCTCGCCAATTGCCAGAATGATCTCCATACGACGTAGCGAATCCAGGATGCATGGATCGCTGAGATATGGAATAAAGTGACTTGGCGTCTGGAAGTAGATTGTTTGATCATAATAATCATCAAACAGCCCACGATATGAGCCAACCGGCACTGTCAGATCATAGCGGCCACTGAGTGCAACAACCTTCTGGAACAAGTGCGGGTGGCGAAAGGCCAGATTCACGGCGTGATAGGCACCAAGGCTACAGCCATGGGCAATCAGTGGCGAATAGCGATTCAGGTGGCAGGAGAGTGGCAACACTTCTTCGAGGATATAGCCTTCATAGGCAACATGGCGCGCAATTCGTTCGTGGGGTGGCCGCCAGAAGCCATACAGGCTCTCGGCATCGATGCTATCGACACAATAGAGTTGGAGTGCCCCGTAATCAAGCAGATCGTAGAGCGCTCCAACCATCCCGAAATTCTCGTAATCGAAGAATCGCCCGGCTCGTGTTGGAAACACCAACACCCGAGCGCCGCTGTGCCCAAAAACCAGCAACTCCATTGTGCGCTGGAGACGTGGGCTCCACCATGTGTGATACGCACGATTCATGTGGAATATCCGCGTGGTATATTGTTACCAATGTGTTGAGTATCGTATTAAGATATTGAGATGGTGTTAAGCGATTTGATCAATTCTATTGTCGAATAGAGCTTTTAGCTTTCAGCTTTCGGCTAATGGCTAACAGCTACCCAAACATTGCTGCATTTTCCCAAACAATTGCTGCCGCCATTTCGAGCGATATGCCACGCAGGCGGGCCAATTGTTCTGCAACCAAGCGTACATTGGCTGGCTCGTTGCGTCTGCCGCGATGCGGATGCGGTGCCAAATATGGGCAATCGGTCTCGATCAGAATCCGGTTGGCCGGGGCGCGTGCAGCAACCTCGTGCAGTGCATGAGCATTTTTGAAGGTCAGCGGGCCACTAAATGAGAGCATGAAGCCCACCTCCAGGCAAGCCTCGGCATAGGCCCAATCGCCAGAAAACGAATGCATGATCCCAGGCTGGCCACGGGCTGCATCGCGTAGAATGCGGATCGTATCATCCTGTGCATCGCGGCTGTGTATCACGACTGGCAGATTCATCTCACGCGCCAGGGCTAATTGTGCCCGAAACACGCGTTCCTGCACATCGGCAGGCGCTCTATTCCAATGGTAATCGAGGCCGATCTCGCCAATTGCCACAACGCGTGGGTGGCGGGCGAGTTTGGCGATCTGATCAAGCCAGCCATCTGGCAGTTCTGCCGCATGGTTGGGTTGGATGCCAACAACGGCGGTGATCTGGGGGTGGTGTTCGGCAAGCGCAATTGCGGCATGTGAGCTGGCGAAATCGTAGCCGATCTCGATCATGCGGGCAACGCCGGCTGCACTTGCGCGGGCCAGAACATCATCGCGATCCGGGTCGAATTGCTCTGCATTGAGGTGGGTGTGGGTATCAATCAGTTGCATGTGGCGATTGTAGCACAAACTCCTGTGCGGCGGATGAGCCAGTATCACAGGAGTCGCTTATGATCATACAAACATCTTATGGAGTTGCGGTAAACTCGGTGTACATACCCTTCTGGAAATGGCCAGGCAAATTGCAGATAATCAGGTAGCGGCCTGGATGTAAATCGAGCGTTAAGTCAAGCGTCTTACCCGTTTCGATATCGCCTTGCTCACCCATACTGGTCAGTTTTTCCTCATCGACATTTCCATCAGCGTTCATAGGCAGCTTGTCGGCTGCAAGATCAGTCTGCACAACAACAAATTCGTGGGTGACACTGCCACTATTTGTCATTCGAAAGGTTACTTTTCCATTCTTGGCGCTTGGTTGGCTCAATTTGAATGCATAGTCGGTAAGTGTCGTGGTAATCGGCCCTGGTGTTCCACAGGAGGAAAGAACCAGTAGCGCAACACCGAGCGCCCCAACGATCATATTCCGCCGACCAAAAAGATACGACATAGATCCACCCTTCAATGCGGCATCTAGCATATGTTTGATCTAACATCGCCCGTTCGCATGGATGGAGTATACGTTTTATATGGGGGTTGTACCGGAAGATACCCTAACGATACTGTGCGAAAACGCAACGCATTCAGCTATATGCGTGCCGCATGCTAGCTTGCCTGATTGCGCTCGATTAAGATTGCGAGCAGCGTTTTCGCATAGGCCTCATCGGCATTCATACCATCGGCTGTATGGGCAGCAGCATGGCAGGTATAACCAGTGGATATTCGATCAAGAACAAACGGCACATCCGGCCCGATCAGATGGGCGATCTTCTCGCGCAACTGGGTTTCGGTTGGCAACCAAACAACCTCGGAGGTGTAGAGATGATCGAGTGCCCATTCGGTGCTGCCATGAAAGGTGATCGCGGGGTAGCCATGCAACAACTCAATCAGGGCTGGCTGTTCATTCAAACTAAAGACTTTACCATCGAACTGACCATCAGGGATGGTAAAACAATCGCGTTCCATCGGCTGCCAGGCCAGGCCAGCGCTGCGGAGAGCAAGGGCAAGATCGATAGAAATCATAGGTGTTCCTGATATGTGAGCCAACAGCTATCAGCCGTCAGCTTTTTCGCGCAGACGAGAGGTCGTACTGCTACTGCAAAGGCTATTGTCTGTACAAACTTCCATCGATAGCGACCTGAAAGCTGAAAGCTGTGAGCTACCAATAGTATACTACCGATTCTCAACCGCTCCCAACTCGCGTAATGCTGCCTGCTGAATGTCGGTGAGGCCAATGGCTCCAGTGATGTTCATGTTGTGATACGGGCCGGGTGTTGGTAATGCCCGCAGCAATGCACCTGTTTGGGCATCCCAAAAGCGAACATGGCCATCGTCGCTGCCTGTTACGAGCGTTGTGCCATCGGGGGTGAAATAGACCGGGCCTAACCCGCGCGTGTGGCGAATGGTCAGGATATTTGTGGCGGTAGCGAGATCCCAGATTCGCACCGTCTGCTCGCCGCACGTCACGAGCTGATTGCCATCGGGACTCAGATCGATGCCCGTCATGACCGTTGGGCTGTTCAGGTGTTGAATTTGTTGACCAGATAGCATATCCCAGATTTGGATGATTTGATCAAAGCCAGCCGTTGCTAATGTGGTTCCATTTGGGCTGAAACTCAGGCCGATAATCGAACCGATATGGCCAACCAGCACATGGCGAACCGTACCATGTAGGCTATCCCACACGCGCACCAGTTCATTCACATGGCTGGTAGCGATCAGTGAAGCATCACGGCTGAGCACAAGATGATGCATAGAGTCCGAGGTTCCCTGAAGCACCATGGTTGCCTGATTACTGTACACATCCCAGATCCGAATTGTTGTATCGCCACGGCTGGCCAGGTAGGTTCCATTGGGATTCCAGGCCAGCCACACGATCAGATTTGTGTGCCCGTACAGCATTGTTTGGAGTTTCCCCGATAGCACTTCCCAGATGTGTACGGCACCGAAACCACCACCAGCAATATGCTGCCCATCGGGCGACCAAGCCAGGTGCGGAATAGCCTGTTTGATATCAGCCAGATTCTGCACGACTCTGGCCTGCTGTACATCCCATAGGCGCACCAGATGATCGATACAGGATGTCACAAGCTGTCTGCTATCGGGGCTCCATGCGAGTGCCTTTACCAAGCGCGGGTGTTCGAGCGTATGGATTACA
>JBBQSD010000246.1:0-4542 GCA_038214135.1 Chloroflexales bacterium | reverse complement strand
GTTCTTGCCGATCACTTCCTCGGACTGCCAGCCGTAGAGTGCTTCAGCGGCAGCGTTCCAGCTCTTAATAGTGAAGCTCATATCGGTGGCGATGATTGCATCGGATACCTGAGCGAGAAGGCTGGCATGGTAGCGTAGTTGTTCCTCGGTATGCTGGCGTTCGGTGATATCGACGACCATGACAATGACGACTGCTTGCGAACGATACATTCCTGGCTCATACGTCACCACATACGAGCACGCCTGCTGATCTGCTGTGGCTGGTGGGACGACGAGCTCATAATTGACCCGCTCGCCACGGAAGGCATGCTCTAGGTGTGGCCGAATTTGCGTGTCATATACGGGTGCCAACACATCGGCGACCCGCTGCCCAACAATATCGGCAGTTGGTAGATGAAACATATCGGCATAGGCGCGATTAGCATAGCGATAGTGATGCTGCTCATCCACGATCACCAGGCCGACACGGGCGCTGTTCGTCACAGTGCGTAGCCGTTCCTCGCTCTCGCGCAGCGCTGCTTCGGCCTGTGTGCGGACACTAATGTCGCGCATGATCACGGTATAGAGCGGCTGTCCAGCCGCCACTGTCTGCGAAATCGTCGCCTCGATCGGGAATTCCCTGCCATCCATATGTACCGCGGTCAACATTCCGAGTGAACCCATAGAACGGCTGGTGACACCCGTCTGGCCAAAGGCGCGTACATGTCCGTCATGGGTACTGCGAAACTTGGGCGGGATGAACCGATCAATCGGCTGGCTGATTGCCGTTGCTGCCGCGCATCCAAACATGTGCTCGGCAGCTGTGTTGAACACCACAATGCGCTGCGCTGCGTTGATCGAGATGATCGCATCCATCGCTGAGCCGATAATTCCAGCCAGCCGTTCCTGGCTCGCACGTGAGGTCGCACCATGCTGTCGCTCGGCCTGAGCGCTGGCCTCGGCCCTGCGTCGCGCTGTATGCATTGATCCACCAAGCAGCGCGATGCCAAGGCTGGTGAACAAATACAGAACGAGGCCGGCCTGCTGGTCCAAGCCCGTCACAGCGAATGTGCCACGCGGCGGCAACACGAAGTAGGCCGAGCAAAGTGTGCCAAGGGTAGCCGCTGCCACAGCAGCGCCAAAGCCACCATACCAAGCGGTGAATAGAACGGCGAAGAATAGTGTGGTAAAAGGGAAGCCAAGGCCCACTATTGGGTCGAGCAACAGCCGCACCCATGTCGCCAGCATAATACTGAGCACAGCACAGCTATAGCGCTGTAGAGAAGTTCGCATGATCGCGTAGCGCTGCTTCGCATTGTTTAGGGAAGCACCATTATGGTGTATCATCGTGTTATCTCGGCTGATGAAATGCTACGTTGTTCCGCCGATCTTCGATCAGTCGCAATCAAGCGAACGCTCTGTCATAATCGATCCTCTCCTAACGTAAAGTAGAACGTTGCGCCATGGTCAACAATCGCATCGGCCCAGATACGGCCACCATGACGATGAACAATCCGCTGGACAATCGCTAGCCCAACGCCGGTACCCGCATAATCCTCGGCGCGGTGCATGCGTTGGAATACGCCAAACAGTTTATCACTATAGCGCATATCAAAGCCAGCACCATTATCCTTGATGCAATAGATTGTTTCCGAACCGTGTACCTGGGAACCTATCTCGATCTGCGCTATTTCACGCTGCCGCGTATATTTTAATGCATTGGCGATCAGATTGATCCACACCTGTTTAAGCAGTGCGGGATCGGCCTGACAGGCGGGCAATTCGCCAATCTCAATGGAAATCTGCCGCCCGGTTTGCTCAGCACGCAACTCCTCCAGGCACTGCTGCACCAGCATGGCCGGATCGACAGATCGCTTGCTCAATGGTTGGCGGCTCAGGCGCGCAAAGGTCAGCAGGTCATCAACCAGATGGCCCATCTTTTGGGCATTGTCGCGCACCAATTGAAAGTAGTACTGGGCTTCTGTGGGCAATTCGGCGATATAATCTTCGAGCAGAATCCGCGAGAAGCCATCAATTGCGCGTAGTGGTGCCCGCAGATCGTGTGAGACGGAATAGGAGAAGGCTTCTAATTCCTTATTCGCCGCCAGCAATTCGGCAGTGCGTGTGGCAACATGCTGTTCGAGTTCGTTGGCATGCTGCTCGATCTGTTCGCGCAGCCGCGATTGCTGGATGGCAATCGAGAGTTGATCGGCCACCTCACGAGCGATATCAATATGCTCGGCAGAAAAGGCATCTGGTGTATCCGCACCAACATTGAGCAGTGCCACAAGCTCGCCATCAGCAAGAATCGGGATCATAAAAAACGCACGCAGATGCTCGGCACGGGCCATGCGTAGGAGCGCAGCCAACTCGGGCAGCGCAGTAACATCGGCGACCTGGTAGACCTGGCCGCGCCTGAGTGGATCAAGCATATCGTCAATCAATCCAAGTGGCGCCTGCCTATTTACTGCCACTCCAAGCTGGTCGCGCACATGGAACGCCAACAGTGTCATTGTCTGTGCGGCCAGGTCGATCAACGTGAGTGCCACCCGTATACTTGGAATTAAATCGCCGATATGCCCGATTGCCGCCTGCACAATATCGATCAATGAGTGGCTAGCCAGGATCGCTTGATCGATCGCCCGTAGATGCTGCAAACGCCCGGTATAGCGTTCAAGCGCCACCTCATTACGCTTACGCTCGGTGATATCCTGCACGATTCCTGTTAATCGGATAATCCTGCCATCGCTATCTATTATTTTCTCATCTGGTATCGCAGAAACAGTATGGACGGATTGATTAGGCCAGATCACACGATATTCCAGCGATGCAGGGCTTTGGTTTTGAATCACCGATTCGTTGGCATGTTCCACTTTTTGCTGGTCATCCGGGTGAATGGCCTGCGCTATCACTGTTGTCAGATCACCAGTGAACGATTGCGGGTCAATACCGAAAATGCGATACATTTCATCGGACCAAACCAGGTGGTTGTTCTGCGTATCCCAACTCCAATGCCCAACATGCGCGATAGCCTGTGAATGTTTGAGATTGGCTTCACTCTCACGCAAGGCTTCTTCTGCCCGCTTGCGCTCGGTAATATCAGTGACCATCGCCAGTGCGCCGATATAGGTTCCGGCTTCGTCGTGGAGTGGATTCGTACTGACCATCGCCCAGATAGCGCTCCCATGCTTGTGGCGAAACTTGAAATCGTGTTGCTCCGCGATACCCTGGCGTCGGCGCTCAATATTTTCGGCAGCAATCGTTTGGCCTTCCTGGTCCATGAAATCGAAGAATGCTGTGCCGATCATCTCATCTATGCTGTACCCCAGTATCTCGGCCATCTTGGCATTAGCAAAGGTGGTTCTGCTCGCATCATCGATCGACCAAATGCCCTCCTGGGCAGTTTCGACGATCTGCCGATAGCGTTGCTCGCTTGTGCGTAATGCAGTCTCTGCCTGTGTACGTTTGTCGAGTTCGTTTTGCACTTGCTGAAGCAGGCGCGCATTGCTGATCGCAAGTGTAGCCCGATCAGCCAGATCCTGTGCCAGGTTCAGATCATCCTGATCAAAAGCTGGACGTGTGGGTTGGTGTCGGGACACAATCAGTACCCCGATCATCTGTGCTTGCACACGCATTGGCACAGCGATGACACTATGGACGCCCAGGCGCTGCACCAAGGACCAATATGCTTGTGGTGTGGTAGTAGGGATGTGTTCCTGCTCAAGAACTTGGATCAACTGTGCTTGGCCACTGCGAAAGATCCGGCCTGGAAGCGCTGGATCATCAACAGGCATCGGTGACATGCTGAGCATGCTATGCTTCAGTTCAATCTTCTCAACATTCACATCATAGAGCGCAGCAATCTGTAGCCATTTTTGATCATCGGAGAGCAGATGGATGGAGCACGATTCACCAAGTACCGCAGTCGTCGTTTGTGCAATATGGTCGAGTAATGTCTCGTATTCTGCGCCCACTTCGGCAAAGGCACGCGAGGCATCGGCCAGCACCCGCAAATGTTCGGCAGAACGTTGCAGCAACACTTCGGCATGCTTACGGGCGGTGATGTCGAACACACTGCCAAGGATGCATGCCTCGCCATCAAGCTCAAGTGCTTCTAATGAACACAGCACCTCGCGCAGTTCGCCCGATTTTGTTCGGAGCGTTAGCTCTTTTGCATGCAGCGAACCCTGCTCCTCCATAATCCGCACAACCTCGGCACGCTGATCCGGATCGGCATAGAGCTGAATCGAGCCTGCGCTCTGGCCGAGCAGTTCATCGCGCGCATAGCCAAACAGGCGTTCGTGGCTAGCATTAATATCAATAAAGCGGCCATCGCGCAGGCGCGTGATACTCATTGCCGTTGGGTTAGCGCGGAAGGCGGTCGCAAAGCGTTTTTCGGATTTATGCAGTGCCTCCTCGCTGCGCTTGCGTGCAGTGATATCGCGGGCTACTTTCGAAGCACCAATAATCTGGCCATTGCTATCGCTAATTGGCGAAACCGTAATGGCCACATCGATCAGGCTGCCATCCTTACGTTGGCGCACTGTTTCAAAGTGATCAATG
>JBBQSD010000245.1:0-4817 GCA_038214135.1 Chloroflexales bacterium | reverse complement strand
TGTGCGAACACGAGGTTATCCTCTACGTTAGTTGTGTGCGTTGCTATCCTTTCATTGGCATGGTGGGCGAACAAGAGGTTCGCCCCTACGTTCGTTGTGTGCGATGCTATCGTTACAATGGCATGGTGTTCGTTCGGTAGTGGCTGTGGCATGAGCAACCGAGATCGAGGGGAGAACCGAGGGGACATGGTGACTTGGGGACATGGTGACTTGGTGACTGTGCTTGATTAAAGTACCGCTTCGATCAAGCGTCTGTCACCGTGTCACCTCATCACCGTGTCAGTGTGTCAGATGCGGCGTAACCCAAGAAACTGTACTTCGGCGAAGATCGCGACAGCAACAGCAAGCGCGACGATAAACCAGAAGCCTGCTTGGGTCAACGGAAGCCAGCCCATCGCCAACACCACAACACTCTCGGCCACCCACAGCGCATTGATACCGATCACTGTCCAGGCAAATCGACGCGTGATCACTGGACGCGTCGATTGATACCAGAGCCAAGCACCATAGGGTAATAAGATCAAGCCAATGACAAGCAGGATGGTTGATGGGATACCAAGTATTGTTCCAAGCGAACCAGACATTACCGCTATTGCGGCACCGCTAACCGCTCCAACAACTGCGTCGGCCTGGAGTGTCCGGCGCAACAGCAGACTTCGATCCGTCGTGGTTGGTACATAGACTTGCGTTGCCATGAGTTTCTCCTTGTGTATAGAATTGATTGACAGGGCCAAGCCTATCGCACAAGGAGCTGCCATGACCAGCCTAAACGCTGCCATATGGTGCCAAATCCTGGCTTCGTGACCAGGTGACCGGGTGACCAGGTGAATGTGCTTGATAAACGAGTACAGATTCAATCCAGCCGCTGTCACCGTGTCACCCCTTCACCAGGTCAGGGTCGCAAATCACCGTGTCACCTGGTCAGGTTCACCCTTCACCGTGTCACTGGTTCACGCATGAGATCCTGGCATTCTGTCTGCAAATCGGCAGCGATCAGTTTTGCGGCAGCATTCTGCCAATTGTACAGGGTTCGTTCGGGCACCTGTACGGCCAGCCATTCGAGCGCACGCTGGGCTATTGGTTCGGAATCGTATCCATCGTTGCGGCGGCTATATGGCTTAATTCCAACCACATAGGGAAAATAGAGCGCATTGTAGTGCCGCCACTCATCGCTGGTGCCAAATTCGCCATTGCGTGGTTTGAGGCGCACAATTCGTTCGGCAAGCAGCGCTTTCAATTCAGTGGCCCGCTCAATTGGGTTATCGGGAGCGCCGCGCAGTGCCAGCCGCTGTTCGATCATGGGCAGGCGGGTGAGTGGGCTACTCGCCAGGCGTGCGAGATCGCCATAATGGCTGAGTGCGCGGCGTGTATACCGCACAAACTCGGCTGCATCGAGTGTGGCAAATTCTATACCAACATGCACCCGTGGCAGGGCTGCCGATTCGGCCTGTAGATCGGCACGGGCCTGACGAAGCTGCGGCGCGTGTGCAAAGGCCAGCCGATCAAGGAGGCTTTGTAATGGCGAGGCAAAGATCTGGATGGTGATCGCAGCGGCAACAACACCAAGCAATAACACAATCAACGGCAGTGTCACTTCACCAGCGATCAGTAGCACAAGTGTGACCTGGCCGCCAAACAGGCTCGCAGCGCCAATCGCGCCTATTAATGAGCGCAACAGATCATAGCGTAGTGCCTCGCCTTCATCAAAGGCATCGAAGATCGCAACTGCCACACCAAGCAATGCCATATCAAAACCCATTCCTAGCATGAGCAGATCGCGTGGTTGCTGCAATGGCAGGAGAATCAGGGCCACGCTCAACCCAAAAAACAGCGTAGCAGCAATCAACAACCCGGCAACTGGTGCTGGACGCAGGCGTCGCCGCTGGATAACAGCCAGTACCAGGAGAATCAGCAATGGCAGTAGTACGAAACCACACAACGCCCAGAATAGCCATGCCACCGATCCACCATCGAGCAGCGCGACTGCCACAAGCATAACGATTGTCAATGGTGCCAGCAGATTACGCCAGATTGCATCGATACGCGATCTGGGCGGCCAGCCCTCGGGCAGCAGCAGAATGGCCGCACCAGTCCACCCGATAGCAGGCAGAAAGACGAGGAAGCTACTCAATTGGCTGAGGGCAGCCGTCAGCGCTGGATCGAATGATTGATTGCGTAGAAGATCGATTGCCAATGCCAACGCATAGGAAAGCAAACCAAAGCCAACTCGTAGCAACAATGGCTTGGTTGGGCCACGAGCGATCAGATACCATCCCAGCCACCAGGCCAGACCAAATGCAACAGTGGTGAGCATCAGCATACATCTATTGTACGCTGAAATTGCATATGAGCCGTCAGCTTTTCGTGTAGACGGAGCGTCTTATCAATACTTCAAGGCGGGTAGCTATACAAACTTCCATCGTTTGAGAGCTGAGAGCTGAGAGCTGACTACTAAATTATGGTATCGTAGCGTGGGATGCGTTCCAGGTTCGGCATTACGATGAGATTGGCTGGTTGCCAACTGAGATCGCATGGCGGCACGATAATGAGAGGAACACATAATGGCTGACGATCTGTGGTTGACGAGCCGATTGGAGTTCATTATCGAGGCAGATCGCCTGAAGCAGGTCATCCGGCACACACGCCTGATGGATGGCTCACGCCTCGAAAATAGTGCCGAGCACTCCTGGCATCTAGCGCTTATGGCGCTGACTCTGGCTGAATATGCGCCAACGCCATGCGATCTGAACCATGTCATCCGCATATTATTGGTTCACGATCTTGTTGAAATTGATGCCGGCGACACCTTCGCCTTCGATATCCAGGCGCATCTGACCAAGGACGCCCGCGAGCAGGCCGCCGCCGAGCGCCTCTTTGGCCTGCTCCCCGAACATGAAGGCACGGCACTGCGGGCACTCTGGGATGAATTTGAGGCCAGCACCACCAACGAAGCTCGTTTCGCCCTGGCGATTGACCGGCTGGAACCACTGCTCTGCAATATTCGCAATGGTGGCGGAACATGGCGGGAGTATCAGGTGGGCCACGCTGCCGTGCTGCAGCGGATGGACCCTATTCGCCATGGAGCACCGGGATTGTGGCCATATGTATTGCATATGATTGCCGAAGCGCGTGAACAAGGCTGGATTGCCTGAGAACCAAGTATTCAGGAGTCAGGAGTCAGGAGTCAGAATACGAGAGCCACAAGCCAAGAACAAAAGAACAAGAACCAACACCGATTGATCGCAGCCGAGGCATGACCAACGGGCGTTGAAGGGCCACAAGCATTCTTTAAACAAAAACTAAAAACCAAGCTATGAGCCACAAACATCCATCGGTTCTGGTTATTCTGAATCCTGAATTCTGAATACTTGGTTCTTGGTTATGCCATTGCCGCCGCCACCTGCGTATACACCTCAATCGTACGAATGAGTGACTCAACATCAACATATTCATCGGCGGCATGGGCATTGCCACCATCTGGCCCAATAATGCAGGTTGGAATGCCAAACCCGTTCAGCAGATATGATTCATTTGCAGGCCCGGAAACCGTGACCACCGGATCGTGCCCGAGTACCGTTCGCACTGCTGCCTGTGCTGCCGACACAATCGCCTCATGCTGGCTGATCTGCGTTGTTGGAATAACTGCCTCAACCTGAATATTGACTTGGAGTGGCGGGCGGCGGCGTGCAATCGTATTCACAACATTGCGAACGGCTGCTTCAACCTGTTCACGGCTAACCGCCGGTACCAGGCGAATATCGACACGCGCTTCACACAATGCCGGAACCATGCTTGGCCCATTCCCACCAGCAATCGTCGTTGGGGTGATCACCGTATGATATGGCGCAAACAGCGTCCCCGGTGATCGATCATCAAATTCTAGCTTCTCCAGTGCCGAAAGAATTTCGGCCATGCCAACCACGGCATTATACCCATTCAGCCCATCCTGCCATTCGCGCGAGCCTGAATGAAATGCTTTGCCACGGGTGCGCAACACCAGGCGCAGAACGCCGCGATGGCCGATAACAAGCTCACGATTGCCTGGGTAGACATAGATGGCACCACGGCCACTCAACAGGCCCATTTCGTGCAAGTACTTGATCCCAAGTGTGCCAGTTGCGCCAGCCTCCTCATCCGGCACACCAGCCAGCAGAATCGGGAATGGCAGTTCGAGATGCTTGGCCGCAACCAGCGCCCCAAGCGCCGCCGCCAAACCACCCTTATTATCGCAGGCACCGCGGCCATAGATGCGCCCATGCTCAATATGGGCACCGAATGGCGCATGCCTCCAGGTTGAAATCTCGCCCTCGGCAACGGTATCCAGGTGTGCAACCAGCAACAGTGCGGCATTACCAGGCGGGCCAGCCCGCACCAGCAGATTTGGCCGGTGTGGATCCAGGGCTGGCAGATCGACCCATAGCCCATGGGCGCGGGCAAAATTGGCGGCCACTTCGGCAACCGCTCGTTCTGGATCACGCCCATTCACCGATGGGGTGCGAATGAGATCCTGGCACAGTTTGGTGACCGCTCCATTGAGATCAGCGCTGATCGGCATATGCTCTTCCTCACGCATGGGAAATAATTGACATGCATAGTATCGGACACATATCGGCCAAATGCAATCAGCGCGGCAGCCGCGGGTGTAACGGAATGTTCTGCAATGCGGCAGCGTTGGCAGGGCGATGGGGTCGGGGCGGTTCACGAACCGCCCACCATGGGCGCCATTGCCGGTCATGGAGGGCGGTTCACGAACCGCCCCTCCGGCCATGATTGGTCGTTGCACCAGCGCATGCAGAACAATACGTCGCGCGCGGCAG
>JBBQSD010000244.1:0-4910 GCA_038214135.1 Chloroflexales bacterium | reverse complement strand
GAGATCGCGTCGACAGAGCGGGTTGGACGAATGTGGAGCTGGTACAGGCTGACCTTGCTGAATGGCAATTTCCTGTTGGTGTTTCCGGTGTTGTTTCAACTTTGGCACTGACCTTGGTGCCTGAATATGACACAATCATCGCGCGCGCGCGCGACGCGCTGAAACCGGAAGGAAGGCTGGCGGTACTCGATATGAAAGAGCCGGCGGGTTGGCCGGCATGGCTGGTCAGGTTGGCTGCATGGTTAAACAGGCCGTTTGGCGTGAGCCTTGATTTGGCCGATCGCCATCCTTGGGAGTCAATCAGGCGGCATCTGACCGAAATAGACTACAAAGAGTACTACTTCGGAGCACTCTACTTGTGTGTCGGGAAGAAGGCAGGCCTATCGGTATAGTGGACCCAGAAATTAGGCTCTTACGCAGGTAGCGTGAAAAGGCTGGATGGAACAGATGTACTTCCGCATCCTGATGCAAAACGTGATGAGGCCGAGACCATTGATTCACGCGACCTGCGTAAGAGCCAGAAATTAGGCTCTGGCGCAACTTCCGTGATCAGGTCATGCCGCGTGGAGCACCCGCTGGCGGAGCAAATCGAGCTTGGCGCGGCCGTACATCTGGCGCTTGAGGACCTTCAGTCGATTGACCTGCCCTTCGACCTGACCCGAACTCCAGGGCTCGCTCAGCGCGGCGCGAATGCTGGGGTACTCTTGCGCGAGTCCCTTGGCAAAGGACTGGAATTCTGGGATGCCACTCCTGGCACAGGCCTTCAGCCAGGCATCAAAGGCCTCGGGCTTCCGCTGCCGTACCATCGCCTGAAAATCGTGTGCCAGTTCGTAGGCGCGCTGCACCTCAGGATGCTGCTGGAGGTGGGCTAACGTGGCCGCGTCGGCATCGGTGAGCTGGGTTGGCTTCCGGAGCAGGAGCCAGACGAGTTGGCGTGGTGCGGCGAGGGCGGGCGGGGTCGTGCCGGTGTGTCCCGAGCGGAGATCCGCATCCTGAGGGTGGAAGCCATACTTCTTCGGTGCCGTGGCGGCCGGCTCCATGCGCTGCTGCTGCATCCAGCGTGCGACCTGGCGCCGCCCACCAGCATAGCCCTGCGCGTGGATCTCACGCCAGCGTTGGCTTGCATTCGTGCATCCCGCCTGCCACCGTTCCGCAAGGAGCGGCAGATATGGGTCGATGCCGCTGGATTGGGCGCGATTGGCTGCGCGTTCCGGAAAGACCGGTGCCGCCGCGAATGCGGTTGCCGTGGCGCGGCTCATTTTGAACTGGTGGGCAATCTGGAGGATCGGCACGCCTTGGGCGACGAACACCTGCACCTGCTGATAGCGCTGGAGGCGGTGTTCCCGGGCGGCCGTCTGGGCGGCCTTGCTCACGTACGGACAGCACGTGGAGCCGCCGCGGTCGGCGCGACAGGGGACAGCGTGATGCCACATCAGCGCTGGTCGTCGGTTCCGGCAAGCAGGCCAGTTCCGCATGGAGCCGGTTAAGCATGCGTTCGAGGGCCTCGCGATGATTCTTCAAGAGGTGCCAGCGGTCGGACACCTGCATGGTGTCGGGAGCGCCCATCGTCGCCCCGCGCGCATATTCGGTCGAGCGATCACGAGCAATGATCGCAACTCCTGGATGATCCGTCAGCCCGGCCGCCAAGGTCTCGGCCGTGCGATCGGGCAACAGGTCAATCGGGCGATGTTGTTCCAGATTCACCAGGATGCTGCCGTAGACGCGGCCTTTGCGGAGCGCGAAATCATCCACGCCGAGCACACGCGGCGTGCCCACTGCTGGTGCGGGCGCGCGCCGAACCAGCCGCAGGAGGGTATCACGGCTCGTGGGGAGGGCCAGCTTGCACGCCGTCCGTGCCCCAGCGCGACCGCCTAAGGCGAAGCCAAGCACAGTAAGGGAATGGGTCAAGCGCACCGTGCGCTGTGCACGAACCGGCAGCAGATCAGGGAGCCGCTCCGCGAATGTTTGCTGCGAACAGGTTGCGACAGCACAAAAGAAGCGGCGGATCTGGAGGCGCAGACGCACCTGCTGGTCGCTGACCGGCAGATCGCGCGGCCGACGCGTGTAGGTGCTGTGGACACGCCGCGAGGGGCCGGCGCACTGCGGGCAGCATGCGACATCACCGGTCGGATGCGCCTCAATGAGCAGCGTGGTCGCCAGGGTCTGCACGCTATCAATGGCGAAACCGGGGAGTTTGAATGACACTTCGGGTAGGGACATGGCCGAGTCACGGCTCCTTTCGACGGCGATACCAAGCCTTGTAGTATACCCGGTTGGTGGTCATGTTGCCTGATCACGGAAGTTGCGCCAGAGCCAGCAATTAGGCTCTCCCGCAGGTCGCGTGAATCAATGGTCTCGGCCTCATCACGTTTCGCATCAGGATGCGGAAGTACATCTGTTCCATTCAACCTTTTCACACTACTTGCGTAAGAGCCAATTAGGCTCTTCCGCAGGTAGATATTGGTGGCGAACTCCTATTTGCGGAGTCGTAACCTTAGGGATCGACAATTTTACGAACCAACATGGAGTGCCATCCTCACTCATCCGGTTCGGTACCAGCGAGATGTGGGCAGTATTCGCTCATGCATGAGTTCACCACCAATATCAGGTAGCGTGATCTGGGTCAAGCGGTACTCAGCACCCGTTGTCGGAGCAGGTCAAACGTGGCACGACCATACATCTGCCGCTTGATACGTTTTCATCGGGTCACCTGCCCTTCGACATGGCCCGAACTCCATGGCTCGCGCAGTGCTGGGCGAATGCTGGCATATTCCTGCTGGAGTCCCTTTGCACATGATTGGAATTCTGCTATCCCACTCGCAGCGCATGCAGCCAACCAATCATCCAGCGCCGTCGGTGTCCGCTGTCGCACCAGCGTTTGGAACGCCTGCGCCAATTCCTGGGCGTTGCACTATTGGATGGTGCATACGGCGTGTGCGGGTAGCGGCATCGTCATCAGAAAGCTGGATAGGCGTGCGGAGCAGCAGCCATACCAAATGGCGTGGCGGCGCGAGCGGACTTGGTTCGGCCTGGGACATGCGGTCGCTGCTTGGCGTCGCACGCTGCATACGAACGCCCTATTTTTTTGGCGTGGTGTTTGCGGGTTCAGTCCGTTGATGCGCCATCCAGCGCCCCACTTGGCGTCGGATACCCCGATACCCGTGGGCCTGAATCGCCCGCCAGAGCTGGCTGGCATTCGTGCAGCCCTCCGTCCAGCGTCGCTGGAGATCGGGCAGAGAGGGATCAAGGATGCTGGGGTTTAATCCAGTGCGCCCCGAAAACATGCAGCGAACGCATGTGCGCCTATTTTAGGCCGAACGTTCCCTCGGTGGCGTGCTCGTCGGCGCGTCCGGTCGAAACGCATACTGCGCCAGGGTCTCCACACAGCCTTCCACTGGCACCGCTGCTGGCTCCTCGGTGAAGGTAGAGCGCCCATAGAAATTGACGTGGATCCACGCCACTGGCGACACCGCCTGGAGTTGCTTCGCTCCGGTCGTATCGCCACGCTGCTCACGTCGCGTCACCGCCGCCGACAGCAGGATGACGTTGTAATACAGGATGGCGTTCACCAGCAGCCAGCTACATTCATTCCACAACGCCTGCTCCTCATCTGAACCATAGCGCAATTTTCCGGCGTTGGCATGCGTGAGCGCCCGTTTCATCTGGTGCTATTGCTCGCCGCGGTTTAAGGCCCGCTGCACATTCTGCCGCATCTGCGGCGAATCTACATATCCCAAGAGATGCTTGCTCCGATAGATATGATCATACTCCCACAACGCCAACAACGTGCGATTGCGCCGCTTTGCCGAACTCAGTTTGCTGATCAAGACGTTTTGCGTCGTCGTCTTGCGCGCCAGTGACCCAAAGATGCGCAGGATCTCGCCCCACGGGCTGATGATCAGGGCGGTGTTGCGTTTGCGCACTGGGCGAAACAGCGCCTCGGCGCCATAGTGCTTCGGATGCCGAAAGCCATACAGGGCTGTGCGCATCTTCTCTTGGATATTGGCATAGCGTGGGGCAAAGGTGAACCCAAACACGTTCAGCAGCGCGAAATTCACCTGGTTGGCCACATGGGTATCGGTTGAATGGATCGTCGGCTGGATGTCCGTCGGATTGCCCATGAGCAGGTCGAACACCCATTGGCGCTCATGGTCATGGGCACTGATCAGTTCCGCATGCACGGGGACGTGATTCGCCACCAGCGTGGCCGACACGACACCCTTGCCCAGCCCAAAGTGCTTGGGCGAATACTGTGCTTTGACGGTCGGGTGATCGGTCTCAAACTTCTGGCCATCGCTGCTGGAGTGGATCACGCCATTAAGGAGAGCACTAAAAAGTCGGGGGCTCAGGATTGCCGCTGATTCGGCGCTGAGCCGAACGGCAATGTGCTGTACCTGGGTCGTGAGCCGCTCGGTACGCCGCGCGCAGGCACGCATGATCGGCCCCAATCGTTCTGCGAAAATCGTGCGCTGACCGGTCGGATTGGCGCAGAAGAATCGGCACACCCGCATATGCACCTGCACAATCACGCCGACCCACGATACATCCGCCACGGTGCGCTGATAGCGGCTATGGATACGTGCCGACATGGTGGCACAGATCGGGCAGCTCGCGGTTGGCTGGGTGGCAGTCATGGTCAGGTACAGACGTTGGTCGTTCGTCGTCACCGCATCCAAACGAAGACCAGGCACGTCAGGCAACAGCAATGAAGTACGCATGGCGACAAGGTTCCTTTGCTACGCGTGAGCGTCGCTACGCGTATGAGTATAGCTGATACGGGTGATGCCTGCCCTGATTCATCAGAAGTGACGGAGAGCCACGTACGGGCGGCTATTGACACCAGTGCTTGTGCAATGGCGTGATCCAGCGCGGGCGCGTGGCAAGGTCGGTGGGCGGCCCTGTGCGCTCTC
>JBBQSD010000243.1:0-4910 GCA_038214135.1 Chloroflexales bacterium | reverse complement strand
ATGGGTGGCATCGGTGAAACTCCCTCATCGATGGGTAGAAGATGGATGTGCGTATAGTATAGCATCCCTCCATCCGCAGGCTAAAGCCTGCGGCGTGCGAGCAATACCCCGCATCTCCCGAATACCCAATCGGTGGACGGTTCACGAACCGCCCCTACCTCATTCTCCTGAATACCCAATCCGCGGACGGTTCACGAACCGCCCCTACCTCATTCTCCTGAATACCCAATCGGTGGTATGCTGGCACCAATGCAGACGCGATATATCGCGTCTGTACTCCTGAATACATGCAAAGGATCTATTTCATGGCATATCAACGGGTTGTTATTGTTGGCGCAGGGCTGGCAGGATTATATGCGGCGCGCAGGCTCAATGAACATGGGGTTGCGGTGACGATTCTGGAGGCGCGGGATCGGGTTGGCGGGCGAACGCTCAGCCATCCATTGCTTGGCGATACAATCGATCTGGGTGGCCAATGGGTTGGCCCGACGCAGAAGCGTGTTCTGGCACTCGCCCGCGAACTGGGCGTTGCTACCTTCCCGCAATACCAGCAGGGCCAGAAGGTACTCTCGTTGTGTGGCAAGCGCAGCACCTATCGCGGGACGGTTCCATCAATTGCGCCACTCAGCCTGATCGATCTGCAACTGGCGTTGATGCGACTGGATCTATGGGCACGCCAGGTGCCGCTGGATCGGCCAATGCGTGCGCGCCAGGCAACCGCATGGGATCGAATGTCGCTGGCGGATTGGATGCAATCCGAGATTGGCAGTGCCGATGCACGGGCCGTGCTGACGTGTGGCGTGCGGGCGGTGTTTGCAGTCGAACCAGCCGAGTTGTCGCTGCTGTTCTTCCTGTTCTATGCGCGCTCGGCTGGTGGCCTGATGAAGCTGTTTGAGGTGCGTGGCGGCGCACAGCAGGATCGGCTGGTTGGTGGAGCGCAGCAACTCTCGTACAAGCTGGCGGAAGGGCTGGATGGCAAGATCGTGTATGGCGCAGCGGTTGAGGCGATTGATCAGGATGATGATGGGGTCACAGTCAGGGCTGCCGGGCGTGAGTATACTAGCGATGTGGTGATTGTGGCGATCCCGCCGTTGCTGGCCAGCGCGATCCGCTATTCGCCGGGATTGCCTGCCGCACGCAAGCACCTGATAGAACGCATGCCAATGGGCCGGGTGATCAAGTGTGTGGTTGCCTATGAACGGCCATTCTGGCGCGATCTGGGGTTGGCTGGTGAGGCGGTGAGCGATCATGGCCCGGCGAATGTTGTCTTCGATGACAGCCCTCACGATGCACGCTATGGCGCGCTGGTTGCCTTTATTCTTGGCGATGCGGCGCGTGTGTGGGGCCAACGCAGCCGTGCAGAACGAGCCAAGGCTGTGTGTACGCATCTGGCCGAATTATTTGGCCCGTTGGCGGCTCAGCCAATAACCTACCTCGATCAGGATTGGCCAAGCGAACCCTGGAGTGCTGGATGCTATGTTGGCATTATGCCACCAAGTGCGATGACTGATAGTGGTGCAGTGCTGCGTGCGCCGATTGGGCGGATTCATTGGGCGGGAACAGAAACAGCGCTTGTGTGGAATGGGTATATGGATGGGGCTATCGAATCGGGTGAACGGGTGAGCGCGGAGATGATGCGAGTGTAGCCGAGAACCAAGAAGCCGGGAGTCAGAAGTCAGGAGTCAGAAGTCAGAATGCCAAGTGAGCAAAAGATCGAGAACCAAGAACCAAGAAATTGCCACAATCACATATTGAATGCAGCCGAGGCATGATCAACGGGCTTTGGTGGGCCAACTACATCGCTTACGGGTCGGGTACCCTCTGGGTGCTGTAGCGCTTGGCCGACGGAAGGTGCCGGAAACTGGTCGGAACGGTTTCTGGCCGCCCGCCGCGCGCAGCGGCATCTCTTCAGAATAGAACGGTTTCCTGCTGCCTGCCGCGCACAGCGGCATCTGATGAAAGCTAAAGTTATAGCCACACATTCACAAGCGCTGCGGCGTCGGTTTTTGGGCCGAGGAGGGTTTCGTTGCCAAGGGCGGCAACTGAGCGCCCATCTGTGCCCATCTCCCAGAACTTCCCGCGCAGGAACACATTCACAGCAGCATGAAAGCCTGCCGACCCGGTACGCCCCGCCAGTGCATACTTCTGCCAGGCTTGGCCTTCGGTGATTCGGCCAACATCATGCGGATCGATGTCGGCGGGGAGGATGCCACCATTGTAGCCGCCCCAGGGCTTATTCCAGACCCCATATGGCGATAGATACGATGGCACTGCCAGAAGTTCGGCACCGCTTGTGCGTAGTGCTGTGTAACACTGTGGGTACCACGAGTCGGCGCAGACGAGCACACCCAATCGGCCTGCTGGCGTATCGTAGACCGATAGATCGGTGATCTGGCCTGGTGTGGTAAATCCCATTTCGGCATCAATTGGGAAGAGTTTGCTTGTGATCTGTGGGAATGCGCTGCCATCTGGCCGGTAGACGGCGACCATGTTGACGAGTGGGCCATCGCCGCTGCGCAGGATGCCCCGTTCGACAAATGGCGCTGGTAGGACGATAGAGCCGGCGACGAGTGTGATGTGGTATTGAGTGGCCAATCGTGATGCAAGCGCCTGATAGCTGCTTGCCATGTGTGCAGCCCGCGAACGGAAGAGTGTTTCCTGTAGCTGATCGGGGGCGTGTGCGCCGCGCCGCTGTGCCAGGAAAGCTGGGAGATTGGCGAGGATCAGTGGCACCATAGCGGCAGTGATCGTCGGTGCATACAGTGTGGCAGGCGGCGCACCTTCCGCGATCAGCCATGTGCCGAAGTATTCAGGCAGCACCGCGATTGTCGCAGGGCCAAGCAGGCCACTGGCAGCAGCAGCCTGCAGCAACGAATCGATCCGTGCATACAGCCGCCCAACGCTCGCATAGTCTACTGATTGCAGCCGTGGCTGGAGACCAAGCAGATTGCCGCGCTGGTGATTGGTTCCGAGCGAAATTGTGGGTAGATCGAGCATTGATGAGCACCAAGAACCGAGAATTAAGGAACCGAGAATCAAAGGCCAAGAACCAAGAACCAAATGTGCTGTTCAACCGATGTAATGAACCATTCTGACTCCTGAATGCTAAGGTCTACGACGCCATCGCCCATTGTTCGCGGCCAAGGGCATATGCAATGCCATCCTGAAGTGTACCGCGGGTCGTAATCCCGCGCAGGTCGAGACCAAGGCCAACCAGTGTTTGGGCGATCTCCGGGCGAATTCCGGTGAGAACAATCTGTGCGCCAAGGAGTTTGACGGCCTGGGCGGCGCGCAGTAATGCACCAGCAACCTGGGTATCGACAAGCAGAACACCGGTGATATCGAGGATGACAACCGAGGCATGGTGTTCGGAGACACCCTGTAGGAGTGTTTCGATCACCTGTTGTGCGCGCCAGCTATCGACATTGCCAATCAGCGGCATGATCACCAGCCCTTTGGCAAGCGGAATCAGCGGTGTACTGAGTTCGCGCAGCGCAGCCTGTTGGTTGGCAATGATCTGTTCCTGGAGTTGCACCCGCTCACGTTCAGCCCGTTTCCGTGCGGTGATATCGGTTGAAATGCCGCAGGTACCGAGCAGAACTCCATTGCGATCATAGATCGGGAACTTGACTTCGCTATAGGTCAGATCGCCAAATTCTGGCATAGTATCGATTTCACGCTCGAATAATTTATTGGAAGCGATGATCTCGCGATCATGCTGACGCATCATCTCCGCATTATCGACAGGCAGAAAATCGAAATCTGTTTTGCCAAGCATTCCCTCCTGGGTCGATTTCAGAAGTTCAGTAAACTGGCGATTGACCAAGATATAGACGCCATTTGGATCTTTGGCATGAATAAGCGATGGCGAGTTATCGAGCACCGCCATAAGCAACGCTTCATTACTGCGTAGTGCTTGCTCGGCTTCCTGGAGGTGGCGTTCACGCTCAACTTGTTCTGTCACATCTTCGGTTTGCGAGAGCACGCCCGTCACATTCCCATTTGTATCCCGCAACACGGCGTTGTACCATTGGCATGTGCGTATGCGGCCATCCTTGGTGATATTTTCATTGCGACTATGAGCGACTGTACCGCTCAGGAGCGTATCGATAACTCCCTGAATCTGATCGAGTGTGATTGATGAAACAAGCAGTTCGATCACATTTCTGCCAATAACCTCTGCCGCTTTCCATCCGAAGATCCGCTCGGCTCCTGGGTTCCACATCCGAATTGAGCCAGTTGTATCGAACTCAATCACCGACAGTGGTGTTGCAACAATAAACTGTTCGAGGCGCTGGGCTTGGGCCTGTGCACGAATGCTCTCCGATGCAATAATACGATTGGAAATTGCGCCAACCAATGCCATCAGTGCGCGAGTGCCATCAACAGCGCCATCAATATTGCTAGTGACGGCTTCGAAGGTCAGATCCATGAGATGCTGTTGGTAGACAGCCACCGTATCACTGGTGGCGATTCGATCAAAAGGGGTGTTGTTCGGCACATTGAACATGGCGGTGCTGGTTGGGTCTTGTGAGTCTTCTGGTGTGTTCAGGGCTGCAAACCAGATTTGAAGAGTATCTGCACATTGTTCAATGCTCATTGGCGTGATCAGGGACAGGTCGTTTGCTAGGCTTTCGGCCATGGGCAGGCGGCGCGTTTCGAGGAATGTTTGAAATGCACTCAATCGCGTGGATGTCATACGGCTTTCTCCAGGCACATCCGTGAATTACTGATCAACTCATATCGTAGCACAAGCAGTGCATTTCGTGCGCTACTGGATTGATTCAGCTCAACAACCATATGGTTCCAGAATTGTTCATGTTGCCCTGAATACGACAGCGGCGTAGAATATGCCTCGAGTATTGCATCAGGAGCGCATATGATTGGACATACCGTGGCACTACGGCGGA
>JBBQSD010000242.1:0-4976 GCA_038214135.1 Chloroflexales bacterium | reverse complement strand
CACAGATCGAGGTTGTGCGCGGTGATGCAACCAACCCAGATGATACGCGGCGGGTGTGTGTCGGGGCGACGCATGTGTATAACTGTACCAATCCACCCGATTACCATCGCTGGCCGGAGCAATTCCCGCCATTGCAACACGGGGTGCTGGAGGGTGCCGCCGCCGCTGGCGCGAAGCGTGATGGAAAACCTGTATGTCTATGGTCCGCACGGCGGTGCTCCAATGCACGAGAATATGCCAATGCGCGGCCAGGGTTCGCGCAGCAGCACCCGTGTGCAGATGACCAAGGAGCTGTTTGCGGCGCATGCCAGCGGCAAGCTGCGGGCAGTCAGTGTGCGTGCATCGGATCTGCTCGGGCCATATGTGTCTGAATCGCTGGCTGGCCTTGGCCTGGCCAATGAAGTGACGGGTGTTCCACAGGCGCTGATCGGCGGCACGGCCACTGGTGCCGTGATTGGCTTGGCCCAATGGTTGGTGTTACGTCAACGATTGCCGCTGACGCCCTGGTGGATTGTGGCAACTGCTGGTGGCACGGCCATTGGCCTGGCGCTTGGTGTGGGGCTGCTTGGCATCGAAACCAGCGGGATAACACTGCCATTGCGTGGGCTCGTCACAGGTGCCGGGATTGGATTAGCCCAGTTTCTGCTACTCCGTACTGTCACCGACCGCGCGCCAATCTGGCCGATTGTCGTCACCCTTGGTTGGGCAATCGGTTGGGTTGTCACACGGGCGGCGGGGGTTGACCTCACCCCGAATTTTACGGTCTTCGGTTCCACTGGTGCTTGGGCCTTCCAGTTACTAACCGGCCTGACACTCGTTTGGATCTTACGCAGACGCCAGATGGTCGCAGGAATCTGAATAATCTATATGCTTGCGCTTGTGATCAACGTAGGGTTGTTCAGGCAATGCCGAGGGATTTGGCGACGCCCGTGATTGTGCAGATCATTCGGTGGCTGTATATGCTTGGTTTTGGTGAAGTGTTGGCGACCAACGAAGCCGCGCTCGAGGATATCGTTGCAGCCGTTGTCGCAGTTCTGTGAAATGGGATCGCTCAATCAGCGATATGAGCCTACATGCTGGGCCAAATCGAGGCCCAAGTGTCATGAATGTGATCCACCAGATGCCGATACAGGCCATATCTCCACACGATTATATCCAAACTCATCGTTCGCGACTCCAAGAACCCGTCGCATACCCTCATTACCATCGCGTGTAATCAAGTGCAAATCATACTGTACTGCAACACTTACGATCCACAGGTCGTTTTCTTGAATTCCAAGTTCCCGCCCGGTTGTCTTATCAACAAGGCTTTCTGGCCACTTTTCTTTGATTCGATCTCGGCTTTTCCTGGTTCCATACAGGCGAAAAAGAGCACCACGCAGTTGTCCATAAACCTTGCCTGTGTGATGGTCAATGCTGAGAATCTGATATTGCCGCCATGCATCTCGAATCGCCTGGCTACGGGCTACATCGATGAGTGTGTATACCCGTAATCCATACTCCTTCTCGCCAGTCGAAATAGCACAGACGAAGATTGAGTCATCGCCGAATGCTGCGAGCCTGCTACGGATCTGAGAATGCTCGGGGTGCAGTCCATCCCAGGCAATCGTGGCAACCGATGTGTCGAGCAAGTACGTGTCGGCCATTACGCAACGCTCTCGTCAGAATCCTCGTTGTCAAGTTCCTGAACCATTGTCGAAATCATGGGATCTCGTAGCACGGGAAGGCGTTCGAGCGTGCGCCGGGCACTCGCTGCACGAAACCCTTCCGAGATATACAGACGCCATGGAATCGCTGGTCGGAAATCTGCAGGATAGTAGCGGTCGAAACGCACTGGCCCTGGGCGCTTGTGGTCGGCAAAATAGTTCAATACTTCCCTTTCTAGTCTGGGCGTAAGGTCATATGCCTCCAGGATCAGCGCATCAATCTGGCCCAACAGACTGCCGCACAGGCGCTCATATTCATCGGCTCGCTCAGGTTGGTTCTGCCACTGGCTCCGATATGCTTGATACTGTTTGACAAGTGAGACAATAGCCTCAGTCTGGGCTGTGGTGAACGATGGGAACGGGATTTGCTTCATAACGCGGATCTGGTTGTCGCGTGATGTACGATGTGTTGTTACAAATGCATTGGCAATTGGACTATTCAGAACCGCAGCGAGCAATTCTAGAGGCATATCCACAGTCAACCACACACCATGAAAACGCTGCGTAGCCACAAGCCCTCGCTCATCGATCGCAGCCGCTATCGTCCATGGACCTCGGCTGAGTCTAGCTGCGTTTGCTATGAGCTTTGGTCGGGCAGCGTTCTGCAGAAAGCTCTTTCCACTGCGAATAAGATCTGGCCGAATATCAATATAATCCGATGAAGAGGCAGTGTAGGGCTCAAAACTATCATCAACATTGAGAAGACCAGGCTGGAATTCTGGCTTGGGCAAGCGCGAGACCAACTCCGACTGGCGCTCATGGTAGTTATAATATTCAATTCCTCGGTGTATCTCTGTTCTATCACCGAAACGTGGTAGGTACGCAAGCGCATCCCACACTGATTGTAGGGGCGATTGCCAGAAAATCGGGTCTTGGTCATTTTGCGTGATACCAATCGGGATATTTACATGCCAGGTTGGCGTTCCTGTATGAACAAAGTTCTGGTAATCGTTCTTAGCAACAAAGGTTGCAGTACGTCGCGCTAATGCTTGACGCGTCCTATGAGCTATGAGTAGCACTGTCTCGACATCTGAGTGCTGGAACACCGAATCTGGCAAGATGATACTGTCGATGTCACGATAGATAGCAGCAAGCTGGCGTCGCACATCCCGATAGATTTGGCCATCAACGAACACACGCGGCAACACAAAGCCAAGCATCTGTGGTGGATGCTGAAGCACACGATGAAGTGCCTCGACTGCTTTGTTGGTCGATTGAACATTAAATGTGCGGCGCTCGACGGCAGTGAAATCGCCATATGGTGGATTACAAAGTACGATCTGTGCATGCTTCAAATAGGTATCGAACGTAGGCGTGGTAAAGGCATTTGTGTTGGCGATATCCCAGCCATCTGGATTCGGGTAGTCTGCCAGAATAAGCGAGTAGCGAGCGACCTCTCGGGCAAATGAGTCGATCTCCATACCAGCCAGCATACGCACAAAATAGGAGTGGCGTTCATCAGGCGAAAGTGTCGGTGCCAGGAGCGTGCGGAGTCGGCCAAGTGCTGCAATCAGGAATGGAGCATGGCCGGAGAATGGCTCAAACACACGTCGCTCTTCCAGCGGCAGATCCTCAAATGGTAGGTGCTGAACAAGATACTCGGCGATCTGTGGCGGTGTTGCATAGGTGTCAAGTGCCCGGCGGCTCTGGTCGGTGACAAGTGTGTTTTCGTAGACATAGGCTAATGCTTCGACAGAGAGGTTCTGGAATAGAAATGCTCCACGAATCTTGTCCCACGCTGCGCGTTGCACTGCGGAATCCTGTAACACGGGTTCGCGTGGTGTCTGCCGAAAGTAGAACGCTTCGACGGCTGCGATCACCTGCTGGGGATCACTAGCATTCCACTGCCCGCCAGGAAATTGTCGGTCGGCAAGCATTTTCGCGGCAATAAACCGGAAAACGAGGCGGAATAATGCCTCGTGACCATGGATATCTAATTCGCCATCGTGCTGCTCAGCATAGATTGCTTTGCTTACGGCAAGTACATCACGCAGTAAATAATCCAGCTTCTGGTGAACAACTTCCTCCAATGCGGGGAGTAAACCCACATCAAAGAAATCAAGCTGCACTGGACCGCGCGCAAAGCCAATCGCCTTTGCCCGCAACACGCGTTCTGGGTTCCATTCGTCCTTATGGGCTTGAAACATCGCACGTAGGTGGCTCGCATCGATCTGCTCAATGACCTGTGGTGGCTGGCGTGCGGGAATCCGCCAACGCAGCACCTGCCCACGCTCTGGATAGAGAGCAAAAATCTGTGGTGCACCAAGCGCACGATACGGCTGGATTGCTGCTGCATCTTGCTCATGAAGGACAGTGACACCGAAACATGCGCTACGATAGGAGAGGGGCTCCTGAGCGAACGCCGCTAAATCGATGTGCCGTGTAGGCGATGCGGCGTCGAGTACATCTGGGAAGGGATAATTATCACGCAGCAGATCATCGTGATAGCCGATATCACGCAACCCGGCACGCGTTGTGGCGAGCAAGTCCGTTGCTGTATATTTCTCATCCACGGATCGCTCCCTCACTGGTAAAACACCTTATGTTGATCTCAAAAACGCTTTACAATTATAGAACATTTGAACCACAAAGTCAACCGTCTGAAGGCGGAATAGGTGCAGTCAACTGTAGCCTCCGCTCATCATATCATCATGGTTGGGTCTTGGATACCCATACGGCTGTGCCACACACTGCTCAAGGAAACAGCCGATGCTATCGGGTTCAGCATTCTGACTTCTGACTCCTAACTCCTGACTTCCTTGGTCTATCGGCTATGTCTGTGCTAGGCACACTGCTTGAGCACGCAGTCAATACATTCATGCAGGTTGGCGCAGTTGCAGCGCAACCCACCGATCAGCGTCCGCCGAACCTCACCGGCGTGGCGGATCAGGCGTTCAACATCGGCCAGTTTTTCGTGCGCCAGCGCCTGCCAACGCTACGAGAGCGGTACGTTCGTATCGCGTTGCTCGAACAGCAGCACAATCTCGTTCAATGTAAACCCCGGTGCCCGCCATGCCGGGTGATCGAGCCGATCCTCAATAATCTGGCAGCCGATTACGCTGGACGCCTGCTGATTGCCAAGCTTAACACCGATGAGCACCAACGCATTATGGTACAGCTTGGCGTCCTGGGCATACCAACGCTGGTCATCTTCAAGAATGGCCGTGAGGTGGAGCGGCTGGTTGGCGCACGCACGAAGCGGCACTACCAGCAGCGTTTCGATGCGTTGCTTCACGCTGCGGGTTGATGGACATTGCGCACTATGCCCCG
>JBBQSD010000241.1:0-5017 GCA_038214135.1 Chloroflexales bacterium | reverse complement strand
TTACAATCATTTCGCCTTGCCTGGGCATTTGATCTTCTGCATAAGATTCGACTATTACATAGTCGCCTTCATAGATATTTTCATGCTCCATGCTTTTTCCCATCACTTGTAATAGAAAGATCGGTAAACCCTTATCCACTTTAATGTCTGGGATAGATATTGTCGAGGGGTTCTCTCCAGTGAGATCTGTAAGTTCTACTCGAATCTCATCCTGCTTAGTTTTACCAGCGCGAACTTGCCCAAAGATGGGTAGCTGGAGTGACGTTAGAATGCGTAATGAAAGAGGAGTATTCGAGTTCGTCAGATAATCTTGTGCTTGAGGTGTTAACAAGAAATCGAAACGGTTTTCCTCCAAATATCCCTTATCAATCAGTTTTCTCTTTAGTCCAGATACACTGTTTTTCTCCAAGTGTAAGCGATCTTCTATCCATTGTCGTTTGACTGGAGTTGTTGCGCCATTATCGCGCCTCCAAGCAACGATTAAGCGTAATAGTTCGTGCTGTCTAGGTGTGAGTTCTTCGTTCGTCATTATTGTATAGCCTTATGGCAGTCATCAGTATGACCCCTTTCACAGATGACTGCCGATATTGTCGGGTCACATCGCGATCATTATACAATGTGTACAGAGGCACATTATCGAAAAAATTCTAGAAGCAATTTGAGATGCTCCCAACCTCCTACCAGTTGAAGTAGGACAATAAGTGCTACTGATAGTAAAAGCTTAACCGGACGATCAAGAGGGCTGCTCAACTGCAGGTCAAGACATCCCTGCTCTAACTTGAAGTTGAGGGAGAATTGCTTACCGGACTTCTTAGGTTGGGACATTGAGAACCTCCTATTTGTAGCTCATTAGTTCTAAATATAGAATATAGAACAGACGGTCTACTTACAAGAGGTTAGAGTTATAATGCGAACAAATGCGAACTCGGGGCGCTAGAGTCTAGGCGGTTTGCAGCAGGCGTAGTTACCGTCCAACATGTAATTCTACTGAAGCCTGTTTGTAATAGTGCAAACATGTTTGTGCTATCATAAACAGGCAACTCACAGATCAGACAATAAATTCTTATACGCCGGGCTCATAAATTATTATACATCCAACCAGACGAGACGTCAAGCAGTTGCAGCGCTACGATTTGTCCATAGGGTAATTCCCACAGTGAGCGTGTGCGATTCCAGGTTCCACCTGCAGCCTTGACTTGCCGTGCGAGATCGGCTTCGCCCCAGGCGACGCGTACGCCAACAATTGTGTTGGCGGGCACCTTTGGTGTCCAGGCCGCTTCGGCAACGATCAATTCAACAGTCGTATAGCGCTTGCGGCGCTCGCGATGGTAGCGATACCGTACGCAGAAAAGCTGATCGCCATACAGTGCAAGCCAGCGCTTGGTTCCACGTTGCCCTGGTTGCAGTTTGACTGATGTACGCATCGGTGGCTCCTTGTACGAAAATTTCCTACAAACATACCGCACGATGCCGCAAAATGGTATGCTGAACTGTCTATCTAGATCGGGCTAGCCTCACCCAGAGGGTACCCCGGCGGGCTTGGCACGAGGTAGCCCGCAGCTTTAGCCGCCGGGCATCGGGCGAACGAACCATACCCGTTTACATGTAGAACATCATTAGCCTGCGGATGCAAGATGATGAACCATAGCCGCAGGCTTTAGCCTGCGGATGCGAATTGGTTATAGACGATAGACGTAAAGGGCACCAATCTGCGAATGAATCATTGTGCATTCTGACTCCTGACTCTCATTTGCACGATCAGCCGGTTACGTGTATAATAGCACAATTGAGCGTATATTATGGCTAGTCCAGTGGAGCCATCGCCATGCCCGATCAATCTCAGCCAAAGCTGCTCGACCAAGTACGGGCGGTGTTGCGTGTCCAGCACTATGCGATCCGTACTGAAACGGCCTATGTGAACTGGATCAGGCGCTATATCATCTTCCATCATAAACGCCATCCAAACGAAATGAATACTGCCGAAATTGAGGCCTTTATAACCCATCTCGCCGTGAGTGAAAATGTCAGCGCTTCGACGCAGAACCAGGCACTTGCCGCCATTCTGTTTCTCTATCATTCGGTGCTGAGGCTAGAGCTTGAACGCCCGGTGGATGCGGTGCGCGCTCATTCACCCATACGCCTGCCCGTTGTGATGGATCGCGCCGAAGTCCGGCGGGTGATCGATTGCCTGAGCGACCCCTACCGCCTGATGGCACAATTATTGTATGGTAGTGGTTTGCGCCTCATGGAATGCCTGCGCCTGCGAGTGAAGGATGTCGATTTTGCCCAACATCAGCTAATTGTCCGCAGTGGTAAGGGCGATAAGGATCGCGATACGCTGCTGCCTGATAGTTTGCACGCCTCGCTTCACCGCCAATTGCGCCTTGCAGAAACCCTGCATAAGAACGATCTTGAACAAGGCTATGGCAGTGTCTATCTCCCGAATGCGCTTGAACGCAAATACCCCAGTGCACAACGCGAATGGGCCTGGCAGTATGTCTTTCCAGCAAGTAAGCTCTCGACCGATCCACGTACTGGTCTGGTTCGTCGCCATCATGTGGATGAAAGTAGCCTGCAAAAGGCCATCCGCGCTGCTGTTAAACAGGCTGGCCTCACCAAACCGGCATCGTGCCATACCTTCCGCCATAGCTTCGCCACCCACCTGCTCGAAAGTGGCTACGATATCCGCACGATCCAGGAATTACTCGGCCACCACGATGTGAAAACGACCATGATCTATACCCATGTGCTCAATCGCGGCGGTAAGGCCGTTCGTAGCCCGCTCGATGATCCAGCATAATCAAGCAATCAGCTTTCAGCCGTCAGCTTCTGGTGCAGGCCAAAGTCACAGCATAACTGCAACGTTTGTCTTCACAACATGCTCATTGTTAGCTGAGAAATGAATGTACGTACTGGCCTGAGAACGTTTCTGCGCTCCTCTATGCACAGTGCTTAATCACGTGTTTGACCTCACCCCTGCTGCGCTTCCCCTCTCCCATTGGGCGTGCGAAGTTGAGCGAGGAGATCGCCCATTTCTGTTTGTGCCAGCAGCGCTGCCTGTTCCTGTTGTTGCAGCAATGCCACAGCGGCATCTGGGTCAGTGCGCACCTGGTTACGCACCGAGCGCAGGCCAAGCCCCAGGCTGAACAGGGTTTGTTTGACCGAATCGTGCAGATCACGGGCCAGGCGCTGCCGCTCTTCAAACGCGGCCAGTTCACGCTGTTGAGCCAGGACATGCTCGGTTCGTATGGCAACCCGCTCTTCGAGATCATGGTTCAGGCGTACCAGCGAATCGAACGTCTCGGCATAGGCCAGAGCCAGGGCTGCCTGCTGAACCAAACCGCGCAATTGTTCCTGCTCATCGGTTGCATACACCATGCCAGAATAGCGCGGGCCAAGCCAGTAGCAACCAAGCGGCTGCCCGCCAACTGTCAGCAGCATGCTCCACACGCCGAGTTGCGCCGTAGCTGCTGGTTGGTCGAATGATGGGCGCAGCACCAATGTGGCCCAAGGCGCGCCAAGTTGTTGTGGGATATTGTGTTCCAGCAGGGCAATAACCGCCTCACGCTGCACAGCAAGCGAGAGTGTCGTTCGCGCTGCGCTGATCGCCTGACCAAATGCGATCCGCTCAGGATAGAAGATCCGGTCGGTCAAACGTTGGGTGGTGCGCTGGAGTGGTGGGAAGGCCGCAGCAACTGGAATAACACTCAGCATCGTCATCGCAATGCCCCATGTGAGCCCCATCCCGCCAACGATCTGTGTCAGTAGTGTATTCAGAGCAGCATACATGACAAGCAACCCAAACGATACCGTCGTAAAATCCAGGGTACGGCGTAATCCCGCATCAACACCAAGCAAATTCCGGCGCAGAATAGCACAGGCGATGCCAAGCGGCAGCATCATCTGCGCGATCAGCACGAATGCAATCGGAATATCCAGATTCAGAAGTTCGCTGATTGGCAGCAGCAGGAGTGGCGTTTCGGCAGTGATGATACTCAACAACACCAGCCGAGCCTGTTGGGCGATCCGTGGCGAGTGTGGCAAGAGCGCCGGTGCCGTTTGAATCGTTCGCACACAATGGTAGCCTGCCAACACAAACCCAGCATCGATGGTGAGCAGCAGAATGCTGCTCACTGCCCAATTTGCTGGTGAGGGCAGCACAAACAATGCAAGCACAATCCCAGCAATCAGCAGATCATACCCGATCAGGATTCGTGTCGAGAGGATGCCACGCTGTGGAACACACGCCGCAAGGTGTAGGGTCAATGGTGCTAGCAGTGCGATATTGATCAGCGCAAGGTAGTGTTCGGGTGTTGTAAGTGCCAGCGCGAAATCACGCAGTGTTGGTGCGCTCAGGATGCTCAGGATGCTCGACACATGCCAGAATATGCTCGCAAGAACGACCGTATGGCAACCAAGTAGATGTGTTGCACCAGAAGGGCGTAGGAGCGCAGGCACGATCCCAACCAGCAGCATTGCAATCGCCATGCCAAACAGCACAACCGAGTTGATGCCTGTGTTTGGTGCCAGAACGATGGCGGCATACAACTCGCCAACAATCAGCAGGCCAAGCGGCCACATAGCTCGGTAGGCACCGCCGCGCACATTCAGCGCATCCAGCCCTATATCGGAGTTGGGTAGCGAATCAGAGCGATTATGGATGGTTGTTTCTGGCATTGTGTATGAAACCAGGGCTTCATTCGCGTTAACAGGCAGATGTGCATTGCAATGCACTTCAGTTTTGCGTTTTGCGCTCAAATGCTTTGCGTTTAGCTATGGCGTTTCGATTGTCACCGACGCTGACATATTCCAGCGTAATCGTTCATCCCATGTATTGGCAGCAATTGTCACAGTATAGGTGATATCACCATATTGATCGATACCCCGCGGCTGAATTGTGGTTACATTCCCAGTCAGTATAATATCTGGTATGGCATCAATGGTGATCTGTGCTGGTGAGCCGATACGAAAGCGCACGACATTGCGCTCGTTCAGGTTACTGGTTTCGATCTTCCAG
>JBBQSD010000240.1:0-5030 GCA_038214135.1 Chloroflexales bacterium | reverse complement strand
CCTCCCCACCGCGGGCTGAAGCCGCGCGGCAATGGGCAACATCATACTCTGGGCAACCACGCTCTCGGCAACCATCCCCTTGCCGCAGGCTTCAGCCTGCGGATGGAAAGGCATCCCTTGTTTCCCGATTATTTCATCAGTTCTTGGCCATGTGCCTAATCCAAATCGACACCACATAACACTTCCTATCCGAATACTATTGTACATCAACCCAACGTTTTTGCTCGTGCGAGGCGAGTGCTGCATCGATGACTTGCTGTGCCTTCCAGCCATCATAGAAACTTGGTGTTACTGCACGCCCTGCGAGGATCGAATCGATAAATAGGCGTGCACCGATCGATTGCTGGCAAAACAGTTCAGCCAGTTTGCTAGCAAATGGCTGGCTCTGATCAACTGCGCCCCACGCCTGTTCGGGCAACACCAGCTGCTGTGGTTCTGATTGACCAGCACGCGCTCCATACATTGCTGCACCCTGCCCAAAGAAAATAGTTGCCTCCAACCCACCCGATTGCCCATGCAGGGCGATACGTTGATCCATCCATCGTTCGCCAGTTTGAGCTACCGCGCTGGCTTCAATTACGCCTTGGGTGCCATTGGCAAACTCGACCAGTAGTAGTGCCGAGTCATTTGCCGGCTGCACTGGCTGCCCGCCTGCGTCCACACGATCAACGTGATTTGCGAGATGGGCGCTGACCCGTACAATATCACCGACGAGCCAGTGGGCGAGATCGATCATATGCACACCAAGATCGCCGAGGATGCCATTGGCTCGCTGTGCATCGAAACGCCAGCTGTACTGTGGGCTGTGCCCATAATCGCCGACAAACTTCAGATGGCAGTGATACCCGCGCCCGACGAAGCCCTGTTCAACCAGATTATGGAAATACTGAATATATGGGTTCCAACGCCAGGTAAAGAAGGCCATATGTACCACGCCAGCTGCTTCGGCCTTTTCGTACATGGCCCGCGCCTGGCTAGCGGTGTTGGCTAATGGCTTTTCACACAATACATGCAAGCCAGCATCAAGCGCCGCCATGGTGATCTCATAATGCAGATCATCTGGCGTTAGAACCAGCACTGCATCCAGCTTGCCATTCGCGATCATGTCGTGATAATCGGTGTAGATGTTGGTGATGCCATATTTCTGGGCAAGCTCAGTAGCGCGCTCACGATTGCGGCCACAGATCGCAACGATTTCCGCTTGGGGATGGCTTTTGAGGCTCGGCAGATGCAAAAAGTCGGCCCACTCGCTGGTTCCAACCACACCAACGCGAATCTTTGTCATTATGAGCCTCCATCAACGATACGCCCAGACGCTGCGCTGGAGCGTCTCTACCGAATCAACGCATTGTTCGTTCGCAGATTGTGTTCACAAGAGAGGATTCTATGAAAGCACAGATCCTTGATGGTTTGGTATCGCTCTGGGCGCGAATATGGATACAGAATGTGATACATCTGGGAGCGGCTACCTCTATGCCTCTCCATCCGCAGGCTGAAGCCTGCGGCAATGAGACGATGACTGACTCCTAGCCACAATGAGATGACGACTCCTAGCCACAATGAGATGACGACTCCTAGCCGCGTGGCTTCAGCCCGCGGTGTGGTGCAACAACAACAATGCGTAGCAGCAGAACAAGGAGCATAGAATGTCATCATGGCAAACAGGCAATGTTCATGTCAACGGGGTGAACCTGCACTACACACGCACCGGCGGCGACAAACCAGCCGTGGTGTTGGCCCACGGCTTTTCCGATTCGGGGCTGTGCTGGACGCCGGTTGCACAGGCGTTGCCCAATCGATTGGCAGCTTGTGTTGCCGCAGATTACATGCCCGGCACTGCTGATCACTGCTGATCCCGAGCGCGGTGCGGGTGTGACAGCCGAGCGGGCGCGTGAGATGCAAGCGCTCATTCCACAATTACAGGTGGCGCATATCGCTGGGGCAGGGCATAACATCCGCCGTGAACAGTTTGCTGCATTCATTGGGGTTATACGGCCCTTCCTGGCGTCCTGGGCTGCAATGTAAGAGCCGTAGCGACGCCAGGTAGGGGCCATAGAGACGCAACATCTTGCTTCTCTACGGCCCAACAATCCCATTTGTGAGGAGCACCATGGAACAAGCAATACACCCTACTGGCGGTGATCCAGCAATCGAGGCCCGCATCGACGATCTGCTCCAGCAATGGGCAATGAACCAGAGAATCATAGCCGCAGGCTTCAACCTGCGGGGCGTGGGTGACCATACCCGATTAGCATACTCGTATCCATACGGAGCATCCTATGACAAGCATGCCAATCCCTGATACCGCCGAGATCATCGTACGGGCCAGCCATGTACCTGGGCCGCTTCAGGGGCAATGGACCTACGCTGCCTATGCAGCCCTGCCAGATGATGGAAATCGCTATGAGATCATTGATGGAGTGCTGTATATGGCACCAGCGCCCATTCCTGAGCACGAGCATATTATTGCGCTCATCATCGCACGGCTTGTGGTTGCATTGGACGACACCGGGCTAGGGCAAGTCTTTACCAGCCCTGATGTGCATGTGGGCAGCAGCGTGTTGCGACCTGATGTTGTTGTGGTGCTTACAGCACATGCAGGTGTTATTGCAGAGAAGAACCTGATTGGCCCGCCCGATCTGGTGATTGAGGTCGCCTCGCCAAGCACCGCCGCCTATGATCGCGATGTGGTGTTTGGCAAGCGGGGAGCCTATGCCCGCGCTGGCATTCCCGAGTACTGGCTAGTTGATCCGTAGCAGCGCACGATTGAGGTGCTGACACTTGCTGATGATGTCTACACATTGTTGGGCATCTTTCAGGGCGATGATCAGATTCAAT
Organism: Chloroflexales bacterium; assembly: GCA_038214135.1. Lineage (GTDB taxonomy): Bacteria > Chloroflexota > Chloroflexia > Chloroflexales > Roseiflexaceae > JANLSE01. Next base: position 2,192 of record JBBQSD010000240.1, on the reverse strand, counting down.
CACAGATCGTAAAATCAGTGCTAACAGCACGTTCGTGTTTCCCACGGGTGGCGTAGGTGCTTTGCTTAAGCGGAAACACATTCGTGCATATGCTACAATAATGGCATCAATTGGCATTCGAATCGGAACGCTCGATATGCGAATTGCGGCTACAGCACTCGTCAATGGCACAGCAGCCTACAAATCCGAATCAGCATGCCGCTGAATGCTGCGCTTCAAAAACGCCAATCCTCCACAACCAGCCCCGAAAAATCGGTATAGTCGGCAGTGTTGAAGGTGACAAGGACGAGCTGGTTGGTCTGAGCGATTGCCGCGATCTGGCTATCGGCAAAGGGTGGTATGCGGCCAAGGGCGGCAAGGCGAGCACGCTCTTGGGCATGCCAATCAGCAGCGCGTGTGTCATAGGGCAAAATTGGTAGTGTTGCAACAACAACCTGATGCAGATAGCGCTCGATCATGGTTCGTCGAGCCGATGTTGGCAATCGAGCGCTGCCAAACAGCAGTTCGTGCCAAACGACAGCGGCAATCGCGATTGTACCACTGTGTTGCTGCAACCGAGCCAGCACACCTGGATGCGGGGCAGGTCGCAGTGGCTCAGAGATAACATTGGTATCAAGCAGATAACGAAGCGTCACAGGGCAACCTCACGACCCGGCGAGCGTTCGCGCAGATCAGTAAAAATCTCCGCTACGTCGATCAGTTCTTCGGCTGTTAGGCTGGCGCGAAAGCTTGTGTATGCCTCCCAAAAACGAGCAGAAGACAACAACCCTCGGTAGGCATCCGTTGAAAGCAACACCGCCACCGGCTCGCCCCGTCGAGTTAGCTCAATCGGTGAGGTCTGCTCAAGCTCGTGAATAATAGCCGCCAGGTTGTGACGGGCATCCGCAATTGAGTAACGTTTGGACATTTCGCCTCCTGATAGCTATCAAGATGGCTATAGTATAGTCAGAAGCAATCGCGGTGTCAATGGCTGAGGTATTGTGGGGTGCGGCGTATTCTTTTGGAATGGTCGGGTGCGGACCCATGTGTCCGCCAACCAGTGCGGAACAGCGCGGGCCGCCACGTGGGTCGGCCCATACGCGTGGACGCAGCGCAGGCCGCCGCAAAAGTTTATGTCACACCCGGTATTCTGTCAGCCCACGCCAGTATACAAGGGTTGCATACAGGCATATACTATCGACATGCGCCAATGCTCTGAATCGGCGATGGCAGTATGCCTGCATCTCAATGAATATATGGTGTTCGTATACTTCTAGTAGTCCGTCAAGGCTCATGTGACGATTGAGCATGGCGCAGGGGCGCGATATATCGCGCTCGTACGATTGTTCAGTTAAGCTATGACGGACTAGATGCGAACTTGGTTCTCGGCGACCTGTAGCGCGATGCGCCGGGGCTATACGCTTGGAAACGAGGAATGGTATGTTCAGCCAAGCACCCTCATCAATACCTCCGCCTCCATTACATGGTGATCGGCTGAAACTATCTACACGCCAGCGTCTATGGATAGCCTATCTACTAGCGCTCCTCCTGACGCTCGCAACCCTGCTCATCCATTTGATGATTGGGGGTATCAACGACGAACCGCTGTCGATCATTCTGTTTATTCCGGTGATTCTGCTGAGCGCCTATCTGGGTGGGCTTGGCCCTGGGCTTGCAGCCACTGCCCTTTCCTGCCTGATAACGGCCTATTTTCTGCTGCCGCCACTGTATAGTTTTGCGATCAGTTCACCGATCCACGCACTACAATGGGTCAGTTTATGTGTCATTGGCCTGTTCATCAGCGCGCTCAGCGAAGGGCTGCATCGGGCGCGACGGAAAGCCGAGGCTAGCCAGCAGGTAAGTGCGCTACTTGCTGCAATTGTCGAATCCTCTGATGATGCGATCATTGGCAAAGATCTGCAGGGCATTATATCGAGCTGGAATGCCAGTGCAGAGCGCATGTTTGGCTATACGGCCAGTGAAATTGTGGGCCAACCAATCTCGCTGATCATCCCGCCACAGCGCCAGGACGAAGAGAAGATGATCCTGGCTCGTATTACGCGGGGCGAACGCATTGATCACTTTGAAACAGTGCGCCAACGTAAGGATGGCAGCCTGATCGATGTGGCCATTACGGTTTCGCCAATTAGCGATAGCAATGGCCAGATTATTGGTGCTTCGAAAGTAGCCCGCGATATCACTGCACGCAAGCG
>JBBQSD010000239.1:0-5170 GCA_038214135.1 Chloroflexales bacterium | reverse complement strand
AAGGTGTTCCTGTCCACTCACGCGCAGGTGTTGGCGCACAAGCACAAAGAAGATCCCGCCCGGCGTTCGCCGCCTACTTGCATCATCGGTAAGCATTCCACCGGCTTCCTCGGCTACGATGGCATCCTTGGCCAATTGGCGGGCCTGTTCTGGCCCAAGCCGCCGCACGATTCGTCCAATCAGTGCTACCGCCTGTGGTGCACTCTCGCCCAATTGATCGGCAATTTTATATTGTTCTGTCATCTGCCCACCCATTCGGCCCATTCGACCATTCGCCCAATTTCATGATCTATTCTACACGCATTCCAGGCGTATGCGAATGGCGGGCGTATGCGATACGCCCCTACCGAATTGGGCGAACACGCATTCTGGGCAGACACATTGGTCTGCCCGGCTACCGCATGGTCGCGCACTATTACAGGTTGTATGCGATGCGACCGTATAGATAGGGTATACTTGCGGGACGGATGCGATACTTGGCGTATACGATACGCCCGTACGTGGGGTATCGCGTGTAGATATAGGATATGCGATGGATCATCAAACATATTATTATCCTGGTGCTTTACATATGCATACGCTGTTCTCGGATGGTACTGGGACAGTTGCAGAATTGGCGCATGCGGCACGCGAGGCTGGCCTGCGCTGGCTCATTATTACCGATCACGATACGCTGGCAGGGCTGCCACAGCGCGGCTGGATCGATGATGTGCTGGTCATTATTGGCCACGAGATCACCCCGGAGCGTAATCATTTCCTGGCCCTGAACGTGGCTGAGGTTGTCGATCCAACGCAGCCACCGCAGGCATTCATGGATACGGTGTATGCCCGTGGCGGCTTTGGGATTATTGCCCACCCCGATGAGCAAGTCAAGAATGATTTCAAGGACATCTATCGCTGGGACGATTGGGCAATCGATGGGCCATCGGATCGCGGTGATCGGGTGGTTGGCATTGAGTTGTGGAATCTGATGAGCGATTGGGCCGAACAGCTCACACAGCGCAACAAGGAATTTCTGTTCTTCTTTCCACGCCAGGGGTTAACCAACCCAACAGCAGCAACACTGGCATGGTGGGATGCACTTAATATGCAGGGCAAGCGCACATTTGGGGTCGGTGGTGTCGATGCACATGCATTCAAGCGGCAGGTTCCATGGGGCGAGGCGCATATCTTTCCGTATCGCTGGTGTTTTGAGACACTGACCAACTATCTGGTGCTTGATCGGCCATTTGATTCCGATCCAGAAACAGCGACCCATCAGGTCTATGCGGCGCTGGCCGGCGGTCGCTCCTATTTCATCAATCGGCTTGATGGAACATGCCCGAATCTCATATTTCATGCCGAACAGGGGACAACGCGCTATATTCCCGGCGATGCGCCATCGTTACATGATGGGCCACTGCGTCTTGTTGCGGATACCGGTATCGATGCAGAGGTTCAGTTGATCCATGATGGCAAGGTGCTGACCAAGAGCATTCGCCAGTTACGGCAGACGATTAATGAGCCTGGGATCTATCGGCTGGAGGCGTATCGCAAAGGCCGAGCCTGGCTGTATACGAACCCATTATATGTGACGAGGTGACGAGATTATTCCATCACGCAACGATATTCGGCCTGGCGTCCAGGTTTCGATCATCCAGAAACAAGACCAGCGCAGCGGACGACGAACCATTGGCATCGTCAAGGATATTCTCACATCTTCGCCAACCCATCCGCACGGTATCAAGGTTCGGCTCACCGATGGGACTGTTGGGCGAGTTCAAGAGATTCTGGGGAGCTAAGTACTGCTGCGCTGCCTGAAGGGCGGAATAAGCACATACTGATCGATTGCTAACGCCAAAAGCCCACCGATCACATACATAACAAGATCGAATGAACTATAGGTGTTGCCAATAATAATATAGAGTATACTCCCTGGTTCAAGGCCCAGAAGCTCGGCCACATGCACATATTGCAGCGCCTCCGCCACAAAGCCGATTGCAATTGCCACACCAGCCGTATATATCGGAGCCATGCTGAATGCTGCCCGCAGAAAAAGGTAGATCAGCGCGATCACCAGAATATCCCCGACGCTATCGCGGATAAATGTGCCGCCACTCGTGCCAATGGCGATAGCAACTTCGATCACGAAGATCAGAACAACACCAATGCTGTATATGATGCGTGGAGTTACCAAAACACCTCCTTGGAGATTACAAGGCTTATGAAATTGTACATGTTGATCGGGTAGGATTCGCTCGCCTCCGCCCGCGGGCTAAAGCCACTATGGGTGGATCGTCCCTTTGCCGCAGGCTTCAGCCTGCGGCTAGAGAGGCATCCATCTTTCCAATGTAATGAATGTTCAATCTTCATGAACCTGTGGATTTGATAGATCATGCCCGGGACAGTACCACACCGATTGCGACACGGCAAGCCGGCCTGTATTAGGTTATGAGCACATGGCGTGCGGATGGTATAATTGAGTTTCTGTCCTGGCCTAAGAATGAACATGGTGCCCCTTGTTCGCTTGTGCCTTTGCCACTGAACAAAAGAACAACAATCTAATGCTTCAATGTTCGTGCTATCAGTGTGAGGTATCCTGTTGCAACGCATTATTCCTGTTCTATGCAATGATGATCTGCTGATCGATGTTCAGGCTGCCAGTGCGCGGCCTGCAACGCTCACACTCTGGTGGCTCGGGCAGAGTGGCTTTCTGTTGGCATGGAATGGCGTACACATGCTGATCGACCCGTATCTTTCCGACTCACTGACGCGCAAATATGCCGACACTACCAAGCCACACATCCGTATGACCGAGATACCAATTGGCCCGAATCAACTCGGCTTTGTGCAGGCGGTCACATCAAGCCATAATCATACCGATCATCTGGATGCCGAGACGCTGCTGCCGCTGTTGTCAGCCAATCCCAAGCTCCAGATCATCGTCTCGGAGGCCAATCGCACATTTGCAGCGCAACGGCTCGATCTTGCCCCCGAGCGACTGATCGGTATTACCCTTGGCGAACCAGTTGTGATTGGGCCATTCACGCTGCATGCCATTCCAGCCGCCCATGATCTGTGCGAACAGGATCAGCATGGCCACGAGCGCTTCATTGGCCTGATTGTGCAGGTTGGGCCATACACAATCTACCATAGTGGCGATACGCTGCGGTATGATGGCATGGCCGAATTACTGCGCCCCTGGAATGTGAATCTGGCGCTGCTGCCGATCAATGGCCACGATCCAACACGCGGCGTCGCCGGTAACTTAACTGGCATGGAGGCCGCACAGCTCGCATACGATATTGGCGCACGGCTAGTGATTCCCTGCCACTATGAGATGTTCACATTCAATACTGCAGCACCCACCGAATTTGTTGCTGCTGCGGAAGCGCACGGTCAGCCCTATCGTGTGTTGCGCTGTGGCGAGCGCTTCGATATATGATTCATAAACGTACGGGCGTGATATATCGCGCCCAACGCCGCGCCTATTTCAGCGATGTATGCGCACATTATCTGGATGACGCAGATGAGCTCTCATAAATCTGCGAAATCTGTATAATCTGCAGACAATAAATACAGGCGGTATAAACATCATGCTTTCTCGCATAGCCCTACCCCATGGCGAACTGATCTTTCCGGCGTTTCTCCCTGATGCGACCCTTGGCGCGGTACGGGCCACCGATGCTGGCGATCTGCGGGCCGCTGGCGTGCGCGCGGTTGTGATGAATGTGTTCCATCTGATGCAGAAACCAGGTTCATCGACGATAGAGGCACTCGGCGGCTTGCATGCGATGTCCGGCTGGAATGGGCCGATCATCACCGATTCGGGTGGCTTTCAGGCCTATTCGTTGATCCGTCAGAATGCGAAATTCGGGCGGCTGAGCGATCAGGGGATTACCTTCCAGCCGGAGGGAGCCGAGCGCAAATTCCAGCTCACGCCAGAGAAGTGTGTGCAACTGCAACTGGCCTATGGCACCGATGTGGTGATCTGCCTGGATGATTGTACGCATGTCGATGATGCCGCCAGCGAGCAGCGTGTTTCGGTGCTGCGAACGATCAAATGGGCCAAGCGCTGCCGCGATGAGTTCGATCTACAGATCAGGCAGCGCCGCCTACCGCCCGAACGTCAGCCCAAGCTGTTTGCGGTGATCCAGGGTGGCGGCGATCATGCGCTGCGCCGTGAGTGTGCCGAGGCATTATTGGCGATTGGCTTCGATGGCTATGGCTATGGTGGTTGGCCGCTCGATGGTGCTGGCAAGCTGGTGGCTGAAACGCTGGCCTTCACCCGCGAATGTATTCCACGCGAATTTCCCATGCACGCATTAGGGATCGGCCAGCCCGCCAATGTGGTTGCGTGTGTGGCAATGGGTTACGAAATGTTCGATTGTGCCATGCCAACCCGTGATGCACGCAATGGGCGCTTGTATACGTATCGCGGCGATCCAGCAGATCCTGGGTTTCGGTTGCGCGGCGATTGGTATGATTACTGTTATATTGCCGATAAGAAGCATATCAAGACCAACACGCCAATTGATCCATCCTGCGATTGCTATACATGCCAGCACTATACGATTGGCTACCTGAACCATCTGAATAAGGTTGGCGAAAGTACCTATCTGCGGCTGGCAACCATCCATAATCTGCGCTTCATGGCCCGGCTTGTGGAAACCTTGCAGCGAGGCATTGCCGAACATGCCTGAACATCCTGATCTTGAGAATCTGATCGCCGAGGTTCGCTCCAGCCCAAAGTACCGTTCGATCAGCCCGGAACTTGTGCGGGTGGTGGCAGCGCGAGAACTGGCTGCCCATCGGCGGATCAAGGAGACCAAGAACAAGCTGCACCAGATCGGCGGTTCGTACCTGGAACCAAAGATGGAGTATGTCACATGGCTGGCAGCATTAACAGAAGCGGCCAGCGATCCCATCGCTCTGCGCGCCGCCTGTATGCTGGTATTGCGCCACCATGCCTCAACCCGTGAGCGGATCGGAATCCTGGATCGCCTCTATAGCGAGGTGTTTGCGCTACTGCCGCCAATTACATCAGTGCTGGATCTGGCCTGTGGGCTGAACCCGCTGACCCGCCCATGGATGCCGCTTGCGCCGGAGGCGACCTATATGGCATGCGATATCTATGCCGATATGGTTGCATTTGCCGGGCAGTTTCTGGCGCTTACCAACACCCCATGCC
>JBBQSD010000238.1:0-5273 GCA_038214135.1 Chloroflexales bacterium | reverse complement strand
GCTGCCGTGGCTGCTCGGCGGAACGCTGGCTTCAGGCATCAATGATCTCGTCACCGGTCTGCTGCTGATCATGCTGAGCATTCCGCCAGGCAAGATCAGGAACACATACGGCGGTTGGAACCCGCTGATCGTGTGAGGCGGTAGCGCTTCCGATTTCAAGTGGCCGCTACTTGCTTTCAGCATCCCGTGGGTAGTGGCGCTGGTGCTTTACTGGGTTGAAGGAACCAAGCCAGCGCAGGCAACCCGTTGGGAATTGCCGTGACGATGACTGGCGGTTACCCAAGGTCGAGACTCCGACGGCACACAGTTAAGCACCGATATGCCGCGCTAGAACATCGGCGACGACGATCTGGCGAACGTGATCACGTACCTCAAAACATTACCTTACTGTGGGAGAGAACATGATGTCAACTGACATTGGTATGCGTATTACAGTGAACCTGCCGTACACACAAGCCGTCCAGAAGACTACGGATGCGCTCACGGCAGAAGGCTTTGGCGTGTTGATGCAGATTGACATGCAAGCCACGCTCAAGCAGAAACTCGACGTTGACTTTCGCCGCTATGTGATTTTGGGCGTATGCAACCCACCGCTCGCCCACCGTGCGCTCGCGGCCAATTTGGACATCGGCTTGCTGCTGCCCTGCAATGTCACCATCTACGAAGAAGGCGACGGTTCTGTCGTCACCGCAGGAGACCCGGTGGCAATGCTTGGTGTTCTCCACGGCGATCCGGTCGCGCACGAGGTTGCTATAGACGCCAGCACCAGGCTGCAGCGGGTGATTGCACGCCTCAAGCAGTTTGGATAGCGGCTATTTGGCGATGCGCATGATTCCCTTATTCAATGTGATCGATTCTAGACAGAAAGAGGATGTTGAAGATGGCAAGACTCAGTGCTTTTACGAAGACGAACCTCAACAAGCAAGGATTTGGAAACCTTGATGAGGATGCTCAATCCCGCTACGCGTTGCCACTACGGTTCACGCCCGGTGTAAGCATCACGTTGATTGTGATTGGACTGGCCTTGCAATCGCCCATTTGGCTTGGGTCAATGGCACTTGTTGCCTTGAGCGGAGCCCTGTTCCCCAATGGCATGCTGATCGATCTGGTGTACAACTTCGGTGTTCGCCATGTATTCCGTGCGCCACCGCTGCCACCTACGCCAAAGCCGCGACAGTTTTCCTACCTTCTTTCCACAGTCTTTCTAGCGGGTTCAGCCGTGTCCTTCTATTATGGGCTATCAGTATTAGGGTTTATCTTGGGAGGAATGGTTGTCATAGCGGGCACAATCCTCACCACGACACTCTGGTGTCTTGGATCGTGGTACTACCGCCTGATGTTCGGGTATGCAGCGGCAGAATAGGAGGACCCATGGAGAAAACCTCGTACTAAATTAGGGGAAAGGACATACCGATGGCATAGCGGTCTTGACGCAATCTTGACCATCCACCGCACTGTTTCTTGATGTGTATCTGGTATCCTTCAGTTCACAAACAATCCTATTCAGGAGCATCATCTGCAATGACAACTTCCAAGTCGATATCAACCGCTGCTCTGGTTTGCTCACGGCGCACGTTTTTGCGGGCTGCTGCATTCGGTTCGCTGGCGCTGGCCGGTATCCTCGGTGCCTGTGGTTCGCTCACACCAGCGCAAACGAACTCTGGCAACACGGCTGCACGAACCCCGGCCGCGAACTTCAATCCGGATCTTGAACTGAACCTGACTGCGCTGCCAGCTGAGGTTGCTGTGCTCCCTGGTGCATTAACGAAGGTCTGGACCTATCAGGCCGAAGTCCTTAAAGGCGATTCCGCAGCAGTACAGGCAATTCCTGGAAGCTGGCTTGGCCCAATTATTCGTGCGCGGACTGGTCAGCGTGTGCGCGTGTACTTTACCAACCGCCTGCCCGAAAACCAACCATCAATTGTGCATTGGCATGGGTTAGTTTTGCCAGAGGCGATGGATGGGCATCCACGCTATGCCATTGCGCCAGGCCAGACGTATACCTATGAGTTTGAAGTCAAGAATCGGGCTGGTACAGCCTGGTTCCACCCCCATCCGCATGGCCTGACACCAACCCAGGTCTATCAGGGCCTGGCGGGATTGTTCCTTGTCTCGGATGCCGAAGAAACCGCACTTGGGCTGCCAAGCGGTGCCTATGATCTGCCGATCGTCATCCAGGATCGCACCTTTGATAGCAACAACCAGCTCGTCTATAGCGGTTCAGGGGCGAGTGCTGCTGCGGGAACAGGTGGTATGGGCAGCATGGGTGGCATGAACGGGATGGGCGGCATGATGACCGGGATGATGGGCTTCCTTGGTGAGCGGGTCATGGTTAATGGGAAACCAGATATGCTTCTCTTGGTGGCTACCCGGCCCTATCGATTGCGCCTGCTGAATGGATCGAATGCCCGGATCTACAAGCTCGCCTGGAGTAGTGGCACACCACTGACCGTGATTGGGAGTGATGGCGGCCTGCTTGAACGCCCCGTCACACGCTCGTATGTCACGCTTGCGCCGGGCGAGCGTATTGAGTTGTGGGCCGATTTCAGCACGCTGGCGGTTGGCACAGAACTAACCCTCGAGAGCCTGGCTTTTGAAGGTGCGGAAAACCCCGGCGGTGCCGGTTCGATGAATGGGATGACCAACACATCTGCTCCCGCACTCGGTGCGCCGATGCGTGTCCTGACCGTGCGGATCGACCGTGAGGAGCGGGCACCGCTCACGCTCCCGACGCGCCTGAGTGCTCCAACATGGCTGATACCGACGGACGCGGTCAACGCTGCCAACCCACGAACGGTGCGAATTACCCTGAATGGCATGCAATGGCTGTTGAACGGGCGTCTCTTTGAAATGGAGACCGCATCTGCGGAAGAGACCGTCAAGCTGGGGACGGTTGAACAATGGCAATTCGTCAATGAGCGCAACCCCGGCGCGATGATGGATGCGAATGGGATGGCCCACCCACTGCACATTCATGGCGTTCAGTTTCAGGTGATTGATCGCCAGATCGCTCCCGATCTCAAAGCGGGTTGGGAGAGCCTGCGCGAGGGTTTCGTTGATCAAGCCTGGAAAGACACTGCGCTGATCATGCCGGGCGAGACGATCACACTCCTGATGCGATTCACACACTATGCCGGCATGTTTGTGTACCACTGTCATAATTTGGAGCACGAGAACGGTGGCATGATGCGCAACTATCGCGTTGTCGGATGACATGTGCCGGGAGATCACAAACGGGCAGGCGTACGAACGACGCCTGCCCTGTGTATTCATCCCAACGCCCAAGCTCAGCCGCCGGCCGGCCTGCGGCTGGAGCGCCGTGTTAGCCGGGTTTGAGCGCACTGTATAAGGCTATTGTGCCATAGATGGTGTTGAAGGTTTGCCACTGAGCAACCTCTGTAAATCCAGCCTGCTGGAATAGCTGGATGAGCTTGCCCGAAACATTGTCTTGTGTGTTCTTGAACCCGTCGAGAAGCTGGATGGACAGGAACAGTCCTCGCATGAGTGCATTGGCGGGATAGCCCCAATCAGCAACATGTAACTCTGCGCCGGGTTTGAGAATACGAAATAGCTCTTGCGCTGTTCGTTGCTTGTTTTCCCACGTCAGGTGATGGAAAAACAGACTTGAAACCACGCGGTCAAAGTACGCCACTGGATAGGGCAGGCTGTAAGAAAGCGCATGGGCCTGTTGGACCGCAGCGTGTCGTCTGGTTGCTGTTCATTCGTGTCGTAATTGCATTGTATCAAGGTTATTGAGGACGCGGTGGTTCACCTCGGCCCATCGATCCAAACATTGCTCAAGCGACCTGCCGGATACCTGTGCGATGCCAGCCTGCTGCTCGGGATCAAGCACGCTATCGATACCGAGTGGTATTGCATTGCGGAATGCCGAACCAATGGCATATCCGCACCGCTCCGCTCCAAGCGCGTCGTAGTCAAAGTGTAGCCAACCCGATCCAATACCGAGTTCGAAACGCCCATTGGAGAGCACGTCGAGCAGCGCTGCTTCTTGCCCCAACAGGACGGGGTTACGGAAATCGTTCGCGAGTACCTGCGTGCCGAGACGCAGCGTGCTCGTCACGCTCGCTGCGGCCCTGAGCGCGATAAGCGGGCTTGGCCTGCCCATGGCAGGGTGATCACCAATAACAAGGGCGCATAACCGAGTGACTCCACTTTACGGGCACACTCTGTCCACTGTTCAAGACTAAAGTACGCAGCTCCAAAGCGAAGCGGGTGGTGGGATGGCATCGCTCCGCTCCTCCAACGGTGTCACTGCAAGCCCAGGCGGTGTGAGCAGTATACTATGGCACGCACGAACACAATGTGTGCAAGGTGGACAAATCCGCCCAACGGATTGCCGTTCAGCTGCCGCGAGCGCATCATACAGGCTGCCAAAAAGCGAACGATCTCGCGCGCGAAGCGGTCGGCTGCATGGGCGTGTTCGGCCACAGCCGATGCATACCACCTACGGAAGGATGTGGTTATACTGGATTGAGCCGCCAGAGCGCGTAGATCCAAGGAACATCGTACAGCAGATACCAGAGAACGTAAATCAACAAGATGCCAGCGGACGGACGATCATACACGGCCAGGACAATTTGCACCAGGGTGAGTGGCGCGAGGAACGCCAGTACGCCGACGAGTCCAACCAGCGTACTGCGGAGCCGGAAAAAGGCTCCGTTCCATAGCTCATTGTAGAGCATGAGAATCAGCATCGCAGCGATGGACACTCTGACCATCCCTCGAAAGGACGTAGATCAGCAGACGGTACAGAATGACCGCATCCATCAGATAGCCCACCATCCCTACCCCGACAAAGGCCCATAGCGGAATTTGGAACCAGGGCTTCACCAGACTGGCATACCACGTCGTGAGTCCCTTGCCCGTGAGCACGCTCCCGAGAATAGCCATCACGACGCAGATGCCAACCACCAGCGCAAGCGTTCCGAGATGTATGGACTCCATGGTGGCCTCCTCAGTATGGTGTCTGCCGTGAATACGATTGTTCCTGACCGTCTTATGATACCTTATGAGCCAGGTGTAAACCAACAATCGCAAGCAAGAGAAAGACCGACATCTTTCGTCGTATGTGGTTTGGGCGATAATATTGCTGTCCAACGATGTAATTACGTTGAAAGGGTATCCATCTGCACATTGCGGAGCCGCAGCGAATTACTAACGACAAAGATAGAACTAAACGCCATAGCTCCAGCCGCAATGATCGGGCTCAACTGAATGCCAAAGAAGGGATAGAGCAGCCCAGCCGCAATGGG
>JBBQSD010000237.1:0-5287 GCA_038214135.1 Chloroflexales bacterium | reverse complement strand
GAACGCCATCTGCCGGGTTTTGCCAACCATGCCCAGATGGCGATTACCATGGGGTTGACACTGCCACAACTGGTTGAGTTCGCGCCAGGGCAGATTAGTACTGCGGCAATTCGGGCGATTGCAACGGATTTAGCAGCGGCATAGCGTTATTGTGCATGTGGAGTGTGGCAGCGTGTCTGCCGCATTTCAATGAGTACGCTAAAACGCACATAGATTAATGGTTCATGTCATCCTGAGCGCAGCGAAGGATCTGGGATATTGATGTGGTTACGAGATCCTTCGTTGCGCCTATGGCTCAGGATAATTATTTGGGAAATGGCCTCATATGCACACGGATGGTCGCCTCGCCCTCGCTGCTTACGCGATTGACCCGTACATACACTGGCCGCTGATCGAAGATCTCCGCACGCTGATGAAACATTGGTGGCACCGCCGAACGTACCCGCACCAACAGGTGCCGATCCAGCGGTGGTGCGCTGAGGCCATATTTGTCGGGCTTGAATGAATCGGTGACGCTCAAGATACTGGCTTGCATGGCTGGCTGGCCACCAATCTCAACATCAAGCGATCCATCATTAATTGCCGCAATTGTCGCAGCAACATCCGCTGCTTTGGCTCCGTGTGGCACCGGAATACGCCCACTGATCATGATCTGATCGCCAACTTCTGGGCCATCAGCGACAGCATCGCCCTGCCGGAGTGTCATGCGTGGCGTAAATGCCGTTCCAGAACCAGGCTTGCCAGAACCTTCCTTCTTGGGGCTGCCTTCGTGGAATGTGATTCCCAGCTGAATGCCCTCGGGTTTGGTGACTGGCCCGCTGAGTTCGAATTTTAACTCGGCACCACGCAAGGCTGGTACTTTCTCGGCCAGAAAATCGAGCGGAATCGTGATCTCGGGCAGGCTGCCATTTGTGCCCACAAGATAGGCGACACCCGCCGCGCCGATGATTGTTCCTGCGGCAATCACGCCACCGGGTGTTTCGCGCCATGCCCGTACAAGTTGGCGCAATGCCTCATCACCAAGCGATTTCAGGTTCTCCGCAGCATAGTGCATAACCAGCTCGCGTGAGGCGCTAACGACACGCTCGCCAGCCGGTTTTGCTGCATCGGCTGCCTGTTTATCGCGCTGCTGCTGCTCGACTTGTGCTGGATCGCCAACTGGCTTCTCGTCATCGCGCTGCACCACTGCCGCCTGCTGGGCCAATTCGCGCTGCACCTGTGCGTTCCCGACGGCCTGTTGCAACGCGAGTGTGGCGCGCTGGCGCTGCCCTGCGCTCACCCTGGGTTGGCGCAACAACCTCAGACTATGTGCAGCCGTGGGTTGCTCGACCACATGATCTGTATCAGGAACAGACGTAGCATCAATGGGGCTGCGACGGCGGCTTCGTGATATGGGGCGATTGATCCTCATGCTTCACACCAGCCTCGGTAATCCTATAGAGAGAACAAGTAAACCTCAGACGCTTGTTCTTTTGCCGTCAACAAAACTCAGATGTAAAGTATAGCGTTTTTCGGGTACTTCGGCTAGTAGCGCCTACTCTTTTGATGTTTTCTTGCGGCTCTTCTTGGCAGGCGCACGTTCGGCTGCTGCAAGTGCCAGTTCCACCCATGGGCGCAACTCGCTGACATCTTCCAGAACCTCGCCAGATATGGCATAATAGGGCATCGTTGTTGTTGCGTTTTCATATGGCATGAAGGCATGTGCGCCAGCTGCCTCAAAGGCGGCGCAGGTTTGATCATCAACCTTGAGGTACAGCGTATCGTTGGCAATCAGGCCAAAAATACGATCATTGGCATACACACTGACTCCGCCAAACATGCTGCGGTCGGTGATCGGGACAATGCGCATCAGTTGGCTGCAGACAAACGCCCGAAACTCTTTATCGATTGCCATTATTGCGCCTCCTATAACCAAAAGTGCAGATTGTTTGATTATTGATTGCCACCTGTTCTGAGAATATAGTATAGTACATTTGTTTTTATTTGTCGATCCAGGTTTGCTCACATCCGCTGATACATAGTGGTCGTACTCATCAGTAGTGAAATAGAGTATGAAGGAGTGTTCTTGTGACAGCTGGTGACCAAGTGACCGCGCATGCCTTTGATGCCCTGCGCAACGAGCAATTTGTGGTGCTGACAACCTTTCGGCGTAGTGGCGAGCCAATGCACACTGCTGTATGGTTTGCAGAGTCGAATGGCCTAGTTTATATAACAACCAACAGTGGCGCTGGAAAAGTCAAGCGCATCGCCAATAACGCGCAGGTAACAATTGCACCGAGCGACCGAGTTGGAACCGTGCATGGCCCTGCCATCGAGGCGCGTGCCCGCCTTCTCACAGCCGATGAGGCGCAGCTTGCCGCAGACACATTGCGTGCCAAGTATGGCGAGATGTATGTGCAGATGACGGCGCGGATGGATAGTGGCGCTGCATTTGGGCATCGAGTGTTTCTGGAGTTGATGGCACCCTGAACCAAGCTCTCAGCCGTCAGCTTTCAGGAGATCGTCGCAATAGCCGCCACGCGCAGTGGCATAAGGAACGGTTTCTGGCAAACGAGCCATGTGAGTGGCACAAGAACCGCCGCTACGCGCAGTGGCACAAGTAACAGGGCTGAAGCACCTAAAGGAGACCAGACCATGTGTTACGACGATTTGGCTCGCCCACCGATTCCGCCAGGTACAGCAGGTGCAGCACAGGGATCGAATGTCGAATTAACCGCTGCTGATGGCAATAAATTTGCTGCCTACCTGGCATTGCCCAGCACAACAGCAACTGCTCAGATGCTGATCTACCCAGATATTCGCGGTTTGCATCAGTTCTACAAAGAGCTGGCGCTACGCTTCGCCGAAGCCGGTATCGCTACCATTGCGATGGATTATTTTGGCCGCACGGCTGGCATTGGTTCGCGCGATGAGGGTTTCGAATTCTGGCCGCATGTTCAGCAGTTCACCCAGCCTGGCGTATGGGCCGATGCACGAGCTAGCCTGGATTATCTACAGGCCCAATCGAATGCAGCACCAAACCAATTTATCGTTGGCTTCTGCATGGGTGGCTCGCTCTCACTATTAAGCGGCGGGCAGAACTTAGGCTTGGCAGGGGTGATCGGCTTCTATGCTGGCATGTCGCGGGCCATCGGTGGCGGGCCAACCCTGCTGGAGGCGGCTCACGAGATCACCACCCCAGTGCTGGGATTGTTTGGCGGTGCCGATCAGGGCATTCCGGTCGAGCAGGTTCAGGAACTCGAAGGCATCCTGGCGATGTCGGGCGTGGCCCACGATATCAAAATCTACCCAGATGCGCCATATAGCTTCTTCGACCGGCGCTATGAGGAGTTTGCTGCCGATTCCGCCGATGCCTGGCAACAGGTGCTGGGATTTATTACAGCACGCAGTACGGCAACGTAGGTTGGGAGACAGGAGGGTATTTCGAATTGACACGACCTGTTGGGTTGTGACCTGGCAGGTCGTGTTGAGCGAAGCCCTAGCTTTAATAGAAAGGCCAACACAGCATCGAACCCTTGTGTATGGGTTTAAAGAATGTGAGTGGCCCACCAACGCCCGTTGGTCATGCCACGGCTGTGATCGACATGTGTTGGTGGCAGTTCGCTCACCTGCCGCCCTTTCCCAATGGAAGCGGGAGCGCAGCAGGCATAGCAGGGATGGGGCGGTTCTGGAATGATGATTGTTGGTTCTGTAGGGTCGTAGAGACGCAAGATTTTGCGTCTCTACGGCCTCTCCGCTGCGGTTCTTATTCTTTCGATTCCTTGTTCCATTGTTCCTTTTTCTCGGAGGCCACCTATGCCAGCAGTGATGTTATTCGTTGGCACACACGATGGGTTGGCAATCTACCAGCGTTCAGACAATGCGCTGATTCGTTCTGGCCATAGCCTGGCCGGTCAGGGTATCACAACCATTGTTGCCACTGATGCACGAATAGTGCTTGTTGCTGTTGCTGGCGGTTCGGTGCAGCGTAGTGTTGATGGCGGCCTGCATTGGAGCATGGCAGAAAAAGCGCCCGAATCAATCGGCCTGCGTGTGGCAACCGTGCGTGGTGCAGTGCCATTAAAGAACCCACGCTTGAGCGGTGCGACTGCCTATGCTCAGCCATCTGGAAAACCAGTAGTATTGCTCGGTGCCGGTGCTGGCGGGATGATGCTGTTTCGCAGTGAGGACGATGGCATTCACTGGCAGGTTGCGCGGATCGATGGAGCAACAATTGGCCGAATTACTGCCCTAATCCCCGACCCACAACGGCCTGGGATGGCCTGGGCTGGAACCGATCTTGGAGTCCTGCTACAATCTACGGATCGCGGATTGAGTTGGCAGATAGCCGCCCGTGAGCCGGTTGGTATCCTCTGCCTTGCAGCAGTGCCGATAGACCAATAGCCGATAGCCGATAGACCGATAACCAAAAATCGAGAACCGCCCTCACCCCTAGCTCCCTTGCATGGGAAGATGAGAGCGTAGCAGGGGCGAGGGAACAACTGAGTAAACGAACTGATGTACATTCATGGCTGCAATTCCAAAAACCAATGCAATCCGGCTACTGGACCGGGCCAGGGTTGTGTATGAACTCAAAACCTATGACATTGACGAAAGCGATCTGAGTGCGGAGCGGGCAGCCAGTAAACTGGGCATGCAACCAGAGCGCGTTTTTAAGACGCTGATCACCCAGGCGGAACCGGCTGGTTATGTGTTTGCATTACTCCCAGCCGGAACAGAACTGAGCCTCAAATTGCTGGCGGCTGCATCTGGCAATAAGTGTGTTGAACTGGTTCCATTGCGTGAAGTTGTGGATCTGACGGGTTATATGCGCGGTGCTGTGACGCCACTAGCCGCCAAAAAGCCCTATCCTGTTTATATTGATGAAACGGCTGAACTGTGGGACACAATCGGGGTCAGTGGTGGTCTGCGCGGGCTAGAAATTGTATTGTCACCAGCGGATCTCATTCGGGTTACGGGTGCGACAGTTGCCGATCTGGTTCGGCGTTTGGGGAATGAATGAGAAGTTAGTATTCAGGAGTCAGGAGTCAGGAGTCAGAATGTGGAGCCAGTAGCGACGTGGTGCCTCGCGTCGGAACACAGCCACAAGCACGGACTGATCGCAGCCGAGGCATGACCAACCAACATTGAAGGGCCACAAGCATTCTTTAAACAAAAACTGAGCAGCGACCTATCGGCCACAAGCACGGATTGATCGCAGCCGAGGCATGAGCAACGGGCATAAGGATGCCACCAACATCCCTTACGGGTCGGGTACCCTCTGGGCGGGAAGGGTTTCTTGCCGCCT
>JBBQSD010000236.1:0-5358 GCA_038214135.1 Chloroflexales bacterium | reverse complement strand
TTCTTGGTTCTTGGTGGCAGACACATGGGTCTGCACCCTACACGGGTTCTCTGGTTCTTGGTGGCAGACACATGGGTCTGCACCCTACACGGGTTCTCTGGTTCTTGGTGGCAGACACATGGATCTGCACCCTACACGGGTTCTTGGTTCTTGATGCAATATTCTGACTCCTGACTCCTGACTTCTGACTCCTGATCTCTATTGCAATCCTGTAACTTTTCTTCATCATCATACGTTCATGTTGTGAACACCTGGCGAGCTTTCAATAATAAAAGGAGTACGCAGGATGACGACGGATTCGCAAATACCCCCATCGGTGCCGCCTTCAGCAGTTCCACCAGTAGCACCAAAGAAGCCGAATCAGTTTGTTCGAATCGGTATTGGCTGCCTTGGCCTGATTGTGCTTGGTTGTGTGGCAATTGGCGGTTTGGCGACATTCCAGAACTGGCAACAGGACCAGAACTATGCGACTGCCCATGCCGCGTATCTCAACGCCGATTGTGCCAGTGCGTTCGTTACGCTTCGCAAGGTTGCCGATGGCGATCCAGGTACCAAGGATCGTGATGTTGCTCGCAAGGCGGAGGCCGAACTTCAGGAATGCCAGGTGATGCTCGATACTGATACACTCTCGCAGCAGGGTAAGGCAGGCGATGCAGTGCTTGGCTATAGCCAGTTTGTCACGAAATACGATAAGAGCCCACTGATGGATTTGGCACTGAGTAAGGGCCAGGAGCTGGCGAGCAAAAGCACGCCTGAAGCACTGGCAAGCGTCGATTTTTGCCAATCGCTGCCTGATATTGAGGGCTTGAAATTCATCACAACCCCAGATACAACGCTGCCACCGCTGCTGAATGCATGTGGCCAAGCCTTTGAAGAAGCCAAAAACTTTAGTGACGCGGCGACCTTCTATGCACGCTTCCGTGATGAGTACCCAGATCACTCACTTGCCCAGGAAGTGCAGGATTCGTATGTGCGCGCAACCATCGCCGATGCCGAATTATCTGGTGCTGGTGAATTGCCTGCGCCTCAGGCTACTGGTGGCGCAAGTGGCTCCAATACCCAAATGACAGTTGTGATCCAGAACGATACCCCCGAAAAGCTGAGTATCGTCTTTAGTGGCCCTGAAACGCGGGTTGAAGAACTTGATGCATGTACGGAATGCGATAAGTTTACCGAAGAGCCAACTTCCTGCCCTGAGAAAGGCCCGGTTGGCCGCTATGTCATGGCACCAGGAACGTATAAGGTGGTGGTCAAGACAAGCAGTGGTGGGAATGTGACACCCTTCAGCGGCACATGGGATCTGACGGGCAGCGAGGAGTATTCTTCTTGTTTCTATGTGGTGACGAGATAATCGTTCGATAATGTGCTGCTGTGTGCGGCAGGCCAGCTTTGGCCGCTGTGCGCGGCGGCACCAGGGAACCGTTCATTTGTTCATTCCTAAGCCGCTATGCGTGGCGGCACCAGGGAACCGTTCATTTGTTCATTCCTAAGCCGCTATGCGCGGCAGCACCAGGGAATCGTTCCGACTGGTTCCCTGGATCCTTCTTCGGCTAGGTGCTACACCCTGACCCGTAAAGAATGCCGGGGGCTCACCAACGCCTGTTGGTCATGCCTCGGCTGCGATCTATGGTTGTTGGTGATATTCATTTGGGCGAACACGAGGTTCCTTTGTTCCTGGTTCTTGGTTCGTGGTGGGCAGACCCATGGGCCTGCACCCTACACGGGTTCGTGGTATTCTGACTCCTGACTCCTGACTTCTGACTCCTTTGCCCGCCCGCAAAAAAGAAGCTCCCTACTTGACAACGATTCCCAACAGTATTACAATTCCTTTGTCTTACTGAATAGAACATAGTTTTACTGAATGAAACAACTAGAGCGAAATCGTTATACCATTGATGCGCTTGCGCGTGGTTTAGAGGTGCTGGCAGTATTTAGTGCAGCACGGCCAAGCCTAACATTGGCAGAGATTGTTGCATTGCTGGGAATGAATAAAAGCACTATCTTTCGGGTGGTGGCAACGCTGGAGAGCCTTGGGTTTCTGGAGCACGACCCAACGACGCGCCGGTATCGGCCTGGCTTGGCGGTGTTACAGCTTGGTTTTGCTGCGCTAAGTGGCCTAGAAATGCGCCAGATTGCTCATCCGCAGTTGGAGTTGCTGGCTGAAGAATTCCATGAGACTGCCAGCCTAGCGGTGTTGGATCGCGATGGCCGCGATATTGTCTATATTGATCGAGTTCGTAACCGGGCGATTGTTGGAGTCGTTCTGGGAGTTGGATCGCGGGTTCCGGCGCATACTGCTTCGCTTGGTAAGGCGCTCCTGGCCGAATTGAGTGATGCCGATCTGTCTGAATGGTTGGCTGCTGCCCCGCCCCGCGCACTTACCGAGCAGACATTGACGAGCCGTGAGCAGCTCATGGCCGATCTGGCGGCAACGCGGGTGCGTGGCTATGCTATGAGCGATCAGGAGTTGGCGGTTGGTTTGCGTGGTGCCGCCGCCGCAATCCGTGATGCATCAGGCAGAGCAATTGCGGCAGTAAGCGTCTCTGGCCCTGCCGCAACGCTAACGCTCGAACGGATTGAGCAGAGTGTTGGGCCTGCCGTTGCAGCAGTCGCCGCCCGGATTTCGCAGGCATTAGGGGGCTAACCGAGAATTCAGGAGTCAGGAGTCAGAATGCTGCATCGAGAACCAAGAGTCAAGTAGTCAGGAGTCAGGAGTCAGGAGTCAGAATACTGAGCCAAGAGCCATTGTAAGTACCACAAGCTTAATCGAGCAAAGCTGAGGCATGACCAACAGCGGTTAGCAGGTCTCGAAGCTTCATTTGGGGTTCAGGTCAAGGCCCCGACTGTGGGTTGTGGCCCAAAGGGCACCCCCGGACGAGACCGCCCTGACCGCCTGCCGCGCGAAGCGGCATCTACAACAAACCTAAGGAGCACTAATCATGGATTTTACAGATACCTATGGGATGTTCCTGAACGATGAGCACGAGAGCCTGCGTAGGGCCGTGCGCGATTTCGCGGAAAAAGAGGTCGGGCCACATATTCGTGCCTGGGATCGCAGTGGTGCCGAGCATGATACTGGCCCTGAAAGCCGCCCGCATATCCGGCCAATATTGGAGAAGATGGGCAAACTGGGCTTTCTAGGGGTTTGTATCCCTGCCAAATATGGCGGAGCTGGAATGGATTTCCTCGCGTTGGCGGTTGTCTGCGAGGAACTGGAGCGGGTCGATAGCTTCTTGCGCGTGGTGTTAAGCGTTCATACAGGGCTCAATTCGCTGACGCTGTTCCAATGGGGCACAGAAGAACAGAAGCAGAAATACCTTGTTCCACAGGCACAGGGAACTAAGTTTGCTGGCTATGGCCTGACTGAGCCCGACAGCGGTACTGATGCGGGTGCGATGCGTGCCACTGCACGGCGCGATGGCGATGAGTATGTGTTGAATGGTGAGAAAATTTGGATCAGCCTGGCCGATATTGCCGACCACTTCTTGGTGTTTGCCAAGACGGACACAAGCCAGGGTAATCGTGGCATTACCGCATTTATTGTTGAGCGCAGCATGCCTGGTTTTAGCAGCTACCCATTGCATGGCAAGCTGGGTGTGCGAGCTGGCAATACCGGCGCGATTGTGTTGAAGGATGTGCGCGTTCCAGTTGCCAATCGTCTTGGCGAAGAAGGCGAGGGCTTCAAGATTGCTATGAGCGCTATCGATAGCGGACGCTATACGGTTGCTGCTGGTGCAACAGGGCTGATTCAGGCGGGTTTGGAGGCAAGCCTGCGCTATGCCAAGGAGCGCCATACCTTTGGTGTGCCAATTGCCGAGCATCAATTGGTCAAGCGGATGATCAGCCATATGATCCGCAAGCTCGACACAAGCCGCCTGCTGGTGTATCGGGCTGGTTGGATGAAGAATGCGGGCCTGCGTAATACCCGCGAAACAACGCTGGCCAAATGGCATGCCAGCGTCAGCAGTTTTGAAGTCGCCGATGATGCCATTCAGGTGCATGGTGCCTATGGCTACAGCGATGAGTATCCTGTCGAACGCTACCTGCGGAATGCCCGTGGCGCGATCATCTATGAGGGAACCCGCGAGCTGCAGGAACTACTGCAGGCCGATTTCGCTCTTGGCTACCGTGAGCTAAAACCGTTGCGCAAGGAAATGCCCGGCTATGATGCTGAGGAGTGGGCTTGAATTGTGACAAGGTGACACGGTGAGGAGTGAATCCTGACCGGGTGGCGAGGTGACAGGGTGACAGATGCTTGATCGAGGTTGTACCGCTCCGCAACGGCAAGTTCACCGTGTCACCCCCTCACCTTGTCACGTTCGCCGCCCACGCCAGAGAACTGTGAGATACAGGGCCAACCCGAAGGCCAGATAGTTCAGTTCCGAGAGTTGAATCGCTGCTCCCTTGCCGATTGATTGTGCCCACCATTGGCCCAGAGCCGGTAGTGCGATCTGATCATACCCGGCAATCACGATTGCGCCGACGACTGCGCCAATCGGGCTGCTTGCACCGCCAATCACCACCATTGCGAGTGTCATTGCCGAGATCCGAAAATCGGATTGGTCGGGATCGACATACCCGAAGATAGTAGCTGAGAGTGCTGCGGCAATGCCGGCAACCATTGCGCCAAGAATAAAGGCCAGTGGCTTGATCTGTGCGCGGCTGATTCCGCAACTGGCTGCGGCGAGTTCATCGGTGCTGAGTGCAGCCCATGCGCGCCCGATCCGCGATGTGGCAATGCGGCGGCTGGCAACCACAATCAGCGCGACAAAGCCCAACACCAGATAGTAGCGCTGCCCCTGGTTCTGGAATGTGATGCCAGCCAGCATTGGCGGCGGCAGCGCAGCCATCCCCCCGCGCCCGCCAGTCCATTCGGAAAGGTTGACGATCACTCGCGGCACGAGTTGCCCGAAGGCTAGTGCGACAACTGCTAGATAATCCCCGCGCAATCGTAGGGTCAGCAGACCATTCAGCGCGCCAAACAGCCCGGCTGATATTGTTGCAATCAGCAGGACAAGTGTAAAATCGAGTTTAGCGCCGATGGGTGAGCCAATCAATACTGCAGCGGTATACCCGCCTACGGCAAAACACGCTGCAAAGCCAAGATCAAGCATTCCAGCCATACCAAGCACAATATTGAGGCCAAGTGCTAGGAGTGCGAAGATGAGCATATTATTGACAATTGCTTGGCGCTGGATGTGCAACCACCCATCGAGCAGTGGGTATGCCAATAAGAGTATGGCACCTATCGCATAGCCGATAGCCGATAGCCGATAGCCGATAGCCCGTTGGGCATTCTTGCCAACGATCTACATAATTCTGAGGATGCGCGGCGCGGTGGGAACTGGCATGATGTCG
>JBBQSD010000235.1:0-5432 GCA_038214135.1 Chloroflexales bacterium | reverse complement strand
GCTCCACGCTTGGCGGCTAAAGCCGCAGCTACCGATGGCAAAGCCGGCCTGCGCCGGCTCATCCAGGCCGCGGAGGCGGCCTTCGCGGTGAGTAGCCCGCCCGTTCACGGGCCGGGCAGCAGCCATGCAGAACAATACGTCGCATCCCTCTGAGCTTTGAATTGCCCAAATTGATAGAAGGAACCATGTATGCGTGATGTGCGCGCAGCGCGTGTGGCCGGATTCGGCACGACGATTTTTACCGAAATGAGTGCACTGGCGATCCAGCATCATGCCGTTAACCTCGGCCAGGGCTTCCCCGATTTTGCTGGCCCTGCATTTGTGAAGCAGGCGGCCGCTGATGCTATTGCATCCGATCTGAACCAGTATGCGCCAATGCCAGGATTGCCGCGTCTACGCAAGGCCGCTGCTGCCGAATGGCAACGCCAGCATGGCCGCGAGATCGATTGGCAGAGTGAGGTAAGTGTCACCAGCGGTGCGACTGAAGCGCTGTGTGATGCCATGCTGGCCCTGCTCGATCCAGGCGATGGTGTGCTGTTCTTTGAACCAGCCTATGATGCCTATGTTCCCGATATTACGATGGCAGGCGGGAAACCGATCCCCGTGCGGTTGCATCCACCAACCGATAGTAATGGGGCCTGGCTCTTTAACGAACACGAGCTACGCGCTGCCTTTGAACAACGCCCGAAGCTCATCCTGCTCAATACGCCCCACAACCCAACAGGCAAGGTCTTTACGCGCTCGGAACTCGAACAGATCGCCGAATTGTGCCAGGAATACGATGTTGTCGCCATCACCGATGAAGTCTATGATCGATTGGTATTCGACGGCAAGAGCCATGTGTCGCTCGCTACACTCCCAGGCATGTGGGAGCGAACGCTGACGCTGAATAGTATTGGCAAGACGTTTAGCGTGACCGGCTGGAAGATCGGCTGGTCGGTGGGGCCTGCCAACCTTAATCAGGCCTTGCGTGCAGCACACCAATGGGTGACATTCGCAACCTCGACTCCATTGCAGGAGGCTTCGGCGGTTGCGCTGGAACAGGCCGTATCCAATGGCTATTACCAGCAACTCCTTGATGAATATCAGCAGCGCCGTGGGTTATTAATCAAGGTATTGGCCGAAGCAGGGCTACCGCAGCTTGTGGCTGAGGGTTCCTATTTCATCTCCTGCGATATTAGTGCGCTTGGCCTGCGCGATACACGCGAGTTCTGTTTGCGCTTGGTGCGCGAGCAGGGCGTCGCGGCGATTCCGATCTCGGCTTTCTATATCGATCCAACCAGCGCTCCGCCACTGGCCCGTTTCTGCTTTGCAAAGAAGCTGGAGACGATTGCGGCGGGTGGCGAACGGCTACGGGGGTTACGAGTTCATGAGCGATGATACGAAGCAGCAACACACTACCAAACGATTGATCATGCTGGGTTTACTACTTGCGGCCATGCTTTTCGCTTGCAGTAAGCCGGGCACCCCAGCACTAACGGCAACGCCTGACCCAGCAGTACGCTTGCAGCAGGCGATTGCCATTATCGCTTCCGACATGGGCCAACCACATGAAGGCAGGCCACATGGCGTGCCAAGCTCGTATAATTGGGCCAGCAGGCCGCGCCTGGGGATGGGTAATGATCCCGGCACGTTTACTGCAATAACAGCCTGGGGCCAGGTGTATGAGGATGCCCAAGGCAACTCGGCAACCAACACACGCGTCCAATTGCGGCAGCTGCGCGCCCTGATCCTCAGTATACAGACTGGCCGTTGGCACATCGTTCAGAGTGGGGAGCGTTTGCAGGGCGCAGCCTATCGCGAGGATTTCGTCGGTGATGTTCATCGCCCAGCCGCTATTCGCAGCGAGCCGGATGGTGGTATTTCGGTCACCGCCGGTGGCGGCTACAACTTCCACTTCTGGCCAGCGGATGGGCGAGTAGCAATCGACCCGCGTGATATCGGCGGGATCGTGATCTCTATGCAGGCCCGACTGGTGCTTGATGATCAAACCAGGCCGGATGACCGCCAGCAGGCGCGCTATCTGCTGAGTGTCGGCGGCGACTATTGGGCCAGTAGCAATGCACAATGGGATAACCTCAGAACCAACGGCGATATTGGGATCGGGCGCTTCAAATATGTCACCGGCGATTGGCAGATGTTTAGCATGTCGACCCTGAGCCTGGCGGAACTGCAGAAAACCCCACCGCCGATCACCATAGCCGATAGCCGATAGTGTTACAGTTTCAGGCCCGTTGATCGATTGCAACAAACGCACGATCTGCTGGCCCGCTATACGCCGCTTTCGGGCGGATAATGCGGTTCTCAGCGATCTGCTCACGGATATGCCCGATCCAGCCTGCTATCCGGCTGAGCGCAAATGCTACCGTAAATAGATCAAGCGGCAGCCCAAGTTCATACAGCAATGGCGCACTATAGAATTCGACATTCGGGTTCAACTGGCGCTCAACAAAATAGGGATGCCGTACTACCACATGCCTAACCGCATCGGCAACAGCATGCCAGTTCCCCTCCCGTTCACCAGCAAGTGCCTTCACATGAGCGCGCAAATGCCGTACCCGTGGATCCTCAACCCGATAGATCCGATGCCCAACACCCATCAGGCGTCCATGGCGCTTCAGGAGTTCTTCGATATACTGGCCTGCTCGCTCGGCTGTGCCGATCTCCAGAAATGCCTCCATGGCCATCTGATTAGCTCCCCCATGCAATAGCCCCTTGAGCACGGCAATCGCCGCTGTGATCGCTGCATAGACATCGGCCTGGGCGCTGATGGCAACCCGTGCTGCAAAGGTGGAGGCGTTGAGGCCATGCTCGGCCAACAACACAAGATAAGTTGAGAGCGCCCGTTCGGCCAATGCGCTTGGCCGCTTGCCATGCAGCATCAACAGGATATTTGCGGCATGCCCAAGCTCTGGATCGGCAGCAATCGGCTCATACCCACGCCGGCGTCGCTCCCACGCCGCAATCAGTACTGGTAACTTCCCCAGTAGCCGTATGCCAATCCGCTCGGCAGCCTCAAGCGAGAGATCATTGGCATGTGGATCGAGTTGCGCCAATCCGGATGCAAGTGTTCGCAATGCATCCATTCCATGGCCACTGAGCGGAATGCCCTGTACCAGTGCTAGTTCCTCGGCACTGATGCGCCGCTCAATTGCCAACTGCTCACGGAAACCAGCAAGCTCTTTAGCCGATGGCAATGCCCCATGCCACAGCAACAGGCATATTTCTTCGAATGTGGCCTGCTGTGCCAATTCATGAATATCGTACCCAAGATAGCGTAGCTGCCCGACCTCGCCATCGATCCGGCTGAGCTGTGTACTGGTTAATACGACCCCTTCCAGCCCAGGGGCGGCATGTTCGGCAATCATTGATGCTAGCTCCTTTAAGCAGATGCCTTTCCTTACAATATGTTGATGAGTATCGCATATTGCTTGATATGAGTCAATATATATTGATTTATATTGATTTATGTTGACGCTTCAGGTCAGAATCAAGTATACTAACCAGATTGGGCTTCAGAGAGGTGTTGGTCATGGCGCAGATGATCGATGGAATCGAGTATCTCGATGGAGATGAGGTTGCGATGCTGTTACGGGTGAAGAAGGCCACCCTGTATGCATATGTCAGCCGTGGCCTGTTGCACTCATACCGCCAGGCAATCGGTCGCAATCGGCTCTATCGGCGCGATGAGGTCGATCAATTGCGGGCAATTCGTCCTGAACAAAACCTGGAAGATGTGCGAGGAGTGCAAGAGGAGCGTGCAGCATTCACATGGCAATCGTTGGCAACGGAAGAAGCCGCCGACCCCGTATCTTCCAGTAGGGCCAATCTGCCGGATGTGGCCTCGTGGGCTGGGGATCATTAGGCTTGGATTATCGTCGTTCTGCAATCAGCGCCAGCAGCGTTTGGCGTAAACGGGCCAGGCGTGCATCGATACCCTCGGGGCGCAGGTACAGATCTTCACGCAGCACGCCAGCATCACGGCGCAGTTGGGCAATCGGGTCGCGTAGGGCATCGGGGGTGCGAGCATAGGCCAGGGCCAGCGAGTCATCGGTGGCGATAATCATCTGATCAGTGCGTTCGAGATCATTGATCCGCATAGCGGTTTCTGCATCAGCGATCTGGCTAATTGCCCGCGAGAGATAGATCGCCGACCAGATCCTATCGTCTTCGGCTCGCAGATCAAGCAATTCCTGGCGGGTAATCCCGCTCGCTGGCGGCAGCACTGTTGGTGCCGCTGGGATGGTTGGAGCGTTGGTAGGGGCAGGTGATGGAGTCGCAATTGCTGCGGTTGGCGATGGAGCCGGAACTGCGGCTGGCTGTGGAAATGCAGCCTGGGTTGCCAGGCTCACGCTAATTGCAAGGCAGGCCGTGAGCAGATGCGGCAAAACAGCCCGCACAGTGCGCTGATATGCTGGCGGCGGCTTGGGCGAGGGGGGCAGCAGTGGATCGGGTGTGGTCATACGTCAAAGTACGAATGACAAATGCCGAGTAACGATTGCCAAAACGAATATTTGATCGCATGGGTTCGTTACTCAGCATTGGCGATTCGTTACTTCTCGATCTGTGCCGTTAACAAGATCGCCTGGGCAATCTCACGCATCGATTTGCGTGTGTTCATGGAGAGCTGCTGGATCTTACGGAACGCTTCCTGCTCCTTGAGGCCCTGCGTGTCCATCAACACGCCCTTGGCGCGCTCAACCAGTTTGCGCGTCTCCAGCGAATCCTTGAGATCATTGAACTGCTTCTCGATCTCACTAAACTCTGCGAAGCGGCCAAGTGCAATCTCGATGGCTGGCAACAGCTCTGCTTCATGGAATGGCTTGACAATATAGTTGACAACGCCAGCCTCGCGGGCGCGCTCGACCAACTCCCGATCAGAATAGGCCGTCAACAGCAGCACTGGCGCGATCTTCTCCTCAGTCAGAACTTTCGCGGCCTGGATGCCATCAAGCTTTGGCATCTTAATATCCATCACAACAAGATCGGGGCGCAGTTCACGGGCCAGATTGATCACGCTGACACCATCGCCAGCCTCACCAACCACCAGATACCCGAGCCCGACCAGTGTTTCTTTGAGATTCATACGGATCAGCGACTCATCGTCGGCGATCACAAGACGTAATTGCTGGGCCATATATCTATTCCTCCCAACGCATCGCCTAGGATAAACGATTCTGCGATACGCATACAATAAGCTCGGCGCTGAGCGTAACAAAACAAACACGAAAGCGCGTGGTACCGTCCAGTATAGCATGCGCCAACAATGCCGGTCAAGGCAACCGGCCAAATGGGTGTGACGAAAAGTCTTGCATGGCTCCACGCTTGGCGGCTAAAGCCGCAGCTACCGATGGCAAAGCCGGCCTGCGCCGGCTCATCCAGGCCGCGGAGGCGGCCTTCGCGGTGAGTAGCCCGCCCGTTCACGGGCCGGG
>JBBQSD010000234.1:0-5470 GCA_038214135.1 Chloroflexales bacterium | reverse complement strand
CAGCGTGCGCAATGAACGCATGCGTGAACTCCTGGCATTGAGCGATGTGCTGCTGCTGCCATCACGGATGGAAGGGTTATCGCTGGCGATCTACGAAGCCATGGCAATGCGGGTTGTGCCAGTGAGTGTTGCAGCAGGCGGCCAGGCCGAATTGGTCACGCCGGAATGTGGCGTCCTGGTGCCGCGTAGCTCGAATGAACAGCAGGAATACACACAGGTATTACTCGATCTTGCACGCAATCGCCCGCGTTTGGCGGCGATGGGCCATGCGGCTCGCGAACGGGTTCGCAGCCATTTTCGGCTGGATCAAATGGGTGAGCGGATACAGGCGCTGCTGATCGAAGCCAAGACTATACAACTCCAGCGAGTACACCAGATCGATTCTGCCGATATTGTGCAGCGTGCAATCGAACGGGCGACGGCTGATGCTATTCGTGATGCGAACTGGACGCAGCATGTTTCATCCAATACCATGCGCCGCCGATTACGCAATGGCTATTGGTGGATGGTTGCGCATGGCGCATGGTGGATCGTTCCATTGACTGAGCGACTACGTTTCGGAAAAAATTGACAGCCGAATAGAAGATCGTGTATGCTATATAGGCCGCACCTACGCGGCAAGCTACACTACATAGCGCCATTTGTTAAGCGAGTGTCAAGCGTGACGAGCCGACCGACCGACAGTATTGAGCAGTGGATCACATCGCATATATGTGAGATGTGGTTATATGTGCTTATACCTGATCGTATGCAACGTGGGCAAACTCAAGCCTACGTGACGCGTGCGAGGTCGGTGCTCGCCGCCAGTGCTGCGGACGTTATAGGCCACACGCGCTGATGCAGGGAAGCCCTTGCATCAGGAGTGTGTGCGCTTACGTACACCTTTTGAAAGGGGGCGGCCTTGGGACAACGAGTCCTCGTTCTCAACGCGAGCTACGAGCCGCTGCAAATCATCTCCATTCGTCGGGCGGTGGTTCTACTCCTTCAAGAAAAGGCTGAACTTGTCGAGGCTGCCTCGCAACGGCTTCGGTCGCTCAGTCGTTCGTTTGTTGTGCCTATCGTTATCCGATTGACGCGCTATATCCGCATTCCGCGCCGATTACGGCTGCCATGCTCGCGGCGTGGGGTGATTGCTCGTGACCGTGATACATGCCAGTATTGTGGCATTCAGCCTGGCCGTTCGCAGTTAACGGTTGATCATGTGATGCCACGTTCGCGTGGCGGCGGAACATCCTGGGAGAATGTTGTGACGGCCTGCCGAGAATGCAACCATCGCAAGGGTGGCCGGACCCCAGATGAAGCCAACATGACGCTGCACTCGACGCCACGCCAGCCAACCCTGGTTGCCTTTGCATTGTTGGGCGAACTTGAGCGCCACGATATCTGGCGCAAATACGCCTACTGCTAGAGCCTGCCCACACCCCCTAACCCCCTCGCCCACGCCGGGGAGAGGGGGAATTGTGCGCTTATTCCCCTCACCCCCTGCCCCCTCGCCCACGCCGGGGAGAGGGGGAATTGTGCGCCTCAAGCTGATCACAGGCCGCTGTTGCAGCGATGTTCACCACCTGATTGACCGACAGAATCGTGTTATAGACACCATCGGTGATCCGGTTGTGGATCTGTTCGATCATGCGAACAGGCAGGGCAATTCCGGGTATGCAGGCAAGCAGTGCATATGGTTGCCGAGCAATATTCCGGTGTGTTTCGGCGATCAGCGTGACGGTTGCTGTCACTGTTTCTCCAATCAGATCGCTGGCACCACGGATCTGCCGAATTGTGCGCTGATTCATGTGTGGCCTCTTTTACAGGGAACAAGGAAGCATCAGACGCTTGTTCGCTTGTTCATTTGTTCTTTCTATACAGGCGTACACCACAGCGCAATCTGCTGGTACACGGCCCAATCGTGTGCGAGCTGGAAGTGGTTTGTTCTGGGAAACAATCGTATGTGTTCGGCTGGAATTGGCCTGTGCTGCGCCGATGTTCCTGCTCCGCCACTGCCAGGCACATTCACTAATCCATCACCAAATAATACAGTAATGGCATGCTCGGGATCATTGGTCAGCGCGCCATTGATCAAATAATGCTGTATATGCGGAAGCCATGCAACCGGCTG
This sequence comes from Chloroflexales bacterium, assembly GCA_038214135.1. Classification (GTDB taxonomy): domain Bacteria; phylum Chloroflexota; class Chloroflexia; order Chloroflexales; family Roseiflexaceae; genus JANLSE01. Next base: position 3,357 of record JBBQSD010000234.1, on the reverse strand, counting down.
TTCTTGCGTCCTGCCATCTGCTCTCATTGGTTCGACCAATCTGCCATTATGTAGATCCTTGATGCCACGGCTCCGCAGATGCAGGACATTGGTAATGATTGCGGTGACAGGATTGGGAACTGTTCGCAGGATGTTTGTGGCTGCATTGGCAACACGCTCAAGATTCGCGCCAGTGTGTGGTGTGCCAAGATAGAACGCTCGCGTCACCTGTTGCACCCAGGCCAAGCCCTGTTCGGTTGCATAATGGCATGCGCTGCGGATGACAAGCCCACCCATGCTATGGCCAATCAGCACCATCTCAGTGATTGATATTGGGTAAACGGCAGAAAGATCGTCAAGCAGCAGCGCCAGGCGTTTGCCATTTTCGGCCACCGATACGCCAGTATTGTAGCGAACAAACAATGGCGTGTAGCCCTGATCGGCATGTAGTAGATCGCCATAGGAGGTGGTTTGTTGTGGATCTTTGGGATGGGGAAAATCCCAGATCCCCTCGTGGCAACCAAGGCCGTGGATCAGAACACAGAGCCTGGTAGTCGGCTGGGGATGGGCCTGTTGAATGGCAGGCTTGGTCAGCGGCAGTGGGCGGTTCTGATGGTAGAAGGCTGTTTCAATCGCCAGGCCATTCTGGCGTTCGTGCAGATAATCGCCGACCATGCCATTGAGCGCGCTCATACCCCAGGCTACCCAGGTGGGTGACCGATTATGGCGAGCAGGAGGTTTGTTGGTCATCGCCCTACCAGCGGCCAAGCAGATCACGGACCTTGGCCAGTTGAACAGCAACCTCGCTGTATTCGTTCTGACCGCTATGATGCTCGACCGACCAACAGCCAGTGTAGCCTGTATCATGTAGCATTGTCAGGCTTGGTTCTAGCTGGTTCTCAGTGATCTCCCAGGAAATATGGGTATGCATCGCCCAGGGTGCCATCAATGCATCGCCAGCATTGCCACGGAAGTGTAACAGGACGCCAAACCCTGGGTGTGCAACCGCCTCACAGATCTGCTTCATGTTTTCTGGGACGACTTCCGCGCCCCAATGGTTTTCTGGCCCAACACGAAAGCCGCTCTCATGGGCGCGCTGTGCATATTCCTGAAACCGCCGCACGATCCAGTGGAGCTGTTCGCTGGTAAAGCTTGGCTCGCGCACGCCAGCATCGATCCGCAGCGTCCTGGCACCCAGCACCTCAGCAACATGTAGGTACGTCAGGGCCTTCTGATAATGTTGCTCACGTACCGCTGGATCATCCTCCCAGATATGCGGGCCATCGACACACAGATTCTCCAGCGTGAGTTCACGTTCGTCCAGAGCCTGCTTGACCTTCGCCAGATACGCATCTTCGGTGCTGGTCAGCATGCCATTCCAGATATCGGCAGTGCGCAGATCATAGCGATAGCGGCAACTCTCGAGATAGCCGAACAGATCGATGGTGCCATTGCGTAATAACCCATGGAATGCATACGAAGCAATTGCGATACTCATAACGTACTCCTTTGCACAATCGGATCAAGCGCATCCAGCATACGCTCGATATCTGCTGCCGTATTATAGAAATGCGGCGAAACGCGAATGCCACGCCGCCTGAGTGCAACAATGATGCGCTGCTGTTCGAGCTGCTGGGCCATTTCTTCGTCCTGCGCTCGATCTCCAAGGGTAAAAACGATAATCGATGATCGCCTAGCTGGATCGGCAGGGCTGATAAGCCGTATGTTCGGTTCATAACGACGCAGCCCTTGGACAAGCAGTTCCGCTAGCCCACGATTATGGGCCTCAATCGCTGGCATCCCGATCTCATCAATTAACTCAAGCGATGTGGCCAGTGCCGTCAGGCCAAATGTATTGGTTCCACCAGCACTATAGCGCGTTGCGCCTGGTTGCCATTCGAATGGGTTATGCGGCATCTGGTTCTGATCGACAACCGATTGATCACCAACGAACATGGGCCGGATCTGTTCAACGGCATTGGGCGACACATACAAGGCTCCCAACCCGAAATCGGCCAGCAGCCATTTGTAGCCATGCATCGATAGTGCCGAGATGTGTGGCAATGCCCGGACATCCAGTTCCAGTGAACCAACCGCCTGTATGCCATCGATAATTAGCAAGCAACCGGCCTCAGCACAGCGCCGGCCAAGTGTTTCGAGATCCATGCGGTAGCCACTATCCCAGGCGACAGCGCTGCACGAAACGACTCGTGTGTGCGAATCGACTGCTGCCATGAGCTGATCGACGCTTGGGCCTGCCCCATCCCAGGGCACACAGCGCACCTCCACCCCAATCGATTGCAGCCGTAGCCATGTATACATCAGCGCAGGAAATTCGCGATCCGGCAGAACGACATTATCGCCTGGGTGCCATTCGATTCCATTGGCGCAGATGTTCAGGCCATGGGTTGTATTCGATGTAAACACCAAATCATGCGGATCGGCATGCAGTAATCCAGCCAACCGCGTACGAGCCAGTTCGGCGAGCGACGATTGACGATGGGCTGGGTCAAGGCCAGGGAACTGTGCCCGCCCAATCGCCTGTTCGAGTGCGCGCATGGTGATATTCGGCAATGGCCCCTGGGTTGCGGCATTGAGATAGGTATACTCGGCGGTGATCGGAAACTCACGCTCACGTAGCTCGTGAAGCAGCACCGAACGATCTGTGCTCATGCGATAGTCCTATGCTGTTGATAGCGATATGTCCTGCTATTCTACCACGATGTCCTGCGCCCGAAGCCGACGCTAGGGCGAAGCACATTAGGGCGTTGCCACCTGATGAAGCTGGCCACGAATATCGCCATAGTATACCTGACCCTTGGTATGCAGATTAAAGTACAAGTCACCCTGGAGGCCAATATACTCCATCCCTGCGATGGTCTTCGCCTTGGCTGGTGAAAGATCGCCCATTAAACTGAGGCTAGCCGGAATTGGGCAACCCATGGTAAACGCCCCGACCATGCCAGTGCCAGATGCTGTTGTGCGTTTGATCAGATCGTTGGTGATCACTGCGCTGAACTTGCCGTCCACAAACTGCTCTGGTAGACTGCCCAAGAGACCGAAATCGACAATAATCGGGCCGAGCTGATCTGGCCGCCCACAATGAATATGGAATAGCACAATGTCTTCCGGTTTGATACCCAAAACCTGGAGATCGACATAGGCTTTGCTGAGATCGTTGCTGAAGCGCAGGATACCATGACCACGTGATTGGCGTTCACTACGCAGCAGCGATGGCGCAGTTGAGCGGAACTGTTCTGGAATTTGCGATGGCGTATCCTTCTCTTCGCCCGGCTCCTGATGTGGGTTGAGAAAGGCCTCGAAGGTCGTACCGATTGCCGCTCCACGCTGTGGTTCGAGTGTGACAGGTGCAGGTGT
>JBBQSD010000233.1:0-5543 GCA_038214135.1 Chloroflexales bacterium | reverse complement strand
CGGCGGTAGGTCGTTTCGTGCAGTGGGTCGTGCCAGAGCAATTGCTCGGCTCTGCGAATGGCTAGCAGGTAGTTGCGGTTATCTTCGAGCGCCAATACCAGCCGCTCCAGCGCTTCGATAAAACTGGCATTCAGCGCTTCCCGCTTCGGCATAAGCCAGGCATCATAACTGTTGGGTAGCAGATCACCACGATACAGTTCGATGGCTCGTTGCAGCGCGGCAATCGCCGGATTGCCTGTGAGAGTGGCAGCGTGTGTTAGGGCATGCTCGAACTCAGCCACATCCAGGATATAGGGTGCATCAGGATGCCATTGCACCACTTTCGCATCGGCATACAGGAACAGATCGGCATCAGGCAGCGCACGGCGCAGGAACAGCAATTGTTTACGCAGATTAGTGAGCGCCTGCGCCTCGGTTGAGTCTGGCCAGAACAGAAACGCCAGCTGCTGGCGCGCTTGCGGCGCATGGCGATGGAGCAGCAGGTAGGCGAGCAGCGATTGCAGGCGTGGCTGATTGACCATCGGAATGGTGGCGCCAGCATAGGCCAACTGGAATCCGCCCAGCAATCCAACCTGCAAACGTTGCATCGCAAACCCTCAATCGGGCAATTGGCCATCGGCCACTAGGCACGACATTAGTCGCCCGACAGAATTTTAACCGATCCCACATGCTTGCCACAGGCATGCTGGAAACAGGCCGAACCACCGTCGGCGCTGTACTGCACAGCTTGAAAGGGCTAGTAGGACAAGGTTCGTGGGTACGTTACCATTTAGTTTCATCCTGCATGTGTACGGACGCGATATATCGCGTCCCTCCGCCCGCAACCCGTGCAAGATGGTCATGGAGGGATGCACCCTGCTGAAACCTTGTCTATAGACGAAAATGATGCTTTGGAGCTAACTATACATGTGCTGTCAAGTATGACTCGTAGTACAATAGGTTTCTGGCATTGATATACGGCCTGTTGTTTGTAGGGCATTCCATCAATGATGAAAAACAGTAGTGATATCGGTATAGTATAGGCCAGATGTAATTGGAGGATTGGCCTGATGGTGTCGATGAAACGCGCGATTATGCATTGGGGTATAGTATGACACAACGCTTGCTCTTAGTCGTGCATACTGAACGAACCTCGCGCTATCGCTTGATATCGGCTCGCCCCGCTACCCGAAAGGAGCGCAATCTTTATGAATCAGAATAACGATAACACTGCCGATGAGCTAACTGTGCTGCGCCCACGTCCACGCCCACAGACCGACATTACACTGACTATTCCCCGCGATGTTGCAGGTTCATTGATGCGTGTTGCTTCTGCACGTGACATGAGCGTGGATGCACTACTCAAGCTCTATATTGGCCAGGGCCTTCGGCAAGATATTGCGCGGCTCTTTGCTGATCGTGTGCTTGATGTAACCGCACAAGTGCTCACAACTCATGGCCAATCCCCCGATCAAGTATCTGCGATTTTGCAAGAGATACGCACAAAAACGGCTGTGTGATGGCAAACAATGCCGCGCCACTGGTGAGTGTGCTGATCCCGACCTATAATCGCGCAAACTATTTGCCCGAAGCGCTCCACAGCGTTCTGACCCAATCCTTCACCGATGTTGAGGTGATTATTGTCGATGATGGCTCGACGGACGATACCCCTGCTCTGCTGGCGCAGATCACTGATCCACGGGTGCACTGCTTCCGCCAAAGCAATGCCGGAACTGCCGCCGCTCGCAATACGGCCCTGCGCGCCGCTCGCGGGAAATATGTCGCCTGCCTCGATTCGGATGACCGCTGGGATGCTGAATTCCTGGCGATCACCATCCCGCCACTGGAAGCTAACCCGCATATTGGTGTTGTGTATGTGCGCTGTCGCTCAATGGACCAGGACGGTGGCCCGTTGGCGCGTATGGTTGGCGTGCCGCCGCTGTTCCCCAATGATATGCTGGCCAGCCTGTTGTATGGCGATCATCTGTGTGCGATTGGGGCCGTGACCCGCCGCATGTTGCTTGAACAGGTCGGTGGGTGGGAGCAGACGCTGGTTAATACTGAGGATTGGGATCTGTGGTTGAAATTGGCCCCATTGACTCAGTTCTGCTTTATTGATCGGGTGCTGGCCTCGATACGGGTGCATACCGGTCGGGCAACTGGCCAGGCATCGCCACGGCTGAAGCGGGTGCTGAACGACCGCGAACGGGTGCTAGCGCGCGCCTTTGCACGGCCTGGCCTGACTCCAAAAGCACTGGCGATCCGGCCGATTGCCTATCGCAATTTGTATATCGATCTTGGCATGCGAACAGTAGAGGCATTCGGTTGGCGGGCTGCGCTGCCCTATTATGTTCGGGCTGTGACAATCGCCCCCAACCCGATTGCGGCACTCGCTCGGCTGGCTTCCCAGTTCATCTATCGGCGGTTGCTGAGCCGCAGTGTGTGGGGCGTGGGGCTGGCAGATTGGGCGGCGCGGCGCAAGCGGCGTCCGCAGATTGGGTGATTGAGCGTGCGCGGACGCCTGACCCAACTGGCGCGATTAACTGCCGGATACAGTCTGGCCAGTTTCGTTGGGCCGATCTTCACAATCCTATTAACGCCACTGTATACGCGGGTGCTCCAGCCAGCCGATTATGCGGTACTCGATACCTTGACCACAATTGGCCTGTTTGTGACGGCGCTGGCCTCGCTTGGGTTGGCTCCTGCTGCAACGGTTCTGTTCTACGATGGCGACGATATATACAAGCGCTCGGTGATTGCCACCGCCGCCTTGATCGGATTCGCCTGGTCAGTTGTGTTGGGTATTGTACTCTGGTTTGCTGCTCCGGCAATTGCAGCCGCAACCCTGGGTGGTTCAAGCCAGGCAGCGCTGATTATGGTGAGTGCGATCAATCTGCCGATGGCGACACTGGCGGGAATTATTCAGGCTGCGCTACGGCTACGCATGGCGGTGAAGCGGGCCAATACACTGGCACTCAGCAACCTATTGCTCACGGTATTGCTGAATATTGTGTTTGTCCTTCTGTTGAACATGGGCGTCTGGGGCATTCAGATCGCTATTAGCCTAACAACACTGTGGATGGTTATTGCGGGCGTGCTGATGCTGCGTACCGAGGGCTGGGGTCGCCCAACACGGCTATTGGTAGCACCATTAATCCAGGCCGGGTTGCCATTGCTGCCGGGAGCGCTCTCGCTCTGGGCGTTGGCCTACCTGGATCGGCTGTTATTGCCTGCGTTTGAGGTTTCGCTGGATGAGCGTGGATTGTATGCGATTGGCGCAAAGCTGGCCTCCATGTTGGCTATTCTGACGGTGCCGTTTCAGAGTGCCTGGGGGCCGCTGGCGTTGGCCATGCGCGCTGATCAACAGGCCGAACGAACCTATGCTAAAGTGCTGACACTGTTTACCGCCGGGGCATTGGGCCTCGCGCTTGGATTGGCCTTATTTGCGCGTGAACTATTGCTGATCTTCACGACACCCGTGTATGCCGCCGCAGCGCCATATGTCGGGTTACTTGTCTATGTAGCAGTTGCCAATGGAGCAACAGTTACTGTCAGCGTCGGTGCGGCATTGGAGAAGCGCACACACATTATCGGCATCGCCACGATGGTTGGGGCAGCACTCAACCTGAGTCTAAACATCATACTCATCCCGCATTATGGAGCCTGGGGGGCTGCCTGGGCCACCGCAATCGGCTATGCAGCAACGCCAATTTTGGTGTATGTCTGGTCGCAACGGGTGCATCCGCTGCCCTACCAGCCTGGGCGCACCCTTGTTGCGCTTGGCACACAGATAACGCTGCTGCTGATTGGGATGGCGCTGCCAGAATTGGGATGGACGAGTTTCGGGTTGCGAATGCTGCTTCTGGCGGCCTACCCAATTGTACTGCTGGCGTTGCGGGTAATCGAGCCGCGGGAGGTACGGGCATTGCTTGGCAGGGTGGGTTAATCCGGTTCTTCACCGAACAGGCGCATCCATTCTGCGATTTCGGCATCACTCATGCGAATCTCGCGTTTCTGATCTGGCGCGGGCGCTGGTTTGGCATGTTTGGGTGGGCCAGTCAGTTCGGTAGCAAATGCGCGTGCATCGATCACACGCACACCGCAATCCTGTGCGGCGCGTGCCACTGCCCGGTCCGATGTTACGAGTGCCCATTCACGCGGGCGATTCAGCGCTTTCATCCGCCGAATCAATTGTGAGTCGGCATCCTGTGGCGAAAGGGCGAAATGGCAAACCACCCCATAGCCATTCAGGCTGTGTGGGTGCCCATAGACCCCGTGATCAAACACGACGATCACCTGACGAGCACGTTTACGAACGGCATAGCTGCGTAGCAACTGCACCAGTTTTGCTTCGTCGTCTGGATCGGAAAGGCTGATCCCAGGGATTTGGCCGATTAAGTTGTGCCCATCGATCAGCAGATGCATAGAGGCAGTATAGCATGTATGGCCGTGCAACCGTCGGTGAGCGCCATTCGTCATAGCATCAGGAAGCGAACTCGCCATCTGAGCAGGCGGGTATAGATAAGCGAGGTGCCGCTATGGCACAACAACTCCCTCCTGGCCAGGCACAGGAACCAACTTCTACGCCGCCAACACCACAGCTCCCGAATGAGCCATATTATCAGCGCATGCAACGGCGGCCTGTGAATCGCCGGCCACTGGCGATCGCCCTGATTATTGTTGGTCTGATCTGGTTGATCAGTTCATTGCCGGGCCTGCCGCTGTTTGGGCGCATGCCTGTTGGGGAATCGGCGATTGTTGATAAGACTGTTGCAGCGCGTCGTTTTGTTCTTGATGCAGGTTCGGCGGATGTTGAGCTGACCCGTAGCAACCAGAGCGATATTCATGTTGTGGCACTTCAGCGGGGTGGCGCTGCCAACGATTTCACCGTGAATCTCAAACAGGATGGCGAAACATTACATGTCAGCGCAACAAGCGGCTGTATTGTCTTCTGCAATACTCGCCTGCGCTACCGTATTGAATTACCAGCCGAAACAGCTATTACTGTTCAATCGACGAGCGGTGATGTCGATGCGGAAAATCTCTCCGGCGGAGTTGATATCAAGACAACCAGTGGCGATATCAAGCTATCAGAGATCAGCGGGCCGCTGACGATCAGTTCTGTGAGTGGCGATGTTTCCCTCAGCGGCGGCAAAGCTGTTGGTGCGAATGTCAATACGACAAGCGGCTCGATTGAGCTGCAAGGGCTATCGGATGCGATTGTTGTGAAGAGCGTTTCGGGCGATATTACCATTGAAGAAGCCAGCAATGGCCAACTGACAATCGATACCGCCAGTGGTAATGTGCAGTACGATGGAAGTTTAGCCGTTGGCAGCGAAAACCAGATCGGAAGCATCTCGGGAGAGGTGAAACTAAGCCTGCCCGAGGAAGCCAGCATCAAGATTGATGCTAATTCGGTTAGTGGCGCTCTATCGACGGATTTCGATCTGCGTGGCACGAAAGAAGATCATGTGCTACGTGGGGCCGTTGGCGATGGTGCCGCCAATTTGAAGATCACAACTACCAGCGGCGATGTCCAGATCGAAAAGCAGTAAGGGCGGTTC
>JBBQSD010000232.1:0-5656 GCA_038214135.1 Chloroflexales bacterium | reverse complement strand
CACATCGGCTGGCAGTGCCATGGCATCGCCACCAGCAGCGATGATTTCGGCGGCGACCTGTTCGGCGCGATCGCGGCGGCGGCCAAGGATGCCAATCGATGCACCAGCGCGGGCCAGCCCATGCGCGATGGCACCACCAAGAACGCCGGTTGCACCCGTCACAATTGCCACATGGCCGTTCAAGCCAAACTTACTTGCAAGATAATCGCTCATCGGAATGCCTCCACAACCGGTTTACCAGTCCAATCACGATGGAGTGGAATGCCAAGCAGATCGGCAATCGTCGCGGCGGTATCGGTGATATGCACGCCTGTCTCAAGCGTATGGCCAGAACGGATGCCAGGGCCACTAATAATCCACGGAATCGTCATATCTTCGAGCATGGTCGTCCCATGGGTTTGCCCATGGCCACCGTGATCGCTCTGCACAATACAGGCCGTCGTATCGAGGTAGCCATGCTGTTCGAGTGCGTTCAGCACGACGCCAATCGCCTGATCGGCAACCTCAATGGCGCGTAGATATTCGGGCGACATCCAGCCGTGGCGGTGGCCAATTTCATCGGTGACACCCAGATACACAAACATGAATGCTGGCTGCTTGCGGCCAAGATAGTGTGCAGCCGCCTGGGCAACATCGTGATCGATATCAATGCCATCGTTACTCGAATAGTTGATATAGTAGCTATAATCGAGCGCACTGGCCATTGAGAGATCGCGCAGTGGTTCCCAGCAGTAGAATGAGCCAGCAGCGCGGTTCGAAAGTGCAACAAGATCGATAATACTTGGCACCGGGCGGGCCATTGGCACCCAGACATTATCGGTAATGCCGTGGCGTTCGGGGATCACCCCGCGAAACATTGATGTGTGGCATGGCAACGTCACCGATGGCATCACCGTCTGGGCCTTGAGGGTATGGGCACCATTGGCGATCAGCCGATCCATAAAGGGTGTGGTGGCCTGCTGCATTCCGTCCGGTCGCATACCATCAACACTGAAGAGCACCACCGTCTTGGCCTGGCTCACAGCCTACTCCTTTTTGTTATACGCATTGCGGCTGAGGATTGAACACTATCCGCAGATGACGCAGATGACGTATGATACCCTAGAATTGGCAATCTTTTTTACCCTCACCCCCTGCCCCTCTCCCAGAACGGGAGAGGGGCTTGCTCCATCGCGAACCCTGTGCGCTCTAGGCGGGGGTTTGGGGGCGTAGACCCCCGAGAATCTCATTCTCTGGTGGAGTATAGCAAAGCTATACCTCACCAGAGAGGACTTCGATTATAATAAAACCATATCCGTTCAGCAGAGGCAGAGGAGCAATAGTGTGACTCAGGGCTCAATCGCGCGTGCGCTGGTCGGATCGCCATTACGCCGCCCCGTGTATGGCTGCTTGTTTATTGTTGGCTTGTGTATTCTGTTTGGCATCGCATTTCTTGGGCATGTGTCGATCTGGATTGGTGAGCCAGTTGCGGCGATGAGTGTGTTTCTTCGCGCACTTGCGTTGGCCATGGTACTTTCTATTCCAGCGCTGATTGTGCTGTGGGTATTGGATCGGCGTGAGCGCGAGTCGATCTGGCTGTTTGGTGGTGCGGTTATCTGGGGTATGGTGATCAGCACTGGCGTTTCTGCTATTTTTAATGCCCTTGGCTATGGGTTCATCTCGGTTGGCCTGGGGGTCGCTGGTGGTGTTGATGCCAAGGTACTCTCGGATCTGCTGACTGCCGCTGTGGTGGCACCATTTGTTGAGGAAGCGGCCAAAGGGATCGCAGTACTGGTGCTGTTCGTGTTCTTGCGGGCTGAATTTGATAATCTGCGTGATGGGCTGATCTATGGCGCACTGGTTGGGCTGGGCTTCAATATTGCGGAAGTGGCGCTGTATGTGATGCACGGTTATGTCGATAGCGGCGTTGCACCATTTGGCGAGCAGTTTGCGGCGCGCTTTGTGTTCCTGGGGCTGAATGGACATCTCCTATGGAGCGCATTGTGTGGCGCTGGAATTGGTATCGCCCGGCAGACAACCAATGGCTGTTTGCGCTGGTTTGCGCCAATTGGCGGCTATTTCGTTGCTGTCTTCGGCCATATGATGAACAATTCGGTTGGTGTATTTCTGCTGGTGATTATTCTTTCGCTCATGGGCTATGATATCAGCAATAATGGGTTGGCCGTTGGCGCTGGCTCGATGTGGGTTGCAGCAGCAGTGATGAATGTGATTGTGCAGGGCATTGCCTACCTGCTATTACTCGTGTTGCTGTACCTGAGCGCCCAATGGGAGCGTGGTGTCATTCGTATTTACCTCTCCGATGAGGTCGGCAATGGCACTGTGACACCAGATGAGTATGCCGAAATTGTTCGTGATCGCTTGTTCGTTGGTACCCGGCGGATCGAACGAACATCTGGCCGCCGCGCACGGGCGGTGGTCAATGCCCAGAATGAACTGGCCTTCCGAAAGTGGCATGTGGCCCGCGATGGCGGTGATCCAGCAATCGATCCGCTCGTAGCCGCCTGGCGGCAGGATATTGCGAATCTACGGCAATGAGAGTGAGCTGTCAGCCATCAGCCGTCAGCTTTTTGGTGCAGATAGAGCGTCGTGCTGACACGAGAGTGCCTGTTGTTGGTACAAACATCAATTGATCGAATGCTGAGTGCTACATATGGCAAAACTACAGATTGATTCCGAATTACTCCTGCATGATCTCGAAGCCCTCGCATCGATTGGTGCCGATCCGCTTGGTGGCATCACCAGGATCGCCTATAGCCCCACAGATCTGCTTGGGCGGGCTTGGGTTGCACAACAAATGCGTAGCCTACAGTTACATGTGATTGGTGACGCGGCAGGAAATACGCTTGGCCAGTATGCGGGGACGCAGCCGCTTGGCGCGATCATGATCGGCTCGCATACCGATACCGTCGCCCACGGGGGCCGCTTCGATGGCGCATTGGGTGTGTTGGCCGGGCTGGCCTGTATTCGCGCCCTTCGTGATGCTGGCATACACCTGCGCCACCCGATTGAGGTTGTCAATTTCGCGGCAGAAGAAGCAACAGTGCTTGGCACATTTGGCAGTAGCGCGATAGCTGGGCAACTACACGCCGATGATCTGAACAAGCCGACCTATGATGGCCAGAGCATTGCGGTGCATTTGTTGGCCGCCGGGTTCGATCCAGCGCAGACAATACTGGCTCGGCGCAGCGATCCGATTGCAGCGTATCTGGAATTGCATATCGAGCAGGGCGATGTGTTAGAGGCCGATGGCACGCCAATCGGGCTGGTTGAAGGGATCGTCGGCATTCGGCGCTACCGTGCGATCTATACCGGCCAGGCCAATCATGCTGGAACAACCCAGATGGCGCGGCGGCATGATGCGTTGATTGCTGCGGCTCCCTTTATTCTGGCAGTACGCGAGATCGCCCTTATGTATGGGTTGGTTGGAACCACTGGCACGCTCACGGTTCAGCCAAATGTACCAAACGTCATTCCTGGGCGGGTCGAATTGAGCTGCGAAATTCGTGGAATGGATGATCGCATACTCGATCAGGCCGAGGCAGATCTGTATCAGCACGCCCAGGCCACTGGTGGCGTTCTCGATCTGATCGCCCGCAAGCCACCGGTCGCTTCTGATCCCATGCTTTTGGATGTTTTGGCCAGTTGTTGTGAACAGCTACAGGTACGCTATCGGCGAATGCCAAGCGGTGCAGGGCACGATGCCATGTGTATGGCGGCGCTCGCACCGCAGGCCATGATCTTCGTGCCAAGCCGTGCAGGGATCAGCCATGCACCCGATGAATATACCGAACCGCAGGAATGTGTTCAGGGCGCACAATTGTTGCTTGATGCGATTATTGCGCTGGATACGATACTCTAAGAACCGAGAGCCGAGTATTCAGGAGTCAGGAGTCAGAATACTGCACCAAGAACAAGCGAATAAGCGAATAAGAACCAGATACAGATCGGTCGCCGCCGAGGCATGAGCAATCGGTGTTAGAGTGCTACAAAGCTCCATTTGGGGTTCGGGGCGATGCCCCGACCGTGGGGCGTGGCCGGGGTACCCTTTGGGTCTGGCACCCCCGGACGGAACCACCCCGCCTGCGAGTACGGGGTGCATAACCGCGCAAATGCCTATCAACCGCGCAGCGGCCTAAAAGCTGAAAGCAAATTATTATGTCACCCTATGATCTGATCATCCATAGCGGCACGATTATCACCAGCGGCGGGGTGTTCCCCGGAACGATTGCGGTGCGGGATGGGCGTATTGCTGGTATCCTGGCTGCGAACGAGCGGCCAGAGGCGGCCCAGCAGATTGATGCAAGCGGGCTGCATATCCTGCCCGGCCTGATCGATACGCATGTGCATTTGCGTGATCCAGGGCGGCCAGAGCGCGAGGATTTTACGACGGGCACGAGTGCTGCTGCCGCCGGTGGCGTCACGACCATTCTGGAGATGCCAATATCGGAGCCACCAGTCAACTCGGGAGCCAATCTGTCACAGCGGGCAGCACTCGTCCAGCAGCGTGCGCTTGTCGATTTTGGCCTGTATGGCGCTGCTGGAGCCGAGAATATCGATCAGATTGCTGCTCAGGCCGAGGCTGGAGCGGTTGCCTTCAAGACCTTCCTGCACGCGCCGCCGCCGGGCCGCGCCCACGAATTCTTTGGCCTGTGTTGCACCGATGATGGTGTGCTGCCCCAGATCATGATGGCGGTCAAGGCAACTGGCCTGCGCCACTGCTTTCATTGCGAGAATGATGCCATGCTCGAAGCTGGTATCGCGCGCATGCACGCCGCTGGCCGCATCGATGGCCTGGCCCACGCCGAAACCCGCCCACCTGTCGTCGAGGATGTCGCGGTTGCCCAAATCCTGGCCTTAGCAACGGCAATTGGCGGCCCAGTCCAGATCGTCCATCTTTCGGCCCCACTTAGCGCCCAACTTATTCACGAAGCACGCGCCCGTGGTTTGGATGTGACCGCCGAAACCTGCCCGCAATACCTATTTCTGGATATTTCCGCACTCGAAACTCATGGCCCATATGCAAAATGTAACCCAGCATTGCGAACACCAGAAGATGTTATGTCAATTTGGGTGGCGCTACACAATGGCACCATTGATGTGATCGGCAGCGATCACTCGCCCTATGTGGCTGCCGAAAAGGAGCGCGGCTGGGCGAATATCTTCGATACGCCAGCTGGTGTACCTGGATTGGAAACCACCCTGCCATTGTTGTTGACGGCTGTGTACCAAGGGCGGCTCGATCTGCCAACGCTGGTACGCCTGACTTCCGAGCGAGCGGGGCAGATCTTTCGCCTACCAGGCAAAGGACGGATCGCAGCCGGCTATGATGCCGATCTAACCCTAGTTGATCTCCAGGACACCTGGATCTTTGATCACACCCATTGCTTAACCAAGGCCAGGGAATGTATGAAGCTATGGGATGGCCGTTCGATGCATGGGCGCGTCGTCACAACACTGGTGCGCGGCACAACCATCTTCCACAATGGGGCAATCGTTGCCCAACCGGGCTATGGGCGGTTTGTGCGGCCGGGTCCGATAGCCGATAGCCGATAGCCGATAGCCGATAGCCGATAGCCGATAGCCGATAGCCGATAGCCGATAGCCGATAGCCGATAGCCGATAGCCGATAGCCGATAGCCGATAGCCGATAGCCGAT
>JBBQSD010000231.1:0-5670 GCA_038214135.1 Chloroflexales bacterium | reverse complement strand
TTCGGGCGCTGTTCTTCGTGAGTTTGCATGCCGATGATATCGGAGCCGATGTCTACCCAACAACCATTGGGTTGCTGGCCGATTTGATCGCCAACCATCTTGTTGATCATGCTCGGATCGAAACGCCAGAGCAGAAGTCAGAAGTCAGAAGTCAGGAACAACGTAACACTTTGTAGGCCATATAGCGACACCCGTAATGCCACGCCAGTTTGCCCCTCTCTCCGTGTGGGAGAGGGGTTGGGGTGAGGGGAAACAAAGCCTGACCATAAAAATAATTTGGTCATATATACATCAATAAGGAGAACATCATGGTTATTGCCGTCGAACAGCTTTCGTTTCGTTACCCAGGCAGTGCCGAGCCAACGCTACACGAGCTTGGTTTCGAGATTGCAACTGGGGAAATATTCGGTTTTCTAGGGCCGAGTGGTGCTGGCAAATCGACAACCCAGAATATTCTGACCAAGCTCCTGGGCGGGTATCAGGGCAGCGTACGGGTGTTTGATCGAGCGCTGGCATCCTGGGGCAGTGAGTATTATGAACGGATCGGGGTCGCTTTCGAGATGCCAACCCATTTTCGCAAGCTGACGGCACGCGAGAATCTGCAGGCTTTCGGTGCACTCTACCAGCACCCAACGCTCAACCCACAGATCGTTCTGGATCAAGTCGGCCTGGGCGATTCGGGTGATCTGCGGGTTGAACAGTTCTCGAAGGGTATGATGAACCGCCTGAGCGTTGCCCGTGCATTATTGCATCAGCCAGAATTGTTATTTCTGGACGAACCGACCTCGGGCCTCGATCCGGTGAATTCGCAACGGATCAAAGAGCTGATCCAGGTACAGCGCAATGCTGGCGCAACAATTGTGCTGACGACCCATAACATGGCGATTGCCGATGAATTATGTGATCGCGTGGCCTTCATGATCGATGGGCGAATTGCATTGATCGACAGTCCCAGGACGCTCAAGCTGCGCTATGGCCAGGCAAGCGTGCTGGTTGAATACCGGACTGGCACAGAACTGAGCAGTGCTGTCTTCCCGCTGGCAGGGCTTGGCACAAACCGAAACTTTCTGGAATTAGCCAATTGTGATCGAATTCAAACCATGCATAGTCAGGAAGCAACCCTTGACGATATCTTTGTGCAGGTTGCTGGAAGGAACCTTGCATGAACCGAATGATAGCCCTGATTCGCTGGGAAACAACCCTGCAAATACGCAATGGATTTCTGGCAGCAACAATCTTTGTGACTGGCTTCTGGATGGTGATTCTGGCACAATCAACGCTCGATCTGCGCGGCCTGTTGCCAGCAATGCTGATCGGTAATCTGCTGCTGGGCACCTTCTATTTCGTTGCTGGAATGGTGTTGCTCGAACTGACTGAGCGAACAATCTATGCACAGGCCGTCACACCACTGCGCCTTGAACACTACCTAGCCGCGAAAATCGCCACACTGACTGCCCTCGCGTTGGCGGAATCTGTGATTATTGCCGTTATGGCGCGTGGCTGGCCATTTGCACCGCTCCCGTTGATTATAGGAATTGTGCTTGCATCAGCGATCTATTGCCTGTGCGGATTTATTGCGGTGGTACGCTACCCCTCAATCAATGCCTTTCTGATTCCATCTGGCGGGTACGCAGCCGTGCTATGGATTCCACTACTAACCAATTCATCTGGTTGGAGTCCATGGCTCACGCTATGGATGCCAATTGGCGGCCCATTAACCCTGGTCAATGCTGCCTTCAGGCCAGTCGATCTATGGCAGATCGTAGCAGCAACATTCTTTAGTATTGGCTGGATCGCCGTGCTCCTGTTCTGGAGCTGCAAGGCCCATCAGCGCTGGGTACTTGGCTACGCACGTGAGGATTAAGATGACATCATTCAGGATTGCACGCGCCCTATTCGCAACCGATTCGATCAACATCCAGCGTGATTCGCTGCTGCGTGGCATGATTGTGGTTCCACTTGGCCTCGCCATTGCCATACGCTGGATCTTTCCCGCTGCTATTCCACAGGCCAGCGCAATCATTGGATTCGATCTCAATGCCATCTATGATCAGGTGTTTGGCTATATTCTCTTGATCATGCCGCCGGCCATCTGTGGCATCCTGGTTGGATTCCTGCTGCTGGATCAGCGCGATGAGCAATCCCTGCGCGCCCTGCAAGTCACGCCACTGCCCCTATCCGGCTATCTGGCCTATCGATTGGCAGCGCCAATGCTGATCAGTGTGTTCATGACGATCATCGCGCTACCCCTGGCAGGCGTGGCAGTATTTGATCTCCCAAAGCTCCTGTTGGTTGCCTTGCTCGCAGCACCACTGGCTCCCCAAATCGCGCTCTTTCTGGGAGCGTTTGCCGCCAACAAGGTTCAGGGATTTGCCCTCCAGAAGGCGCTCAGCGTGATTATGATCATTCCGCTCTTGGGATGGTTCCTGCCAATGCCCTGGCAGATCATCGCCATGTGCATGCCAACCTTCTGGCCAGCAGCAGTATGGCGTGAGCTTCTGCATAGCGGCATAATCAACTGGGGGCTGTGCGCACTTGGGCTGATCTTCCAGATGGCGCTGACCTGGCTGCTGTTACGGCAGATGATTGCAAGGATGCAACGCTAATATACTCCTCACGTCTGCGTAGTGGACAGGAGCGTGATTCATCCGCAGATTGCGCAGATTGATCGGGAGTGCTGATGCGCGGTTGTGTCCATACAGCTTGGTAGAACGTATCCTTAGTATCCTGAAAGCGCTCCATCCAACGTTCGGGCGCTTGGAGCGCAGTAAACCCAACCTGTTGATACAGGCCATGCGCATCGCGGGTTGCCAGCATAAAGCGCCGCAAACCAACTAATGAGGGATGCGCGATGACCGTTGCCATGAGCCATTTGCCAAGCCCAGAACCGCGATGCTCCTCCTGAATATAGACATCACATAGGTATGCGAAGGTCGCATACCTATGTGATCACCCGCGCCAGGCCAATTTGCCCCTGTGCATCGTACACCCCAAAACAGAGCGAGTGCTGCAGCGAACGAGCAACCATTGCGCGCATCCGCCCCTGCGACCAATAGGCCACATCCAGGAAGACACAGATCGCATCAAGATCGAGGCGGGCCAGATCGGTGCTGATTGTATAGCCATTCTGCGAAACTTCAATCATTGGCGGAATTCCGTCGTTCACGGAAGTTTGTTCCTTTTCATAGGAGCGATCATACCGATGCGTAGGGCAGACCCACGTGTCTGCCCACAATGATCGCAGCCGCAGGCCGACGCCGCTCCCCGATGATATTGTATATCAGACAAGCTATCTGAATTTAGCCTCTTGACAGAGCAAGATAGCCATGCTATAAAGTGAATGTCATTCACTTTTATCACAGTAAAGCACATTTATGAACGAACTACACGAAACGAAACCAGCATCTCGGCGTGAGCGATTGCGTGAGAATGCTCGTGAAGAAATCAAGGCATTAGCCCGCCAACAGATGGCGGCCAGCGGCACGGCATCGATCACCCTGAATGTGATTGCACGGGCCATGGGTGTCGTCCCATCGGCGCTGTATCGCTATTATGCGGATCGCGATGCCTTGATCACGGCATTGATTGTGGATGCCTACGCGAGCCTGGCTGAGACTCTGCTGACTGCAACTGAAACGATTGCTGATCAACAGTATGGCAACCGCCTACAAGCCGCCGCCGAAGCCTACCGAATCTGGGCGCTTGCACATCCAGTTGATTTCCAGCTCATTTTTGGCAACCCTATTCCCGAGTATCACGCACCAATCGAATTGACAGGCCCTGCATCAATGCGGGTGTTTGGTGTCTTTCTACAAACACTGCAAGCGGCCTATCTGGCTGGCAAGTTGCAACCCTGGGTAGGCTACCATCCCGAAGCGTTAACCGCACACAAGCTCAATGGCAGCGGCCAGTATGCGCCAGCAGCCATGTATGCTGGCATTATGGGTTGGAGCAAGATGCACGGCATGGTCACGCTCGAATTATTTGGGCATCTCAGCCATGCGATTGCCAACCCAGCGATCTTCTTTCGCAGTGAGATGCAGAGTTATCTCGATACCATTGGCCTACCGTTCGAAACCAATTGAAACGCCTGAAAGGCTTTGTTATGCGAACAGCACTCCGTTCGAATGCGATCATCCCGCTGCTGCTGATCAACTTTGTCAGCGCACTCGGGTTCATGATCACACTGCCACTGATGCCATACTATGCTGCAACATTCAATGCCGATGCCGTGATGGTTGGCCTGCTTTCAACCGTCTATGCAATCTGTGCGTTTGTTGCCGGGCCAATATTAGGCAGACTCAGCGATCGCCAGGGCCGCCGTCCGTGGCTCTTATTCAGCCAGCTTGGCACAGTGATTGGTTTCATTCTGACAGCTATTGGTGGCTCGCTGGGCATGTTGTTTCTTGGCAGGATCATCGATGGTATTTCTGGAGGAAACCAGGTGATCGCCCAGGCCTATGTTGGCGATGTGACCGAACCACAGCAGCGCACGCGAGTCTATGGGCTGATGGGTGCTTCATTTGGGCTTGGTGCAGTGATTGGGCCAGTGCTTGGCGGGTTACTCAGCCAGATCAACTATGCAGCACCATTCTGGGTTGCAGCTGGTATCTCGCTGATCAGCCTGATACTGACGGCCATCCTGTTGCCAGAACCGGATCGAACCAACCGACCAGCCGTTTCGCCCAACAGTTCACTGAGTAGCATGATCAGCCTCGCACTCCAGCCCAGAATTCGTCGGCCATTGGCGATCTTCGGCATTATGGCGCTGGTGATGGGCATGTTTGTGGCCAGCATTGGGCTGTTCATGCAACTACAACTCGAAGCAACACCACTGGTTGCCGCGTTATGTGTAGCATATTATGGAGTACTAACAGTTGTTGTGCCGATCTTTATCGTCGGACGACTCTCGCGCCGTTATGGCGAACAGCGGCTGCTGCCCGTTGGCCTGCTGACATTGGTGATTGCAATGGCGATTCTGTATATCGCGAACACAACTGCTGTGACACTGGCTGCCGTGACTTTCCTGGTATTCGGCATGGCACTGTTGCGCCCGGCGCTCACCAGCCTGATCTCACAAGCAGCCGGGGCGAGCGCACAGGGTAGCGCTCTGGGGCTGGGCCAATCGCTGGAGAGTATCACCCAGATTGTTGCGCCGGTACTCAGTGGCTGGCTGATTGCCAATATCGCGCCAGCAGCACCCTGGCCTGTTGCAGCCCTGGTCGCACTGATTGGATTAGTTATCGTGATCCTCTTCCCGCAACCAGCAGCGCCCACACACGAGGCCGCACTATCATTAGCGAGCGAACCGATGACCAACGAGCTATCGGCGTAACCAATGCCAGATCGTCGCCCCATCATTAAAGCCAAATGGAACCAGCACCTGAGCCGTGAACAGCAGCAGATTCTCGGCAAACCACAGGCCAACAACCCAGCCCACTGGCCCGGAATCACGCAGCACCAGCCAGAGTAACCCGGCAACCAACGATAGAAGCGCGCTAGCGATTGGCCCACCCAATGCACGCCGAATGTGGATAGCAGGTGCCAGCTCAGGCTCATTCTCTGGGTATACCGATGCAGCCAGCAGCCACCAGAAGCGAACACCAACCATCGGGTAGCCAGTTGCTCGTGCAGCAAACGCATGGCCAAGCTGATGCCACAATTCTGAAA
>JBBQSD010000230.1:0-5730 GCA_038214135.1 Chloroflexales bacterium | reverse complement strand
ATCGCTTCAACTATACGGCTGGTGAGCGTGAGCACGAACGCATGGTGCAATTGGTCGAGATGGCGACAAGTGCTGCTGGGAAAGAGATCGCCGTGGCTGCCGATGTGCATACCCGCCTTGATGTTCCGAGCGCCATCCGTCTAGCAAAAGATCTGGAACGCTTCCATCTGCTGTGGTTGGAAGAACCAGTGCCGCCAGAGAATGTGGCCGCGATGCGCGAGGTCAAACAGGCCAGCAGGACGCCGATCTGTGCTGGTGAGAATCTCTACCTGCGTCACGGATTCCGCGATTTGATCGAGCAGCAGGCCGTCGATTGTATCATGCCAGACATTCCCAAATGTGGTGGCCTCTCGGAATGTCGCAAGATCGCCAATCTGGCCGAACTGTACTATATTCCCTTTGCGCCACACAATGTCTCTTCGCCAATCGGAACCATGGCTTCTGCCCATGTATGCGCCAGTGTGCCAAATTTCCTTGTGCTCGAATTTCACTGGCTGCATCGTGAGTACTGGACAACAATCACCACCGATAAAGAAGACATCATCCAGGATGGCTTTATTGCACTGAATGATCGGCCTGGGATTGGGCTGGAACTCGATGAAACAGTTGCACGAATGCATCAATATCCAGGTACGACATGGTTTGCTGAGTAATCCCCTCACCCCAACCCCTCTCCCATTCCAGGGAGAGGGGCACCACAGCGCAGCACAATGACGCAAACCCCTTCTCCCCAACGTGGGCGGGTGCCAGACCCAAAGGGTACCCCGGCGCGGCAGGGGATGAGGGAAGGAAGCCAGTTCCACCTAGTTTGCTGAGTAATCAGCCATTTTTGATTAGATAACTCAGATCACTGGTGATATCATCGATTGGCATATCGAAGGGAAAGATCATTCGATATTTTCCAGCAGTATCAATAATATAGATATAGGTTGAGTGATCCATTGTGTAGCCCAACGCCGAATTGGGCAATTCGCGCTTGATGGCTGTCACACCATAGGCCTGATAGAGCGGCTCCAGGGTTGCTTGTGGGGCGCTCAGCCCAATGAAGCTTGGATCGAAGGCTTTGGCATACCGATTCACGAGTTCTGGCGTATCACGTTCTGGATCAATCGAGATGAAGACAACCTGGAGTTTCTCGGCATCGCTACCAAGCCGCTGGCGAATAGCCTTCATATCGGACAGAGTCGTTGGGCAGACATCGGGGCAATGCGTAAAGCCAAAGAACAGCGCTACCAACTTGCCCCGCTGGGCGCTCAGTTGGAATGGCTGGCCGTTCTGGTCGATGATCGTAAAATCAGTCGCAGCCGTTGGCGCGTCGAGCAATTGCCCACGGAACTCGTGTGTACCGCAACTGGACAAAGCCAGCAGCGTTGTTAGTGCCAACAAGAGGATACGAACCTTCGGCAGGGTTATTCTGAACATACAAGATTCCTTATAGTTTTGGAGGCTTTGTCGAGCTTTTGGAGTGCGCAAGCCATGCTTGCGCGCGGCAGCATGGCTGCCGCAGTCCATAGGTTCCATACTGTTCCACTTACGTGTGGATACCTGGCTACCGCAGTCCAAAGCACCAGTACTGCTGATAGCTGCTGGCTATTTTAGCTGCTCTTCCCGCCCTCGGCAATTTCGGCCAGCATCGCCCAGCGCTCGAATGTCACCTCAAGCGTCACTGTTACCTGTTCTAATCTGGCGCTGAGCTGCTGGATAATCTGATAATCGCCGCCGGCCGTGTTGATCTGTGTTCCCAGGCTGGCTTGCTCGGCTTCAAGCTCGGTGATCTTGCCCTCGAGTTCACGCAACTCGCGCGCTTCGGCAAAACTCAGTTTGCGCTGGCGAGCCACTGGTGTGGGCGTTGCAACAGGCTTTGGTTTTGATCGAACGGCCTGTTCTGCGGCAATTGCTTCACGGCGCGCAACCGCATCGGCATAGGCGCTATAGCCACCAGGGTATTCAATAATTGCACCATTCTCAAAGGCCAGGGTTCGCTCAACCGTCCGATCCAGGAAATAGCGGTCGTGCGAGACGACAATCACCGTTCCGGCGAAGGTATCGAGGTAATCTTCTAGCACCGTGAGCGTCTGAATATCAAGGTCGTTGGTCGGCTCATCAAGCAGCAGCACATTTGGCGCATCGATCAGCTTGCGTAGTAGGTACAGCCGCCGCCGTTCTCCACCGGAAAGGGTGGCAATCAGGCTGTAGTGGGCAGATGCTCGAAACAGAAAGCGCTCCAGCATCTGCGATGCCGTCAGTAGCTTATCCTCAGCGGTTTGAATGACTTCGGCACCCGCTTTGACATAATCAATCACCCGCAGGGTCTCGTCCAGCCCGCCACTCTCCTGATCATAATAGGTCAGATGCACAGTCTCGCCAATTTCAACGATACCCGAATCGGGCCGAATCCGCCCGGCAATCATATTGAGCAGTGTCGTCTTGCCGCTGCCATTCGGCCCAATAACCCCGACCCGATCACCAGCGCCGATACTCAGATCGAAATTGTGTACGAGCTGCCGTTCGCCATAGCGTTTGCTGACACCACGCAGCTCGATCACCTTCTTGCCAAGCCGCCGTGCAACCGAACCAATCTCAATCGGCCCACGCTGCGTTTCTGGCGCATCGGCCTGCATCGCCTCGATTCTGTCGATCCGGGCGTGTTGTTTGGTCGTGCGCGCACGGGCACCACGGCGCAACCAGAGCATCTCTTTTTTCAGGATTGTCTGGCGGCGGGCTTCATCGGAAGCAAGCTGGCTGAGTCGTTCAGCCTTGAGTTCAACAAAACGGCCATATGAACCAGGGTAGGAATAGAGTTTGCTGGTATCGACCTCAATGATGCGCTGGCACACCCGATCAAGAAAATAGCGATCATGGGTCACGAGCAGCAGCGCAGCGGTCGAACGGATCAGAAATTCTTCCATCCAGGCAATCGTATCTGTATCAATATGGTTGGTCGGCTCATCAAGAATAAGCAGGTCGGTCGGATTGATCAGCGCCGTTGCCATTGCCACCCGTTTGCGTTGACCACCCGAGAGATCGCCAACCCGGGCGTGCAGATCGGTAATGCCCAGCTTTGTCAGAATTGTGCGCGCTTCCTGCTCGACCGTCCATGCGCCTGTCGCATCCATCTGCTCAACCAGGCCGCTGAGTTTCGCCTGAAGCAGCACATCATCGGGGGTGTGAGCAAGGGCATCGGCGACATCCTCGTAGGCGCGGACGAGCCGCAGGGTCGGGGTATCGTCGTGGAATAGCTGCGTAAGCACGGTGAGATCGGGGTTGAGCGCCGGGTTCTGCGGAAGATAGGCCACGCGCAGGCCACGGGTCATGCTGACGCGGCCAGCATCTGGTTGTTCGATGCCAGCAACAATCCGCAGCA
Organism: Chloroflexales bacterium; assembly: GCA_038214135.1. Classification (GTDB taxonomy): domain Bacteria; phylum Chloroflexota; class Chloroflexia; order Chloroflexales; family Roseiflexaceae; genus JANLSE01. The sequence continues at coordinate 2,366 of JBBQSD010000230.1, read as the reverse complement.
GCGTCGTCTTGCCACTACCATTGAAGCCAACGACACCAACTCGCTCGCCGGCTGCAATACCAAGCGCAACTTCCTGAAGCAGCGGGCGCTCATCATATTGCTTCGTTACGGCTTCGAGCGTGAGGATTGTGGCAGCCATGGCGCAATTCCACCCAATAAAAACACCCACTCGGCGTACCAACGCACAGGCGGGCGTTCCCGGCATCTGAACTAGATGCTGCTATTCTAGCATTGTCGGGGTGTGTTGACAAATTACCAGGGCGGTTCGCGAACCGCCCCTACCCCTGGCTCTCCATCTGCATCCATAGTTCGGCCAATTGCACTGGCATAATCCGATCCATGGCACCAGCTTCCTGGCATTCAACCCAGCGAATTGTTGATGAGACGAGCAATTCCTTCAGGTAGGCAAAGCTGAACCCATCGGTCGCTGCTACCAATTGATCAATCGTTGGTACAGCGGGCTGCATGGCTGGATCGAGTGTGCTGCCCCACAGCTCCAGGTATGTGCGCCGCTCATTCGTGCTGGGTAGCCCAAAGTGATATTTGCGGTCGAAGCGGCTTGGCCGTGCCATAATCGCCGGATCGAGCCGCTCTGGGTGATTAGTGCTAGCAATCGTCACCACGCCCTCATTGGCGGCAAAACCATCGAGTTCGTTGAGGAAGAATGAGCGGTTGTGATCGGTAATCAGCGAGTCCAGATCCTCCATCACCAGCATACACGGCGCTGTCTCACGGGCCTGTTCAAAGACGGCACGGATGTTGCGGTGATCATCGGTATTCTCTGCGGAGAAGCTCTTCACATACAGGCAATCCTGGCCGAGTGCGTTGATCAGCGCTTTGACGGCGTGGGTTTTGCCATTGCCTGGCGGGCCAATCAGCACAATGCCACGCTTCCAGGGAATATTGGCCTGTGCATAGATATCTTTGGCCTTGAAGAATGCCGCCAGATCGTTATACAGATCCTGCTTGAGTGTGCCACCCAACACCAGGTTCTCGAAGGTCGAGCGCTTGATTGCTGTATATAGCTCACGATTCTTCTGCCAATAGCCATCCTGAAAGACCATAATGGTCTCACCGACATCGCTATTGTAGGTGCCAACGGCACTGAAGAATGCCTCGGACTGTGCCTGCGTCTCGGCAATCAGCCAGCGATAGGTGATATCTCCACACGATGAGGGCCAGCTCATCCGTAGCACATCAAGTTTGGTACCCTGCCACTCGATTGATAGCCAGGCCTGTTTGATCGTATGCAGAATGTATTTCTGATCGGCGATCCAGTTCGACTGCACCTCGGCATGCATGGTATCGCTGGTTGCCAGTACACAATGGCCCGCCTCGGCAAAGGCCTCAACATTAAAATCATAATCGTCACTGGCGATGATTGCCCGCTGCGGGTAGCAGGCCGCCAACAGTTCGCCAACCCGATACGCGATTGATGCCGCTGGCAACCCGAGCGCCTCACTGATCAGGCTGCGCCCTGGAACGCCAAGCACCGAATGGCCATTAGTGATGCGATTCATGCTGTTCATTGCGCTCCTTGAGCGTGCTTCATATGCTCCTGCAACTGCCAAGAGTATAGAACGGTTCTCAAAGGTTCACAATAGGTCTCAGGGCTGATTCGGGTGCCGATAATCTGCGTCATCTGCGGATGAATGTATGAGTTCCTACGAAGCACTCGGCTGCTGAATAAGCGTACTCAGCAGCAATACAACAAACGCAAGCACAGCGCTGCCACTCAGACCAATCAATACTGCAAGGATAATGCTCCACACGCCGCCGCTTTCCACCAGCGCATAACTAATTCGCCCACCAGGGCCGCTCTCAAGCTGTGCGTTGAGCTGATATTGCCCCGGCGGGACGCCAGCAACGTCTAAGCTGGTGTGTTCATAGCTCACCCGCGAATCGCGAAATGTTAATAGTGTGGGAGCTGATACTGGTGCGCTATTCGATACTGCGACAAGCGTGACTGAGGCTGTGCCCGTGCCAAAGGTATTTTCAACAAGCAGCCGACGCGTTGGGTTTGCAAATGTGAGACGGGCAGCGCTGCTTGGTGCAGTTGGCTCAACCCACAGATCACCACTCTGGATGGTATTGCGAACCTGTTCGTAGCCATTCACCGCAACAACCAACACCAATGCGCTCCCAATCAGCAGTACGCCAATCAGGCGTTGGGCGCGGCTATACGCCTGGCGTGCTGCAAACCACAGATCAGGGGTGGATTCGGGTGGCTCAGGCCGTTCGGCTGGCGTGCTGTCTAGGTGCATCCAGCGCCGCCAATGGGCATACCACCACGACCAACCAAGCCAGAGTGTGCCAGCAGCGCCGATCATGGGCATCGCGCCAATAAAGATCAGGCTCCAGGCAGA
>JBBQSD010000229.1:0-5846 GCA_038214135.1 Chloroflexales bacterium | reverse complement strand
AGTGTAGGAGTTGGCCGAAGTTGATAAGTTTCAATCCCCTTCTCTGCGGGGCGTTGTGCTGCTGTTGAAACACCACAGCGCGATGCACCAGCACACCTGAGTTTCAATCCCCTTCTCTGCGGGGCGTTGTGCTGCTGTGCTACGCATCACACATGGTTTGTGTAGCTGATTGTACTGCGCTATTCTACCATAACCAATGACCAATGTCATGTTTGCTTTTCGCGAAACTGGCCAGAATATGGGCACTGTTGAAACATGCATGGTGTTTCGGTGGTGATTGGTTGATTGGCCGATTGGCTGATTGTGAGCTGAACCATACCCTGTATCGAACAACACCCCTAGCAGCATACGGCGGCGCGCCGTTGGCACTCAGCGAACAGGAATGCCTGACGTTTGCGAAGCACCTAGGTTTCGGGATGTCCGGCGGCGCGCCGTTGGCACTCAGCGAACAGGAATGCACTGGGGATCACCAGCCACCGACGCTCTTTCAAACAACATATCCTGGCAGATACCACAGACAATCTGGCAATCTGGCAATTTGCCAATCGAGTAATCCAGCAATCACGTCATCCTATCATCTGGTAATCGAACTAACGCTTGGTGCGGGCTGCTTCACGCAGTGTTTGCAGATTGACCACCTCTGCAATTTCGTAGCGGGTCGGGACGGAGTTGGCCACCGGGCGAATGTTCAGCATGGCCGGGAAGCCACCACTGCGACCATGGATCTCTGCAATCAGCGCCAAGGCCAACGGTGCCAAGCTGGGTGGGTTCACCACAATTGGCTGAGTCTGCCACTGCTCACCCGTCAGATCCGTGGCATCGGCTAACTCCTGCGCGATTTCTGCAATCGGGCGCTCACGATCCACCTGGCTGGCGATCATGCGCACGGTCATTTCCTCACCAAGCATACTGGTCAGCCGTGCTGCCTGTGTTTCGGGCAATGGGTGCGCATAGTTCAAGAGCAGAATGGTCATACAATCTCCTCGCCCGACGTTTGCCGGAGCATGATCGCAATGGGCTCCTGGACCGCATTTGTCGCCGTCACCGGCGCACCGGCGGCCGTGTAGGGAGCTGGCAAGAATTGGACTGTGGTACGTTCCTCATAACAGGCAAGTATGGCACCAGCCGTCATCGATTTTGTCCCGCTGGTAATATCAACGATCAGTGGCGTGCCTCCACGCAGTAAGCGGGCCTCACCAATCGCTTCGCGAATGGCGCGATAGCTCTGCTCCGCCTGGTTCACATCGCCGACAGAGAGCGGATGGACGACCACATTGGCCTCGACCAACCATTGACGGAGGTTGCGGTACTTCTCGCTGGCCTCGGCCTGGGGTGAGGCCAGCAGCCAGCAATGGCGGAGCCGCCCGCCCCGTGCATGCCAGCGCGCAATCGGCATCTCCGGCCCGTCAGCGCGCAGCCCGATCGGCAGAATCAGCGCGCTGTGTGGCGCGGCCCGCTGCTCTGGTGAGACCACCACCGGTGGAATGGACACCCGTGTCACCCGTGCGATCGCCCAGCGTAAGCCGGTGATCGCAAACAAGAAGATCACGACGGCACCAATCGCCACGGTGATCAGCGTGAAGGGCTGATCGCCGAGCACATTCGTCAAGAGTTGATAGATCGCGCTGCCCAGGATGGAGAGTGCAATTGAGCCAAGAATGAACAGCACCGGAATCGGGCCGCGTGGCTCAAATAATTGTCGAACACTATCGAGCACTGCTGACGACTTCATACAAACCTGATCCTCACATTATTGATAGATTTGGCGCATCTGCTCGATGCTCTCCTGCATCATCGCAATCAGTTCTGGTGGCTCGATCACGCGGCAGTGTTCGCGATAGCGCAACAACACCTGGCGTGCCTGCCACAGATCACTGATCTGCGCCTGAACCAACGCCGAGCCATCATCGAGAAATTCTGGGTGGCTATCGGGAAACCACAGCGCAATATCGCGGCGAGCGGCCACGCGCGGGCTCAGCCAGTAGCGTAGCTGGTAGCGGCGTGGCGTGGCCACCCCAGCAGGCAGTTGATTCGGTAATCCGCGCAGGCTGCCAACCACCATCCGATCAACCCGATAGGTAATATGGGTATCGACCAACTCGCGGATTCGGCACTTCAGGCAATAGCCGGTCAGGTAGGTATGCCCATCGCGATAGACCAGATCGTGGGGGGCGACCGTGTGGTGAATCATCTCGCCAGAACTGGCATAGGAGGAGATATACTCGAACTCAATCTGTGATCTGCCAAGCGCCCGCTTCAACCGCTCAATCACCGTCTGTTCGGGGGTGCGCGCCGAACGGGGTTGCTCCAGGCGCGGGTGGGTTGAAGCAGTTTGCAGTTGCACCCGGCGCGCTTCCGGCAGCAACCCGATAATTCTATCCAGCAGCGCATCAATTCTGGTTGCATTCGGCAAGATCCCATCCGCAAAGGTACTGAGTAGGAAGCCCAGGGCTTCTAATTCGGCATCTGGCAGATCCAGCAGCGCCAGATCGCCGGGATCGTCAAGGCGATAGCCATGTGCTCGCTGATAGCTAATCTCACACAGAAACATATCGCGTAGGGCGGCAATATCATGACGCACGGCCGCAGCGGCATCAGCGGGGTAGGCTTCTGGCCCTTGGGCATCCCTGGCCGCCCGTACGAGAGCTGCGGTTGTTGCCGTGCCACGGATCAACCGCCGCGCTACCAACATGCGCCGCTGAAAGGTGAGCATACTACTGCGCCGATCACCACCACGGCGCTTCTCAGATTCCGTCATGATCCTCATCCTATTAGGCTGCAAGCGGAACAAAGCGGAAGGCCGCTTCCCAGGCGGCACGATCCTGGTTGCCCAATTGTAAAAAGCGGTCGAGCAGCGTATCGACAACTGCTGCAAAGCGCTGGTATGTGTGTGCATCGATCAGCCGGTAGCCATGGGCCAGGATACTCTTATTACGGGCCTCAGCACGATCCCGAATCTGGGTAATATCATAGCCGCGCACCAACGGATCATCAAGCGCTGCAAGCAGCATATAGCCATTGAACAGGGCCAGCGGCGGGATTTTGCCATTGCGACCAGGAAATGGCAGGCCGCGTGGTTGAAAACCAATCAGATCTTCGATGGTGCGGTAGCGCTGATCGAGATCGGGGATGCGGCGCATGACACTCCGAAAATCGGGATATTCGCTGAGCACATCCCATGTCGCCAATCGATGCTGGCTGATCAGTTCCAGGCAGCGGTAGTGGAGCAGTGCAGCGGTATCATAATCCTGGCGCTGTTCATTGCGCCGTGCACCACTATCGAGCGTGCCCAGCAGATCGAGCATACGCGGCAGATCGGCAAGTGTCTTCAGCGCAGCGATACGATCCTGGCCAGAGGCGCGCAGAATAGTGGTACTCAGCCGATTCAGGCTGGCCGCCTGCTGCCGCAGAATCGGCTCGAATGGCACCAACTGCGCTGGCAGTGTACTGGCAAGCACGATGCTCAGCCGCGTTTTGGCATCTGTGAGGGCGAATTCACCCCAACAGTGGTAGGCATCGGCCAGCGTTGCTAACACCCGATAGCGCACTTGATCAGCGGAAGCGCCTCGCCCAGCAAGATCGGTGAAGATCTTGTGTGCCCCAGCGTAATCGTGTGCGTGCCACAGGCGCTCGGCCTCCGCAGCCTGGAGATCGCCAAAGATGGCATAGGGATCGGGCGGAATGACAAAGTGCTGTGTGCCATCAACAAATCGGTTCCTGGCCGCATCGTAGTCGCTGCCAACATACACAGGGTAGACATGCGGGAAGAGGTGGGCAGCCTGGGCCAGCCCAACCGACATAGGCTTGCGCCCACCGGTGATATCCACAAAATAGGCACCCTGGCTGGGCCAATGCGCAAGAATCGCTTTGAGCGCAAGATAGATCCCCTGGGTATCATCGGGGGTGGCGGGCTGATGGTAGGATTTCAGCTGCTCATCCAGGTAATCGGCCAAATCGGGCAGATACTGTTTGAGATCGGCAGCAAAACTCTCGGTACCAGGCGTGGGAATATAGGCCAGACGTGGCGGTTGGAGAGCACCAACCAGGTACGCTGCCGTCTCAGCCTGGCCAGTGGCCGCAATAATCAGGCCATCACATGTGGCGATAGCATACTCGGCCAACACCGGCGCAATACTCGCGCGAAAGGCTGGCAGGCGCGATTGAAAGGCAGCAATCTGCTCATGCGTCGGTGGTGCCATAGCATACCCCTTTAACCGATTGACTGATTGATGATGAACCGATGACCTGATTGATGGTTGATCTTTGCGGGATTATGTGATTGACCGATCACATGATGAACTGATTGTAGAACGACCCATAATTTGCATAGAATAACGCCCGTAGCAGCACACGGCGGCAAACCAAAAGCACCATGCGAACAGGAACACACCAGCGTAGCATCAGCCACCGCCATGCTTTCAAACAAAGTATGAGACCTATGGCACAAATCATCACACAATTTGGTGATCTGGAGCCATGGTACAATACGATAACTGCATGGAAGGAGCCATAGATGTCAACTGAAACCCTTACTCTCCCTGAACTTGTGACGCGCTCGCTTGATGCTACCTGGAACTATGCCCGTTGGTCGCAGCTACCCGACGATGGCCATCGCTATGAGGTGATCGATGGAGTTCTGTATATGACTACAGCACCCAGTTTCTTCCATCAGTGGATTGCAAGCCGCATCATCCGTTTGTTGCAAACCCAGATTGAAGATCCACAGCTTGGCCTGGTTGCATTCGCACCAATTGGCCTACTCATGCCTAGCTGTGATCCCGTGCAGCCCGATATTGTCGTTGTCGCTGCTGCCGAGCGTGGCATGATCTATGATCGACGGATCAATGGCGTTCCGGCATTAATTGTCGAAATCCTCTCGCCTGGCAACATCGAAAAGGATATGGAGATCAAGCGAGCCGCCTATGCCCGCGCCGGGCTTGCCGAATACTGGATCGTGCGCCCCGCCACCCGCGATGTCTTGGTGCTAACACAGCCCGATAGCGCAGCGGGTGTGTATCTCCAGACGACAACCTTTGCTGGCACCGACGAGCTTGCCTCACCGACACTGCCATTCCGCGCTGCTATCACTACGTTCTTCGCTGGTTCGCCAGATGAGACGGTGTAATGATTGAGTAATTGAGTGATTGTTCGATTGACCCAGTAATCTGGCAATCTGGTAATACCAAAAGGAACTGCAGATGACCACTGATATTTTGCCGGTTGCTGGGCCAGTGACACACCTTGTTCCGCCAATCGATGGGCATTGGACGATAGCCGATTATGAGTGCCTGCCGAACGATGGAGTACGCTATGAGCTTGTTCATGGAGAACTGCGTATCGCTCCAGCGCTTGGAACCGACCATCAAACGGCAAGTGGGTATATCTTCTACTTCTTGATGCAACAGATCCAACTCGCCGGTCATGGGCGTGTTTTTCATGCGCCGATTGATCTCGAACTCGGGCCAGATACGATCGTGCAGCCAGATATTGTCGTTGTGCTGAACCAAAGTTCAGCGGTAATTACCTCCCAACGAATCATTGGCTCACCAAATCTGGTGATTGAAATTGCCTCACCAAGCACCGCCAGCTACGACCGCCGTGAGAAGCGGGATCTGTATGCGACTGGTGGCGTACCAGAATACTGGATTGTTGATCCCGCCAGCCGCACCATCGAACTGCTGCTGTTGGCTGGCAATGTCTATCGCTCTGAGCATATCTATCGTGGGAAGGCAATTGTTCCTACTGCAATCATCGCAGGATGGAATGTTGCCACCGAGCGCTTGTTTGGGCTGTGACACTACTTCTTGAGTGGTTTCGGATCTGGTTTTACCTCGAGGACGATCAAG
>JBBQSD010000228.1:0-5877 GCA_038214135.1 Chloroflexales bacterium | reverse complement strand
CAATGTTGGAGTTGAGATGTACATTGGGCATTTCGTCGTACTCCCCTCTCCTGCGGGGCATTGGGTGTCACGGCTGTGTCACTGTTGTTGTCGATAAGGATCTTATGGTCGTAATCCCCTCTCCTGCGGGGCATTGGTTGTCACGATCTTACCCTCGCTCCAATTGCGCGTGATTTACGATAGTCGTAATCCCCTCTCCTGCGGGGCATTGGTTGTCACGTTGACGTACCAACTGATCCAAGCGGCTCGTAATGTCGTAATCCCCTCTCCTGCGGGGCATTGGTTGTCACCGAGATCGAGCTGCGTGGGCTCAGATTGGGGTTCGATGTCGTAATCCCCTCTCCTGCGGGGCATTGGTTGTCACTCCTCCGCATTCCACTCTATGCGTTTGTGCGCTTCCTGATGCACTTTCGCCAATTTACCAACGACTACCTATTATGCATGTTTTGGCGATTGTGGCCAAAACCAGGGCGTTCCATGCAAAATACGGTTGTTTGGCTGGTCATTGGTCGATCTCATTGCTGGCATCCCAGGTGCTGGCAATCGCCAGCGCAAACCCATAATGGACGATATCGGCATTGACGACGCTGATATTCTGCACGACTCGCCCATACCATGGCAGCGGCGCGCCATCGGTGGCGAAGCTCGATCCAGCAGCCAGCATGATCAATGGGTATTTGAATGGGTTGCCGCTGTTGGTGAACTCTTCGCCCACTTTGCCATATTTGACCAGCGTGCTATACCGTCCGTCGGTTGGGTCGCTGGCCGCTGGTACCCAGTTGTTCAGGCTGATGAAGCCAACTGCCCGCTCCGGCACCCGATCCAGCTCGGGGCAGGTTTCCCATCCGATCAGGCTGAACTGCCCATAGCCAACCGATTTCTTGGCACCATAGCCGCCACGGGCGAGTTCGGCCAAAAATGCCTGCGCGAAATGAGCCCACTGTTCATCGCGCACCCGCACATACACACTGATATCAATCGGCTGCTGCTCCTGGCGATAGGCCAATTCCTCGACGTTATACAGATTGCCACTGCCGTTGGGCAGATCCTCTGGTGGCGTTGTGCCACCCGTCAGGCGGTTGATCTGGTTCTTGAGCTCACTGCGCCCCTGCTGGATTGCCGCTCGTTCACCAAACGTAACCAGCTCACCATTGCGCATGCGCTCGAATTCGGCCCTGCTGATCCAGCGCACGCTCTTCTCGCGCTTGGCCTGCTGGAATGCCACAATCCGCACAGGCTTACTGGCTTCTATCGGCGCAGCCGGGCGCGGCAGCAATGGGCGCGGCAACCAGTCGCCAGGGAAGCCATCGGAGAACAACACCGGCGGCGTATTCTGATGATAGTGCTGTAGGAATGTGTGCAAGGCGGCTTCACCATCGCGATAGCGAATCTGCCAGCACAAATGGCCAAACAGCATGTCGGCCTGCCAGGGCGAACGAGTCGCCGCATGTGGGCGCACAATGGCACGGTAGGTCTGCATCGCTAGGCGACCGTATAGCTGAGCTGAACTTTGCCATAGCCACGGCTGCCCGATGCGCCAAGGTAATCCTGTTCCAGCATAGCCAGCCCATCCTTGATCAGTTGCAACATGGCCAGTTCATCATCATCGCTAAAAATCCGCACCGAGATCTCGAAATCGAAGATCGTGCCCGAAGGAACCCGCTCCTGGGTGCGCGGATGCTCGGCCACACCAACATTGCGATTGATCATATTCTCGGTTTTGATTTCGGTATAGGCGATTCCCTTGGTGATGCGGGCATCCTGCAATTGCTTGCGCGATTCCTCATTCAGTGGCGCATCACGGAACAACGCCCGCGTCGGCCCCTGATCATGGCGGGTATTTTTGTGCGGGCCAAATACCCGGCAGATCATACAGCGTCCACACTGGCATGGCTCGCCATCATCGCGGCCACCCTGGCCTTTTGGCTGATTCTGGCTCGTGCGCCGCCCATTGCGATACTCAAGCAACGAGCGTACCTTGCCCTTCAGCGATGAACCCGGAATATAGGGCTCATCGGTCAGCGGATGGCGGATGATCGTGTTCTCCAAGCCACCGATCTCGATATTCTCATTCGAACCGCCGATTCGTAGGCCAGTGCTACAGGTGATCGTGCCACTGATCACCAAGTATTTTGTTAGGATGGTACTCATGATTACTCCTTTAGCATCATAGCGCTACTTATCGCGGAAATGATACACAAAATAGGCAATAACTGATTCAAAATGCTGTAAGAAACCACGCCGAAAGCTCTTGCTATCAGCAACTGCCAGATCAACATTGCGATCAATAAATTGCTTGAACACCTCTGGAACCATCTTACGGCCAACTTGGTAGGCCACATCACGCTTCAGGCCCTGAATGTCGGTTTTGACCGCTTCAAAATCGTTATTGCGATCCAAATTGGCTTCGATGCCACGCACCTTGCCAAAGAAGCGCCGTAGTTGGTTTGATTTCATATCATGATTGCCAAGCAACTTGGCCACATCAATCGCCTGGCTGTCAACTAACTCAGGGCGCAGATACTCTTTATCGTTCTGGGTATAAAAATAGCCATCGGCCAGGTAGTTTTGATCAATGCGAAAGTCTGTCTGCGTGCTTGGCCGAGCAATTGGCTGAACGGGCGGCGCACTGCCACGGCTCACCAGTTGCAACTGTTCGGCGCGATACTTGCCTTCGCTTGTCTGCCGCACCACAAACGAGAGCCGATCTCCAGCCTGAATAGCATCGATTCGGCTCTGTAACAGCGCGCTCTGATTAAAATAGAGATCAGCGCCGCTCCTACGAGCAATAAAGCCAAAGCCACGCTCAGTATCGAAGTTCTTGACAGTGCCTTCTTCACGATTATTCGTCATTGGTCGTGCTCCTCCGTTCGCGCCGAGCATACAGCAGGTAGGTTGCAATCAGGCCAAGGTGTTGGATCGTTAATGATGGCTGCGCATCGCCATGCAATGAGCGGATCAATTGATCGGCCCAGCCATACAACACGGGATCGCCGCGCCTCAGATTGCGGGCGATGGTATAAGCAAAATGGGCCTTATAGCGCAATGCAGTGGTCTGATCAGCGGGGTTGCTTTTGCTGGCCTGCCAGCGGCGATAGGCTTCACCAAACTGGATCAGATCATATAATAGCGCCGAGGTCAGGTTGGCCGAGGTCAGCCGCAGTTGCTCCAGTTCGGCAAAGATCGTGTTTGCAGCATCCCAATGCAGCGTATCACCAAGAATGCTGATCTGATCACGGGTTCGCTGCCGTCCATGTCCGTCTGTCCAGGTACGTTCCTTGGCCAATTCGAGCGCATCCTCGGCATCGCCAGCCGCCCGTGCGATTGGGTAGCGTGGCCTGGTGAACAACACGCCAGCCGAGAGCGTTATATCGGGATGCATGCCAGTGCTGCGCTGTAAGCCCTGCCGAATGGCAAACGCCAGTTGCACCGCCTGATCCCACGGCCCAACCAGAAACAGATCATCACCACCAGAGAAGATCGTGTACACCCGCTGGAATGCAGCAGTCTGGCTGAGCAATCGTTGGATACCAGCCGAGAAGAACAGATCCAGTTCACGGCTGAGCGCCGCAATCTGCGGAGCGGTATCGAAACTGCTACCATCGCGCCGCAGCCCCTCGGCAAATAGCATGCCAAGGTAATCCACATCAGCTTTCAGATAACCAAGCAGCTCGCGGCCTTGGGGTGCTTCCGGGTTTGCCTTAGCAATCTCCTCGAAGCTTAATCCAGCACCGTCGCGATTGGTCGGCACATAGTTGGCCAGGTAGCGAAAACTTGCTGGGTGGGCAATCAGTTCATCGATCTGTGGATCGTTGAGTTTCAGCACCAACGCCGGATTACCCACGGTGGTCAGATCGGCACTCGCCAGCACCCGCGCCGACCAACCGAGCGGCATGGGCAGTGTGGCCTGTTCTGCGCCAGTAGCACCAGGCGCATAGTAGGCCAGGTAGCGAACGCGTGGCAGTTGCGCGCCAAGCACCAGATCGCGCTGGCACTGCTGGCATAATGTCGCCTCAATCTCGGCTGGAAACTTATGACAACTGACACACTCACTGCGCCCAGCGAAATCGCGTTGGCGCAGAACAAAAGCGTCATCACTCCAGATGCCAGCATTGCTAAGGATACTATGGCTACGGCGGCGTTTCTCACGGTTGAGCAACTGGCCCAAGCGGCCAATCAGGCTCCCAAACCCTGGTTGATCGGGGCTGCTGGCACGAAACGCTGCCCCGCTAAAGGGCAGCCCCGCCAGATGAACGCCAATCTCGCCATTAAATTGCTCCAGTAGCCAGCTATCGATCTCATAGCGCAACTGCGCGATGTTCGCGGCCAGATCGGCAGTATTGGGGGCCAGCACATAGAATTTACCACCCGATGCCATCAGCAGGTTTGTGTCGGGCAACCCAAGCCGCCATGCCACCTGGCGGCCCAACAGATCGGCCAGTGTGCTCAGATAAAACGAGCGAGCGCGTAGGCGGCGGGCCACACCACCAGGCCCAATTGAAGCAATATCGAAGATGTAGGTCTGAATGCCAGAAAGATCACCGACCAGCAGGCAGAAGCGTTCGGCATCCTCACCAGCCAACAGAGCTGCTTCGGTTGGCTGTGCGGCGTGATAGCGATACAAGCACAGCGCAATTGCACTTGTCAGCCGAGCGTGATCATAGAACGCCAGATCATCATAATGAACTGGCAGGCGGGTTGTATAGCGCTGCAAACTAGCCAACAGGTGAGTCGTGAGTCGCCCGACATCATTACGATTGATCTGCTGGCCAATCCGCTCCAGATCGCGCAACAGCGCATCAAGCAGTGTGTGGCGATCATCGGGATTGGGGTTTGCCAACGGAGCAAATGTCTCATCAAACTGAAACGCAGCCGGCAATGCGGCAAAGCGATAGAACAGATCCTGCGATGGGGTTAGCTCACCAGCCTGGCGTTGCGGCACAAGATCGATCTGGCCAAACACAGAGCGCAATGAGCCATGGACCGGAACCAAAGTCGCTTGACGAGCCGCCAACGCATAGGTTTCGGCCCGTTTCAGGAATGCAATTTGATCACGGGTATCGAGCGCGGCTAGCCCAAGCACACGCAGTGCCGCTGCTGGAACAGAGCGCCCTGCAAACAATCCACTCAGATCATGTACGATGGCAGCCAGCGCCAGCCGCTCCATATCATCCATACACTACTCTATCCACTCTCCTGCAACATTAGATGGCTATAGGGTATCAGCTAGCAGCCTCAGCGGCGCGCCTCTCCATCTATGTTGCCTTGGCGCAATCCTGGCTTCTGAATGCGGGTTCCCGACTTCTGTTGTATAGGCAATAATTGTACACGATCCAGTATTGTGTGTACAGCCGCAGTTGTTAGCTATGAAAGATTATTCAATGCATAATAACGGATATTTGAGTATAGATTGACCAATGAAATAGCCCCGCTCCCAATGGAAGCAGGGCTAGGGTGAGAGCTGTCTGGGACAATCTCCCTATCGTGTGATCGAGGCTGCGGTAAGCTAGTTCTGCAGTTCTGTAGTTCGGTCGCTGTGGAGCTGCAAGCCACAGAACTGCATCATAACCCACAACCCGATGCGTTGGTCTGAAACGCTATGGCTCCTGGAAGTTGGCCTGCTCCCAGATGCGGGTATCACGGTAGGATTGCACCCGGCTACTGTAGTCGTTCGCGGCGGTGGTGTGCCAGCGTCCGGCAAACCAGCGGCCCATACAGCCGAGCATATCACCAGCGGCATACTCCTGGCCGCGCTCGACGGTGTTCAACCAGCCTTCATAACCCTCATAACAGCCACGCCAGATCGCATAGGCGGTATCGGCGTTATAGGCGGTCGAACTGGCAATCCCTGACCAACTGGCCTTCTCGTAGATGTAG
>JBBQSD010000227.1:0-6086 GCA_038214135.1 Chloroflexales bacterium | reverse complement strand
TGGGTTTCCCGCCTGCGCGTGAATACCAGAAGGCACTGTTTGCGGCTGGTATTCCGGCGACTGCCTTCACCACGAATGATATCTATGCTGAGGTAAAACGTCTACAGGCCAGTGGTGTTACATTTCATGGCGAACCCGAGCATATAGGCCCGATCATTTCCACCATCTTCGAGGACACCTGTGGCAATCTGATCAATCTTGTACAGGTAGTGGCGTAACATCCTCGAACACTCGTACAACCAAACTCATTGAACGATGGGCTCTCCACATTTGTTTGTCGGGCCGTAGAGACGCAAAATCTTGCGTCTCTACGGCTATCAATGTTGCGGGTTTCATTCTGCGATGAGTTTAGTACAATACAGCTGAAGTGATGATCTGGTATGTCATGCTGAGCGGCAGCGAAGCATCTCACATCATGCTACGTTTCCAAGATTCTCGGCCAATAGGGCACTCCCGCTCAGGATGACTTGACCGTGGCTTCCTTAGAGTTTAGCCTTCTTCGAGCTGCAATAATCGGTCGGCAAAATAATCATGCAGAACTGCTGCAAGATCCGGTAGCGCAATGGCACGCCGCAGATCGGCTGTGGCAGGCACCTTGGCGAATAGGAGGTCAGCGATTGCTGCAATCGTCATGCTGGCGTGTGGGTGGCCAAGGCGCACAATCTCATCCCCGGCTGTGATCTGGCCTTCGTGTTCAACCGACAGGTAAAAACCTGTTCGGCGGCTTTGCGTCAACCGGCGCAGCATATCATCGCGCCCGAAGCGTATACCGAGTTTATAACACGGGGAGCGTGGCTGTGTCACCATCAGGATCGCATCGCCGATTTGGAGGCGCTCACCGATGAAAACCGTTTCTTCGGTGAGCCCTTGTGTTGTTAGGTTCTCGCCAAACATCGCCCACGTCAATTGCATCTCTGGCAGCTCGTGCCGCCAGAGTGGATAGTGTTCGGCTGGGTAGGCATAGACCGCCTTCTCGGCACCACCATGAACCGCCAGATCGGCTTGTTGATCGCCATCAATATTCAGGCGGCGAACCTGTACCGGCCCGCCCACTGGTTCCTTGAAGATGCCTGTACTCACGTCGCGCCCTTTCCACTTCACATGGCGCGGGATACCCACATTGACTGAAACGACCTGAGTTGGTATGTCGTGCATGATTCCTGCCTTTTATCGAAAGAACAAAGAAGCATCAGGTTCCTATTTATCCTACCAGACTGAGGGAGGTTTGATATGGGGCCTTGCTACGAGCTTCAAATCGGCCACCCTGGTACCGCAACCACCGTTGATCATGCCACGGCTGCGCCCGAATGAGCACGATGCTATTGAAACCGTCGACATCGACAACAACGAATGTAGGGGCGGTTCGCGAACCGCCCGTTATGTGGTATCATTGCAATCGATGCATCACGACATCTCCCGCCGCGACACCAGCAGCAATACCAGTGCAACAATCAATGCTGCACCTGTGTATAAAC
This sequence comes from Chloroflexales bacterium, assembly GCA_038214135.1. GTDB lineage: Bacteria > Chloroflexota > Chloroflexia > Chloroflexales > Roseiflexaceae > JANLSE01. Next base: position 4,611 of record JBBQSD010000227.1, on the reverse strand, counting down.
CACTGATGCCAGCGATTTGCAGTAACACCCCACACAACCAGCTTCCCAACCCAATTCCCAGATCAAAGCCAATATAGAATGCTGCTGTTGCTAGCCCTGGTGCCTGGGGAAGTAGGGCGGCGTGGTGTGTTAGAAGTATAGGGTGGGACATTCCTGATCCATAGGCGATCAGCACGACGGCCAAGAGCAGCAGAGCTACTGGTGGAGTAGCTGCGATCAGCCCAAGACCGCTGATCATGCTGATTGCTGCAAGACGTAACAATTGTGATCTTGATATATTGTTGAGCATCCGCCCACTGCTGAGGCGTGTGAGAATAATGCCGATACCATAGACGCTATACAACCAGCCAGCCGCCAGATCCCCGCGCCGCTCGGCCAGGATTGGTGCAAACTGAAAAAGGGCGGCGAACCCAGCTCCAAATAATCCGGCGATCAGCATTGGCAACCACAGCGAACGAGGTAAATGCCAGGGAACGGAAGCACCGGGCGTGGATGTCATTGGCAATCGTGGCACCCACATGGCCAGCAACCCAGCGATCAATGCAAGCCCGCTGGCAATAACAAAGCCGCTAGAGAGCGGCAGAATAGTAAGCAGCGCACTCATCATAGCTGGTGTCAGCGTGATTGCCAGATTGGCGGCAATACCAAAGATGGCCAATCGTTGAGCACGTTGCTCTGCTGAAGTCAGCACGATGATTAATGCGGTGCCTGCCGTGGTGAAGGCCACATAGCCTATCGCCTGCAATAGCCGTAGCACAAGCAGCAGCGCCATAGTACTTGTTGCTGGCACGCCCAATGCACCAATAATGAGCGCACCAGCACCAATGAACAGCACTGGCCGTGCGCCAATACGATCCACAGCGATACCAGCCAGCGGGCGGCCAATCAGTGATGCAATGCCAAACGTTCCAAGCACGACGCCAATCTGCCAATCTGCCATTCCGATGATGTGCAGATATTGTGGCAGCGGCACAAGCAACGCATAGAAGCCACCAAAGAACAGCAACGTCGCGATCCAGATTGTGTAATAGCCTGGGGGAGTCTTCATCTTAATCGGGTATTGTTTACCTCCACGCCGCGGGCTGAAGCCACGCGGCTATGGTTCATCCTCTCCTTGCCGCAGGCTTTAGCCTGCGGATGGAAGGGCATCCCTTGTTTCCCGATTATTTCCGCAAAACCCATCAGCCTGCGGATTCTGAGAGTATCCATTGTTCATACGTGGCTTCTATAAGACTCCAGCGGAGCGTCTCTACCGGATTCTTGACTTCTGACTCCTGACTCCTTTTTCACCGCTGCACCACCGGCAGATACGCTCGATAATTCATCGCCATACTATTACGCACTTTCCAATCGAGCAACAGCTTTCGCAATGCCTCGGGCGTGTTGATTGGCTCTGTTCCGCCAGCCTGGCTGGTGTTGTTCAGGCCATGGCAGGAAGCACAGACACGTACCTCGCCTGGTTGGAATGTCACCCAAATGCGCTCACGAATAACCCCAACCCCAGCAGGGCCGACGATCTGCCAGGACATTGCGCGGCGGGCTGGAACAAATGCCGCGACTGATCCATCGTTGGCGATTGTGACGCTGCCAGCCACTGGCCCACTCTGGGCACCATTGAAGAACAGCGCAATTGGATCATGCAATGGCTGCGCCAGTACGCGGCGGCCTGGTTGTGGGCTTGAGTTGCTTGTATACATGCCCTTACCACGTAGCATGTCGGCCTGGTAGAACTGCATGGCCGAGACATCATAGATCTTACCGGGCGCACCAATCGTTTGCACGCCACCAGGGACACGCAAATTGAATGGTTGTTGGAGATCGGCATTATCGCGGATTGTGACATTCCGTGAAACGGCCAATGCCAGATTATTATTAGTCATATAGGCCTGAAACGCCGCTGGATCGACGCCAGCACTTGCAAACGCGGCCAGTTCGGGAGCCTGGAGCTGGGGGCTACGCCGTGGTGGCCGTTGGCGAACACGTACTTCCACCGGATTCAGTTCCCACAATGGCCCGCTGTAGCTCACCAACTCATCGGGGCTATAATAGCTGATCGTCTCAACAATTCCGGTTGTCAGCGGCTGTCCACCATTCTGGTAGCCATTACCAGCATCAGCCAGCAATTTCAGGCGGAAATCATACAGCGAGATCGGATTGGTGCTGCTGCCCTGGTTCTGGTCCTGTTTGGTGGCGGTGGTATGAGCAACGACGATCTGGCCATTGCTGAGTGGTAGTGGATCGCGGTACATTCCCGAATGATTGGCACTTGGGGTGTCATCGGCGGCTTGTGTATCCGGGTGCGTTATGGGCGTCACAACCATCTGATCAGCATTCAGGGTTGGTGCGCCAGTCAGGGTGATAACCTGCCCGCCGGAATGAGTACCGAACTCACGAGCATTCGTGGCATAGTACAGGCCAGGCGTGACGAGGCTTTCTTTGATGTGAAACAAGCCGCCATCGGCACGCAGTTGATACTGGTTGGCGTGTTGGCTGCCCGAAAGATAGGTCAGGTTGGGGTCATCGTTAAAACTGCGCTCGGTATAGACGCCAAACTCCTGGCGGCCAATATGGTTGAGTGTTTCGGATTCGGTGCCATCTTCGTTGATCTGCCATGGCCCAAAGAAGTTGAAGGTATGGCCAACAAGATTCGAGTTCGGCGGCAGATCCGGGCTGGTGCCCCGTGGCTCAGGGAAGACCTCGCTGCGCTGATTGAGCTGATATGGTGCGTTGGCCGCTTCACTGGCATAGTTGAATGTGCCATAGGTTGGTTGCTGGCCCTGAGCAATATCCGCCTTGTCTGCATCGGCCTCCTGATCGCGTTGGAGATGATCCCAGCGCGTGAAGATCACCCGGCCATAGCTATCGATCATGGGGGTAAAATCGCCAGATGGCGAATGATCGAGTAGTTTGAGATCGCCACTTGTTGGATTCAGGCTCCACAAACCAGTATTCACTGGCGTCAACTCATATTCATCAAGTTGCGGGTAGTGCTGGTTCTCGCCACTGCGCGGGCGATCACTCACAAAAATAATTCGATCATCGGTGCCATAGATTGGGCTATGGTTGTTATAGTTGGCTGGCTGGTTTGGCACCCTGGTGATCACCGGCGTTGTGTTGAGGCCAAGCCCGGTGATTTCGTACAGCTGCCAGTAGAAGGTATCGACCTGATAGCGCTTGGTGGTGGCACCAACGACCATGCTAAACAGCGCCTTTGTTCCATCCCAGTAGACTGCTGGATCGCGAACTGCAATCGCACTCGCATCCTGAAACCCTGTCGGATCTTTGCTGCCATAATTGGCGGCCAACGTCAGGTTCTTGAGTGTGCCATCGCCATAGCGAATCCACAGATCGCCACCGCGTGGGGCAGAATACAGGCTAGCCTCTTGATTACCGAATGTTGCACCAATGGTTGCGAAGGTGGCCGGGTTCGGCACTTGGGTCACAAACAGAATTGGGTTTGGCAGGTTGATAGCGGCAGGAATTGGCTGAACCAGGAAGCGATTCGTGCCCTGGACACCAGTGGTGAACACCAACAAGCCAAAGAGCAGCATAGAAAGCAGGCGTGTATGTTGTTGCATGAATGCCTCCCTGTATGATGACGTAGTGATAGAGTAACAGTTCGGCTGGCATTAGTGTATTACGATAATGTAGCAGGATGATGCTGGTACGTGAATCGGCAGGCTGGTGGAATATAGCGAAATAATTCAGAAACAAGAGATGCCCCGCTATGGGCAGTCTGAAGCCTGCGTCAAGGGGACGATGAACCTTCGTTTACGGAGCGCTGATGAACTTTGGCGAAATATGTGAGGAGATCGCGTCTGACGCTGCTGGTGCTGATGTGGATTGCGCAAGCCATGCTTGCGCAGCGGCAGCATGGCTGCCGCACTCCACAGGTGCAGATGAATCCTGCTCGATTAAAAAATAAAGATGTATCAGCCTGCGGCGTGCTATGCCTGGGTATTCACCAGCACTTCTCCGGCTCGCGCTTCGAGTGGGCCAGCAATAATATCGCCAAGACTCTGCCTCACCCAGGCACTTGCGTTCTGGTTGGCTGTATCCGCTCCGGCTTGATCCTGGAAGATACTGATACTGGCGACCTCATCACTGCCAACATTCACAAGATAATACGCCACAAACCCTGCGGCAGCCTGCATCTGTGGGACAAACTGCTCCTCGATCCGCTTGGCGACTTCATGCGCCTTTCTGGGGAACACTGAATTCTTCGCATGCTTGCATAGATTGTGTGCATCTCCTTACATTGCGCGGCGATGATACGAACTAGAATACGAGTCACACGCATGAGTATATCGGCGGAGTCAAGCAATACGGTGAGCGGGGGTGCGACGGATTCTTCTGCAGTGAACCACCATGCCCAACCATCGCGTAGAGGGCGAACCTCGTGTTCGCCCACATTGGGCAGCACAACGCCATCAGCGTGGGCAGACACAGAGGTTATGCCCCATAGGTTAAGGTCATCATCCGTTTGTCAAGGGTGATTTTGGGCGAATGTTCGGCCATTTCGCAGGTCGTTCTTCGCCCATGTGTGCGCATATTGGCGTCCATGGAGGCCAGACAATCGGACATTCGCCTGCTATCGTGTATGGGCTACCA
>JBBQSD010000226.1:0-6267 GCA_038214135.1 Chloroflexales bacterium | reverse complement strand
GGCGTCGGCAACGGCCAGCGGGATGGCGCCGCAGAGGCTACTCCGGCCCGAATGGATAGTGCGCGATATCGTCCTTAATCGTCTCGATCAGGGTCGAAATCTCGTGCCGGTCGTCGGCATCAAGCGCCTCGGCAGCGGCGGGGGCGCGCTCGACCGTCGAGGTAAACACGCCACGCCGCTTCAGGATATAGCGCATAAACGGGTGCGTCTCCAGATTGATCAACGGCAGCAGGCGGCGATGGAGCTCGCGGGCGCTGGCCTGATCGCCAGCCCACCAGTGTTCCATCACTTTTGCCAGGAGATCAGCGATTTCACAGGCTGGCATACAACCATTCGCCCCACGGCGTAACTCATCGGGCAGAAATTTGCCTGCTGCACCGCCAAAGATTGTCTTGACCTTATCACCGAGCAGGCGGTGGACCTCGGCGATATGCTTTGGGCCGGGTGGACGCTCTTCTTTTATATATTCGATTTGTGGTACATCCTCGACCAGCCTGGCGATCTGTTCACCATTCAGTGGCGCATACATTGCGGCATTCTGCAATACAATCGGCCCGTCAAATGCATCGGCTAGCCGATGGAACAGCTCAATCGCGAGTGCTTGGTTAGTTCGCGCTGGAGCCATGGCAATGATTGCATCTGCTCCGGCCTGTTGTGCGGCGCGGGCAAACAGGAGTACCTGCGGGATCGAAACGCCCGAACATCCGAAAATCACCGGCAGCCGACCGTTGACCTCATCCAGCACGGCATCCAGATTGCGGATGCGCTCTTCTTCTCCCAGGAAATAGAACTCGCCGACCATCACTGGCCAGACGATGCCATGCTGGCCGCTGCGGCAGCAGAAATCTGCGGCAGCCCGTAGATCGGCAGTATGGATCGAATAGTCTTCGTTGTATGGGGTCGGCAACAGGCCGAACACCCCTTTCATATGCGGAAAACGTGTCATTTGTCCCACCGCCGATCCGGCTGCCAGAAGCCCAGCTTTGGCGTATTCCATTCATCGGTTGGCTCGAACAGGCCAGGAAACCGTAAGTTGGCTGCAATGCCCTCTAGATCGAGATCCACACCAAGCCCTGGCGCTTCCGGCACTGCCACATAGCCATCCTGCATATAGTTCCCCGGCAACCCAGTCACCAGGCCGCGCCAGAATGGCAGATCCAGCCCATGATGTTCCAGTGCGACAAAGCTGGGGATGGCTGCGGCACAGTGCAGATTGGCCATGAACGCAATCGGTGAGCCAGCGAAGTGCAGTGCGGTGGGAAGGCCATAGCGCTCGGCATAATCGGCGATACGCTTGGTCTCCAACATCCCGCCAGAAGTCAATAGATCGGGATGGATAATATCGACGGCGCGCTGCTCGATCAGCTCGCGGAACCCCTCCCATAGGTATAATTCCTCGCCAGCGGCGGTCGGGATTGCAATGGCATCGGTGACCTGTTTGTGGCCTGCGATATCCCACCAGGGCATGGGATCTTCAAACCATGCCAGGCCATATGGTTCGAGCGCATGGCCAAGGCGGATGACATCCTTGGCATTCAGATATCCATGGCCGAAATGGTCGGTACACAGCGCGACATCCCAGCCGACAGCTGCACGGACAGCGGCGACTACTTCGACAGCCCTGGCGATTCCTGCGTCAGTCAGGGCCACACTCGTGCCGCCGCCTGGTGCCCGCCAGCGCTTCCCCAGATCATATTCGAAGTGTGCCGGGCTGCCGATAATTCCGTCAGGGGTATCTTCAAACAATTCTGGCCGAATATCAAACTTGATGAAGGTCAATCCCAGCGCTTTGCGCTCACTTACCCGCTTCGCATAGCCCGCTGGAGTCGCCTCTTCGGGCGCAGGGGTATCGGCATAGATGCGGATCTTGTCGCGGTACTTGCCGCCAAGGAACTGATAGCAGGGCACGCCATAGATCTTGCCGATCAGATCCCAGAGTGCGATTTCGATTCCAGAGACGCCGCCGCCCTCACGGCCCGCGTTGCCGAAATGCTTGATCGCACGAAAGATCATATCGACATTGCATGGGTTCTGGCCGAGCAGCATGCTCTTAAACTGCAGCGCATTCTCTTTGTGGCCAGCATCGCGTACTTCGCCAATGCCATACACGCCCTGGTTGGTGTCGATGCGTAGGATCGGGTAATCGTAGTTGCTGCACACAACCGCGATGCGCATATCGGTGATCTTCAGATCCGACGGTCGTGATCCGGTACGAATGGCGTTCTCGACCTGACCAAGGCTGGCCGCGTCGTCGGGCGAGAGCTGAGACATCGCTGGCTCCTCTGTGCTATATATTCTACGGCAGATTATAATACAACCACCGTTTATAATGGAAATGGTTCATGACAGGCGGGCTCCATAGGATTGCCCTCCTAGAAAGGTCTGATCGCCGATGATCGATCTCACAACCCTGCCGCTCTCTTCGCACCACCGCCAATACCTGGATCGCTTTGTCGCCGCCTGTGCCGCTGATGTGCGGGTGATTGCCGCGCTGCTTGGTGGCTCCTACGCAAAGGGCACCGCAGACGCCCATTCCGATATTGATCTCAGCATTATTGTCACCGATGCAGGCTACCAATCCTTCTATGATCAGCGTGCGGTGTTTCTTGGCGAGCTGGGCGATCTGCTGTTCCTGGAGTATTTCAACCAACCCACGAATGTCCTTGCGATCTATGCCGATGGAACCGAGGCCGAACTTACCTTTACTAGTCCCAACCGCCTCGATCAGATCGAGTGTGGCCCGTTCCTGGCGCTGATCGACAAACAGGGCATCCTGGCTGATGCGAGCTTCCCTCCGCCAATGCCGACGCCTACAGAGCAGCATGAGATCGTACGCAGGCAGATTACTTGGTTCTGGCATGATCTCTCGCACTTTAACAGCGCCATGGCGCGTGGGCAATTGTGGTGGGCCTATGGGCAGCTTGATGAGTTGCGGTGCTATTGCATGAATCTCATGCGCCTGCAACACGACATAACGGGCGATATATGCGGCTATGAAAAGATTGATAAAGCACTGCCATCTGATGTGTTGGCGCTGCTGGCAGATAGTTGCGTGCCGTTTGAGCGCGATGCCATTCTGCGCGCTGGTTATGTGCTGGTTCAGTGTTACCAGCAGATTGCTCGCCCACTGGCGGCGGCACATGGCCTGCCATATCCAGTCGAATTGGAGCGGGTTATACTGGAAAGGCTCATGCTAGGTGCAAATGAGCAAACCTGAACACGCTCTGCTATAATTGGCGGAGAGCATTGTGGTAGGAGGAACAGGTCGATGAGCCAGATTGTTGAGGTTGATGATCGTGGAGCCATTCAGCTTCCTGCCGACCTAGTGGCGGCTATGAAGCCACATACGCAATTTGTGCTCGAACGACGTGGTACGACTCTGGTGTTGCAGCCACTTATATCAGAATCCTTCTGGATGACGGCAACACCGACAGAGCGTGTGGTTGCACTACGCCATTGGGCGAGCCTTGATCGTCCAATAGCACTACCGCTGAGTGATGTCGCCATCAGTCGCGAGCAGATGTACGACGAATGACTACCTATCTGCTCGACACCAATATCTGGTTGCGAAGTGTGCAGCGTGAATCTCCACACCATACGCTGGCCGTTGAGGCCCTCGCAACTCTGCTTACACAAGGTCATGATCTGTTCATAACGTCGCAAAACGTGGTCGAATTTTGGTCTGTTGCGAGCCGACCAATAGAAGCCAATGGTCTTGGTTGGTCGGTGGAAACGGTTCGGCAGGAAATTGAGCACATCCAAACGCAATTTCCGCTGCTTGATGATACCGCAGATATCTTTGTGCAATGGCTACACTTTGTATCGATGTACCGTGTCATTGGTCGGCGGGTTCATGATGCACGACTTGTAGCAGCAATGTTGGTTCATGGCGTTACCCATCTGCTGACATTCAATCGCGATGATTTCCGTCAGTTTCCAATGATTACCGTCGTTATACCCAGCGATCTTGTTGCCTCATCTGAATGAATGATCCTCAATCTATAGACTATTACATAACGACAACCAACCGCGAGCCTGTGAGTAGCTGAATAACCAACGGTTCCTCGATCACTCTTGATGTGATATCCCAACGCGGCCCGGCCATGCAGATGGGTCGATCAGAAATGATGGGCGCTCGCCCGCCAACACTTGTAGCACCTGATCGACGACACTCTGTGACATCTTCCAGTAGCCTTTATCGGTGTTGCTGGCGACGTGCGGCGTGACGACCACATTGCTCATGTGGAGTAACGGGTTATCTGGCATGGGTGGCTCTGGATCGAACACATCAAGGCCCGCGCCAGCGAGGTGCCCATCCTGAAGCGCCCTGATCAGTGCTGCCTCATCCACCACCGGGCCGCGGCTGACGTTGATCAGAAACGAGCCGGGCTTCATCATCTGGAACTGCTGTTCGCCGATCAGGTGGTAGGTTTCTGGCATCAGCGGGGTATGCAACGTCAGAAAATCGACCTGTGGTAACACTGCATTGAGGCTATCGACCATGGTCACGCCATCGGGGAGATTGGCTGCCGAGCTGAGATATGGGTCAAAGATCACAACAGGCATTTTGAGGCCGAGCGCACAGATCTCTGTGACTCGCCGACCGATGCGCCCATAGCCAACCACGCCCAGTACGCGGTCGCGCACTTCAACGCCGCGCAACTCCAGGAGCGTCGCTGGCTTATTAGCGCGCAATAGCATATCTGATTTGACGATCATCTTGGCGACAGCCAGTAAGAGGCCAACTGCTTGTTCGGCAGTGCTCTCCGTTGGCGCATCGGGCGTATTCGCAGCCAGAACGCCATAGCGGGTTGCAGTCGGCACATCAAGCGTGTTATAGCCAATGCCATGCCGAATGACGAGCTTGAGGCTTGGCCCGGCGCGTTCGATAAATGCTGCGTCAACAGTACAGCGACCGATGATTGCTGCCTCGGCACCCGCAAGCGTATCCTGTGTGCCCTCAATAACTTCGGCATGCCCTTGGAGTCGCGCCAGGGCTTCGGGATGCAGCGACACTTCCGTCCAGACTTTCGGTTTCATCGTTGATTCCTATTCTTCATTGAATATGTGATGGTTGCTTTGAGCTAGGTACTCTGCCAGATAGTCTGGAGCTGTGCAGCGGCTTCGGGAGGTAGTGCCCCCTGGTTGACAGCAGCGAGTGCCTGATCGAACTGTCCGATCGAAGAGATGCCAACCAGTGTGGTTGCGACCTCCGGCTTGCCAACCACAAAGCGGATGGCTGCCTCGACGAGGCTGCTAGCGTAGCCCTCCGCGACCAGAGTGTCAAAGCGTCGTGCCCAGGCGACATCGGCAGCGAAGCTGTTCCCTGATGCAATCGGTTCGACACTCTGGGCAGCGTTGGGATGACGGTCGGCAGAGCCGCTCAGCGCGCCGGCTGCCAGGACGCGGATTGCGATCACGCCGAGCCCGCGCTCAGCGGCTCGATCAATCAGCTGCTGATAATCCTGAAAAGGAAAGTCGGGTGGCACTGGTATACCAGCGCTCGGGTTGATTAAGTTGAAGCAAGCTTGGATGGTCTGGATACCGCTAGCCAGCGCTTGATGCAGTACTGCGCTATGGCCTAGCCCATTGAGGCCCCAGGAGCGCACCTTACCCGCTTGCTGGAGTGCCTGAAATGCTGCAACCACCTGGGCTACATCTGCCAGGCTGAGCCAGCCACGCTGCGGGTTGCGTTCCAGATCAAGAGGATTATGCAGCTGGATCAGATCGAGTTGATCGCGCCGCAACCGTCGAAGGCTCTGTTCCACCGATTGTGCAACAGCCTGTTCAATATTGCCAAGCTCTTCTGCACCCAGGCGCACCTTCGTACCCACAATCACATTCGCGTGGAGTTCTTCCAGGGCCAGGCCAAGGTTTTGTTCCGATTGGCCATTGCCATACGATGGCGCTGTATCGAAATATGTCACACCACACTCAATCGCATGGGCCACGGCCCGCCGCAGCTCGGTTTGAGTTCCATTGACCAGGATACCGCCCACCGCTCCGCACCCAAACCCCAAGCCCGATACGGTCAGGCCAGTCTTTCCGAGTGGCCGATAGTGCATGGTGTTCCTCGCTCTCGTAACTCAGCTGGCGATCAGATCGGACGTTATCGTCGCTACCGATTGTCCAGTTGCAATCGATTGACCAACCAGCTCAATCACCATTAGATCACGTAGCGCCCGTTCTGCGGTATAGGCGGGTTGGTGCTGCGCCTGCCAGGCAGTAGCGATCGCCTGCCACATATTGGTATAGGGATTCTCTGTT
>JBBQSD010000225.1:0-6306 GCA_038214135.1 Chloroflexales bacterium | reverse complement strand
TTAAGGGCGGTTCGCGAACCGCCCCTACTGCTCGACCTCATTCGCGAACCGCCCCTACACTGCTCGACCTCATTCGCGAACCGCCCCTACACTGCTCGACCTCATTCGCGAACTGCCCCTACACTGCTCGACCTCATTCGCGAACCGCCCCTACACTGCTCGACCTCATTCGTGAACCGCTATTACCATCATCTGCGATTATCAGCTGCACTCGAAAATATCTAATCCTAATAATGGATATCGACGGCGGTGCCGATATCGGCCCATTCGTACATCCATTGGGCGTCATCAATATTCAGGTTTATACAGCCGTGTGACATGCGTGCGCCGCTGCCCCATGCATCGTGCCAGTAGGTACCATGCAGCGCACATCCACCAACGACATACTGAACCCAGGGGATATCGGGAACATTCCAGGTTTCACCGCCAGCAGAACCCGTCATCGTTTGCATCGGATATTTGCTATAGATGGCATACGCCCCTGTTGGGGTATTAAAGCCATCCTTGCCTGTTGCGATTGGCGCATCGAACACCGGCAGATCGCTCTCGAAGGCCGTGAGCCACTGACTCGAGAGATCGACATCGATCCGCCGACCATAGATCGCCGGACTCCATTCTGGTGAACCCGGCAATTGTGGAACGGTTGCAATGCGCCGCCCGCGCCTGAGCGCTGCCTGGCGACCCAGATCGCCAAGCTGAATTTCGTGAAGGCTTGCCAGCGTGATCCCATTATAGGCTTCCATCTGGCGATAGAACGATGGCATATCTTCGGGATAATATTCAAAACGGGCACGCTCAAAATATTGGGCAATGCGCGATTGGCCATCATCAGGGCTGATCTCATCGAATGGCTCACTGATTGGAAAGCCGAACATGCCAAGGCCGCCGCGTTTTTCCCAGAACTTGCGAAACCGCCCGCTGAGGGTATGGCCAGTTTCGGGGAAATAGCGCTCACCCGTATTGGGTGCGCCGGCCGGGAAATTGCGTTGTGCAAACAGTTCGCTGCCAAGCAGAGCCAGCATCACTTGTTGATCGGTGCCGAGGTGTTCGGGATGATACTCAAGGCGGGCACGCTCAAAATACTGGACGATCCGCCCATTCTCGACGATCTCGCCAGTGAGTGGGTAGCCAAGCAGGAACTTGCCACCATTGCGCCGCCAGAAATTCAGGAAGCCGGTGCGCTCGCTGATATGCTGGCCACTTGGTGAGCAGTACACGCTCTGTAGATGCGGTAACTGATCGGGCCGCTGCATTCCCAACGTTTGGGCCAGTGTTGTGCGGCGGCCAAGATCGGCACGTTGTGCAGCCTGAACAACACCACGAGCATCGCGATCCGACATGGGAGCGACGAAATCCGCGATGGGCGGATGGGCGGCGGTGTGGCCAGGGTTAGTGGCCCATACAGCCGTGAGCGCACTGGTTCCAGCGATGGTTCCGAGAGCGCGAAGAAATTGCCGACGGCGCATACGAAATCCTTGACACATGACAATCTGCTCACGCTATTATACGCGCAAGGTAAAGGGATATTCAAGAGGGAAGATCAAACAGAATCGTTACGGCGAATGCGATCATACATCTGTATTGTTTCGGGAAGTGGCTCAATGCCAAGTTCATCATTGAGCGATTGGACACAGCGAGTATATGTTCGTATAGCCTGGGAGCGGCTACCAGAACGGGCATGGGCCTGCATGAGCACCTGGTAGGCCTCTTCATAGCAGCGATCACGGCGGAGGATCTGTTCACAACATTCGATTGCTTCTGTGAGCACACCCTGTTGCACCAATCGGGCGGCGAGATCGGTTGCTGCGCTGAGGTAGCGGGCGAGCAAACGCTCACGCTCCTCGGAGGCCCAGGATTCATACAACAATTCGGGCAGATAATCGCCACGATATAGTTGGATGGCGGTGCGACTGTTGCGCAAGGCGAGTTCTGGTTCGGCCTGTAGCACACCGGAAAGGCGTAGATCGAACTCATCGACATCGATCCAGCAGCCATATGATGGTGCAAAACTATAGGCTAGGCCCTGGCGGCGAATGAAAAAGGGTGGCGTGCGTGGTGGCCGTTGTGGTTCAATTGCAACATTGAGTGCATTCAGCGTTACCTTGAACTGACGTTCGGCGGCGATGCTATCGTTATCTGGCCACAACCAGGCACAGATCTGTTCGCGCTGGATCCATTGGCCACGATAGTTGATCAGTAGTTGGAGTAACTGACGCGATTTCTCGCGCTGCCATTCACGCGCCTGTATTTCTGTGGTTCCACGCCAGATCCGAAAGCCGCCAAGCATCTGGATTCGCAGGGTGTACCCTGGATGATAGGTATCGACGAGTTCATCGGCGGCAATCGTTGGGTATGCCTGACGGAGAATATGTTCGGCAATGTTCGCCTGATGCGTGCCCTGGAGTGGTGCCGTTCGGCTCAAGAGCAGCAATGGAAGAATGGTTGCCTGATCGCGTGGGCCAAACAGCGTTGGGCTGGTGAGTAATCCGGTATAGCCAGAGTGCTCAATGGCATCAAGCAGGCCAATCAATTCCGCAGCAGCTGCGTTTGTTCGGCCTGCATGCAGATGATCGAGTGCCAGCCAGAGTGCCACAACAGCCTGCCCATAGGTATCGCCGCCACGCTGAAAGCGCAGACGGGCCTGTTCTAGCCAATTGGCGGCCTGCGGATTGGCGCTTGTGACGGCACTGCTGCCGAGGGCCAGCCAAAGTAGAGCAGCCATCCATTCATCGCCGGAGGATTCGGCCAAGGCTAGGCCCAAACGAGCGGCATCCTGTGCGGAAGCAAGATCGCCACGATGCCCGTGAACGAGGGTTATTCCAAGATAGGCCTCAGCGCGTGTGCGAGCCACACCGGTTGCCTGGATGAGTTCCAGCGCCTGTTGATAGTGGGCTGTGGCAATTGGATCCTGCGGGGCGACAACCTGATAGGCGTGGCCAAGACGCATATGCGCGATTGCTTCCGTCAGCCGCGAGCCGACCTGCTGCGATTCGAGCAAGCCACGGCGGGCCATTGCAAGGGCACGAGCACCATTCCCAAGCAGTGTATCAATGAAAGCCAGCAGCAGTTGCGGTTCGCGGTGTAATGGTGGCTCGGAATGGTGGATGATGCCAGTACTCAGGCCAAGATCATGCTCAAGCTGGGCACATGCCTCATTTAGGCGACCAGAGCGGAGCAGCAGCCGAGGTGGTAATGGGACATTCGGATCAGCACTGACCTGGATCGCATTGGCGGGCTTACGTTCAAGACGATTGGCAGTTTGTTCAAGCAGCAGGGCGATATCGGCGCGACCACGGTTGGCCCAGTTCTCGGCCTGCATATGCAGAATAGCAGATCGCTCGGCGATCAATTCGCGGGGGAGCAACTTGAGTGCCTTGGTGAGCAGTGCCGCAGCTGGCGTTGGCTGGACGGTATCCAGGTAGATTTCGGCCTGCCCACGCAACGCCAGAGCGCGGCGTTGATCATCGGCGCAGTGCAGCGCAGCAGAATCGGCAGCCACATAATCGGCCAGGGCGATATCGAAGTGGCCGAGATGCCGATGGGCAGCGGCACTGAGCAACAGCAGGCCAGGACGGTTGCGCTGTGGTTCGGGCAGGCGTGCCAGCCAATCGAGTAGTGCAGGAGCGTTTCCATCGGTTCGCCAGGTATCGGCAGTCTGTTCAAGCAGATCCGCGGCGCCATCTGTATCGCCAGCGGCAAATAGATGATGCAGTGCTTCGGGCAGATCCGCAACCAGACGAAAATAGCGTGCGGCACGAACATGTGCGGCACGCAGATCTGTGGCCTGGGCAGCAGCACGAACGAGATAGGCGGCAAACAGCGGTTGATAGACAAGACGCCGATCTGTCATCATTTCGATAAAGGAAACGCGGCGCATGAGTTCTTCGGCCAGTTCTGGCTCGGCATTTGGTGGCAGCAAGGCCGCGCAAACACGGGAATCGAGCCAGCGCAACACAGCAGTATCGCGCAGCAGATCACGGAGTTGAGCTGGCAATGGCTCAACAATTTCATGCTGAAAAAAGGCATCGAGCGGTGCTGTAAGATTGACAAGATCTGCATTAGGTTTTGGATGATGACCAAGAGCCTCGCCTAGTAATCGGAGTACGAGCGGCCAGCCACGGGCCTCGATCAGCACAGAATCGAGGTTGGATGGCGCGCCAAGGCTAATCTGAGCAAAGAGAGCAGTAGCCTCCTCCAGGTTGAAGGCAAGATCGGATTGGTTGATGAAGAGTGCCTCACCACGCGCCCGAGCCGTTGCCAGGCTATTGAGCAGCGGTTCGTAACGGGTCGCAAGGATCAGATGCAGGCGCGGCGGCAGGTGTGCAGCAAGGTATTCGATCACTGCCCGTAGTTCAGGGCGCTGATCGGCATGGTGATAATCATCGAGAATCAGCAGCGTGTCATCTTCCAGAGCCGCCGCCATATGGGCCAACAGCAGATGGAACGCGGCAAGCAGATCAGGAGAATCTGGGCCATCTGGTATCGTTAGCAGGGGATTTGATGGTGTCACCATAGCTAGCGCAGCAGCAAGGTGATGAATCAGGCTAGATGGAGTGTCGTTGCTATCCATCCGACACCAGGCCGTTGACCAGCCACCGTGACGTGCCACACGAACGAGGGCGGTTGTCTTGCCAGAACCAGGCGGGGCGGCAACGAGGGTAAGTGGCAGTTCGCTCGCCATTGCGAGCAATTGATCGATACGCCGACGGGGCAGGGTATTCGTGCGTGAGCGGGGTGGCGTAATCCGCGCCTGCTCGATTGCAGGTTGGTGTTGCGGGATGAACTGTGCTGTAACTAATGGATCTACCATAGAGACGTACCCTGATATGAGAATAGCCGAGAACCGAGAACCAGAACCACCCTCACCCCCAGCACCGCTCCCACTGGGAGCGGGGAGCGCAGCAGGGGCGAGGAAAGAACCAAGAACCAAGGTTGTTTTCATCGAACAATGTGTGGCATAGCCACATAGGGACTATTTGTACTATACGTTATGAAAGGAATTTCCAATGACTACGCCAACCAATCAAGTTGAAGAGCAGGTTCGCAAGCAAGTTGCCGAAGCCCAGGAACTGATGAGCAAATCGGTACGTGCCTGGAGCGAGCTGATGGTAACCAGCACCGATATGGCCTATGATACCGTGCTGAAGAGCTGGAATTATAATCGCAGCATGCGCAGCAGCGCGGAGCAGGCCATCGAGGATGCCGTCACGACACAGAGCCGATTGGCACGCGAGATGACGCAGGCCTGGCAGGGTTATGTCGAAAGCGCTCAGACGATCTTTTCCAAAAACGGGAAGTAGCCGTTAGGGCGAGCAACCACACCACGCCCCGCAGGCTTCAGCCTGCGGCTAGGGTTCAGCATCCCTTTGCCGCAGGCTTTAGCTTGCGGATGCAGTGGTGATCACATATACACCCCACCATTGACATTGATCTGTTGGCCAGTAATATAATCGCCATCTGCGGCCAGGAAGACGACAGCTTTCGCAATCTCTTCCGGCATACCAAAGCGCCCCATTGGGATCTTGGCCTTGATCATCATCTGAACATTATCGGCCACTTTCGCAAGCATATCCGTCAGGGTGAAGCCTGGGGCGAGGGCATTGACCGTGATGTTGTACTTGGCCAATTCAAGCGCGGCTGTTTTGGTGAAGGCGATGATAGCGCCCTTACTGGCCCCATAGTTGGCCTGACCAAAATTCCCTGCTTGGCCAACGTACGAACTGATATTGATGATTCGACCATAGTTTTGCTCGGTCATGATCGGCATTGCGGCCGTCACACAGTAGTACACACTGCCAAGGTTGGTCTTGATCACCTCATCCCAATCATCATCGGTCATCTTCCGCAGGGTGCGATCACGGGTGATACCAGCATTATTAACCAGGATATCCAGCCGGCCAAAATGTTCGGCGCAGCTACGCACCACTGCCCTGGCTTGATCGCGCTCCGAGACATCGGCCTGGAATAGCTGGACAGTTCCGCCCGCCTGTATAATCTCATCGGCGAGCGCTTGGGCAACCGATTCATCACTGCGATAGTTTAGCCCGATCTTGGCTCCTTCGGCAGCCAATGCAATGGCATTTGCACGGCCAATCCCACGCGAAGCGCCGGTTACCAGCGCAACCCGACCATCGAGACGACCCATTGCGCACCTCCATAGCCTGGGCGTATGCGCTACGCCCCGACATCTTAGGCGGGCGGTTCGCGAACCGCCCCAACGACCGTCGGTTCGCGAACAGACCCTACGACCGTAGGTTATCGAAAAGACACAACGGAATGCGGTAAGGGAAAAAGCCCGAAAACCAG
>JBBQSD010000224.1:0-6414 GCA_038214135.1 Chloroflexales bacterium | reverse complement strand
GTGGTGGTCAAAATCGCTTGCATGGCAGTGGCAACCTGATCTATCATGGTCATGAGCGTGCTCCTGGTTGTGATGGTGGCGGTCGAATTCCATCCATCATGCCACAGATGCACGCTCGTTGTTAGCTTAATGCGCATGGGGCGGTTCGCGAACCGCCCCTACTCCCTATTCTTATTTCCGCGCAGCCGCCTCCATGAGGGCCTGAATGCGTGCGACCATATCGGCGGGATTTGGATGCAACCCCTCAACCAGCAGCGCATTATCATACAACTGCTCGATCAACGCCTCATCGAGTGCTGCATCGCCGCCATTTTCGATGATCCGTGCGAGATCGGCGATCAGCGGATGCGACCGGTTCACTTCAATGATCTTGGCCGGCACCTTATAGTTCTGATCGACCATGCGCTGGATACGGGCCATCTCGCGCTGCTGCTCACTCTCTGGTGAAACGAGCCGGATCGGGTGGTTGCGCAACACATTCGACGCCCGCACCGATGATGCCCGCTCGTCCAGAACCTCTTTGATCCGCGTTACCAACCGTGCAAATGCCTCATCCGAAACCAGTGCTTCTGGTGCAGCTGTGCCACCAGGCAGCTCAAGCGTCGAGTCATCCATATTGCGCAGCTTCATGCCATCGAATTCGCGCAAGCCACTCAACATAAAGCTGTCCATCACATCAACAAACAGCAGCGCTTCCAGGCCACGTTCATCCAGAATATCGAGGTGTGGGCTACGCTTGGCACTCGCCAGATCATTGGCAAGCACATAGTAGATCTCGGTCTGGCCATCGGCCATGCGGCTCTTGTAATCGGCCAGCGCAACCTGCTTATCCTCCGATTTGGTGGTATAGAAGCGCAACAACGGCAGCAGTTCATCGCGGGCCGAATAATCACTGGCGACGCCCTCTTTGAGGAAGATGCCAAATTCCTGCCAGAATTCGATATATTTATCGGCATCCTTCTCGGCCAGATCGGAAAGCGATTTCATGAAACGGCCATTTAGCGTCTTCTTGATCCGCTGGAGTACCGGCGAATTACTGGACAGCACATCCTTCTGCACCATCTCACGCGAGACATTCAGTGGCAGATCCTCGCTATCGACCACGCCTTCGATGAAGCGCAGATGATTTGGCAACAGATCCTTGGCCTCTTCCTGAATGAGAATCTTGCGCGAATACAGCTTGATCTTGCCATCGACCCGCCGCTCGATCAAGCCACGCTCACGTTTTCCGGGCACGAACAGAATCGAATGCAGATCAACGGGCGCGTCTGTCGAGATGTGGCTGTACAGCATTGGATCGGTGAAATCATAGGTCAACTGGCGATAGAACTCGTTATATTTATCGGCCTCGACATTGCGCGGTGCCTGCCGCCACAGTGCCGTCTGCTGGTTGGCCTGCTCATCACCAACATAGATCGGGAAGGCCACAAAATCGGAATGCTTCTTGACGATCTGCTTTAGCCGCCAGGATGTCGCAAACTCGCTGGCGTCTTCTTTCAATTTGAGGATCACCGTGGTGCCACGTTCGGCTTTTTCTGCCGGGCCAACCTCAAATGTATCGCCGCCTGTCGAACGCCACATCGCGGCCTCGGCATCGGGGCGGAACGAGCGTGAGATAACCGTCACATCATCGGCAACCACAAAGGCAGAATAGAACCCAACGCCAAATTGTCCAATAATATTGCTGCGCTGGGCCGCTTCCAGTTTTTCGAGCAGGTTTCGAGCGCTGGAATGGGCAATTGTGCCAAGGTTCTCGATCAATTCCTCACGGGTCATGCCAATGCCACTATCGCTGATGCTGATCGTCTTGGCTTCCTCATCAACGCTAATCCGAATAGCTGGTTCAGCCAGGGCGTCGAACAGATCCGGTGTGGTGATCTGCTCAAACTGCACGCGATGAATGGCATCCGATGCGTTCGAGATCAATTCGCGGAGGAAGATTTCTCGATCAGTATAGAGCGCATGGGCCAGGATCTGTAGCAGCTGCCTGACCTCGGCGCGGAAGGGTACTGCTGCCGGCTCCTGCACAGCCGTTGTTCCGGTCTCGGTCGTCATAATGTTCCCACTTTCATATACGCGAATAGCTTGCATTCTGAATATACCGTAATCTGGCCGTTTTGGGTGCTAGAAGAATGTTGGAATTTAGCGTTTGCTTGCTTCGCCAACTGGCACATTCGCCAGGAAACGCGCAGCTAATCCCGGTAGTTGTTTGATCGGCCCGGTTCGGACAAAGGTATGCGGCAACGAACTCAGAAATGTTTGACCATACTTCTTCGAGATCAGCCGTTTGTCGAGCACCGCCACAACGCCACGGTCGCCCTTGGAGCGTATCAGCCGCCCAAAGCCCTGTTTGAAGCGCAGAATCGCCTGTGGCACCGATAGTTCCGCAAACGCATCGCTGAACTGTTCTGAACGCGCCGCATAGATCGGATCATTTGGCACACTAAATGGCAATTTGGCAATAATCAGCACCGAAAGTGCATCGCCAACAACATCGACGCCCTCCCAGAAACTGGTGGTTCCCAACAATACCGTGCGTGGGTACTCCTTGAAGCGCTCCAACAGATTACGGCGCGAGCCATCGATGCCCTGCCCCAACACCGTAATGCCAACATCCTCAAGTGGCTCCTGAATGGCCCGGTAGGTCTGCCGTAGCCCACTGTTCGATGTGAACAACACCAGTGCCCGGCCTTCTGTGGCACTACATAGCGTAATGATCGCATCCTCAAGCGCGCGCTGATAGGCTGGATGGTTCGGTTCGGGCATATCACTGGGAATATAGACAAGCGCCTGCTTCTCATAATCGAATGGCGAATCGAGGAGCAGTTCTTCTGGCTCGCTCAGGCCAATCCGTTGTTTGACATAATCAAATCCACCGCCAACCGAAAGGGTTGCCGAGGTCAGGATCGCGGTCGATTTCTGCTCAAACAAATTGGCCCGCAGCAGCTCGGTAACGGCCAACGGCGCGGCATGCAGGGTCAGCATATCGCGCTGGCGATCCTGGTTGAGCCAGGTGATCAGTTCCTCCTGGCCGCCATGGATCACGGCACCAATATTGATTCGCGCCTCGGTGCAGAAGCGCTTGAGCGCCTGAACACGCAGCACGAGTGCTTCATATTCCATCAACTCGGCATCCTTGAGATCGCCAAGCAATGTCTCGATCCGCCCAATCCCCTCACCAATCGTCGTCAGATTGAGATTCAGGTTATCCCAGGCGTGTTCCACCGATTGCCAGGCGGGGTTTTTGCGAACATTGGGCGTCAGGCGCAGGCGTGGATCATAGTTTGTGGTTTCGGCCTCGCGTGTGACGAACCCAGTCAATAGATTGAAGCAGTCATACACTGCTCCACGAGCCTGAGTCACGGCTGGGCGGATCGCATCGGCAACTGCCGTCGCCTTGTCCATATCCGTCTGCGTGGCTGCGCTATCGCGGAAGTGGGTTTGTAGCTCGGAGAGCAACCCGCCGACCACCTGCGCGCCGCCTTCTTCATACAGGCTATCGAGGAATTGCAACATACGCTGCTGATCGACCTCGAAGCTAAACTGATCGGTGGCGACATCCTCAAGGTTATGGGCCTCATCGATCACCACATGATCATATGGCGGCAGGACGTTCGCTTCAACAACCAGATCGGCCAGCATGAGTGCATGATTGACGATCACCAGATGCGCCGATTCCGCAGCACGGCGAGCTTTAAAGAAGTAACACTCATTAAAATCGGGGCAGCGCGGCCCGGTACACATATCGAATGCAGCACTCATGCGACCCCAGGCCGCGCCCTCACGCTCCTGAAACGGCAATTCGGCTTTGTCGCCGGTTTCGGTGGTTGGGAGCCACAACTGTACTTTCAGCAGCGCCCGAATATCCTCGGAGGTTAGCCGGGTATCGCGGCGCAGTTGTTTGTAGCGGTGCAAACACAAGTAATTGCCACGGCCCTTCAGTAGCGCAGCGGTGAAGGGTGGTTCAGGCGCACGCCGGCCAACGACAGATGATTCTTCTGGATCGCTGCGCTTTGGCTTCGAAAACTCGTGCTTGGCCATAATTTCTTGCAGCGCCGGAATATCCTTGAAGAACAGCTGATCCTGAAGGTTGATTGTATTGGTGGAGATGACGACCCGTTCGCCGCGTTGGGCAGCAAACATCGCGGCGGGAACCAGATAGGCCACACCCTTGCCGGTACCGGTTCCGGCTTCAACCATCAGTGCATCGCCACTATTAAAGGCTTCGGTGATCGCCAGCGACATATCGACCTGTTGTTGGCGCTGTTCATAGCCATCGAATGATTTTCCGAGCGCGCCATCCGGGGCGAAAAATTTTTCAACCCGCTGTAGATCGAGTGGCCGTTCATCGCCAGTTGGCTTCAGTGGCGTGAATGTCACAGAGCTACTGCTCGTTGACGTGCGCTCGCTTGGTCGGCGCTCATCGACGAAGACCAGCTTGGCCTTGTTGCGCTGCACTTCCTCGAACAGATCGCGCAGTGGCCATTCGATCTTGCCAGTGAGCCTGATAATTTCGGCCAATTCGTTGAGTTCGAGTGCCTCAATGCGGCCAAGCAGATGTTCAAACACCTGGCGGGTGGCATCTGTATCGCTGAGCGCCCGATGGGCCTCATCGTGGACAATGCCCAGGGCGGCGGAGAGGGCGCTCAGCCGATAGGCAGGCAGGCGCGGCATCAGCAACGTCGCCAGTTCGAGGGTATCATAGGCCCGCTGCGGCAAACGCAGGCCCTGGGCTTGCAGCATACGTATATCAAAATCGACAGCATGGCCAACGAGTGGGTAGCTCTTCACGAATTTGGCCAGCTCGGGCGCGACCTCAGGGAAGCGTGGTGCGCCAACAAGCATCTCGGGCGTAATATGCGTGAGCTGTGAGATCTTGAGTGGCAGTGTATGATGCGGCCGGATCAACTGGGAGAAGGTTTCGAGTACCTCACCAGGCCGAAATTTGACAGCAGCAACCTCGATTAACTCATCGACCTTTGCATCAAGCCCGGTTGTCTCAACATCAATCGCAACAAAGATCCGATCCATGCGCCCTGCTTACCCTTCGCTCATCTGTTTGTGTAAAGGTGAATTATAGCGCATGTCGGGGCGGATCGTGTGATACATCTTCCAAAACCCTCCATACTCCCTGTCGATTCTGGCCGCCGCCAAACGACGATATTGTGTACAGTGGTACAGCAGAACTCATTGAGCGCTCTGTTTCCAATAACACATCGAAAGGATGTATGCCCATGTTGAATCTCAATTCCATCATGATTGGCACAAAACAGCCCACAGTGTTAGTGGCTTTCTATGAAAAGGCGCTGGGAAAGCCGGCAGACTTTGTCGATCCGAGTAATGGTTTTTGGGGCTGGCAGGTGGGCAGTGCGTTTCTATCCGTGTTAGAGCATTCCGCCATCGAAGGTAGTACCAAAGAGCCTGGCCGGGTCATATTCAATTTTGAAACCGCCCAGGTCAAAGAAGAATTTGAGCGTATCAAAGCCATCGGAGGCACGGTGATCAAAGCGCCATCCGAAATGGGATCGGGGTGGCTCGCAACACTAGCGGATCCAGATGGCAACTATTTTCAATTGGTAACTCCGATGGGGTAGCAACCCTTCCCTTAGATAAGGCTTAAACAATCGTCATGCTGAGCGAAGCATCTCAGACCATTCGCTTCGCTCAGTATGTCATATCCAACACGTATTGGTTCGCGATTTTGTTCCTTTGCTCCTTGTTCCTTTGCCCTGCGGCCCATAGCCATAGGCCAGCAGTAGCCCGCCATTGCCAACAGCCCAATGCGTGAACCAACCGCCCAGGCCTCATCGGTGCTGATCGCTCGCACACCACCGAACCCACCAGCACAACCAACATCGTCACATGGTTGCGGCACTTGTTCTGCCTGCCAACGGCCCTGTGCATAGCGCCAGATGTGATTGCCGCCAACTGCCCAGCCACCATCGGCAACAAAATGTAGGCTGTCGATCTGGCCTTCCCCGCCAACATCCATATCACGTGTCCAGGTTTCGCCAGTGCCGCGTAACATCACCGGCTCGCCCTCCGTCCCTGGCCGGGCTAGCGTCCCACCAACCCAACGCACCTGATCATTGCCAAGGATCTGGATAGCGTGCAACGATACCCCGGCTATCGGTTGGCTCAGCGACCACTGGTTGCGCGGGAGGCTATGGGCAATCAACCCATCTTCACCAACCACCCAGATCGTTCCATCCGATGCGACCGTGAGCGCATTCAATGGCTGCCCAAATGTTACTCGGCGCTCGGCCACCCAGCGGCCATTCTGCAACTCAAAGCGATAGACGACACCACAACAAGCGATAATGGTATGGGCGTATGCGATCCGCCCCAACAGGCTACCAACAGGAATTGAGCGCAGCCGAGGCATGACCACAAACCAGTGATCGGCCACAGGCC
>JBBQSD010000223.1:0-6466 GCA_038214135.1 Chloroflexales bacterium | reverse complement strand
ATAGACGGATATTATTGCAATGCTCATTCCCTCGCCCCGCGTGGGAGAGGGGTTGGGGTGAGGGGATTAGGAGATAATAAATGGATCAAGAACCTGGAGCATCAGGGCGACTCCATGCTCCATCTGCGCCACATCCACCGTCAGCCCGCTGACTTCAACGCTGGCCAGCCAGAACTCACTGATCAACCAGCACAACTCGGCCAGGCGTGTGACAACCGCTGGATCGCCGGGATCGCGCAGCACTCCCGCCGCAACAAACAGTGCAGTTATTTCGTGAAAGCCAGTGAAGCCGCGTTCGCGCACCGCCACCCAACGCTGTTGCAGCAGATCATCACGGCGCAGCAGTGCGATCAGCTCACGATACATAAAGCGATACTCCCAATTCACCGCAAACGATGCTCGCACAATATTCTGCAGATCAATCAACGTCGGCAGGCTATCGATAGGCAGCTCATACAGGTTATCGAAGCGGGCAAACTGCTGTTCGAATATTGCACGAATGATCTCCTCTTTGTTGCGGAAATGGTAGTATAGATTACCGGGGCTCATGCCGAGCGCATCGGCAATGTGGTTGGTCGAGACCGCCGATGTGCCGGATTGGTTAAACAAATCCAGCGCGGTCTTCAGAATACGTTCGCGCGTGCCCATAGTGTTGAGCTTTCTCTGCGAGTGAATATAACAATCCTATCGGATTTGTGAAGTAGGAGATTAATTTTTCTTCGGGGGCTGCGCCCCCACACCCCTGCTTCGCGCTGACGCGCGTTTATAGTAGTATTCCAGCGATCAGAACAACGAGTGTCATTCCAGCAACGAGCGGCCAGCGGATGGAACGGGCCTGGGCCTTTGGCGATGTAAGGGTAGCCATACAGTGGGTGCTCCTGTGCGTCAATTCATATCGGTACGCACAGAGCATAGGGCGAATGAGGGGTTACGTCTGCCAACTACAGCCGGTGTTTTGCACCAACACTAGTCGGTGGGCAATTGGCGCATGCGGTATTGGTGCAATCCAATCCCGATCAATGAAAAACAAACAATCATGAGAACAGATTGCGGCGCTGGCGAGACAAGAAAGTCCATTCCGGGAACAATCGTGAACACACTTTGCAGGATGAGCACATCAACGAAAGCATTGTCGATGGTATGCAACAGCACCGCAGGCCACACCGAATTGGTCAACAAGCGAATTTCGCCATAGACCATCGAAGCGGCGATAAGGCCGATAATCATGAGTGGAATAAATGTTACCATACTCTGCGTCGTTGTCGCCTGGAGAACGGTTCGATCCACCAAGAACAGTAGGTAGGGGATGTGCCAACATCCCCAGATCAGTCCAACAATCGCATGCCCAACATATGCATTCAATCCCAGCGAATACACCTTGGGTGCCAAGTACCCACGCCAGGCAAATTCCTCAAAGATGTTCTTGATCAATGATGCGATCAGCGCGCCAAGAAACGCTGCGAACACCAGGTTCAATGAGAACGTGGGGAATGAGACCCAGCCGAATATGCCACCAATTGCCAACACCAGCACAGCCACAAGTGGGTAGAGCACAAGACTCAGCAGATACCATCTGAGGTTGCCCTGGAAGGCTGGCCGAAGCCCAAAATCCTCCCAGCCATCTCCGGCAAAGGCGCGCAGGAGCAGCACCGTGATCAGTGGCATCATCAGCCACAGTAGCAAACCAAGCCCCTGCTGGCCTGGCGGAGTATTGCTCAGATTGTCCACGCCATAGCCGAACCATCCACTTGCAAGCACGACAATCGTAAAGATTACCAGATTACGAACCGTTCGTTGCGGGTTGGGATTGTTCAGTGTCATTCTGTTTATCGATCTCTCTCAAATATTTCAGAACAAACGCCTATACCGCCAACAAAAAACAGGTGCCCTACCTCAGTGGCGCAAACAGCTAGGAGCAGGGGTGTAGCGTATTCTCTTACAATCGGCGGTCAATGGCACTGCTATGTGAAGTGGCGAACCTCGTGTTCGCCCCAACGAATCGACGGGCAGGGACAGTGGTGCAAAAATATACGTCACATTCAGGTAAAGGTCAACTTCGTGGAGAGGTAGAGTGCATGCAGCATCCCTCAGCGAAGGGGTTGGGAGTGCCAGAATAATTGGGGCTGCTCAGAATTATCGAGGGAGGGCGTATGAGCATTGGGATGGGGACATGCATCTACCTTGTGGGTAGTATAGAGCGCTGATAGCCATGCAGGAAGCAGGGAGATCCTGACAAGAGTGTCCAGAATAAACCTGACAATCTACCTCAGCATTCAGCTTTCAGAAGTTCTGCTGACCGCTAATCTGTCACAAAGAGCGTTTGCGGCCAATAACAGCAGCGTTCGTTCATTCCACCAGCGTGCAACACCTACGCCGCACGGTTCTGCGAGAATACCAGTAGCGAACAAACGTTCAAGCGTTCAAGCGAGATCCTGAATGCTGAATGCTAATAGCTGACAGCTATAACACCCCATCGCATAGCTACCAAAAAAGTGCTATCATACATTATATTCATAATACCCTAACGAACAAGCGTCCCTGCATACTACTCATTGTGTGATTGTGTGAACACTGTGATCCGGCCCACATCACACATGGCGAATCGCCTTAGCGTAAGGCAGAAATATGTAACGTGTGCCATGACTGCTCTCCACAATCGGCCACAGGAACCAGCATTGGCTGATCTCGTGAGCACGCAGATCGGCCCGCCAGCAGTGCTATCGCCTGCATTAGTCGTTGGTATCGGTGCCTCGGCAGGCGGCCTCGAGTCGTTTATCGCCTTTTTCACCAATATGCCAGCCGATAGCGGGCTTGCATTTGTGTTGATCCAGCATCTCGATCCGCAGCATACCAGCCTGCTCCCAGAATTGCTGGCACCCCACACATTAATGCCAGTCCACACCATCACCGATCAGATGCGGGTCGCACCAAACAATGTGTATCTGATCCCACCCAACAAAACACTGACGATCAATCGCGAGTTTCTGGGCTTGGCACCGCCCGCTGAAGCCCATGGCCATCGGCTGCCGATTGATCACTTCTTTCAGTCGCTCGCCGCCGATCAACACAACCACGCCATTGGGATTGTGCTATCGGGAACTGGCTCGGATGGCACCCTCGGCCTCGCCGCAATCCTGGCTCAGGGTGGGCTGACGCTGGCGCAGGAGCCGGATTCGGCCCGCTACGATGGCATGCCCCAGAGCGCAATCGCCCGCGGTGTGGTCGATTATGTTCTGCCAATTGAACAGATGCCAGCCGTGCTCCAGGCCCATGTTCAGCAGGTCATTCATCACTCAGGAAAGGCCAACCAGGATGCGCTACATTCGGCAACAGTTGTTGGGCTAGCGCTGGTCTGCAATCTTATTCAAGAGGCGACTGGCCACGACTTCCACCACTACAAGCCAGTCACGCTGCTCAGGCGTATTGATCGACGCATGCAGGTAATGCGAATCGATACGCTTGAGGGCTATATCAAGCAACTACGCCAGGATCGCCATGAGATCGATAGCCTGTTCCAGGATCTGTTGATTAGTGTCACCAGCTTTTTTCGCGATCCAGCAGCATTCACCACCCTCGCCACATCCGTTATCCCAAAGCTGTTTCAGGATAAAAGCAGCGAAACGCCGCTACGGATCTGGGTTGCAGGGTGTGCGACTGGTGAGGAAGCTTATTCGATTGCGATCCTGGTGCGCGAACACCTGGCCACGCTGACGACACAACCGCCCGTGCAGATTTTTGCGACCGATATTGATGAAGTCGCACTGGATGCAGCCCGCCAGGGCCACTACAACGAAGCAATTGTCGATCAGCTCTCGGCGGAACGGCTGGCGAGCTTTTTTGTACAGGATTCACATGGTTATCGTGTCACGAAAGCAATACGGGAACTGTGTACATTTACGACCCACAATCTGATTGGCGATCCGCCCTTCGTACGCATGGATCTGATTGTATGCCGAAACCTGCTGATCTATTTCGATGCCGATCTCCAATTACAGCTGATTCCATTGTTGCATTATGCCCTTGCAACACAAGGCTACCTGTTCCTTGGCTCCTCCGAGAGTGTTGCAGCATACCCCGAGTTGTTTCGAACGGTGAACAAAGACGCACGACTGTTCCAGCGTAGCAATGGCCTGGTTCACCCACTCGTGGATTTCCCAACGACGAATCCACGTCGTCGATCACTCCAGCGCTATGCAACGACACGGCGCGTGCCAATTGCAAGTGAACAGCAGCTCAGCGAACTACTTGAACGCAAGTTGCTGGAGCAGTATACGCCACCAGCGGTCATTATCAATCAGCAACGCGAGATCGTGTTCTTCGCCGGAAGAACTGGAGCGTATCTGCAACCACCAGTTGGCGCTGCAAGCCTCGATATTATGGCACTGATTCACCCGCAGCTCAGCATTGCACTCCAGACGGCCATGAGCACGACGATCAAAACGCAGGCTTCGAGCAGGCGTGAACATCTGGCGGTGACGCTCGCCACTGGCGTGCAACAGATCACCCTGGTTGTCCAGCCATTTGCAGAACAACTCCTGCTGGTAATCTTTCAAGAACATGGCCCACCGGTGCCGGTCAGGACTGTGCGAACCCAGGTTGCTAGCTCGGAATCGCTGAATGATGAATCATTTGCTCAACAGCTCACCCTGGAACTACAAACAACCCGTGATGCACTTGAGGCAACGATTGATGAACTTCAGGAAGCAAACACCGAGCAGGCACTAGCCAATGAAGAGCTGCTCTCGCTGAATGAAGAGCTGCAATCGACCAACGAAGAGGTTCAGACATCGAAAGAAGAGATTCAGTCGATCAACGAAGAACTACAGACGGTCAACACCGAACTTCATCGTAAAGTCGAAGAATTAGATCGGGTCAATGCCGATCTGGCGAACCTGTTTGCGAGCATGCAGCTGCCGGTGGTCTTCTTGCACGCCGATGGCCGAATTGCCCGCTTCACACCAACCGCGATGGCCGTTTTCCGCTTGATCGATAGCGATGTTGGCCGGCCAATCACCGATATCGCGCCGCGCTTTCATGGCAGTGATCTGAATGAGTCGATCACACACGTGCTGAACACCCTGACGCCATATGAACTGATGGTGCAGCGGCCCAATAGCCAGATCTGGTGGATGATGCGTATTCGCCCATACTGGACGCTGGCCAATGTCATTGATGGCGTCGTGCTGATGTTTGTCGATATCACCGAGCTGAAACATGCCGAGCTAGAACAGGAACGGCTACTCGTTGCTGTCCAACAGGCGCGCAGTGATGCCGAACGGATTGTCGAAACCGTGCGCGGGCCGCTGCTCATTCTCGATCCACATCTGCGTGTGCAATCGGCCAATCGCTCGTTCTATCAGATGTTTCAGACAACAGCAGCAGAAACAGAACAACGGCTGATCTATGAGCTTGGGGAGCGGCACTGGGATATTCCGCAACTGCGGGTGTTGCTTGGCGAACAGCTCGATCCCGCTACTGAGTTTCAGGATATTAAAGTACGGCAGGAGTTCCCAACGATTGGCATACGAACACTTCTGCTGAATGCACGCCAACTCCAGCACATGCCCAATCGTGAGCTACTGCTCCTGATTGCGATTGAGGATATCAGTGAGCGCACAGAGATGGCCACTGTTCTGCAACAAGCCCACGATGAACTGGAACAGCGGGTACAATCGCGAACCAGCGAACTCGCTCAGATGAATACAGCGCTTCAAAGCGAAATCAATGAACATCAACAGGCCGAGCAAGCCCGCCAATTGCTGCTCCGCCAACTGGTGACGGCCCAGGAAGAAGAACGCCGCCGCATCGCCCGCGAACTGCATGATCAAATGGGCCAGGATCTGACGGTGTTAATGCTGGGTCTCAAGGCCATCCGCGATGCTGCGCCAAAAAATTCCGCCATGCACGAACGGATCGAGCCGCTACAGAAGCTGGCAACCCAGATCGGGCGCGAGGTGCGCACACTCGCACTGCAACTACGGCCACCAGCGCTCGATGATCTGGGTCTGGTTGCAACAGTATCAAACCTGGTGGAACAATGGTCGGCCCAAGTACTGATTGCTGTCGATTTCCATACCAGTGGGCTGGAACAAGAACGCCTCCCCTGGTCAATCGAAACAGCGCTCTATCGGCTGGTTCAAGAAGCCCTAACCAATGTGCTCAAGCACGCCAAGGCCACGAGTGTCAATCTGATTATTGATCGGCGCGCGGATGCGGTGCATATGATTGTCGAAGATGATGGCGTTGGCTTCGATGTCGCCGTCATCCGCCAGAGTGCCCATATTGAACACCGGCTTGGCCTAATTGGCATGCACGAACGGGTTGCCCAACTAGGCGGAACACTAACGATTGAGTCGGCATTGAATGGCGGAACCAGCATCTTCGTCCGCCTTCCATTGGCCGCCTACGCAACAGTGTAGGGGAGGTTCGTGAACCGCCCACCGATCTACGGTTCGTGAACCGCCCA
>JBBQSD010000222.1:0-6602 GCA_038214135.1 Chloroflexales bacterium | reverse complement strand
CCCACAATCCGAGTTTGATAAGCTGGGCCGTGCCAAGGGCGAAAGTAGTTATCTGGCGGTTGTGCATGCCGATGGCAATGGCATGGGGAAGCGCATGCAGGCGCTTGTTGTTCAACATCCTGCTGTTGAGCAAAATCGGGCCTGCCTGAATGCCCTACGCGCGTTTTCAAACGCACTTGAGCAAGCTGGCGCAACTGCCCTTGAGAAAACACTTACCCGCATGGTCAGTGCATTTAATAGTCCAGGTGATGACCGATTACATTCTTTTCTTCACGATCTGAAACTCCCGAAGCCTGATGAGCAAGGTCGATCCGTAGCACTGCCGATTCGCCCATTGGTGTTCGGTGGCGATGATGTCACCTTTGTATGTGATGGCCGCCTGGGATTGCCGCTCACGGTCATGTATCTCGAAGCATTTGCCGAGGCTGCTACGAATTTGAATGGCGGGCCAGGAACCGCCAGCGCTGGTGTGGCGATTGTCAAAGTGCATTACCCGTTTGCCCGTGCCTATGATCTGGCTGAACAGCTCACCAAGAGTGCCAAGCGTGACACAAAACAGCGGCTGGGTGCCCAGGTAAGCGCACTAGATTGGCATATTGCTGCAAGTGGGTTGGCTGGGTCGTTGGGTGAAATTCGTGAGCGCGAGTTCAGCCTTAACGATCAAAATGAATCTGGCAAGGGCCAGAATGATCGAAAAACACTGCTCATGCGCCCCCTATCACTCCACCACCACCCAAATAAACCTGAGGCATGGCGATCCTGGGAGGATTTCAATAAGGTACTACGCGCTTTCAATACAGGTACGTGGCCGAGCCGACGCAATAAGTTGATCGGTTTACGCGAGCGCCTGCGTGAGGGAGACTCTGCAACTCAACACTACATGGATGCGTTCAGCCTTCCCGATTTGCCAAAGATTGATACGCAAACTCCAAGTAGTGTCAGAGATGGCTGGATCGGGAAGCGCTGTGGCTACTTTGATATGATCGAAGCACTCGATTTTGTGCTTCCCTTGGAGGAATAGCGATGCCAAGCATATCCTATTATCTGGGAGTACGGCTGTTGAGCGATGCAACCTTTGGCAGTGGCAGTGGAATCGCTGGCTTTGTTGATCTGGAGATCGAGCACGATGAGCTTGGCTGCCCATTCATCAGTGGCCGCACTCTCAAAGGCCTACTCGCAGAAGAATGCGATCTCATTCGTGCAGCACTAGGTGGTGACCAATGGGATAGGGAAGCGACCTGGCTGTTTGGCGATGTTGGTTCCACCGATACCGAACAGCGCACAGCAATCATGCAGGTAGGCCCGGCGCAACTGCCTGCCGATCTGCATAACGCACTGGCCCGCAATGTTGAATGTAACGAACTCCGCCCTGATCAAATCTTTGCCAGCCTGACGGGTGTTCGCCGCCAAACAGCAATAGCCGAGGAAACCGGAGCAGCCGCCACTGGTTCACTGCGCTCCATGCGGGTTCTGCTGCGCGAAACGCCACTGATTGCCATGCTGACCTTCGCAACTGAGCCTGATCAGCGGACGCGAGCGCTCTTGGCGGCTTGTGTGCTGGGCGTGCGGCGTGGTGGGATTGGACGTAATCGTGGCCGTGGGCGCATGCTCATGCGCTTGCATACGAGCGTGCCCCATGAACAGATCGATGATCCACAGCTAACACTGGAATGGTTTGACCAGTTTGCCAATGTGGTGGAGGTATCATGAATACGCTCATCTGTACGATCACACTGCGCCAACCATTGCTAGCGACAGCATTACTTGGCGAACCAAATAGCAGTGTGACATTCGGCTACATCCCGGGCGGACTGATGCGCGGCTTGTGCATCCGCCGCTACCTTGCCAGCATTAGTTCCCCAAATGATGCAGCGGCTGATCCGCGCTTCCGGCGGTTGTTTCTTGATGGAACGACCCGCTTTTTGAATGGGTATGTACAAGGGCGTGATGGCAGCCGAACCCTGCCGATACCAAGAAGTTGGCAGGCACCCAAGGAGCAACTGGATAAGCCAGATTTCCCGATCTATGATACTGCCCACCCACAGTGGGAGACTGAATCGTGGGTGGAAACAGAAGATTTCGAAGGTTCAGAACTGAAGCCGCTCACTCCTCAGTTCGGTATACTCACTGACAGCGCGGTGACACTGGCGCAACCAATCCGCACCATTACGGTGCATATCGCTCGTGACCCACAGAAAGGGCGGCCACTTGGCGATGGTCAGGGCGAAATCTTTCGCTATGAATCACTGGCCGCTAGGCAATCGTTTGTCAGCATCATCCTGGTCGATCAACCCGAAGATGTTGACCTGCTGACTGAACTCTTACGTGACACAGATGCCTGGATCGGGCGCTCGCGTAGCGCTCACTATGGGCGTGTTGATCTGCGAGTCCGCCAGGTTCCAGCTGATTGGCGAGAAATAAGCATGCCAATCACTGAATATGCAGCAGGCGAATCAATTTTACTCACATTGCTCAGCCCAGCTATTTTGCGGAACGCATCTGGCACACTGATACGAACACCCAATGATGCCATCCTCAGCAACATTCTGGGTGTTCCAGCCACCCTGGATCGCGAACGAAGCATCGTTGCGACGACCCAGATCGGCGGTTTTAACAGCACCTGGGGCTTACCACTGCCTCAATCAGCCGTACTTGATACTGGTAGTGTGCTTGTTGCAACGCTTGGTGGCGCGCTTTCGGCTGATGCCATTCAACAGATTGAGCGAACTGGAATCGGTGAGCGCCGTGCCGAAGGGTATGGGCGTGTTGCCTTTGGCTGGCATACCGATACGGCAAAGATGCGGATCAATAAAGCCCAATCGATAACTCCTCGCCGCGCTGAACCGCTCACGCCACTATCACAGCGCTTTGCCCAATCGATGGCCGCTCGTTTGCAGGCCGAGCAGATCGATATCGCGATCCGTAAATATGCCAATGATGCCAGAATTAGGTTGCTTCCTGAGCGCAGCCAGTTGGCCCGAATAGCAGAGCTTATTCGCACGGCATTGCCAGAGCGCGATACCAGCATGGTTCTCAGCGGGTTTGGGCAGTTTGAGGCAGTTGCGCGTCGCCAATTTGAGCGAGCACGCCTTGATAATACAGCACTTGATCAATGGATTGCTAGCACGCTTTCCAAACCAGAACAGGTGTGGCGTACTCTTCAGATTGAAGGTTCATATACACGAGTTGCGGATAGTGCACCTGCCCGTGATGAACAGCTGGCCCGACATACTGCCCTGCACTTGGTGGGAGCGGTGTTACACGCTGCCAACCGTAAACTTCGTGAGCAAGAGGAGAATAACTAATGCGAGCACAACGCTCACGCCGCGTGATCGAGCAGATTGTGATTACCGGCGATCTCGTGCTAACCAGCCCAGCTCTGCTGGGAAGTGGCGAACAAGGCCAGCGCACCGATCTTGAGATTGCTCGCGATGCTGTTGCAGGCCAGCCGCTCCTACCAGGAACATCACTGGCTGGTGCCCTGCGCGCATATGTTGCTACGCATTGTGATGTTCCACTGGTATTTGGTGGAGCCAAGGGCGGTGATCAACTTGATCAGGGCGGTCAGAGTTCATTGATTGTCGAAGATTCATTAGCACAAGATCAACCCACGATCGTACGTGATGGCGTGCGAATTGATCCTAGGACTCGCACAGTTGATGGCAACGGCAAATTCGATATGGAGCTATTGCCTGCTGGTGCAATATTCCCTTTACGCCTCGAATTACAACTTCATGGCGATAGCCATGATACCCAACGATTAGCGTTGCTCACTGCTGCCTTGGATGCACTAGAACGAGGTGAGATTTCAATTGGCGCACGTCGTACGCGTGGGCTTGGACGCTGCATGGTGGCGGGTTGGAAGGTACAGCGCTTCGATCTGCGCCAGCCAGCTGGTCTGGTGGCATGGCTGCGCACCGATCCAACGCTGCCGCTACCGGAAGAACCTCAAGCAATTGCTGTAGCGCTTGCAACGACCCCAGCACCAATTGTGCGCCCGCGTGAATTGCGAATAGCTGCCAATTTTATGGTTGAGAGTCTGCTCATCCGTGCCCCTGCCCCAGTCAATGGCCTGCGCCAGCCTGATACTGTTCACCTGACGGAAGCAGGCAGGCCGATCATTCCTGGCAGTAGCCTGGCTGGTGCATTACGCGCTCGGGCCGATCAGATTGTGAAAACCATTGAAACGATTGGCGGGTCACAAGGCACGCAGCTGATCAACGCCATGTTTGGCCCTCAGCACAATGCTCATGAGCAGAACCAAGCCAAAGCCAGCGGCTTGATTGTCGATGATGCACATATTATCGATTCTCAGCCACTTGTCCAGCAGCGCATCAGTATTGATCGCTTCACTGGTGGTGCCCTCGATACGGCCTTGTTCAGTGAACAACCAGTACTTGGTGGCACAACAACCCTTCAGCTGCGCCTGCGCATGGATGATTGCGAACAGAAGAGCGAGAATGGTGATGCGATGGCTGGGCTGCTGCTCTTGCTCCTGAAAGATCTATGGACCGCCGATCTGCCATTGGGTGGCACAAGCAGCATCGGGCGTGGTCGGCTGCATGGTACAGCTGCAACAATTCGCCTTCCTGATAGTACGCCATGTATGCTCACCCAACAATCTGGCCGCTTGAGCATTGATACCGTGCAGCGAGCCGAATTTGAACGCCTGGTGGCAGCATTGCACACCTATCTGGAGGCAAAATGAATCGTATACCTACAATCATAACAACCAGCATCCAGACCAATCTGCCGACACCACAGGATGATTTGGTTTCTTGGTGTCAAAAACAGATGATCGAGCAGAATCTGCCATGGCTGCTGGCCCATGCCGATGATGGGGTGATCTGGGGTGAGTTGCGTGATGATGTGCTGGTCATGCCCTCCAATGCGGCCCAACTGCGCGTCACAACCATTCAACAGCTGCGGCTGTTTGGCGAAACGGGCGAACTGCTGCTGTGGCGTGATGATTCACAACTGCACGTTCGGCTCCAACTCGATACGCATGGCGGCTCGCAGCACTGCCTGGATGAGGATTATTTGTTGTGGGGTGATCAGGGGCGCTTGGTTGACGCTAGCTTCACCCAACTGAGTGAGGGCGGCCGCGGAATACGCCACACAATTCCACTTACCGTACAAGTGGATGCCACAAAGCGAGCGAGGTTGCGGGTACGCCACTATGTGCAGGAAGATCCACAGACCGGTATGGTACGAATTGAGGCAAGCCGCCTGGTGAGCCTGACAGCGCCGAAAGGAGCAACCCGATGACACCCAAACAACGCAGGCACATTGATACTTCACGGCAGGCAATCGCCCCATACAATTTCGTAGCGCTGCCTGAAAAGGTGGTGCCCGCCCAACCACTGCCGGATCGTAATGGCTATGATCCACAGCGACTGAGTGGCCAGATCGAGTGTACGCTGACCACCGAAACACCACTCTATAGTCGTGCGGGCCATACACCAGATATTTTTGCTGCACTGGATGGTAAGGGCTGGGACAAGCTAAGCGAAGCTGAAAAGCAGGAATATGCCGCCTTCTTCCATCATGGCAATCCTGAGCAACCAGTGATTCCGGGCAGCAGTTTGCGCGGAATGCTGCGTAGCATGATCGAAATTGCGGGCTATGGCAAAGTCGAGCGGGTTACAGATGTGCCACGCTACTTCTTCCGTGCTGTTGCAGCTACGAAAGATGATCCACTTGCGCGTCCATACCGAGATTTACTGAAAAATGTGCGCGCTGGATATCTCATCAAACAAAGTGATGATTGGTATGTTCAACCAGCAGATGTTATTGAAAACGATAGTTTCATAAAGGTTCGTGAGCGAGACATTCCACCATCGGTGCCGCTCATTCGTATGACCGATAGCACAAACTATGCACCTCAGTATATCGCAGTCAGCTTTACCCATAAGCAAACACCAAATGGGCGAACAGTAGTCGATAAGATCGACAAGCCGGGTGTTCATATATATGAGGGTCTACTGGTTACAAGTGGAAACATGAGCGAGACGGGCAAATCTGGTCAGAGAACGAAGCGTTGCAATCACTGTGTTGTGCTTGCAAAGGGGCAAACCAATCGTATCAAGATTGCAACGACTGCAATTGAGGATTATTGCCACAGTCTGACGGAATTCCAGAAAGGGCCGACTGATCTTAAAGATGAAGAAAATCGTCCATTCTCGCCAAGGTATGGTGCGCTGCAAGATAATCGGCCAATCTTTTACTGTGATCCGGGTAAGGGTAAAGAAATTCACTACTTTGGACATAGCCCCAACTTCCGTATACCGTACATTCGGTCCGGCGCGAATCGTGCTTCCAGCCCTGCAGATTTTGTACCAACACAGATTCGATACGGCCCACGCAATCAGGATGGATCGTTAATCACCGACATTGCGGAAGCGCTGTTTGGCTTTGTGCGCCATGAAAAAGTCCAGCTCCATCAAGCGTGTGCAGGGCGCGTGAGCATCAGTGATGGAAAGCTTCTGCCAGGGCAAGCTGATGTCCTGCAAGAGCAAATGATCCATCCACGTATCCTCAGCGGCCCTAAGCCAACAACATTCCAACACTACCTTGTGCAACAAGGTACCGAGAAAATACAA
>JBBQSD010000221.1:0-6630 GCA_038214135.1 Chloroflexales bacterium | reverse complement strand
ACGCGGGATGGGGCTACTTGGTGCAACGACTCACGCACAAGGCTGAAAGTGCCGGTCGTGTGGTTGTGCTGGTAGACCCGCGTTATACCTCTAAAACCTGTAGCCAGTGCGGCCATGTCTTCGAGTCTCTTTCGCTCTCGGATCGCTGGATTACGTGCGAATGCGGCGTATCGCTCGATAGAGATCACAACGCCGCGATAAACATTCTGAAACGGGCTGGACAAGTCCGTTGGGAGCAAATGTAGATGGATGCATCAAGCGTTTCCCAAGAAGCCGCCGTGGCTTTAGCCCGTGCGGAGTGTCACTAGGTTTCTGATTGCCTGCCGCGCACAGCGGCATCTAGAGTAGTGTATCATACCAAACACAAGCAGATATAGGAGAACCCTGGATGGGCATCAAACGATTGCCATTAGCATTATTGGCCACTTTCGGGACTTTGATCGGCGCACCATATCCCTTGACTGTCCGGCGCGAGTATCTGCAACCGCGTGATCTTGGCGCAGAAGTTGGTGGGCGCTATTTTCGCGCAAATGGCTATGAGATCTGGTATGCCGATGAAGGGCCGCCCGACCGCACGCCAATTATATTACTGCACGGGTTTGCCGCCTGGTCGTTTAGTTGGCGCACCCAACGGGCCGCACTGTTGCAGGCCGGGTATCGGGTGATTACCCTGGATCTGCTTGGCAGTGGTGCATCCGAACGAGCACTCGGCCCAGTTTACTCAACCGAATCGCACGCGAATATTGTGCTCGCGCTGCTCGATGGGCTTGGGGTGCAACAGGCGATCCTGATCGGGCATTCGTTTGGGGCGCGCATTGGCATGCAGATGGCGATCAACGCACCAGCGCGGGTAGCAGCACTGGTTGCGATTGCGCCAGAGGCGTTTGCCACCGAACGGCCAGCAGTTGCCCGCGCCATCGCTGTGCCACTGGTTGGGTATGCGTTAACCTACTATGCCACATCGCCGGCACTGACGCGAACAGGCCTGAAGCTGGCTGTGAAACACGAGCAATGCCTGACTGATACTCTTGTTGCTGGCTATGCACGCCCGTTGTATGTACGCGGGAGTGTGCGCAGCCAGATTTGGCAGGCCAAATCGCCAAAGGATGGGGTACGCCCTGTGCCACAACATCATGCAGATGTGTATTGCCCAACACTATTGATCTGGGGCGCTGCTGATCCGATCTTCCCAGCCGAGCATGGCCATAGATTGGTCGGTGTATTGCCGAATGCAGCACTTACTATAATTGATGATGTCGGCCATATTCCACACGAAGAAAATGAACCTCTAACACGAGCTACGATTCTGGCCTTTCTTGTAGAGCGTGGGTTATAATAGAATGGCTCGGTTGAGCACAGCCAACGCGATAGGAGAACCAGGGCGATGTTCGACGATAAGCCGCAGCATGAATGCGGAGTGTTCGGCATCTTTGCGCCTGATGAAGATGTAGCCCGACTGACCTTTTTTGGTCTGTATGCGCTACAGCATCGTGGCCAGGAAAGTGCAGGAATTGCGGTTGCTAATGGGCGCCGAATCAATCATCACAAAGACATGGGCTTGGTCGCGCAGGTCTTTAATGAAGAAAAGTTACGCCCGCTTCAGGGGCATCTGGCAATTGGGCACACACGCTATTCAACCACTGGCTCCTCCAAGCTCGAAAATGCCCAGCCATTTCTGGTTGAAAGCGCCCTTGGGCCACTGGCCGTTGGGCATAATGGTAATCTGACTAACGCACCCGATCTGCGCCAGGAGTTGCTCAATCGTGGGGTGGGCTTAACCTCAACCAGCGACAGCGAGGTGATCGTTCAGATGCTGGCCGGTGGTGAGGGGCGTACCTGGGAAGAAAAGCTACGGATCTTTATGGTGCGTGCTCAGGGAGCCTACTGCCTGACGGTGCTGACCCGCGATGCGCTGTTTGCTGTTCGTGATCCATGGGGCCTACATCCACTGTGTATTGGCAAAATCGGTGAGCGGGGCTGGGTGGTTGCATCTGAATCATGCGCCCTGGCAACGATTGGGGCCGAATTTGTTCGCGAGCTCAGCCCTGGCGAGATTGTGTCGATCAGCGATAGCGGTCCGCGAACGATCACGCTTGCACCGGCAGCAGAACGGGCCATGTGCCTGTTTGAATATATCTATTTCGCCCGGCCAGATAGCCTGATCGATGGGCAGACCCTGCATGCGGCGCGTGTCGCTGCTGGCCGTGAACTGGCCCGCGAATCGCCAGCCGACGCCGATATTGTGATTCCGGTGCCGGATAGTGCCGTACCAGCGGCAATTGGCTATGCATCGCAGAGCGGCATCCCCTATACCGAGGGGCTGATCAAGAACCGTTATATTGGCAGAACATTCATTCAACCAGATGATCGGCTGCGCAAACTCGGCATTCAACTCAAATTCAACCCGCTCTCCGATAACCTGGATGGCAAGCGGGTTGTCCTGATCGACGATAGCATTGTGCGCGGTAATACATCCGGGCCAATTGTGAAACTGCTACGCGATGCTGGTGCCCGCGAAGTACACATGCGCGTTTCCTCGCCGCCAATTAAGCACCCATGCTTCTTGGGCGTGGACATGGCAACCTACCCAGAACTGATTGCACACCGCATGAGTATCCCGGAAATCACCGAATACCTGGGCGTCGACAGTTTGGCCTATCTGTCGCTGGATGGCCTGATGCTGGCGACTGGCCATGCCAACAGCGGGTTCTGCCGTGGCTGCTTTGAGGGTGTATATCCGGTTGATATTCATCTGATGGAGAAGGAAGCCTTTGAGGTGCGCTAGCTACAGACCTGACAAAGTGACTTGGTGAGGGGGGGACACGGTGACAGATGCTTGATCGAAGCTGTACTACATCAAATGAAGCACAGTCACCGTGTCACCTTATCGCCTTGTCACCCGGTCAAGACAATTACCTTGTCACCTTGTCAAGAATAGTCACCTCGTCAAGAATATTCGGGTAATGAAATAGTCCATTCCAGGCGGCGCAGCCATTCTGCACGCGCCGGTGTATTATCGGCAACCCGAACCAGAATCGAGGCAATCTGGGCAAGTGCAAGATCACGGAGATCGGCGGGATCGGGGTGTTCGAGGCCATAGGCCCGCAAAAAGACGTGCCGGATGCTATCGGGGATGTGACGGAAGCGCAGTGTCCAGCAGATCCAGGCAATATCGGTGAGTGAATCGCCATACCCAGACCATTCCCAATCCAGGAGGGCACTGATCCCATGATGCCAGAGGATGTTATGGGCACCTGGATCGCCATGAACCAGAGTGAGTGGGCCGTGTGGGGCAGATGCACGCGCTAACCCACGCATCAGCGCATTGTTCAGCGGTAATGGCAGGTTTACAGCTGGTAGGGCGGCAGCAACGGCTTCAGCACGTTTGGGTAGGTCAAGGTCGATCTCATCAATACCAACAAGCTCAAGCTGATGGACACGCGCCAATAGCCTGGCAAGTTCGCCATAGAAGTGGGCCAGGGTTGCTGGTGGATCGTTGAGGCGTTGGATGCCATTCTCGCCAGGCAGAACGCCAAGTACTTCAACCGTCCAATCAAGCCAATCGGGATTTTCAAGAATGGTGATCAGCGGCGCGATTGGCAGGCCCGAACTGGCTAGAATGCGCAGGATTCGTGCTTCGCGGTGCAGATCGGCGCGCTTGAGCGGTGTTGTAGCAGCTTTGACAATAGCCGGAATACCGTTCAGGTGCATGCCAACTGTGAGATTCGAAAAACCCCCGATCGTCGGGGTTGGATCGGTAAGCGGGGCAGATGGAAACGCATGTTGTAGAAGGACACGCACCGGTTCGGGCAGCAGAAGTACCATCGCGCTCACTTGCAGCAATGTCTTGGTTTCGCGGTATTATATACGGAGTCGGCAGATGTGACTTTCACCCTTGCTGTGCGTCCTTGATTATGACCTAGAATAATCATAAAGAGGCGATAGTATGCAGCGAATTTTGGTCATAGAAGCCGATAATGATATCCGCACCATGCTTGTACACATTCTTCAGCGCCAGCAGTATCGTGTGTATAGCGCTGCTAATGGCGTACAGGGTGTACAGATGATACAGGATGTTCAGCCAGATCTGATTGTGATGGAACTAGAAGCACCAGTGTTGAGTGGATGGCAGATCATGCAGCAGGTGAAGCCATCGTTTGATTTGCGCGCAATACCGACAATTGCACTAACAATCTATTCGCATCCAAGCTACCAGCTGCGGGCCTATGTGGCAGGATTCGATGAAGTATTGGTCAAGCCATTTGAGCTACGCCAGTTGCTTGATAGTGTGAATGTTCTTCTCCGCCACCGATCTGAGGCACTGAGCCCAGATTCTCGGGTGGCACCCTGTTAGCCAGCTACATAAGGCGAAGCCATGCGCTATCTTATCATCGTCCTCATTCTGCTTGTCTCAGTTGTGATGGTCGTCTTTGGAGTTCAGAACACACAAAAAGTTGAACTCACCTTTTTATCCTATGGTGCCAAGGATGTTTCGTTAGCACTGGTTGTTGTGCTCGCTGCACTTGGCGGCGTTATTCTGAGCGGCCTGATAACGGTATGGAATTCCATTCAAAGTGGGTTACGCGAACGATCTATTCGGCGTAGGCTCGAACGTGAGAATCGCGATCTGGCACAGCGCCTATCGATCATCGAGCGCGAGAATCAAACGTTGCGGGCTGCACTTCAGACTAAAACTGGTGGCCCAGCATCGGCACCAGCGGGGGAGAGCCGACCATCAACCAGGTTGTGAGGAGCCATGACGAACTATTCGCGCCTGTCCCTTCGCCAGATCAATAGCCTCGACCGAGCCGGTTTCACTGCCGCGTTCGGTTCCCTGTTTGAGGGCACACCCACAATTGCCGTGCAAACCTGGGATGCTCGTCCATTCGAATCAACTGAAGCGCTGCACACTGCGCTGACGGAAACCATGCGGGCGCTACCGTTTGATGCACAGATCGCCCTGATCCGTGCCCACCCAGATCTGGCTGGCCGTGCAGCGATTGCTGGCGAATTAACCACTGAATCAACACGCGAACAGGCATCGGCACGGCTCGATCAGCTGAGCCCATCCGAATATGCGCGCTTTCACGAACTGAACACAGCCTACCGCGAACAATTTGGCTTCCCATTTGTGATCTGTGTTCGTGAACATACCCGTGCGACGATTCTGGCAAACTTTGAACAGCGGCTTGGCCATTCACGCGAGAGCGAAGTCGCAACGGCATTGACCGAGATCGCCAAGATTGCTGGGCTGCGGCTGCGCGATATCGTTAGCTCTTAGCTATCGGCTATCAGCTATCAGCTTTCAGCCATCAGGAGTTAGATCACAGCGTAGAGACGCACTATCTTGTGTCTGAACAAGCGAACCAGCCACCATGATCGATTGATCGCAGCCGAGGCATGGCCAACGGGGTTTGGTGGGCCACCAACATGCATTACGGGTGCAGGGCATAGCGCCTGCCCGCTGGAGGGTTCAGGGAACCGGGTGCCCTCTCTGGGCGGGAACGGTTCCCTGGTGCTGCCGCGCACAGCGGTAATAGGATAAGGAACAGAACAGTTCCCTGCTGCCTGCCGCGCACA
This sequence comes from Chloroflexales bacterium, assembly GCA_038214135.1. Lineage (GTDB taxonomy): Bacteria > Chloroflexota > Chloroflexia > Chloroflexales > Roseiflexaceae > JANLSE01. The sequence continues at coordinate 1,050 of JBBQSD010000221.1, read as the reverse complement.
GCGGCATATAAACAAAAGGAACGCCCTTGGGTAAGCTCACAACCCACGTACTCGACACAGCCCATGGCTGCCCTGCTGCCGGATTGCAGATCGAACTGTGGCGAATTGATCGGCCAGAAGGACCAGAACAGATCAGGGATGTCTACACCAATAGCGATGGGCGAACAGATAGCCCATTATTGCAGGGTGAGGCGCTGCGTGTTGGCCTGTACGAACTGCGCTTCGCTGTCGCAGCCTATTTCCGCAGTATTGGCATAGAATTGCCACAACCCCCATTTCTCGATTGGGTATCGGTGCGTTTTGGCATTGCCGACCCGCAGGCCAATTACCATGTTCCCCTGCTGACTTCACCCTGGGCGTATAGTACCTATCGGGGAAGCTGAACCCGAGTATTCAGGAGTCAGGAGTCAGAATTCCGAGACCAAGAACCAACGCACAGGAGCCACCAACGTTCTTTCGGGGTCCAGGGGCGATAGCCCTTGGCCGAGGGAAGGTGCCGGAAACCGGGTGCCCTCTGGGCGGGAACGGTTTCTGGCAAAAGGGCAGCAGTTGTTGGAACGGCTCCCCAAAAGAATAATTCGAAGGATTCAAGATGTACGATCTGATTATTCGCAATAGCACGATTGTAACTGAAGCTGAATTGCTGCATGCCGATGTTGGTATTACTGATCGGCAGATTGTAGCAATTGCCCCAGAACTGGCTGGCACTGCTGGCGACATGATCGATGCGCGTGGGCTACATCTGTTCCCAGGTGGTATTGACCCGCATGTGCATTGTAATGAGCCGGGGCGCACGGATTGGGAAGGCTTTGCGACGGCAACTGCAGCCCTTGCGGCAGGCGGAGTCACGTGTTGTTTTGATATGCCCCTGAATGCTCACCCTCCTACATGCGATGTTGCAGCATTCGATGCGAAACTGGCGGCACTCAAGCCCAATGTGCTGATCGATGTTGCGCTATGGGGCGGGTTGGTGCCTGGCAATCTTGCCGAACTCGATGGGCTGGCTGAACGGGGCGTTATCGGCTTTAAGGCATTTATGTCGACCAGTGG
>JBBQSD010000220.1:0-6645 GCA_038214135.1 Chloroflexales bacterium | reverse complement strand
AGCAGATGCTGGCTATCTAACGCGGCGTTTGGTTGATGTCGCACAGGATACGATCGTCACAATCGAGGATTGTGGCACTGAGGAAGGCCTATGGCTGTATCGCGATGATGATCGCGAGCTGTTGCAGGAACTTCAGCAGCGTGTGCTCGGGCGCATTCTGGTCAAGTCACTCCTTGATCCACGGACGCGTGAGGTGATTGCTGATCGCAATCGCGAAATCGACGAGGCCTTGTCGCGGCGCATGCAGGAAGCTGGCGTCAACGAGGTATATGTTCGTTCACCATTGGCCTGCCAGGCCGAGCATGGTATCTGCCGGATGTGCTATGGCCGCAATTTGGCTACTGGCAAACTGGTTGATATCGGTGAGGCAGTCGGCATTATTGCAGCACAGTCGATTGGTGAGCCAGGTACGCAGCTGACGCTCCGAACATTCCATACTGGTGGTGTTGCTTCTGCCGATGACATTACCCAGGGTTTGCCGCGTGTGCAGGAGATCTTCGAGGCTCGCTCACCCAAGGGTAAATCGATCCTGGCCGAGATTGATGGCATGGTTGAGATCTTGCGTGATGATGAACTACGCAAGATTCGGGTTGTTTCGAGCGAAACCTTCCTGGATGAGCATGATCTGCCGAGCCATTATACGCTGCTGGTCGCCGATGGTGCTGAGGCATCTGAGGGCGATGTGCTGGCGGAAAGCAACCGGGCAGATCTTGTTGGTGAGCCGATTGTGGCGCGGCTCAATGGCCGGATTCGCGTCAATGATGGGATGGTCACGGTTGTTCACGAGGAGCGTGATGAGCGCGAAGTCGTGGTTCCGCATACCTCACGATTGGCGCAGGGTATCGATAATGGTTCGAAGGTGACAGCTGGGCAGCATTTGACTGATGGTTCAGCAGATCCACAGGAACTGCTTGAACTGCGTGGCAAGGAAGCACTGCAGCGTTACCTGGTGAATGAGGCCCAGAAAGTCTATCGGTCGCAGGGTGTCGACATTAACGATAAGCATGTCGAAGTGATTGTACGCCAGATGCTGCGGCGAGTACGGATTGAGGAGCCAGGCGATACAGGCCTGTTGCCGGGTGAATTGATTGAAGCTGGCGAGTTTGGGCGAATGAATGCTGAGATCGTTAGCCAGGGTGGTGAACCAGCCACAGCAGTAACCGTATTGCTTGGCATTACCAAGGCCTCGCTGACGACCGAGAGCTTCTTGTCTGCGGCCTCCTTCCAGGAGACAACGCGGGTGCTGACTGAAGCGGCGATTACTGGTAAGGTCGATTATCTACGCGGCCTGAAGGAGAATGTCGTTATTGGTAAGCTCATCCCGGCAGGCACTGGGATCGAGAAGCGGCGGCAGTTGGCCGAGGAGATTATGGGCGAGATGGCTGCGCCACGGCGGGGTGAGGAACCACGTATCACCCGTGAGGAGCCTCTTAAACCGCGCTCATCGGAGAACGATGAGCAGATTCGGCGGGCACTCAAGGCGTTGCTGGATGGTGCCGAAGACGAATTGCCACCTGCTGCGGTTGATGAGCCAGGGATGGAAGAGTTGCTTGATGGCGATTTCGATTTCGATCCAACTGAGGATAAGGGCGATCAAGCCTAGATCACCTTGGTAGCGCGCTCATTCATGTCAACAGGCAGCAGACGTACGTCTGCTGCCTGTTTGTTACTATGAACCAAAATGTTCTTGGTTATTATTGGAAGCGCGGCATCACTTCTGCGGCGAAGCGCTGCATGGCGCTATGGTCGTAGGCGACGCGTGGGAAGTAGGTGATGAAATAATCTGCGCCGGCGTCGACGGCGGCCTGGATGCGGGCGCTGATCTCATCGGCGGTGCCAACAACGGCCTGCTGATGCAACTGCTCCATCGTCCAGCCATAGGTTGCGCGAACCTTTTCGGTGGCGGATTCTTGATCGGCTCCATCCTCAAGCAGCACAATATTCATATTGGTGCTCTTGGTGATCTCATCGTAATTGCGGCCCAGATCGGTGCAGTGGCCACGCAGAATCTCAAGCTTCTGGCGGATGATATCCGGGTTGCCGCCGCCGATATTGCAGGCCTGGCCCCATTTCGCCACCAGCTTGAGTGTCACCTGTTCGCCACCGCCACCAAGCCAGAGTGGGATATGTGGCTTCTGGACGCCCTTTGGCTCGTTGATTGGGCCATCGATGGTGTAGTATTTGCCATTGAAAACGGGCTTATCCTCGGTCCACATGCGAACAATGATCTCGCATGCCTCACGAAACGCGCGCATGCGCTCTGGTACAATCGGGAAACCATAGCCATAGGCACGCCATTCGTGCTCATACCAGCCTGCCCCCAGGCCACAGATCAACCGCCCGTGGCTGAGTACATCGATGGTTGAGGTGATCTTGGCCAGAACCGCCGGGTTGCGATAGCCATTGCAGGTACACATCTGGCCCAAACGGATGCGTGGAATATCGCGTGCCAGGGCGGCCATGATCGTCCAGCACTCGAAGGTGCTTTCCATGGTTGGCTGCGGCACAGTATGAAAATGGTCGTAGACCCAGATCGAATCATAGCCAGCCTTCTCCGCCGCTAGCCCAACCCGCGTCATTGCCTCATATTGCTCGATTGGATCGCGGATCTCGACCAGATCCATGCGCCAGCCCTGGGGAACGAACGTGCCGAATGTAACCGCCATTGGTATACTCCTCGTTACTCTCTACTATCGTCGCGCTGCGATCATACCATATCTGGGGGCGAAATTCAGGAGTCAGAAATCGCGACGATTGTTTAGGATAGCTATGGCGACTGTATGCTGCGATAGACACGTATATAGTCGATTGTCATCGCTTGTGGGAACGCCGTATCATCGGCGACCGAGCCGCCAAAATTGCCGCCGATGGCAACATTCAGGAGTAGGAAGAAGGGTTTATGGGCGGCTACAACTGGCCAGTATGCTGACCAACATGGCGTATCCAAGCATGTGATGGCGGCGCATGGGGATTCCTTTCTGATCAATGAAGGAGCACACTGCCTGTTCGGGCAGTATACTCCTTCGGGTTGCAGGTAGATGGCCTCAGATAGATTGTGAGCTAGCCCTGTGGGACAATCTCAATCTCACATACGCCGCTAAGACATGCTAATTCCTGTGAGGCAGTTGTCAGGTCTTGCTCTTCGTAGCGCCATACTTTGCTGAAGTCAATCTCGGGGAATTCAGAGGACAGGCGAGTAAACTCGTCCTTTGAGATCTCCATGTATGGCATCTGTGAGTATTGTGCGTCGAATGAGGGCAGGAACGACAGGCCGCCGATCTGGTCGCGATGATCCCAGACCCACTTCATGAGGTCGATCACCTCATCGGGGCGGTAGGTAATGGTGCAGTTGTGCGTCAGAATATTGCCCTCAAGCGTGAAGTATGGCTCGCCCTCAGTAACTTCCATGCAGTAGACCGCCTCACGTTGGCCGGTATTGCGTACTGCCGCAACTTTCCAGTATTTTGCGAAGCGCGCTGGGCTGAAGCGATCCCGCTTGGCCTTTAGCACAAAGAAATCCTCGTCGAGTGTTTCCTTCACGAGTGCTAGGGTATAGAACGTGACCGGAGCAACGCCGCTATCCGAGAAGTGCTCGCCGATTGTGGTGGTTGTTGCAAGCGCGGCGCGTGGGGCCGCAACCTGTAGCCATTCAAGTGCGTCGCGTTGTACACTTGAAATCGTTGTTGTATGCCCGGTATGTCCATCGGCAGCAAACCAGCCAGCTACGAACCCACGCAGATACTCAGGGCTTTCATCGAGTGCCGGCAGGTTCTTCCAGTGTTCTGGCAAACCATAGAACTGGATCTGCTGGCGATCCTCGCGCACATTTGGCGTATAGCCTGCTTCGACAAACAATTCCGCCAGATCACGGCTATCCACGCCATTTGGGTCGTTGCAGAGTGCCACCGAGCAGAAACGCGTCCGCCCCTGATGTCCTGAGCCACGGGTGCCATCACCAAAGGTGATCCCATGCAGGATACCCTCAAGATCCAGGTCGATCTGCTCGTGCGGGTTGACCGTCATGAGCTTGTAGTCCTGCGAGCCAATTGGCAGATCGCGGGTGGTACGCAGCTCAGTGGCCGATTCGCGAAAACGCCGCATCGGTGATGTCACTGGCCAGAGATGATCTGCGGTCGTGCGGATTGTCTGTCGGACGCCACAGCGCTCGACCTCAAGCTCCCAGACCTCCTGCTGACCCAGTGATCGGAAGGCTGCCGTAACCCAGCGCCCATCCTTACCCAGAACATGTGGTGTCCGACTCGAGTCATCGCCGATATAATCCTCGATTTGATGGAAACTCATCAGGCCACGATCTGTGACAATGCGGGTCTCACCGGTGAAACAACTCGGGTTGTGTTCCGTCCAGTAGAGTTTGTTCTGCAACCAGAACTCACACTGGTCAATCGCTGAGCGCTGGTTGCGGGTGATCGCGCCATCTGGCGATTTCATGGGGAAATGGATGACCCAGGTCGTCGCATTTTCGAGTGTCTGGCCATTCTCAGGATCCATTGGCACGCCAGCATCGCGCAGCACCTTGAAAATTGGCGAATGGGTGGCCACACGCACATTGCGGACATAATAGGGCGACCAGCGTGAGTGCAGGCCAGATGAGCAGTTGAGCAACTGGCTCGAATTGCCACTTGGTTTGACACAGGTGATTGATGCGGAGGCATTAATACCCAGCGTCTGGGCTAGTTGCCGGTTCACATCAATGGCAATTTCCCTGAGCTGGCGTTTGACCTGGGCATCCTGGGCGATTGGGCTATCCATCTGGCCGGTGATATCGACGCCAAGCAGGCGCTCTTCCTCACAGTTCTGCTGCCAGATCGGGCGTAGGCCGGGGAAGTAGGTTGCCAGGCTCTGAATCGTACCGATGATCGTCGCCGCCTCGACTTTGTCGCGCAACGATGCAAAGGTATCATCGACCCGTGCGACGGCGGCGCTCAGGTTGCAGAACTCGTGCGGACGCAGGTTTATTTCGCCGCATTGCCAGGATAGCACATAGCTCATCTCGGTTCGGCCATGTGAGTCTGTTCGCTCTGATCCAATACTGAAAAATGTGTGGGTCTCGTCCACAGTTCCGGTATAGACATCTTCGTAGCCATCGAATACAACATCAACAACACGATGATTGGTTGCACCAGCAGCAGCTTCCAGCTCATTCCACTTTCGGAACGGACTGCTTGTGCGGCTGATTTCTGGAGAAACGCCTTGTTCACGGCAGTGCGCCTGCCACTCCTGCTTTGAGGGATGCCGATTGAGGCTTACCATCAAATCATTATAGAGCTGCACTTGTTGCTGGCGAACCGATTGTTTGCGCAGTTCGTGTGCTTGCTGGAGCTGCTGGCGGCGTGTTTCTGTGCCGTGCAATCGATAGTGTAGGCGCTGACTACATGCCTGGCTGCAGGTTGCCTGTTCCCGTCGAGCAATCCGCACGAGAAATTGTTCGCCACAGACTTCACAGTGGCGTTGGACATGGGTACGCCCTTCAATGAACGCGAGCGGTAGATCGGTTATGCGCCGTGCTTCGATCTGCCAGAGCGTTAGTGTTGGTAATCCGACTTGATCGGCAATACGATGCAGTGTTTCGCTAATATCGCCGCCAAAATAACTCTGCTGATAATCCTGCCAGACCAATGGAAGATCGTTCTGGCGAGCGAAACGCGTATATTCAGCGTGTGTTGCCACACGCCCAAGGCTGCGAGTAAGCTCGATCAGCTTGGCTTCGAGCGCCTCATTCTGGCACGATTTTGCATTTCCATTTGCAGCACCAGAACATGCAATGCTCAGACTTTTGCGCCACGATGCTCGCATGAGCCGTACTGCTGGATTATTCTTGCCGAGCATGCGCTCACGATGCTCTTGGGCATGTTCCTGCAGGCTCATCAATTGCAGGTTCTCAATCTGGTTATTGCGGCCATCGAAATCGCGATGATGAAGCTGTTGTTCGATTCCGGTCAGCGCAATACCAGTATGATGGGCATAGATCAGGCGATGTTCAGATTTGCGGAAGCTGCCGAGTTGGATCATCCGGTAACTGCCTGGTAGATCATAATCGCACTTTTGCAGCGCTGGCAGCCCGCGCTTCTTATAGGAGAAGGCTGTCATTGCGCTGAGGCTATCATTATTCTGCAGATCGATGGCTGTTTTTTCTGACCCATCGCGCAGCACGAAGCGATGATTGGCGGTTGCTCGAATATGGCTACCATCTGCAAACGAAATCCGATAGACCGGAACCTGCGTGCCGGTTTTGCGTGGATTGCGCATGGTGCGAATGGTTATCTGCCCATTCATCATGGTATACACATCGACATCGCGCCCCGCAGCGGCGAGATCGCTGATCCGCATTCTGCCGCGCCCATCGGCGACGGCCACCCAGGTATCGCCCGTAACACATGGGTTGGTGCCAAAATCCGCATCGGCGCGGCGGGCTGGTTTCATTGTGTTGGCTGCTGCGCGGTTGAAGATGCCTGGTTCGCCACGGCCCGATTCGGCCATCTCGCGGAACTGGTTGATAAACTCAAGCTGGGTGATCCCGCCAGCCGGCCAGACGGCCGAGTTGTTGGCGTTCCAGCGCTGCGAATTATCGCGCTCGAAGTCGCCCGATTTGGCTTGCAGCATCTCGCTGTCATCATAATCGAACAG
>JBBQSD010000219.1:0-6710 GCA_038214135.1 Chloroflexales bacterium | reverse complement strand
GCCAAAGCACCAGCAAAAGCAAATGGCGCAGCACCAGCAGGAATGGCTGCCAGCCCAATGGGTGGCGGGTGGAATGGCGCATCGCCAGATGATAAATATATTCTGAAGGGCGTTTCGTTCACCGCACAACCAGGCATGACGGTTGCGATTATGGGGATTACCGGCAGCGGTAAGAGTACGATCATCAACCTCATCCCGCGCTTTTATGATGTCAGCAGTGGCCGGGTGCTTGTTGATGGCCACGATGTGCGTGATGTCACCCTGGAAAGCCTGCGCTCGCAGATCGGTATTGTGTTGCAGGATACGACCCTGTTCAGCGGTTCGATCCGCGAGAATGTGGCCTATGGTCGGCCCGATGCCAGCGAACACGATATTATTGCCGCCGCACAAGCCGCCCAGGCCCACGATTTCATTATCGGCTTCCCCGATGGCTATGATACCGTGATTGGCGAGCGCGGTGTGACCCTATCCGGCGGGCAGCGCCAGCGCATCGCAATTGCACGGGCGATCCTGCGCGATCCACGCATCCTGATCTTGGACGACAGCACATCTGCGGTTGATGCTGAGACCGAATATCAAATTCAGCAGGCACTTGACCGATTAATGGCCGGGCGAACCAGTTTCGTTATTGCCCAGCGGATCAGTACAGTTCGCTCCGCAAGCCTGATTCTGCTGCTGGATAAAGGCCGGATTGCGGCAATGGGAACCCACGAAGAACTACTGGCTGAAAGTGCCCTGTATGGCGAAATTATCGATTCACAGTTTGGCGGCGACCGGGTTCCGGAACCGGTGCTCGCTATTGGAGGTATCTGATGTGGCGTGGCATCCAGGGCATGGCCGAAACACCGGATGAACGAGCATCCGAGGGCATCAACGTTGCAAAGCGATTGTGGACATATCTGAAACCATTCTCGGGCCAATTAGTGGCCGTGCTGTTCGTGGCAATTGTTGCGGCAGCATCCCAGGCCGTTGGGCCGATCCTGATTGGGCAGGCAATTGATCAAGCGATCAGCCGCAGTTCTGGCGATCTGCTGAATATGCTCATGCTGGCACTGCTGGGCGTCTTTATCGCTGGCGGAGTTGCATCGCGCTACCAGTTTATGTGGATGGGCGAGATTGGGCAGCGTACCCTCACACTGTTGCGCACCGATATCTTCAATGCCATCCAGCGCCTCTCATTGCGTTTCTTCGACCGCCAGCCAGCTGGTGATTTGATGTCGCGCCTGATCAACGATACCGAAGTGCTCAACCAATTGCTTGGCCAGGGCCTCATCCAGGTGCTTGGCAGCTTGTTTGGCCTGATTGGTATTCTGGCTGCCATGTTGGCACTCGATTGGCGGCTGGCATTGATCAGCTTCACTACGATTCCGATCATGCTACTGATGACCAACCTATTCTCACGCATGGCTCGCAATGCCTTCCGCAAAACTCGTGAATCGCTCGGCGATGTTTCTGCCGAAATCCAGGAAGAAATCGCTGGCGTTAAAGTCGCACAGGCTTTCACCCGCACAGCGGCCAATCAGGAACGCTTTGCCCGCCGGAATGCGGCGAATCGCGATGCCAATGTGAGTGCGACGGCGATTACATCGGCCTTTACCCCGACCATCGATCTGCTGGCGACGATTGCGACGGCGATTGTGGCAGGCTATGGTGGCTACCTGGTCGTTCAGGGCAGTGTGACGGTCGGTGTCGTGATTGCGTTTCTTACCTATGTTCAGATCTTCTTCCGGCCAATTCAGGCGCTGGCATCATTCTATACCACCGCCCAGGCCGCGCTGGCCGCAGCCGAACGGATCTTTGGGTTGGTCGATACCGTTCCGGATCTGACGGATGTTGCCAATGCCGAAACGCTCCCGAAGGTCGCTGGCCGGGTTGAGTTCGATCATGTTTCGTTTAGCTATGGGGCACGCTTGGCAAAAGATGAGGGCCGCAGGGCGCGCGATCAACAAACAGTAGCGAATGGGACGAATGGGAATGGGCGGAATGGCGCTGCCACGAATGGTGCGGCTGCACCAGTTCCCGTTCCGCCGCTGCCTACCGAAGCAGCACTGGTGCTGAATGATGTCTCACTGGTTGCCGAACCAGGCCAGACGGTCGCGATCGTTGGGCCAACCGGTGCTGGCAAGACGACCCTGGTCAATCTGATCGGGCGCTTCTATGATGTGACCGAGGGCGAAGTGCGCATCGATGGCCATGATGTGCGCTCGATCACCCGTTCCAGCCTGCGCTCGCAGATGGGCGTGGTGCTGCAGGATAGCTTTCTGTTTGCTGGGACATTGGCCGATAATATTCGCTATGGTCGGCTGGATGCCAGCGATGCCGATATTGAAGCGGCGGCAAAAGCTGCCAATGCCCACGAGTTTATTGCTCGCCTGCCGGAAGGCTATCAGACGAGTGTTGGTGAGCGTGGGGGTGGCCTAAGCCAGGGCCAGCGCCAGTTGATCGGGATTGCCCGTGCGATTCTGGCCAACCCGCGTATTCTTATTCTGGATGAAGCCACCTCAAGCGTCGACACGCGCACCGAGGCACTCATCCAGGCGGCATTACGCATCTTGCTCAAGGGCCGCACCAGCTTTGTGATTGCCCACCGGCTCTCGACAATTCGCGAGGCGGATCTGGTGTTGGTGCTAGAAGCCGGGCGTGTGGTTGAGCGTGGCACCCACGATGAACTGCTCGAACGTGGCGGATTGTATGCCGAACTATATCGCCGCCAGTTCCGCGATTCGCCAAGCGCACCTGGAGTGGTGGAGATGCGTAACGCCGCATAAGCCGATTGCTCTATAGCAAGAACACGAGAGCAACGGATGTCTGTCTCGTGCATATCTCATTCAGAACAGGGGAACATATGGATTGATATCCGCTGTTCCCTTGTTCTTTCTTATTGGGGTCGAACTGTCAAAAGTGTCATACTCCAACAAACGGCTGTTCATTAGCCCGTTATTATTTGATGATGTAATGAATATCTCATTTCATTGTTTATACGAAGAGATATGTGTGGTTGATCGGGAGATATTCTTGTGAAAAACGATAGCCAGCGGGTGCATTTACACTACCTCGATGGATTGCGTGGCTTATCTGCACTATATGTCGTAATACATCATATATGGCAATTTGTGGTGACACTGCCTGATGCTGGAGTTTTTCCTACCTGGTTTCGCGCTATGACTATCTTCAAGTTCGGCTCATATGGCGTTTCTGTTTTTATTGTGCTTTCTGGCTATTGCCTGATGCTCCCGGTTGTCCGATCAAGTGGAGCCAAACTCAATGACGGATTTGGTGGTTTTATTCGAAGGCGCGCACGCCGTATACTCCCACCATATTATGCAGCCCTGATTCTATCGGTTATATTGATTATGATCGTGCCTGCGCTTCGCCAGCAAACGAATACCCAATGGGATTTTGCATTACCTGCACTAGATCCCATCGGCCTCTTCTATCATGCCCTATTAGTTCATAATCTATTTGAGCAATGGCAATGGATAACTAATCCGCCATTGTGGAGTGTTGCTCTAGAATGGCAAATTTATTTTGTGTTTGGTTTAGTTTTGCTGCCACTATGGCGACGATTTGGTATGCTTGCCATGTTGATTATTGCAACTATTGCTGGTTTATTGCCTATCTGGTTTGGTGGTGATTTCGCCAGTACCTGGATGCTTGGGCTGTTTGCAATTGGAATGCTTAGCGCAGCGATTAATTTTTCGCCAAACTTGGCAACACAGAAATGGATTGATCGAACACCCTGGGGTCCGATCTCTTTCATCTTATGGTTCATTGTCTTTGGCCTGTTGTTTGTGCCAAAACAATATCTTGATCTACATATGGCGATTTCTGATTCAATCGTTGGAATCGCTGCTGGGACATTTATTGTCTACTATACAAGAGGATTGCAGAAGAATACTCGTAATCCCTTAAGAAGTATTTTCGAAAATAGACTATCAATTAAGATTGGAACATTTTCGTATAGCCTGTACCTGATTCACTATCCAATCGTTGCAATTCTGTTGTTACAGCTGCTGCAATTTCATCTCAGTGCGGTTACATATTTCGGGCTGCTTGTTGTTCTTGGCATGCCAAGCATTCTGATCATATCATATGGGTTTCATTATCTTTTTGAACGCCCGTTTATCCAAAAAGCACCGCAAAAACGTGTTCCTCTTGCGCCTATAGTTGTAGCCCGCGTTGATCCCATCGAGTGAATAGTTCCCAGATGACATAACGAAACTTATGTATCGGAATCTGGGTTCCACCAGCATGGCCCTTTATTCTGGCGAGCCGCAATCGCACGCAGGCGGATATCCGCCAGTTGTGCTGCGCTGAGTGGCGTGAATGAGGCAGCAGCGCGAAAGGCCAGATCCTGCTCATTGGAGTAGCTCAAGCCCAACAGTGCCACATCTGGATCGAGCGTGAGCGTGTAGTGCAGGCATTCGTGGACACTCAGCCTGGGAAGTGTCGCCTGGGTATCTTCCATACCACCAGATGAGAGTTTCCCCCGTGGGCGCAACTGCAGCGGTTGATTATAGCCAGCCGTATCGCCAAGCAGCTTGCCCGCGCCAAAGGTCTTGAAACAGACACTGCCAATCCCGAGTGATTTGGCAAGTGGTAAAATCTCGGTGATATAGCGCAGATCAACGAATGGCCCGATCGGAAACATCACCAGATCACAGAGTCCCGCCGTCATCGCGGCCCGTAGCACATCGGGGTTATGCGATGAGATTCCGCCGAAACGAGTTTTCCCCGCCCGAATGCAATCCCTGAGCTGATCGAAGCCGCCGCCTGGCTGTGCGAGTTGCTCGAACGTCGCCATTGAGGAAAGGCCGTGAAAGACAAATGCATCGGTGTGTTCGAGCCGTAGCCGCTTGAGTGATGCATCAATCTGTGGGCCGACTGGCGCATCCAGATGATCAATTTTATCGATAATGAACAGATGTTGGCGCTTGCCCTGCACCGCCGCGCCAACGATCTCCTCAGAATAGCCATCTTCATAACCAGGCGCTGTGTCAATAATATTCAAACCAGCATCAATAGCCCGCCGCAGTGTTGCTACACACGTATCGAGCGGAATCGCACGGTCGGCCAGATCGCCAATCCCCAGGACAGTAGCACAGAAACCGGTGCGCCCAAGCTCGCGCCTTGGCCGAAACTGTTGATCGGTGCTCATACCCATCCTCTGCTCAAACCACTACATTTGCTCGTGTTACTCCCGATCTATGATATCAGATAACTGGATTATGAGTAGTGTAAATGCAGTAATGGGTGTGGTTTACCCGTGCCATCAAGCGGTGAACGCCCAACCACCTCAAAGCCCATGTGCAGATAGAAACGCAGCGCCTGCTCGTTCTGTTCATTCACATCAAGTGTCGTTGCGCCGAACGTCGCCATTGCATAGCTGAGGAGCCGCCGCCCACCACCCTGACCACACCATGCAGGATCAATGAACAGCATTTCGACCTTGTTGCCTGCTACAGCAATAAAACCAGCGACTCGCCCGCTGCTATCGCGTATGCAGGCAAGCTCATTGATCTGAGGTAACGCACCTCGTACCAATGGGCGAAAGAATTCGATATCATCTTCGCTAACGAAATGATGTGTTGTGCGAACTGATGCCTCCCACACGTCGACGACCCGCGGGAAATCATCTGTTGTTACAGGAAAAACGCCATCTTGCAAGTGCATACATCCCACTCTATTCTTTCAGGATATGTGCCGCTCTACGTACCAGAGTTGTAGTATACAAACATCCATACTTCAGAATAAGTGGAATCGTGTAGGCTTTTCGCTGGATCTTTCTGCCTAGCCTTCGTTACCCAATTAGGAGCGGCCAGGAAGATTGGATTACAGCGGCGAAGCTATCTGTGCACCTGTACGCACCGGCCACGATTATGTGCGTACCAAGTGTAGTCTCTGGAGAAGCCACTGGCAACACCTCAAATTCCGCCAATGTTTATTGCATCCCTCACAACATCCTGATTCTGATCATTGGCCATTATACTGCTGTTGACCGGAGTCCAACAGTGCTGGCCGCCAACAAGTGGCATACGATAGTGACCGCAGATGCGGTCTGCGGCATCAATGAAGAGCATAGTGCTATAGCATGTGTTGTTATCACGCTCGACTAAACCGATTGCTACCGCCACGCGGCTGCGCTTTGCCACCCGACACAGCCGATCACTCACATCACTTGGTATTGTGAGCGTAACTTCAATCACTAGATCGTGGAGCTGACATGCGAAATTGTCGCCATCTGGCCCATTCCAAAGCCAAAGCAGGTACCCAGGCAAATAGGCTTCTGGAAAGACGATTCGTGCGGCTCTGGCCCTACCTGCATCGACAATCAGTTCGCACGTTTGCTCCATAGGAACCTCCTAGATCACGCGCTCTGCTCTGCTTTCTGACGATGCATGTTGCGACAGATGACGTTCTACAACCACCTTGAGGCGTGCGAGATTGAATGCACAGGCACTTGTGATACCGTCCGCGCCAGCGGCACCAACCATGCGGGCTGCGCCGGGCGATTGCGCGATCACCGTGTTCAATGTGGCTAGCTGCGCGGAACGCCCCACCAGGATCGGGCATAGGATTGGTATATCGAGTGGTAGAAGCATGGCATATCGATATGATCAGTGATTTGGCTCATTATAGAGCACATGTCGCTCAGCTAGCACAAGCGAAGCGCTCCTTCGTTGTGTGTTAAGAATATACTGGGTCACGAT
>JBBQSD010000218.1:0-6796 GCA_038214135.1 Chloroflexales bacterium | reverse complement strand
TGAAAGGGTATCCATCTGCACATTGCGGAGCCGCAGCGAATTACTAACGACAAAGATAGAACTAAACGCCATAGCTCCAGCCGCAATGATCGGGCTCAACTGAATGCCAAAGAAGGGATAGAGCAGCCCAGCCGCAATGGGAATACCAATAACATTATAGATGAACGCCCAAAACAGATTCCAGCGAATGGTTGACAGGGTCCGCTTACTGAGGGTAATTGCCTGTGCAACACTCCGTAGATCACCGCGCATCAAGGTATTTACCAACCAAGATCAGGGTGATAATCAAGGCAGCGGTCTCAAAGTAGACATGCCCAGACAGCCCACTGAACAAGAGCCACACACTGTAGATGTATGCTGCAGATGAGCCAAGCGTAATCAATGTGTCCATGTTTGCGGTACGGGCCTTCAGCGCTGCCCATGCGTGGATATAGAAATCACGCCCACTATAGAACTGCACCGGCGTGGCCAACACGAGGAACAACCAGTTGAGCAGATCCGCATACGCTGGGTAGGTCATACTATCGCCGGGCATGTTCGGCATCGCTGCCGCTTGGCCAATCAGCCATGGGCTAATCACGCCGACGTCGCGCACCATCGATAAGAGGAAAAGGGGACCGTAAAGAGCGCGCCAACCAGTAGTTTGCGGCGCTTATCTGCTAACTCGCGCGCCCGTGCCTGCGCTTCAACGTCCTCACCATCAAGACCTGTCTCATTCGTCTCGATCACCCCATAGCCAGCCTGTTCGACCGCCGACTTCAGTTCAGACCATCCGATGGTAGCCGGGCTATAGGTAACCTGAGCGCGTTCGGTTGCCAGATTAACGCTCGCCTCCAGCACCCCTGGAACCTTGTTGAGCGCTTTCTCAATCCGAGCTGAACACGATGCACAGGTCATGCCCGTGATTGGAAACTCGAGTTGATCGGTGATGATGCCATAGCCCGCCCCCTCAACCGCAAGCTGGAGTTGGGTTGCGGTTGCCTGCGCAGGATCATACACCACGGTCGCCTGCTCGGTTGCCAAATTGACGGTTGCCACCTCAACGCCGGGCACCTTCGCCATGGCCTTCTCGACCCGCCGCACGCACGAAGCGCCGGTCATGCCGGTAATTGAAAGATCAAGTTGTTGTACGGTCATCTGAAAAGAACTCCTGAGAGAGCAATCTGGGTGAGCAGCAGCTGAAGAACATTCGCCACAGCCCACCCGAGCTCCCTAACCCACTGTAGTTATACCTACGATAATCGCGCCACGTCGTCGTAGCCTGCTTCATTGATCGCAGCAATGATCTGCTCGGTGCTCACCTGCGGCACATGCTCGATCGTCACAATTTTATCGGTAAGGCTTACCTGTACACGTTGCACACCGGTCAAGGCCGAGACCTCGGTGGTAATAGCGTTAATGCAGTGCTGGCACGAGATCTCTGGAACGCGAAACTGTTCGGTGATAGCGGTCGTCATGGATGTACTCCTTATTATTCCCTAACCCCCTCCCTAGGGGGGGGGGTACGTTTAGTATAGCGATCCCATGAACATTTGTCAAGCTGCGCGTTCGTACAACACTCCCGGCTCGCTACACCCTAGAGCTGCCAGATTCGCAACATCTGTGCATGCGTCGCATGTGCCTGCTCCTTTGCCAATGTATCGTTATCCATGATGCGCCGAAATCAGCAAACGTGGATGAACGGAGCATTGGCGGGGCATAATCAAGCATATTCTGTCTGTAACCACGTAGGAAGGCATGGCATTTCGCGCATGCTGTGGCATTTCGCACAGCGCTGCCTGACCGCGCCCAGCAATTGGGCGCATTTCTTGCATGCAACCGTGTAACCCACTACACTGCAACCGTCTCGTTTGGTGGGATCAGACGATACCTGCTCGGGACAGTACTACGCAAGGAGCGCGACCCATGGCTCACACTGAGATGCATCAGATGCATGCAACCTTCTCGCTCAAGGCAGTTCATTGCCTTGAATGTGCTCAGGCGGTCGAACAGGCGCTGCAGGCGCAGCCGCATGTGACCAGCGTCGATCTCGATTGGCAACATGATATGGTCGATGTTGGCTATCATCATGGCATGGTCACCCCGGAGATTCTTGCACAGGTCATCAATGCGACGGGCTGTGATTGCGCGCCAGCCGACGACACCCCTCCTGACACGCCCGATCATGGAGTGCATGCACTAGCCGCTGATTCGGCATCACCCCAACTCCGTATGCAGCAGCTCAAACATGGGGTGGATATGCATGCGATCACGCTCGGCACCAAACATGATCGCATGCAGTATGAGCTCCCAGCAACGGGTGCCCATGCACACCATACCATGGCTGCGGCCACACCTGCGCTGCCTGCTGCGCCAATCCCGCCAGTACCGCCCATGGATCAGATGGATCACGCCACGCATGCCACTACGGCTACAGCTCAGCCAACTCCGCCTGAGACCATGGATCACAGCGCCCATGCGGGTATGAGCCACGATATGGCTGCATCGGCTGATATGATCGATCATAGCGATCACGCTGGTATGAGCCACGGTATGGCTGAGAGCGCTGCTCCTAGCACCATGGATCACAGCGCCCATGCGGGCATGGGTCACGATATGTCCGATCCGAACATGGCGGCCTCAATGGAAGGCGATATTCGGACAAAGTTTCTGATCGCATTGCCATTGACTATCTTGACGGTGTTGTTGTCGCCGATGGGGCCAAACATCTTTGGTATTACCCTCCCCACCTTCGGCATCAACATGAACGTGCTCATGCTGCTGCTCACCACGCCGGTGGTGTGGTATTGTGGCTGGATGTTTATTGGTGGAGCCTATCAATCGCTCCGTCGTCGCATGCTCAACATGAGCGTCCTGATCGCCGTTGGCGTCTTGGCCGCCTACCTTGGCAGCATTGCCTTGATGGTGCTGGGCCAAGAAACCTTTTTTGAAGCAGGCGCGATGCTGGTGTCGTTCGTCCTGTTTGGGCATTGGATGGAGATGCGCTCACGGCGTGGGATGAATGATGCCATGCGGGCATTGTTCGATCTGGTGCCACCACAGGCAACCATCCTTCGTGATGGGGTTGAGACGACCATCCCCAGCGCCGACGTGCAGGTCAATGATATCGTCATTCTGAAACCCGGCGATAAGATCCCGGTCGATGGCGTGGTCACAACCGGGGAAACCAGTATTGATGAGTCGCTGGTGACGGGCGAGAGCATCCCGATCACCAAGCGCGAGGGTGATCCGGTGATCGCCGGGTCGCTCAATCGCAGTGGTAGCATCCGCTTCCGGGCGCTCAAAGTCGGCGCTGATACGACGTTGGCCCAGATCGCCGATCTCGTGCAGAAGGCGCAGCGTTCGAAGGCACCCGGTCAGCGGCTGGCCGATCAGGCTGCCCAGTATCTGGTGGTTGCAGCGGTGGGTATTGGTCTGCTGACTTTTCTGATCTGGTTTTTGGTCTTGCATGCCTCACTGGCCGTTGCGCTGACCTTCGCTATCTCGGCAATTGTGATTGCCTGCCCGGATGCACTGGGCTTGGCCACGCCCACGGCCGTCGCGGTTGGCACGGGGGTGGCTGCTCGGCACAATATTCTGATCAAGGATGCAGCCACCCTCGAAGGTCTAGCCGGGATGACGGCGATTATTCTGGATAAGACTGGCACATTGACCGAAGGCAAACCGGCACTTACCGATGTGATTGCCGCTACCGGGCAGGATCAGCAGGCCATGCTCCGCCTGCTGGCCTCCGCTGAACGTGGCTCGGAGCATCCCCTGGCCGAGGCAATCGTCAATGGAGCCGAGGCACGCGGGCTGACCCTGGCCGACGCATCGGCGTTCGAATCTATTGCAGGCTACGGCATCCGTGCGACGGTCGATGGGCATGTGCTGCTGGCCGGCAACCAGGCACTGATGGGCAAAGAACAGATTGATGTGGCAGCACTTTCAGCTCCCGCCGATACCTTAGCTGCGGCTGGGAAGACGCCCATGTATGTGGCACTTGATAGTCAGGCGGCGGGGCTCGTTGCTGTTGCAGATACCGTCAAACCCAATGCCCGTGCGGCCATCCGCCGTTTTGGCGAATTGGGGATCGATGTCGTGATGATCACCGGCGACAATCAGCGCACAGCCGCTACGATTGCGACCAATCTTGGCATTCCACGCTTCTTTGCCGAGGTGTTACCGGCGGATAAGGCCCGCCATGTGCAGGAATTACAGCGCGAAGGCAAGCGCGTCGCCATGGTTGGCGATGGGGTCAACGATGCGCCAGCATTGGCGCAGGCCGATATTGGGATCGCGATTGGTGCGGGAACCGATGTGGCCATTCAGACCGCCAATATTGTGCTGATGCGCAGCGATCCGCTTGATATTGTCAATGCGATCATGATCTCACAGGCAACCGTTCGCAAAATGAAGCAGAACCTGTTCTGGGCCGCGATCTACAATGTGCTGGCGATCCCGGTGGCTGCTGGCCTGTTCTACCCCTCGTTCGGGATTGTGTTACGACCGGAGTGGTCGGCCCTGCTCATGTCGATCTCATCAATTATTGTGGCACTCAACGCGGTGGCGCTCAAACGGGTCGAGCGGACGCTTGATCGGCCATCCGTAAGCGCGGGCGACAGCCCAGCGCTGCCGGTGCCAACACCATAATCGCAGTACTCCCATTTCCCTATAAACTCAGGGCCGATAGCATGTGCGCTCACCGCAGACTCAGCAGTCGAAAGGAACGCGATCAGAATGCGCAGTTCTCAATCACGGCCTGGAGGGATGTTCGTAACACGCCGCATCCGCCCACTCCCGATTGTTATTGCCGTTGGCACAATCGTGCTGATCCTCTATTACGTTTTCCAAATGAGCCGTGGAAGTACAGCTAGCGCTCAACCCATTGCGCTTTTACCAACGGAAGATTTTCATGCGCTGGCCTTTGGTTCCGCTCCCGATACCGTCTTCTTTGGCCACCATAATGGCCTCCTGATCAGCCACGATCTCGGCGTTACCTGGGTGAAGACAACGCTTACGGGTGCTGATGCCATGAATGTGACAACACTCCTTTCGCAACCACAGCGCGTATATGTCTCAGGACATGGCATTTTCTATCGGAGTGATGATGGTGGGCTCACATGGAGCACGCCAGCTGTCACTATCCAAGGTACCGACATTCATGGTTTTACTGCCAGCAGTGATGACGCGAATCGGCTGTATGCCTTTGTTGCAGGTCAGGGAATCCAAACGAGTACTGATGGTGGACTGACCTGGCAACTGCTCCCGACTGATCTCGGACAGGTTACGGCCTTAGCTGCTGGTCGAGGCGCAACGCTCTATGTTGGCACCAGCGCTGAAGGGGTCTTTGAATCATCTGATGGTGGACTCCATTGGGCGCGCACTGGGTTGAACAATGCACAAATCACGAGTCTGACTGTTGATCAACAAACCGGCGATATCTATGCGGCAGCGCTTATGGGCGCACGATCAATGTTGCACCGACGTGTCGCAGGGAGCACCGCATGGGATCTGCTACCACTTGATGTCGGTCCAATTATTGCAATGACGACTGGATCTGTGGGAGGACAGACGCTGCTGGTTATTAATCAGCGTGGTCAACTGTTTCGCAGCCGTGATAGTGGGCAAACATGGGGGAATGGATAAAGTAAATTCTATCGCGAAATGCGGTAGCCTCTGATGGCAACGACACCATGTTATGAGAGGCACACAGATGTTGCAAACGCATGCAGGAGCCGACCACGAATCGCCCCCGAAAACGCCGCGCTGGGTCAAGGCATTTGGAACCGTCCTGATCGTCCTGGTCGTGCTGATTATCATCCTGCATCTCACTGGCAATAGTCTGGGCGGTCCTGGGAGCCATACCATGCCGCTCCAACATGGAGTGCAACAGCCATGATCATGACACCCGGCCTGCGCAAGTTCGCGCTCACGGTGCATGTGATCTGCTCGGTTGGCTGGCTTGGTGCAGTCGCCACCTTCCTATCGCTCGCGATTGCTGGTCTGACCAGCCAGGACGATCAGATGGTGCGCGGGGCGTATCTCGCGATGCATGTGACAACTGCGTTCGTGATCGTCCCATTCAGCCTCGCCGCACTGCTCACCGGGCTGATCCAGTCGCTTGGGACTACCTGGGGGGTGTTTCGGCATTATTGGGTGCTCGCGAAACTCGTCATCACGATCCTGTCCACGATCATTTTGCTGACGCATACGGAGGCAATCAGCTACATGGCAGACGCTGCCGGAGCACTCCAACTGGCCAGTGGTGATCTGCGCCCGCTGCGCATCCAACTCGCAGCGAGCGCCGGAGCCGCACTGCTGGCATTGCTTGTGACGACGACGCTCTCGGTCTACAAGCCGCGCGGCCTGACTCCGTATGGGTGGCGCAAGCAGCGCGAGCAGCGGTTGCTGTCGCCAGATATCGATACAACGACATAGGCATCAGTAATCAGTTTTCCCACGCTCCTGCTCTAGCGTGGATTTGCCTGCGAGACACACGATGCATCTCGCAGGCAAAGAGGGTGGACGAGGCTGAGTCATTTCAGCATGTTCTGTCATTTAGCCATTGCTATGGTCATTTCGCAAACCAGGCCTGTTTCCACTGTTGCATCTGAGCAATCTCGGCTTCTTGAGCGGTAATAATCCCACCAGCAAGCGCTTTGATTTCCGGTCGTTCGGCCTTCTGCTGGGCATCCTTCGCCATCGCAATCGCACCCTGGTGATGCGGGATCATGGCCTCGATGAAGCGCAAATCGAAGGGCGTGCTGGCATCGGCGGCGATCATCATCGTGCCCATGTCCATCCCCATGCCTTC
>JBBQSD010000217.1:0-6877 GCA_038214135.1 Chloroflexales bacterium | reverse complement strand
TAGCCCTAAACCTCATAACTACAGGCGATTAGCTCTTCCACATGCCCGCGTTTCAGGCCATCGCAGTTGATCTTGCGGCTGGCCAGAACGATATTGTGATGGGCTGCTTTGGCAACATACAATTCGCGGGCAAGTGGAGTGTATGAATTGCTGAGCATCACCTGTACGCCACGCTCGGCGAGCGTAAAGAAGACATCTGCCAAGCGGCGTTGTGCTTCCTCCCCGAACGTCTGGCCCGTATAATGCGTGAATGATGCCGTCGCACTGACTGGTACATATGGTGGGTCGAAATACACCAAATCGCCTGGCTCAGCCTGAGTCAGCACATCGGCGAAATCGCCATTTCTGAGCTGCACATGGGTGAGCGCCCGGCTGACCGCCCGCAGATTATCGGGATCGCAGATCAGCGGGTTCTTATAATGGCCGAAGGGCGCATTAAACTGGCCTTTGCGGTTGAGCCGATACAGGCCATTGTAGCAGGTTCGATTCACGAAAATGGTTCTGGCGACACGCTCAACCGGATGGCGTTGCATGAAATCGGGCCGCCGATCCCAACTGCGCACCTCCAAAAAATATTCCTGGCTGTGGTTGGCTTCGTGAACCCAGAGTGCATCAATCAGCGATTCGACATCATCGCGGATGATTTGATAGCACAGAATCAGTTCCGAGTTATAGTCGCTCAGGACTGCGCCACCATGCAGTCGTTCTGTGCCATACAGATGGAAAAAGAGCGCTGCACCACCAACAAATGGCTCGTGGTAGCGCCGGAAGCGTTGTGGAAGGCGGCGTACCAACTCTGGCAGAAGCTGGCCCTTCCCGCCGGCCCACTTGATGAATGGGCGTGCGGGTGGTGCGTCAATCGCCAAGGACTGTGTCATAGCGCCGATCGGCTCTGCAAACGACGCAGCCGGAGACATGATGCAGCTCGCGTCAGAAGAAAACGGTCGTGGGATTATAACACAACCCTGCTGCGACAGAGCATCGCAACAGGGTTATGGAGAGGACAGCGCAACATCAGACTCTTGTTCTTTTGTTCAGTGGCAAAGGAACAAGTGAACAAGGAGCATCGTGTTCCTTGTTCACTTGTTCCTTCTACTAAAGATCGAGGCGAATTTTCGCGCCGAAACTCTTCTTCTCCTTGCTTATGAAGTATGTTGCACATGCTGAATCAAGCAGATCGGCGGTCAGTAACACGCTCTCCATATTGTATTTGGCAATGGCGATCATCTGCAACAAGATATCGCGTGGTTGGCAGTTACGGAATGGCCGTTCATCTGGAAGATACCATTTTTTGATCAGATAATCCAGCGACCGATCATCATATGGCACTTTATAGACGCGGCACATGATCTTCCAGATCTCGCGCCACTGCTCCTCGGTTGGGTCGACGATCTCGAATTTGAATTTGATGCGCCGCAGCAGCGCATCATCGCCGAGATCGTTTGGATCGAGGTTGGTCGAGAACATGATCAATTGATCGAAAGGAATCTGGAGCTTTTTACCAGTCGCTGTCATCAGGAAGTCGTAGCGTTTTTCCAGCGGCACAATCCAGCGGTTCAGCAGATCGAACACACGCACCTGTTGGCGGCCAAAGTCATCGATCAGGAAGATGCCACAATTGGCCTTCATCTGGAATGGAGCCTCATAGATGCCCGTCTCGCTATTGAAGATCAGGTTGAGGCCCTCTAGTGTCAGTTCACCGCCAACGATAACGACTGGACGGCTGATTCTGATCCAGCGCGCATCATACTGGGTATCGGCTGGGAGTTGCTGTTTGGGGCCTTCGTGGACAATCGAGTCATACAGTTTGATCAAGGCACCATCGGCATAGACGGCATAGGGAATGAAGATATCATCGCCCATCAGGTGTGTGATTCGCTCGGCAATTGTTGTTTTACCATTGCCAGGAAAGCCGAATAACATCACCGATGAGGCCGAGTTGACGGCAGGCCCAACCCAGTTGAGGATTGAATCATCGATGATCAGACCCTTGAATGCCTCACGAATATTGCGGCGGGTGACGATCACATCCTTGATTGTCTGGGCTTTGACAGACTTGATCCATTCATCGAGTTGAACTGGTACCGGCCCAGAATACATTGTCTTCAGCAGGGCATCCTGGGCTGCCTGGTTGCCACGTGGTGTTAGGGTGTATTCATAGTTTACATCGCCATAGCCACGCTGCCCGGCGATATCGATTGTTTCCTGTTTCCGTAATTCGCGCAGCAGAACATCGATGATATTATAGGAAAGCTTGGTCTCCTCAACCAGATCCAGCCCTGTTGCACGGCCCTTGTTATAGATAATTCGGATGATATGTTCATACAGAAAGGTTCGGTTGAGACCAGTATCTTCAATTGTCTCAGCTGGTTTTGGGGTGAAGGAATTGCTGAGGCGCGGCATCGATTCGCTGTCGGTTGGCGGCGGATCGCCGATTGCGCTGGCTGTGCGAATATCGATACCCCTTGAACGGGCCTCGGCAACGGCGCGATCAAGTTCTTCCTTATGAAACAACAGATGGAGCAGTGCATCCTGATCATCGGCATCCTGAGCCTGCTTGATGCAATCGAACAGGGCACGTGCCACACAATATTTAACGCCATCGACATACAGGTGGTGGGGATATTCTTGCTTGCGGACATAGCAATCGCGGGAGTGTAGTTTCTTCTCAAGCATCTCGTCGTACGAGCGCTGATCGACTAGAAAGCGCATTGTGGTAGGCCCTTTGCTTGATTGCTGGGAATAATGCGGGCAGCGTTTACCCTATACACTAGTATAGGAAGATGCCATCGATTGCATCAATAGGCCATAAGTCACCACGGGTAGGGGCAGACAGTCCTGTTTGTGATTAGGACGCTACTCTGGCCTGGTGACATGGTGAGGGAGTGACGAGAATCCTGACATGGTGATGGGGTGAGAGGGTGAACGTGCTATTGAAGTGTGGTACAACCTCGATCAAGCATCTGTCACCTTGTCGCCTTGTCACTTGGTCACCTGGTCACAAAAGGATACCCTCGATCAAGCAGCTGTCATCATGTCACGTGTCACCCGGTCATAGGGTTCCCCACGTCCCTAGCCGAGCGGTAAATGCTGTCAGAATTGCCTGCGAGATCGGTCGTTCAAGCTGATCAATGGCATCGCGTAATGCTGCTAGTTGCCCATGGGTCGGGTTGGCGGGCGTGAGTGTGATTGCTGCACGTAGTAGGCCAACGAATGTTGGGGCCAGATCATCTTGTGCGGTTGGTAGCTGGCACTGGCTCAGGTCGTTCTCGATCTGTATGCGGGCGACGTTCCAATCAACCACACCAGGCATCTGTGCTGCAACCGTAAGCAGTTGCTGCATGCGTGCTATTGCTCCATCGCGTTCGGCCAGGCTCACGTTAGGATTATAGTTATTGGCGGTGGGCAATGCAACGTGTGCAGGTGGCGTGGCGCGTGCTGTGGTTGGGTGGGGAGCGGGAACTGGCGCGATGGGAAGTGCTGCGGGTTCTGGTTCGAGTGGATCGCCAATCAGTGTGAGAATACGGGGCAGAGCGCTGTGCAGGAGTATTTCAATTTCACGGGTATAGGTAAGCCATGCGCCAATCTGCATCTTAAACGGGTCGGGGATATCGCGTTGGCGGCCAGCCAATTCACCAAGAGTATAGATGCGTGCTGCTGCATCGGGGAAGCGGCTCCGTGCGACAAGCGCCGAACCGCTGTCCACGGCAACCAGGAGTTGTGCTTGTGTAGTGATCTCATCGGTGAGCGTGCGAGCAACATGATCGCTGATGTCGATGTTGGTCTGCTCCATAACCTGCTGTGCATCGGATGTTGCTGGATCGCCATCGTGCCCCAAGACGCCAGCCGATTCGACGATATGGGCGTGTCGGCGGGTTTCTAATAGCCGTCGCAGCAGCGCAGCGGTTATCGGCGAACGGCCAGTGTCGGCGGCACCAACGATCACAATAGTTGCCATGAGAACCAACCTCCTCGATTGAGCAAACGGCCAAGAGCTCTCAGCTTTCAGCCGTCAGGAGTACGAACCTCTCTGTGCAGACCAGCGGCCTCTTGCAACGACAGCCAATACTTTTATGTACCTCAGCGTCAAAGCTGAAAGCTGACGGCTGATGGCTTGCGTAGTATAGCATTCTTGAGATGTGCAAATCCGTGCTACAATGGCATCGTTTCCGAACAGCACTGCTTCATTCAACCCACTTGCCTAGCGGATGTGTGCATGACTGCTTCGATTGATACGCTGCTTGCTCAGCCGGAGGGTGCCCGCCTGGCCTTTGTGCGTGGTGTGTTCAAGCCCGATGATCTGGCAGAAACCCTTGCTGCGCTAGCCAATGCCCAAGGCGGGTCGGTTGTGATAGGTGTGGGGCGCAATCGCAGGGTTGAGGGCGTGAGCGACCCTGGTACGACGCTTGCGGCGGTGCTTGATGCAGGAATGGCCTGCACCCCGCCCCTGTTGTTACCGCTTCCTGAAATTGTGCATGTTGGCAGCGCTGCACTGCTGGTTGCCGATGTTCCAGCGGGCATGCCACACGTCTATTGTGTGCGCGGCAAATATCTGCGTCGTGAGGGCGCGCTTGATCAGCCACTGCTCCCCGAAGCACTACGCCGTTTGCTCCTAGAGCGGGGTACCACCAGCTGGGAACGCCTGGTTCCGGCTGGAGCTGTGCGCGAAGATCTGGATGAGCAAAAGATCATGGCCTATGCGCGGCGGATTGGCCCAGCGGCTGAATCTGATCCATTCGGCTTCCTGTTCCGGCGTGGGGCACTCATTCATGCAGATGATGGACGTGCTTCGAGCGCTACGCATTCCGCTTCTGATTCTCGCCCAACCAATGCCGGGTTGCTGCTATTTGCCTCGGCGGCTGAGCGCTTCTTCCCGCAGTGCGAAATTACCCTGGTGCGCTATCGTGGCCGCGAGATGAGCGATGAATTCATTCGCGAGGATGTTCGCGATACGCTTGTCGAATCGATACGGCGGGCGGAGATGTGGCTTTCGGAGCACATGCGCCGTGGAAGCCGCATGGTTGGGTTTGAGCGCCAGGACTGGACGCAGTTGCCGCTGGGGGCCGTTCGTGAGGTACTTGTCAATGCGGTGGCCCATCGTGATTATAGCGTGCGCGGTGAGGGCATTCGATTGGCTCTGTTTGGTGATCGATTGGAGTGTTATTCGCCAGGGCGCTTGCCTGGCCATGTGACGCTGCAAAATCTGGTTGAAGAGCGCTTCAGCCGGAATGAAACACTGGTGCAGATTCTTTCCGATTATGGCCTGATCGAGCGGCTTGGCTATGGTATTGATCGGGTGCTGCGCCAGATGGCCGATGCTGGCCTGCCGCCACCAGAGTTCCGCGAAACAGCGGCTGGCTTTCTGGTGACATTGCGGGGCCATATTGGCGACGACCAGACGGATGCTGGTGGGGTTGACGTCAGCGAGTGGCGCCGCCAGGGGCTGAATGAGCGCCAGATTGGTGCGCTGCTGCATCTTGTTGAACAGCGCCGCATCACCAACCGCGATATGCAGGATCTTACGCCTGATGTTTCGAGCGAGACTCTGCGGCGCGATCTTGCCGATCTGGTTGAGCGCGGGTTACTCTTGCGGGTTGGCGACAAGCGTGGAGCCTATTATATTCTGAAATAAGGAGCTTTGGCATTGAACACACGACAGCTTGGCACAACGGATCTTCAGATTACGCTGGTTGGTTTGGGGGCCTGGGCGATTGGCGGTAACGGCTGGCTGAATGGCTGGGGACCGCAGGACGATGACGATTCGATTGCGACAATCCACCGGGCGATTGAGCGTGGTATCAACTGGATCGACACAGCGGCCGTCTATGGGCTTGGTCATTCGGAAGAAGTCGTTGGGCGGGCGCTGAAGGGCATGACCGAACGGCCATATGTCTTCACCAAGTGCTCACGCGTCTGGGATGATCCGATGACGATCAACAGTGTGTTGAAGGCCGATTCGATCCGGCGTGAGTGTGAAGCTAGCCTGAAGCGTTTGCAGGTCGAAACCATTGACCTCTACCAGATTCACTGGCCGCGCCCTGATGAGGATATTGAAGAGGGCTGGAATACGCTGGTTGCATTACAGCGTGAGGGCAAGGTGCGCCATATTGGTGTTTCAAACTTTGATGTGGACCAGTTGCAGCGTGCTCAGGCGATTGCACCGGTTGCATCGCTCCAACCACCATATGCGCTCGTTCGCCGCGAGATTGAGGAAGCGGTGTTGCCATTCTGTGGCGAGCAAAAAATCGGCGTGATCGTCTATTCACCAATGGTTTCGGGCCTACTGAGTGGCCGGATGACCCGCGAACGGGTGTTGAACCTGCCAGAAGACGATTGGCGGCATCGCAATCCAGAATTTCAGGAGCCACGGCTGACCCGTAATCTGGCACTTGTCGAACTGTTACAGGAATTAGCGACCAGCCGTGGTGTGACAGCCGGGGCCGTTGCGGTGGCCTGGGTCTTGCGCCATCCAGCCGTAACGGGTTCAATTGTTGGTGCTCGCCGCCCCGATCAGATCGATGAGATCATCGCAGCGGCAGCGGTTCAGTTGAGCGATGCAGAGGCTGCCGATCTAGAGCAGATCGCTGGCAGTGTGGCGTAGTATAGAAGTCAGGAGTCAGAAGTCAGGAGTCAGAATACCAAGAACTCGCGTAGGGCGACCTTTCGCTCCATCTAAAGACGGAGTGCAATAGCGTGTTGATCGGGTAGTATTCACTGTCAATTACCCAGGACTAAAGCTCCTGGGCTTGTACCTCAATCGAGAGTCGAAGACTCACGACTGGACACCATCGGCTGATTGACGGCAGCCCGCTGAATATTGATCGCCGCGTTGTCATCCGCAGGGGATGCGAATTGACACACCACACAACAAAAATGG
>JBBQSD010000216.1:0-6944 GCA_038214135.1 Chloroflexales bacterium | reverse complement strand
TCCATTGGTCGATTGCCGCAATTGTAAGAGTCGCTGGCGTGCCGATCATATCAAGGGCAAATGCCCGAATTGTGGATCGACCGACCTGAGCGATGCTCGGCCATTCAATATGATGTTCAAAACTCAGGTTGGCCCAGTTGCGGACGCAGAATCCTATGCCTACCTGCGCCCCGAAACTGCTCAGGGGATCTTCGTCAACTTCGCCAATGTGCAGATGAGCACGGCGCGTAAGTTGCCATTCGGAATCGCCCAGATCGGCAAGGCCTTCCGCAACGAAATCAATCCACGCAACTTCCTGTTCCGGGTGCGCGAGTTCGATCAGATGGAGATCGAGTTCTTTGTGATGCCCGGCACCGAGGACGAATGGCATCAGCGCTGGTTGGAGGATCGCTTGCGCTGGTGGGAGAGCATTGGCGTCTCGCGCTCACATATTCAGATCTATGATGTGCCAAAGGCCGATCTGGCCCATTACTCAAAACGTACCTATGATCTGATGTACGATTACCCAACACTTGGCTACGAAGAGATCGAGGGTATCGCCAGCCGCAGCGATTATGACCTCGGTTCGCATAGCCGTGATCAGCAGAACCTCGGCCTCTCAGCCAAGGTTAGCCCCAATCCCGATAGCCTGGCACGCCTGACCTACTTCGATCCAGAGAGTAAACGCCATGTCGTGCCGTTTGTGGTCGAACCATCTGCCGGAATTGGCCGCTGCTTTCTGGCTGTGCTATCAGAAGCCTACGACGACCAGATCGTCAAGGCTCCCGATTCCGAAAAGATCCAGGCAACTGCCGATGCACTGCAAGCATTCCTCAAATCGGTTGGCCGCAATGAGAAGATCAGCGCAACGGCCCGTGATGCCATGCTCGAACGGGGCGAGGCAATCGCCAAATCCCTGCCCGAATCGCTGCCACAGATCGAGACGCTGCTGGGCATGCCGGCTGCCGATCAGATCGAGGTTGGCAAGAAGTTGCGTGGGCAAACACAGCCATTGATCGATGAGCACTTTCGTACGGTGCTGCATCTCAAGCCGCACCTGGCCCCGATCAAGGCCGCCGTGTTCCCGCTCAAACGCAACCACGATGGGCTGGTGTCGCTGGCCAAAGGGCTGCGCAGGGATCTACAGATCGGCGCGCAGATGCGAACGATCTATGATGATACCGGCGCGATTGGCAAGCTGTATCGCAGGCAGGATGAAATCGGAACCCCATTCTGTATCACCGTCGATTTCCAATCCCTGGAGGACCAAACAGTAACGGTGCGAGATCGCGATACCATGCAGCAGGAACGGGTGCCAACAAATGAACTACGCACCTACCTACAGGAACGCACACGGTAGAGACGCCCCGCTGGGATGTCTGAGAATATGGGTAATTCCCCTCTCCCCGGCGTGGGAGAGGGGGTGAGGGGTCTACGAAAGCGCCTCTAGCTCATCCAACAGCGCATCAAAGGTATCCATCGCGGCCTGAATTGGTGCCGGGCTGGCCATATCCACACCAGCGCCGCGCAACAGAT
This sequence comes from Chloroflexales bacterium, assembly GCA_038214135.1. Classification (GTDB taxonomy): domain Bacteria; phylum Chloroflexota; class Chloroflexia; order Chloroflexales; family Roseiflexaceae; genus JANLSE01. The sequence continues at coordinate 5,429 of JBBQSD010000216.1, read as the reverse complement.
CAATCGATGATTTCGATGATCCACTGCTGAGGAAACCCAAGTAGCGCTCGACGGCTGGCTGGCCTTCGGAGCGAATCTGTTTGTTGAGCGCCAATGCAGCCGATAGGCCAGTTGCATACTGGTAGACATAAAAGTTATAGTAGAAGTGTGGGATGCGGCTCCATTCGAGCGCAATCTCATCATCAAGCACCACATCAGGGCCGTGGTAGCGCACCACCAGATCATAATATGGCTTGCTCAGGCTGTCGGCAGTTAATGGTTCATTCGCTTCAGCACGCTGATGAATATCCAGCTCAAACTCGGCAAACATTGTCTGGCGGAAGATCGTGGTGCGAATATCCTCAAGCTGCTGGACAACCAGATATTTGCGGAGTGCGGGATCGTCACGGGTTGTGAGCAGATAATCGGTGAGCATAGCTTCGTTCAGGGTCGATGCGACTTCCGCAACGAACATTGTGTAATCGCCATACACGAATGGCTGGGTGTGCCGGGTGAAGAACGAATGCATGGAGTGGCCCAGTTCATGAGCCAGGGTGAACATGTCGTGCAGCCGATTCTGATAGTTAAGTAGGATGAATGGTGCAGTTGTGTAGGAACCATCGCTATAGGCTCCACTGCGCTTGCCCTGATTCTCATACACATCAATCCAGCGGTTGGTGAAGGATTTCTGGATGGCAGCGCCATAGGCCGAACCAAGTGGTTTGAATGATTCGGTAACGAGTGCAGTTGCCTCGGCATATGGCACCTCAACATCGGCAGCCGGTACGAGTGAGGCATACAGATCATAGATGTGCAGCGCATCCAGGCCCATCAAGCGCTTACGCACCTTCATGTAGCGGTGCAGGCGTGGAAGATTAGCATTGATCGTGCCAATAAGGTTATGATAGACCTCAAGCGGAATATCGTTGGGCTTGAGCGCCGCTTCAAGAGCCGAGCCATAGCCCCGGATTCGTGCGCCTACAACATGGCTGCGTATTTGGGCGGCAAGTGTGGTTCCAAGGGTGTTACGAATACTGTTGAAGCTGCTATAGTAGCCCTTAAAGGTATCGTGGCGCACCCGCCGATCCTGGCTTTCGAGAAACCGACCATAGCGGGCATGCGAAAGCTGAATTGTCTGCCCTTGCTCATCCGTGATGGCCGGGAATGTCAGATCGGCACTGGTGAGGATTTCGAACACTTCGCTTGGCGCACGGGTCACATCACTGATCTGCGCCAGAATACCCTCGACCTCGGTTGAGCGGACATGCGCCCGCTGGGTGGCTAGTTGCTCAAGGGCATAGGCATACAGTTGCAAGCCAGGCTCTTCACGCAGCCATTCGGCAATCGTCGCATCGGCCACTGCCAGAATCTCTGGCTCGATGAATGCCAACACCGCACTCGCCCGTGCCACAAACGAACCAGCCCGCTCGCCAAGCGCCTGCCCAACGGGATCGCCCGTATCCGAATCAGAGCGACGATTGGCATACACATAGATCTGCCACAGCCGCTTCTGAATGTCGTCGCGGGTTCGCAGGACACGCAACAACGATTGCGCGCTCGCGCCAACCGCTCCCTCAAGAGCTGCAGCACTCGGCAGATCGGCCTCGAGCCGAACCAGATCCTCCTCCCAGTCAGCATCATCGGCATAGATTGTGCTCAGATCCCAGGTATACTCGACTGGTATCTCGTCCCGCCGTAGGACGCGCTGTGCTTCAGCCATTGTTTGCTCCTTCTATGAGCGCTGGCATTCCAATAAATTCCGCTGATTCTACCATAAGCAACAACCAACTGGGATACTAGCTGTCAACTCTCAGCTTTCAGCTCTCAGGAGCGCTGCAAATACAGGTATATGAATAATGCCAGCGCCGCTGATACATCTCGCGCTCACCATGCGATCAGTTTAGTAATACCGTCGACAACTGTCCATATATGCCAAAGCTGATAGCTGATTGCTGACGGCTGATAGCTCGCCCCTACCTCACCGCCACTCCGCCAAACAGAACCCCAAGCCTGCGCTGATCACGTTGGGCTGGATCGTCGCGGGCGGGAATCCAGGTGCTGCTCTGTATTCGTAGTAGCAACGTACCGCCAGCCGGTGTCGGGCTGTTTTGTGGGTCAATGCTGATTGTGTAGTCGCTTGGCTCGGCGGTGATCTTGTAGCATGCTGGTTGCGAGAATGGTGGGGCGTTTGGATCTTCGGGCCATAGTGTCGGTTCTGGCCTGTAGCTCAGGCATACCTGTAGCGGCCCTAAACTGCTTGGCCTGGTTGTTCCAACGGCCAAACGCACTGTGAGCGTGGTTGGTTTGCTCGGCCAGGGCAGGCGCAACGCAGCATCACCATTGGTCCAGGCCAGCGTGGTACCACCAAATTGCTCGGTGCGGTAGAACCCGCCCACCTGAGTGGCATAATCATCTGGCGCAATTAGGGTTGGCATCGGCAGCGTTTGGGTTGGCACAAACCGGTAGATCCGCATGTCGAGCACATAATCCTGTATATTGCTGGGCTTCTGGCTGGTTAGCTGCTCGAATTCATGCAGGTTTAGCTGCGCTGGCCCAACCATTTCAAGCGTGTAGCCAGGCAACGCAAATGCGCCACTCGCCCCAGCAATCAGGTAGATCTGGCGGCCCTGGGATTGCCAATGCCGCACATAGGCGGCCAGCGAGTTAACATAATTTCCTGGTTGGGCACTCTTGATCGTCAGCGCATTCAGGCCAAACCCATAGGTCAGCGGCGTCGCCAGATTATCGGGGATGTCGCGGGCGCTGGCATAGGTTGGCGCACCACCGCGCAGCAGCACAATATCATCTGTTCGGAAATGAGCGGCAATCGCGCCGATCTGCTGAATCGCGCCAGCATATTCGGTATGCGTGTCGATCTTCAGGTTGGTTGCAATATTGAAAATTACCAGAATACAGCCAAGCACCAACGCCAGTATCGAACGCAGCCGAGGGATTGTTGTTGGCTTTCGAGTACTATCGTCAGCGCCTCTTGATCGGCCAGAACTTCTGACTCCTGACTCCTGGCTTCTGACTCCTGCTGGAGTTAAGCGATTGGCCTGGTGAGCAAGGAATGCGAGCGCATAGGCGATTCCCAGGCAGAATGCTGGGTAGACCTGCGGAATATAGCGGCGCAGAATATAGATAAAATGCTGATCACTGGTTCCGTAGGTTAGCCGAATGAAGAACAGCGCAGCGATCAGTGTCACCGTCAGAAACAGCCACGATGCCGCATTCATACGCCGCCACCACAGCGCAAGGCCGATCATTCCGAGCAGAATTCCCAGTGGTGAAAGATACCAGCCGATCCGCACGAGGTTTGGTTGCGAGTTTGCAAACAGGTCACGCAGCACCACCCGATCACAGGCTTGCAGGGTGTCCCAGTTTTCCTTGCCAATCACTGGTTCGCTGGTGATCCCAGCGGCCCGTAGCTCAACCGATGTACGGCCATCGGCGGAGGGCGGCAGAAACCCGGAACGAAATGCCGCGCACGCTGTTGGCGAAGGAGCCAAGCGGCCAAGAATTCGCCGTGGTATGCCATCGAGCCAGGCAGCCAGCGAATCGACATAGGCCGGTGACTCAATCGGTGCGCCAACATAGCCCTGCAATGCTAGGCAAGCCCCCTGCGGCATGCGCAGTTGGGTTGGGCTAAGGCAGCTCGGTACTGCCGCCAGCGTGGCGCTGCTCAGGATCTGTGGCCGTATCAAGTAGGCATAGAAACCCAGCAGCCCAATCGTACACGCGCCAAGCACAAGCAGTATTCTGGAACTGCGCGTGATCAGCTTCTCAATGTGGGCAATCAGCGGCTGGCCCCAGCGCCGCAGAGCGAATACTGCCAGAATCGCCACAAGCACAATCGCTACTTCGCTGAAGATCCGCCGATAATTCCATTCAGTGAAGATTGTTGGCGGCATCCCCGCAACCGGCGGGCAGGGTTGGATGGCAATTGCAGAGCATGGCCGCAGCAGATACAGATCGCGCAATGGTTGGGTCAGGAATGGTAGCGCAATCAGGGCAGTGAGTGCATAATCCTGCAAGCGCGCAAACAATGTATCAAAAAAATAGGCACGTGCTATCGTCGTAATATGAACAGCGGCATGAATCAGCATGGCCGCCAATCCAAGCCCCAGCCAGGTCTGCGAACTCGCCCAGCGGCGTGTGAACCACAGATAGAACAGATACAGCACAACTGGCAACACAACCAGAAAGAAATCGATGCGTGCCAATGCCAACTGGCCGATTGCCAGGCCAGCCAGCAGTGCAACAAATGCTGAGCGCTGCAAGTAGAATGATGGTGAGCTATTTGTTGGAGTCTGGTTCGATAATCGCCGATCATTCATGGCCGCGAAGCAATACAGGCCAGCAAACGTCAGAAACTGAGCGATCACCTCGGCTGTCGAATAGCGCGAAAACCAGATCTGCACGCCATTGAGTGCAAGCAGCACCGCAGCTCCAAGGCCAACCCACGGCCCGGCCAGCCGCCGCCCAAGCATGGCAACACTCCAGATCCCCAGCAACCCAAGCAGCCCGGTTGCCGCCAGGCCACTCTGCATTCCACCAAGGCCTGTCAGCAGTGCAATCCAGGCCGGGAACAGATGGAAGCCCTGTGGCACAACCCGCCCACTGGCCATATCGCCATCGTTAATAAAAAAACCGGCCTGCCGCAGGCGGGTGGCAATTGTGCGCTGACGCGGCTGGACGGAAAGAAAATTCGTTTCGGCCTGAGCGGCTGCATCACGAACGACTGGATCGCTGCTCTGTTGATCGGTTTCAATTGCGGCCACGATTGGGTCGTGCTGGACGATCCCACCGGTACGGGCAATCGCGAAACCCGTGTTTGCATACACGCCCGCATCACGAACACCCAACACGACTTCAAATGGCCGTGCTGCAACACCAATGGCGAATATGAACAGAATGAGCGTAAGAGCAATACTATCCCAGTGCTCACGGAAAAACGCACGACGAATATTAAAGGAGGCACGTTTTGGTGCCAACAACGCACCAAACAGCGCTGGGCGTAATCGCCATGCTGCCACACAGATCAGGCTCAGAATCACGATCTGCAACCAGATCGAGAAGATTCCGATTTCGGCCAGAATCAATGCCAGCCAGCCATTCAGCAGCATTCCCAAAAGAACCCGCTCGAAGATGCGCTCGAATGGATCAGCCGCCTCATCACTATTCGTGAGTGCTCGCGCCAGTACCCAGCCAGGCAGATACAGTAATGGGGCAGCTAGTATCAACGCGATCAGGGCTGGCACAGCATCTCCTTCGGAATCGCAAAGCGTTGCGGATTATAGCAGGAGTCCGGAGTCAGGAGTCAGGAGTCAGGAGTCAGGAGTCAGGAGTCAGGAGTCAGGAGTCAGGAGTCAGGAGTCAGGAGTCAGGAGTCAGGAGTCAGGAGTCAGGAGTCAGGAGTCAGGAGTCAGGAGTCAGGAGTCAGGAGTAAA
>JBBQSD010000215.1:0-7023 GCA_038214135.1 Chloroflexales bacterium | reverse complement strand
GCAAATCTTGGCCGAGCGACGTTCTATGCCCATTATCACGATAAACACGATCTGCTGATCGACACATTCGCTGGCTTGCGCCAGGTGTTCGACATGCAGCAGGAAAGCGCAGGCAACGCCGAAATAGATTTAGATCCATTGGCGCAGTTGAGCCTACGCTTCTTCAGCCATGCCGCCAAATGGCAGCGCTTCTATCGCGCTATTTCTCGCATGAGCAAGGAAAGTAGCACGCTATTGCATACATACGCCCATCGGCTGCTCAGTGATGAACTACGCACCTACCTTGGACAGCTCACGCCGCGTAGCACACAGCCTACCATCCCAGTGGAGGTTGCCGTCGCCTATCTGACAAGTACACTGCTGGCGCTGCTCACCTGGTGGCTCGATCAGGATCTGCTATACACCCCGGAGCAGATGGACGCTATGTTCCGCAAGCTCGCACTGCCAGGGCTGGCGGGCGCGTTCGTGTTGAGCGATGAAAAAAGCCCGAAACCCGAGCGCTAAATTGAACGCAAGGTAAATCTGCAACATTGCGGGCGATGGAGACGCACCATAGGTCGTAGAGACGAAAGATTTTGCGTCTCTATAGCCGTTTGCCCTGACGCAAATGCATGGTTTCGATTTCTAGAACCGTGCTGGTCTTGGTCAGGAAATCAAGGATTGTGGCAAGCTCAGCGGTATTGTACTGCCCAACCAGCGCTGTAATTCCGCGCCCGAGCGGTTCATACAGCGCCCCGATTGCCTGATCCCGTTCCGAATTGCCCGCCATTTCCACAACAATCCGGCGGCGGTCGTGCAGATCTCGTACACGCCGCACCAACTCTGCACGTTCCAGCCGATCAATCACCCCCGTGATTGCGCCAGTTGTCAAGCTGGTGCGCTCGGCAAGCTCCCCAGCAGTGATTGGCCCCGTCTGCCGCAAGATACTGTAGCACTTCACGTCCGTCGCACCAACGCCAAGCCTATCGGCGACAGCTGCATGAAACAACACCGTTGCGGTGCTCAAACGAAAACCAATCAAATCGACAAGTGGATCTATTCCAGCGCCCGAATCAGAAGGGCTTGACATTTCGTCCATAATGGCTTATCTTCTCATTATCTTAGTATATAAGATATAAAGCAAATGACCAACTAAGCAGCTGAGATTGTAATATAAGAGGGGAAGGTTAGCAAGGTGAAGCGCATGAGCAAGCCAGGCATTATTATTGGTGGCGGAATCGGCGGGCTGGTTGTTGCCATGTTCCTCAAGCGTGCTGGCATCGATGCGCACATCTATGAGGCGCAGCCTGCGCCTGATGATGACCAGGGCTATTTCCTGAATGTTGCCTCCAACGGCCTGAATGTATTGCACACGCTTGGATTGGAGGCACAGGTGACAGCCGAAGGCTTTGCGATTCCGCGCATGATTATGTGGAGTGGCAGCGGCAAGCGTCTTGGTGCAGTTCGCAATGGTGCGGTGCCGGGCCAGGGTGCGCGCAGTGTTGTCGTCAAGCGCGGTGCGGTGCATCGGATTCTCCGCGAAGCCGCAATCCGCCAGGGCATCCCAATCACATGGGGCAGATCAATTGCAGATATCGAGATCACGTCCGATAATATGGTGATTGCCCGATTTACCGATGGCACAACAACACAGGGCGGCTTCCTGATCGGCAGCGATGGCATCCATTCGCGTACACGCCAGATTATTGCGCCAAATGCGCCAAAACCAAGCTACACTGGCCTGATCAGCTGTGGCGGGTATGCACACAGCACCACACTGGCCCCAACACCAGACACACAGCACTTCATATTCGGCAAGCGGGCCTTCTTCGGCTATTTCGTAAAACCATCTGGGGAGATCTACTGGTTCAATAACATGGCCTATCCCGGCACACCACGCAGATCCGAGTTGGAAGCAATTCCCTCTGCAGAATGGCAGCGCCGGTTGCTGGAGATACATGCGGGCGATCCATCCTTCATCCAGGATATTCTGCGCGCCACTGAGCGTGGCATTGGTGCCTACCCGATCTACGATGTCCGATCAACGCCGATTTGGCATCGCGGGCCGATTGTCCTACTCGGTGATGCCGCCCATGCAACATCACCGAGCGCTGGCCAGGGATCATCACTTGCGCTGGAGGATGCGATTGTGCTGGCAAAATGTATGCGCGATCTGCCGGTACTGGAGGAGGCGTTTATGGCATATGAACAGCTTCGCCGCAAACGAGCGGAACGAGTGGTCAAGTTCTCGCGCGAGCGTGGCAATAACAAGGCGGCATCGAACCCGATCTCACGCTGGTTTCGTGATTTGATGCTGCCGATCTTTCTCAAATCCTTTGCCGACTCTACCGCACTGGATGAACTGTATACATACACCGTCGATTGGGAAGCACCCGTTGCCAATAGTGTAGAAGTTGCTGGTGCGTAGAATGCGGCGCTCGTTTGGGCCGTAGAGACGTTCGTTGGGGGCGTAGAGATGCAAAATTTTGCGTCTCTACGCCTCGTGTACCTCAATCGGCGGGCTATGGCCCAAGAATGCAGAATCAAGGATGGCGCGTATATTCGTCGTGTTGATCGGGCGCACGGGATCGTGTGGCACGTATTCAAGAATACGTGTAACTGCTGGCTCAAGATCCTCGGCGCACATCCCAATCTCCTTGAGCGCGGTTGGTGCGCCAATTCGGACGGCCAGATCGTGGAGCGCGGCGGCAGTTGTTTGCTCGTTTGCCCGCAGTGCCCGCCCCATCCGCCGCATAATTGCGGGAATGGCTGGTTCGAGAAACGCCACAACCTGTGGCAGCATGACGGTATGTAGATCGGCGTGCGGCAGGTTATATGCGCCGCCCAACACATGGCAGATCTTGTGATGCAGCCCGGTTCCTGCGGCAGCGAGCGCAGCCCCCGCCAGGTACGCACCATATAGGGTCGTTGTTCGCCCTGCCAGATCATTGGGCTGCGCCACCACAACAGGCACACCATCGGCAAGCGCCCGCAGCCCTTCCTCGGCAATCAGCGAACTGATCGGGTTGGCTCCTGGCCCATAGAAGGCTTCAACACAATGGGCAATCGCGTTGATCGCACTCGGGCCACTGATGTGGGCTGGTAGCGAGAACGTAAGCTCTGGATCATAGAGAACTAATTTGGGCAACACAGCTAGTGAGCGCCCCGTCTGCTTGCGCTGCATCGTCGTCAGCCCATAGATCGGCGTCATCTCCGAGCCTGCATAGGTTGTTGGAATTGCAATAATTGGCAGATTCAGCTCCAGTGCGATTGCCTTGGCCGTACCGATTGCCGACCCGCCGCCAATCGCCAGGATACTATCGGCCTGGAGATCGCGAGCCATTGTCCGTGCCTGTTCGGCAACTTCAATTGGAACGTGGGGCCGTACCGCACTGAAGATGCCAACAACACGCTCACCAAATGGTTGCGTAAGCACTTCTGCGCCAGGCCGTTCACGCTCGCTTACCAGCAGCAACACCCGTTGCACGCCCATCCGATCAATCTCCGGGCCAAGTTGGGAGCGGCTACTGCCTGCACCAAAGACAACTCGGCCAGGCAGGGCATCATAGGTAAATGGTTTCATGCGACATCTTCCTGTTGGGTGTCCCGGCGGCACGCCATACACTGATCGATGAGAACAGCCTCACATCGCATGTTTGGCTATCGGTCGATCGGCTATGATACAAGCGCTGCAATAATCCGATCAAAGAGCGTATCCCATGGCCGTGCAGGAAGTATTGGTACGCCATAGCGCTGTGCTTCTTGTTCAAGCCACTGCCCATACAGCCAACTCACCCGCGCACGTGTTGTCTGCGGGCTACTTTCCGGCTCCCGCTGTGCAAAGTTCATAACAAGCTGTTGTTCATCCGGTTCATATACAAAAACTGCCCGAACTCGGCCAGCATTTGGTTGGCCCACAAAGTTGGTTTGGGCCGCCAGAGCCGGATGCACAAAATCGCCCTCCAATACAATCGGTGCCTGGCTCTCAAGATGGTTCGCAATCACGGCTTCGAGCCCAGGTGCCATCACACGGCCAATATCAAGCCCTTGTTCCATGATCTCGATTGCGGAGAGTTGATCGGGTGCTGGGTGCGTCCGCCAAAAATGCAGCGCAGGCAGTTGCTCTGAAGTGGTCATTCGTTCAAGCAACGCCTGGAAATCATCGATCTCTGTGATACCAATCCCGAAATGCCTAGCCAAGCGATAGCTGACAGACGTTTTTCCAGCTCCGGATGGCCCACCCAAGATCAGAACTTGCCATTGTCGGACAGCTGTGGGTGTCTGATCATCCACCATATTCCTCCATGTTCCTCCATGTTCCTCCATGTTAGCAATATACCGCGTCATCATACACGAATAACACGCCACAGGCTGATGAACGTTTACTCTTTCATCGGGTATGGTTCGGCTGCGTATAGGGAGTGCGGCAGCCATGCTGCCGCAGCGCAAGCAGGGCTGCCGCACTCCATAGCAGCACCAATGGCGTCAGGCGCGATTTTCCCGATTATTTGGCCAATCTCCATACGCCTGCGGCAAAGAGCAAACGAACCCCTCGCCGCGTGGCTTCAGCCCGCGGATGGAGGGGTATATCATTATATCAATGATGACCAGTTGTATGTTGGAGCTGTTCACGCAGCCATTGAAACAGCACCGCCGTCACACCCGTTGCAACCAGAGCAATCATCGGGTTGGCGGATGTCTGAAACAGCAGGCTCAGCCCTCCAACGATTAGGCCATAGATCAGAATCACACACAGGGTCAGCGCGCCATACAGCAGCGTACGGTTGAGTAGTGGAGCAACATTCCACAGCCGGTAGCGCAGCACTGCCACGGCCATGCTGAGCGGCAGAGAGAGCATCAGAAGAGTGCGCAGCAAACCGCCCAACTGTGCATACTGCTCGAAGAGTGTGCTCGATTCGTGCAATAGTGGAAACAGCACCGGTATAGCAACATAGACGATTGCTGCACCAAAGGTGATCATTGCACCAACCAGCACCCAATACGTCTGCTGGCGTTGGGTTGGGCTGGCAACACGTCGATAGCGGTAGAGCTGGGCTGCGAGACCGCAGGCAAGCCAGATCATCGCTCGTGCAAACTGGAGGCGGGGCGGCCATGTTGCCGGATCAATCAGTGTGCCAGGAGCAAGCAAAATCGCCCAGCTCCAAGCAACCCAGATAGCAACGAGCAGCCAGCCCCAGCGCGGTGCCAGGCGGCCATCGGGGAACACGAGATACAACACCATAATCGCAACCACGGCGTTACTGAAATCATTCGGGAGTGCGCTACCAGTATTCAGCGCCAGTGCCTCGCTCGCTGATGGAATGACGGCACCAGCGGCGATCAGCACGACCGCCGTGCTGAGGGCGATCAGATCGCGTAGCTGCCGCCAGATAATCACCAATGCACAGATTGTGTAGACAAGCATACGGGCGCATTCGAGCCCGTTGAAGAACAGCACACTCTGTGCATTGGTAATGCCGTTGCGCGCCAGAGCTATTTGCTCCTGCCCAGCAGCCAGATTCAGGGTAAACCCGATCAGGTAAGCCAGCGCAATGGCGGCCAGCACCAACCAGGCCAGCACCAGCCGCATGCCGCGCAGATGCATCCCACGCGGCATGCTGGAAGTGACCGATGCTGAGGGTGTATCCGATTGGGTAAGGGTGTGTTGCATGCTGGCTATTATACTCCCGCCAACTAAACTGAACGCAAGGTGAAATCTCCATGATTCTGCTTACCACACGCCTGACGGAGTATGGACGCGATATATCGCGTCCCTGCGGGTTCGTTGTGCGATAAGTTTAGGAAGCGTTCGTACGAGCAGGCGATTGTACTGCGTTGCGTAGCGATTGCCACAGGCGACGGAACACAAGCAGATGGCCGAACAGCGCCGCCGGTACAAGAAAGACGGGCAGCCAGACGAAGGGCCAGGTGGTGACGATCACATTAGCTGGCTCATTAAGAAACATCCGGTTTGGCAGTGGAAATGACAGGATCGAGATGATCACAATATTGAGCAGTAAACCAAAGCCAAGCAGATTCCAGAGTTGCAGGCCCCACTCGGGCAATCGCCCACGAACGGCAAGTGCAGCAATTGCAAGCGCCGAAACACCACTGATCATATCGAAATTGCGCCCCTCGACGCTCATCTGCACGGGAACCGCTCCCGCATGGTAGAGCAGATCAAGCGCAATCTCAACAACAATACGAAATGCCTGATAGCCAACCAACCAGCCAATAGGCAAACCGGAGATGAACCGCGCGCTAACTGGTGAGAAGGCCAGGATGATCGTCAACAGGCCACCACCAGCCGCAAGCAGCATCATCGGCGGTGGTACACGCGAGAAATCGCTGAGCATGCCACTGGCCGCCAGTATCCCACTCAACGCAAGCCACAGCACCAAGCCCATTGCCGCACCCACCATCCAGCGGCGGGTTATAGACGAATCCTCACCAACCCGTCCAGCCCGACCGATTCCAACAATAGCGACCACAGCAATGAACCCAACGCTGCCAAGCATCAGTAGTGCTGGCAGAAGCAGTGCTGTTTCCATGGGATGTTCCTTCATATTGAAATCTATTAGCTCCTCATCTAGAACAAACACCAGCAATGACGTGAGTCTAGCGTTCCCGCTTCCCAACGAACATAGGGAATACTCACGATTCTGCCGGGAATTGTTCCTGATTGAGCGATGCATTTTAACCCGGATGGCAAGGCGGGCCGAATGAATGCTGAATGGATGAGGAGATGTGTACCGTTATTGCCTGAACGGCTAGAGGGAAGGTATATCTGTAGTGGCAACCGAAGTGACTTCGCCTAACGGTGGTGCCTATCATTATTATGATCGGTGACATAGGTCATTTCTCCTGCCAAATTGCGTTTCGCCATAGGGTAGCATCATTCGGGCAGGCTGGCTACTGATGGGTGTGGGTTGTGACGGATTCTTCTGCCGCATTGGGCAGCGATGGTATCACCATAGGTATGGGCGAACATGGTATGATGCGATAGAATACATCCGGAACCCGAATGCGCAGGCTGATGAGGAT
>JBBQSD010000214.1:0-7067 GCA_038214135.1 Chloroflexales bacterium | reverse complement strand
ACCCCACCGCTGACGGCTGCATTGCCAACCGCGCACATCATGTCGTGGGCATCGAGTGGGCGCAGGAACGAACCCTGGCGGGCCAGCACGCGTGAGCGCAGGAATTCGAGCATGGTGCGGAATGGTTCTGGGCCAGATGCGCGGCCACCCTTGGTTTTGAGCGCAGCGCCAGCTGGCCGTAGCCCGGAGAGATCGAAGCGTACATCACCGCCATCGAACCATGTCTGCAATCCGAAGCGCAGCGCATCCGCCCAGCCTTCTGCCGAATCCTCAACCATATATGAGATCGGCGCTGCATTGATCTGGCGCTTGATCCGTGGGAAGTTCTCGACATATTTGCTCTCGACGGAGAAACCAACGCCACAGCCTGCCATGGAGATGATCAACGCTTCCACGAATGAGTCGATGCTTTCAACGGGCTGGTAGGAGCAGTTATAGATCGCAATTGAGTTGCGCCGCGCAGCCGGGCCGGCCATGGCCAGGAGCCGCATCGATGGCATGGCGCGCATTTCGAGGATTGAACGCCGAACGCGCTCGTAGGTCTCGCGTGGCAGTCGATCTCCAGCAAGATCGTGCATGTAGTCGACAGCCCGATCAACGGTTTCGATCCAGGTTTCGCGGCGGCCCAGATCGTAATTAAAGCGCGAATATTTGTCGAAGAACTGGAATTGCTGGATTGGTGTTGGAAAGTAACTCTTTGAATCATTGAAGGCCTGCCGCACCTCATCGGGAATTGGCCGCTTCTCGCGCTCCTTGGCGCGATCGGCTCGGTACAGAATATAGTGCTTGGCCGCCTCGAATTCCCCTGCCGCCTGCAGCACCATCTCGACGATATCCTGCACACCCTCAACGGTTGGGCGGGCACCATTTGATTTGGCGGTGATGATATTGATCACCCGGCGGGCCAGTTCGGCAATTGGCGTGTGCGGCGTTCGCCCGATATTGGCGAAACAACGCGACATCGCATTTTCGATCCGGCTAACATCGAATTGGACGATCCGCCCATCGCGTTTGACGATCTCAATCGGGATGATAAACCCAGCTCGTGCAACATCAAGCAGATCATGCTCGGTTACTGCGTGCCCGTTCGACAACTCCTGCTGCGCCGTCATGCGCTAACCCTCCTCAGACTGTGCGCCACCGAACACAAAAAAGAGACCAGCTACACACACGCACAAACGCGTAGCTGGCTGAATTTGAAGTTATATGTAAAGTAAAACTCTAAAGCAATATTGTGGAGGAATTCCGCTTGAGCAATGAAGAGCTAGATTGTGTTGATGGTTATCCACAAATTGCCCACATTTTGTGTATAAGATTGATATATACCCCTAAATACAGCTCGGTTAGAATAACATACCCACTAATGCTTGTCAAGGTAGATTTTGTGTAGCTATGTAAAGCTTTACACCCAGAACTAGCGCTCACCTATCTCCAGTAATAATTCATCGGCGGCGGCCAGCAAATCGGCGATGCGTGATTCGCTGAGAGTTGGGGTTTTGGAGCGCAGATACAATTCGAGGGCGCGGCGGGGCGTGAGGCCTTCGAGTGGGTTCTGGTCTTCCGATGTGAGGCGGCCACGGCCAGAGCGTTCGATTTCGACAGCAATTGCCGCGACGTGAAAGGCACCGGCCTGTTCCACAAGATCGCGGATATCGTCGCTGCGGATGAGTTCGGATTGCTCGGCCAGGGCGTGTACACGGACGCGAACGACCGCCCCATTCAGATCGCGTTTCTCGATTGCTAACCCAACGCGGCTCTGGGGATCAGGGCTCGTGCGGACATCAACATCCAGTGTGACGAATGGGCGGGCGTTGAGCTTCACAAAGCGCCAGCGCACATTACCCTGCTCCAGTTCGATCAGCACGCAGCCTTTATCTTCTTGCTCTTCGCCGAAATCGACCCGCTCGATGCTACCAGGGTAGACGACCGGCGGATGCTCGCCAAGAGTCTGGTGGCGATGAATATGGCCAAGCGCGACATAATCGATGCCGGGAAGGGTGACGACACTGCGTGGCAGAACCAGATCACGGTCGAGCATCATGCTCTGCTCTGCACCGGTTGTGGCTCCATGGATGGTTCCGTGAATAGTGAGGATGGTTGGGAGTTGGGGGTCGACATCCTGGGCTGCGGCTTGGAGAAAGCGATCAACTCGTTCGAGCAGGAGTGCCTCAACCTCACGGATCGAGGTTAAACGGAGATCGTCCTTGGTCAGCAGATTATTGCGTGTGACCCAGGGCAATGCGATGATCTGGAAGGCACCTGCACGGGTTTCGATTGTATGGATTCCCGGACGTGATGCGACGGTCACGCCATCGAGTGCCAGGGTATGAAAGATTTCGATTGAGTTTGCTCGCCCCATTGTTGGCGAGACATCGTGGTTGCCGATCAGGATGAAGACCGGCAGTTCAGCCTCACGCAGGCGACGGATGCGTTTAGCAAACTCGCGCTGGTGGGTTGGGTTGGGCGTGCGGTTCTTATAGATATCACCGGCGATCAGTACTGCATCGACACGCTCGGCGATCCCCAGATCGATTGCTTCATCGAAGCGGGCCAGATAATCGAGCAGGCGGGTGTGTAGCCCGGTTTCGGGATCGAGCCGCCCATAGTTTTCGACGCCGATATGCAGATCGGCAAGATGTAGGATTTTTATCATAATTAGTAGAACCAAGAACTAAGTATTCAGAAGTCAGGAGTCAGAATTGCGAACGAACCTTGACCGCGTGACCAGGTGACAACGTGACCGAGAACCAAGAACCGTGTAGGGCGCGGACCCCTGTGTCCACCAACACGAGCGAACCCCTGTGTCCGCCAACACGAACCGAGCGCCGATAGGCAAACCCAGAAATACCATAGTGCTGCGAATGCAGCCGCTGCGGAGGCATGCGCCACCAGCGTTGCGGATGGTGAGACATTCATTCTATCAGGAATGGTGGGTGGGCGATTCACGAACCGAATTATGAATGGGCTGTGGTGAGCAGCGCGACACGTTCTTCTTCGATGCGGCGCGGTGATTTCTGGGTATCGGGTGCGAGGCGGCGGGTTACGAAGAAGGTTAGGACGGCAAACACGGCTGCGATGGCAAATGGGATCTGGTAGCCAACGTAGTTGAGCACATAGCCGGTGGCAACGGGGACGATGATTGCCGCAACATGTTGGAGGGTGACGCCCATGGCCAGTGATGGGGCGATCTCATCGTTGGCGGCGACCTTGCGTAGATAGGTGGTTGCACCCATGCTGGAGAGCGGGAATATGAATGAGTAGATCACATAGCAGCCCACGGCCAGCCAGACATCATTGACCAGTGCATAGCCAACCAGGGCGATCACATAGCCAATATTGGAGACGGCCAGAATCGGCTTTTCGCCATGGATGTCGATCAGGCTGCCAACCCAGGGGCCAAGCACGGTATTGAGGGCCGTAACGGCGATCAGCACAATCGAGATGGTTGGGACATTGAGGCCAAAGCGATGGACAAGCACCCATAACCCGAATGAGAAGAAGATCTGCTGGCGGCCGCCATCGAGCAAATTGAGCAAATAGTAGAATTTGTAATCCTTACGCAGCACAATTGGTTCGCGCTTGGCCGGCCGTATGGCAGAGATTCCATCGACGAGATGGGGGAAGCGGAAAATGGCGATTGCAGCAACGAAGGCCAGCAGGCCACACAGAACAAAAGCACTATCGAAGGTGAGCCACTTGAACTGGAAAGCTACTAGTACAACCAGCATCGCCACCAGGCTGCCGATACTATTGACTGATGCAATGGTTCCAAGGATGCGCCCAGCGCGCTGTTCGGTGGTTAAACTCATCGCCAGAGCATACTGGGTTTGCAGCCATGTGTGGTAGCCGATGGAACTGATCACGACCCAGGGTGCCACGCTTAGGAGCGAGGTTGAGACGCCGAACAGCCCATAGCCAATGGCGAGCAACACAAGGGCACCGGCTGTTAGCCAGGGCAATGAGAGCCGATAGAACATGGCGGTCAGGAAGATCAATAGGAAGCCAGGGATTTCGCGGATGGCGGTAATATAGCCAAATTCCGCGCCAGAGAGGCCGAGATCATGCTCAAAATAGTTGGCGACAATATTCTGTTGGGCGGCCATTGCAAAACCGGCAGCAAATGTCGCAATCACAATCATCACAAAGCCGCGCCCTGCCGGGGTGCGCAGCCAACCAGAGCGCTGCTCCATTGGTGAATGCTCCTGATAGATGAACAGAAAGGAACTGTACCACCGTCTTGGCAGGAGCGCAACCTGGGAGTCTGGAGTTAGGAAACAACGTTTTCCGGTATTCTTTCCCTCACCCAACCCTCTCTCCGGCCTGACATGGTGAGGGTTTTATTGCGAAGATGCTACCAGATAGGGCCGAGGTTTATGTTTCCAAAAATGTATAAAGCGGTATATTTGTTTGGGAGAAGCTTCCCATTTGTGTTACCGCTTGAATAGAATGGTGCTGCATGCAAGATATGTTTGTTCTCAATTCCTTTAATAAGCCGGTCGCCACAGGATTGCACCCATACCGTGGAGCAAAAGGTCGCGGATTGGTTGCTACGATAGGCCTGCCGTTTCTACTGATGTTTCCGCTGTTTGGTGCATTTCTGCTCGCCATGGTTGTGCCATCAACGCTGCGAACCTGGAGCGAGGAACAACGCCTACGGGTTGCTGGGCAACCTATAACTGGTGTGGTTACGGATCTTGCGGAGGATAGCGACAGCAACGAAAGTTCCTACTATGTCACCTATAGCTATGAAGCACCGCTGGCGAATAGCAAGACGCTCCCATTGCAGCACAAGGAGCCAGTTGCCCAAGAGCTGTATCAGCGGCTGGAACGTGGGGCCATGATAGAACTGCGTTACCTTCCCGATCAGCCGGGTGTCGTACGATTGGCAAATAATATCAATAGCTCAGCGGTGAATGTTGTGCTTTTGGGGGTCTTTCTGCTGGTGTGGATAGTCGGTTTTTGTGGTCTGCCGCTGTATTTGGCATTGCGCCTGATCAAAGCTTGGCGAAAAGAACGCCATTTGGCACAGGATGGCCGCTTGATCATGGGGGAAGTGATAGCGTTTAGTGGCAATCTGGACAGTGATGATGATTATTCAGTTGAACTACGCTACCGTTTTCATTCGCCGCAGGGCAGCATTATTGAGGATAAAGCAAGCGGAATCTATAATCAATTGAAAGGTAGTGCCTTGCCCACAGGCACGCCAGTGGCGATCTGGTATCTCGATCAGCACAGCTATACGTTATTGTAGCGATATGCTCACCTCTGCCAGAATGATAAACAAAACAACAAGAGAACAAGCGACACTCATGCTGCTTGTTCTCTCGCTCCTTATCCTCTCGTTCTCAGTTTACGATTCTGAGTGCTTTGTACTTAATTCTGACTCCTGACTCCTGACTCCTGCCGCTACCCTTCGAACTGATAGGCCCCATCCTGGGCGGTACGGATATGCAGGGGGTTAGCGGGGTCCTGTTCGATCTTTGTGCGCAGGCGGCGAATATACAGGGTAGCCAAATTGGATTCGCCAACATACTGGTGGCCCCACACCTTGGTCAGGATTTCGTCACGGGTGATGATCTGGCCAGCGTTCTGCATGAAGAAGTACAGCAGCCGGGCCTCGATCGAGCGTAGCGTCATCTGGCTGTTGTTGACTGTCACAACGCGCTTAATTGGATCGAGAGTCAGCTTGCCTACGCGTAACTGTGCCACTTCCGATACCTGGGAGCGGCGGGTTTTGGTGATCCGATAGATCGTCAACCCGATCAGGCTGGAGGTGGTGAAAATATAGAGCGAACGTGCCCACAATTCGTGGGTATCGCTGCCGGCCAGAATACCATGGAGCAGCGTTAGCACATACATGGCGAAGCTGGCGTAGTGAATGCGCCGCCACCAACGCCCGCCGATCCGTGAGCGCAGATAGAAACTAACGGTTAGGATGACCAGCAGATATAGAGCAAGCTTGCCCATCAGGCCATACCACATCGGGCGGTAGCTGGAACCAAAGAAGGGCAGGAATGCATTGGCCAGCGTGAAATCAAGCGCTTGATCGGCCAGTAGGATGATGACATGAAAAAGGGCGAATAGCAGGCCCAGGATGCTCAGATGCTGATGAAGTTCGAGCGCGATTGGCCCACCCGGCCAGATTCGTGTCACCTTGCTGGTGATCGATAGGCCAAGTGCCATTGAGAGCCAGATCAGCACATACCCAACGATCGAGCTGGAGCGTGAGAGTGATAGATATGTGTTTGGCTCGACCTTTGGCAGTACCTGGTTGGCAATCGGTTGCCAGATATCGATTGCGGCAACGATCAGCAGACCGCTGACAACGATGAACAGGAGTGCTAGCACAATCCGTAGGCCCACTATTGGCAATAGATCTTGGCTTGCCGCTATGGGGGCCACAGGTTGAGGCACTGCTGGTACACTTGGTATAGGTGTGGAGGGTGGCGGTGTAGAGGGTGCTTCAGTTTTCTGTGTATTGGCTGCTCGGATGGCTGCCAGACGGGCTGCTTTATCGACAGTCATTGGGCTTATTTCTCCTCTTCTGGCAAACCTAGCCAGTTGTGTATCCCTTATAACCATAGTTGAACGTATGCCGTTATCCTAGCGACTTGCAATCGCACAGGGAACGTTCGCATCGCTCGTATGGTTGAAGATATTGATGACCGGAGCGATCAGTTCGCTCGCTGCTGTTTCAAGTGATTCCGTGAAGCCTGGGCCAGCCACAGCATCTATAGCTGCCTCAGGGCCACTTGAAAAGAGTGGTTCAGCGACGCTTGGGTTGTGTGTCGTGTCCATGACCTTTTCAGGGCCACTTGTAAATGCGGTTGCGCCGATCAGGGCAGCAAGTAATGCGCTGGATGTAATCAGTGTCTTGATAATGCGTAGACGCAGGGGTGATTGTTTTGCAGGTTGTTGGATAATCATGGGCATAACCTCATCTTGTCCTGCTGAATCGATCTGAGTGATCGATAGCAACATCGCCATTGATGAACATACGGGTAATCTAGCTAGGTAGTGTAACAACCAATGTTGAATCTTTACATGACACATCTGTCACGATCTAT
>JBBQSD010000213.1:0-7078 GCA_038214135.1 Chloroflexales bacterium | reverse complement strand
GCCCACGATGATGGCGTTGTGCTGCCCAATGTGGGCGAACACGAGGTTCGCCCCCTACGCGATGGTTGGGCATGGTGGTTCACTGCAGAAGAATCCGTCGCACCCGTTTTTCGCCGTAACACAGACATAGAGGAACACTCTTGCCAACTACAGTACAATAGACACACAGTTATTTCCTTGCAGATCAGTTCCAGATTGCCTGGTGAATTCAAATAACACTATGAGGTGTTGGTATGAGCTTTACCCAGGGCCATGCATTGGTGATTGGCGTTGGCAGCTACCCGAATGCCAGCCAGCTCTCGGTGCCCCTAACAGCAGCAGATGCTGAGCAGGTGGCGAAAATACTGAAGTTACCTGAAGCGTGTGCCTACCCACCCGAACAGGTGACGCTGCTGACGAATGAAACCGCGACCCGTGAACGCATTCTTGCTGAACTCAAACGCTTGGCTCGCCAGACGACTGCGGAATCGACGGTGCTAGTCTTCTATAGCGGCCACGGCTTGTATAGCGCCGCCGCACAATATCATCTGACGACCCACGACAGCCGGTTGGATGCGAATGGATTTGTTGTTCCCGAAACTGGCATCGCCCAACGTGAACTGCTCAAGCTGATCAAACGCCTGCCTGCCACACGCGTTCTGCTGATCTTTAATGCCTGCCACTCCGGCTCGATCAATCCTGCCGTTCTTTCGATTGACGAAACGCCAACAGGCGGATCGGGGACGAATGTCTCGCCAGAACTATCGGCGGCGCTGCTTGCGACTGGGGAAGGGCGCGTGATTATTACTGCATGCAAGGATGAGCAAAAATCATACTTCGATCCACAGAAATCGTTGACTGTATTTGCGGATATTCTGACTCGTGTGCTTCAGGGTGAGGATATTTCGACGAATAAGAATGTGATCACCGTTTTTCAGTTATACGATGTTCTGTACGAGAAGGTTGAGCAGACAGTTCAGGCGCTCTGGAGGGTTGAACAACAGCCGGAATTGACGGTCAGTAAAGGCGTTGGTTCCATGGCGGTTGCCTTCTACCAACCAAAGCGGCGCTCGGTGGTGCTGGATATTACTGATCCAGATGGTGAACACCAACCAGATCCAATCGTTCGATCTGATCAGATCCGCCACCAAGCGGCTGTCCGAGTTGTTGATCCAGAGGCCAGCGCCCTGGCATTCACACAATTGATGGCTCCCAAGCGAACACGTAAAGGAGGCACTTCGTGACCACCAAACAACCGATGCGGCATCTGTTGATCTTTCTACCTGGCATTATGGGCAGCCAGCTCCAGAAGGGCGGTAAGGATATCTGGACGCTCTCGAATATTCCGTTCTGGCAGGCGCTCAAGGCATTGATCAGCGCTGGCTCGATTGCCGATCTCACGCTACGCGATGATGATTGGCAGCATGAGCTGAATGATGGTGTGGTGGCAAACAAACTGATTGCGGATCTGCATGCCATTCCACGGGTTGTCACTCAGGCCGGGTATAGCCCATTCTATGAGCGAATCAAGAGCTTTTTTGATGTCACCGAGGGTTCTATTCTCCAACCATCCGAGAAGGCGAATTTCTTTACATTTCCCTACGATTGGCGGCGCGATAATCGGGCAAATGCGCGCAAGCTTGGCACATTCATTGAACAGCAGCTCCCGCGCTGGCGTGCGAGCAGTGGCCAATCGGATGCACAGGCTATTCTGATCGGCCATAGCATGGGTGGCCTGATTGCCCGCTATTATGTCGAAGTGCTGGAAGGCTGGCGGAAGACGCTGGCGCTGATCACGATTGGCACCCCACACTGGGGCTCGGTCGATGCCGTCGAATCGATCTGCAATGGCAAGAAGATCGGCCTCTCCGATTTTACATCGGTTGTGCGCGCACTCACATCCACCCACCAGCTACTGCCGGTCTATCAGACGCTGCAACTTGAGGATGGCAGCACGGTGCGGATTGGCGAAGCGGATGTCCCGAATCTGGATCGGGCACGGGCTGCCGCTGCCAGGCACGATTTTCACGAGGTGATCTGGAATGCCGCCAAGGCCAATCGGGCCAACCCGGCCTACCAAACCCAAACGATTCCCTGGGTCGGTGTGGCTCAGGATACCTTGCTTTCGGTGGCGCGCAGCAATGGGAAAGTGCAAACACGTTTTTCGTTGCCAAATGGTTTTGATGGTCAAACCGGCGATGGCGATGGAACGGTGCCACGCTTCGCCGCCATTCCGCCGGAATTGAAGCCAACCGATGCCCGTTTTGCTGTTGAACAGCATGGCTGGCTGACGAATAATGTTCAGACAATTGATCCGGTGTTGCAGACAATTGTTACGTTGGCATCGGGGCTGCCAATCGCGCATCTGGGCAATGAGAAGCCTATTCCGGCGATCAATGTGCGCGTGAATCCATTGGTAAGTGCTGCCGATGGCCCACAGATCAGTGTGCAACTTGCTGGCCCTGGGAGTACCAAGCGCCAACTGGCCGTAACAGTAAGGCGTGTTGACACAGCCAGTGCGCCAATCAAAACCACAGTGACGGCCCTGGCTACACAGTCGGTTGAGGTTGCGCTGCCACACCTCGATCCTGGCCTGTATCAGGTGCAGGTAACGGCGGCACGCAGCGCAAAAAACGCACCAGGCGCGATCAATAGCGTGTTCGAGGTAGCAGAGGATCTGGAGATCGATGCAGCGTAGGAGAGAACCGAGGAGTCAGGAGTCAGGAGTCAGAATACCAAGAGCCGAGACCGAGGAGTCAGAAGTCAGGAGTCAGAAGTCAGAATGTTGAACAAAACCAAGAACCAAGAACCAAGAGCCGAGAACCGAGCATAAAGGTACGAATCCATAGAGACGCAAGATATTGCGTCTGACCAAAAGAATAGCCACAATCACATATTGATCGTAGCCGAGGCATGACCTAAGATCCTTGCAACGCCACAAAGGCACATTTGGGGTTCGGGGCGATGCCCCGAGCGTGGGTTGTTAGGGTGGACGAGACCGCCCTAACCGCCTGCCGCGCGCAGCGGCATACAAACAAATCACATCAGTGCATCTTCTGAACAAGCCGATCCGTCGATGCCTCTGGTGATTGATCAAACTGTACAATCACCACATTACCGCCTGCATCTGGCGCATGTGTTGGTGGTATTGAACCAAGAAGCGGTAATCGCTGCATGGTTTGCGGGTTATATATTCCCATTGCAACCCAGGCGACATCATCAATGGAATCCTAAATCGGGATCGTGACTTCCTGGAGCTGAAAACGCTGTGGTTGCCATTGTTGCGCTGGATTGTTAGCACCACCAAGCACAACATCAACCTGGCCAATCCGCCGACCACTGCGACTGAATAGATGAATGAACAGCATCTCATCGCGTTCAATTGGTGCGCTCGCCATCCAACGGGTGCAAGCTTGCTATGAGTATTGGTGAATCTACGCGCTATTCTGGCCCCCATTGAAGCTACATCCTATAAATAGATAATGTAAATAGCTAATTTGGGACAGGCATCTCGTGTCCTCTTGACGAGACTCCACCGCGCTCAGGGTGACATAGCCTGAGTTCCCCTTAACTCCTCAGCTACCTCGCCCAATACAATTGCTCAAGGCTCTGCACCGTCTGCACCATGCTGTAACGCTGTTCAACCAGTAACCGTCGCTGCACGCCAAGCGCCCGCAGCCGTTCTGGCACAGCAAGCAAACCCGATACCAATGCCGCGAGTGCCTGTGCATCGCCTGGTGGCGTCGGTAGGCCAAGTTCTGGCATCATCCCAACCGCCGATCCTGCCGTCACACGGCCACAGGCGGCCGCCTCAACCACCGCCATACACTGGCTCTCATAGCGCGATCCAAGCAGGCACAGATCGGCGGCGCGATAGTATTCCGGCAACTGTTCGTGCGGCACGGCCCCATGCATCATCACCCGCTGCTGCACACCCAAGCCCTGAGCGAGTGTGGCCAGTTCGAGCTGCTGCGGCCCGCTACCAACCAGATGCAAGCGTGCCTGTGCCGCTGCTCCCTGCATCTCTGCCAATGCCTGGATCAATGTCGCCTGGCCCTTCACCGGCACCAACCCGCCAACCGCCAGCAGCTGTGGGCCACGCCCAAGCTCGATCTGCGGCCCCTGCGGAGCAAAGAAATCCGGCTCCACCCCTAGTGCAAGCCGCTGGAGGCTGCGCCCTGGCATAAACGGCTGGGCCACTGCTTCCAAATAGCGCGAACCAACCGAAACAGTGGTTGCGTGGCGCAATGCTAACCCGCTCAGAACGCGGTTCAGCAGACTCAGCCGCCCGCCATAGCCAAGCTCAGGCAAGGCCACCAACTCGCCACCCATCAGCGAAACCAGGCTTGGTATATGCAGTAATCGCCCGGCTATCACCGCCACAAAGCCTGGCTCATCGGCCCACAGTGCGTGCAGCACATCGAAACGCCTGGCCCGCCCGATATGCAGCAGGCGAGTGAGTGCATTGGCGAGCAACAACCCACGCCGTGGGCCAGCAACATCCGCACCACCAAGCGCATGAACCGTCGCGCCAGCCACATGGTACTGCCCAATGCGAGGCGGGTAGCGCAGTGCAATGATCGTCACATCGTGATCACGCGCCAGCCGCCGCACAAGATGCAGCACCACAGGAATACACCAATCGTATTCATCGGCACTGAAACCTGGAATAATGAGGCCAATGTGCATATGCGTGCTTTCTGAGATAACCGAGTATTCAGGAGTCAGCAGTCAGGAGTCAGAATAGAGCTATCAGCTTTCAGGATACAGGGTAGAGACGCTCCGCTGGAGCGTCTGGAATGCCGATCAAGCATGTGGAGCGCGCAAGCCATGCTTGCGCTGCGGCAGCCATGCTGCCGCACTCCATACACGCAGCCGAACACGACCCGATTCATTTATAAAAATCCATCAGCCTGCGGATTGAGGAGGCCTCCCATTATTTCCTCAATCCCCATCAGACGCTCTGCCGGAGCGTCTCTACGGGATCTGCAATTCTGACTCCTGACTCCTGACTCCTATTTCCCAACCCGATACAGCGCATAGCCATTCATCCGCCCCAGCTCGCTCAGCCCCGGTCCATCCCGCAGCCACACATAGCTGCCCTCAAGCGCCGTTCCAGCCCATTGCCGCCGAAGTTTGCTGGTTTCGACAAGCAGAAACAGCGGGCGAGGCAGCGCAACTTCAGCTTCAAGCTGAGCAATGCTGATTCCATACAGCTCACGCACGTCTAGGCTCGTCTCGTGCTGCAGTGTGAGCGTCAGTTCAAACGCCAGCAGGTGCGCGCCCGCTGGCAGCGATTGTTCAACCCAGCGCGCCGTGGCCCGATCCGATTGCTGGCGTGCGGCCATCTCCTGCACAATGCCCAGGCCATACCAGCTCCCAATAAGCACACCGATCAGGCAGAACAAGGCCAGTGGCCTCCGCAGCCATGGAAGCGCACCCCAAACCCATGTGGCGCCAAGGCCAGCCACACCGGCGACAACCGGGATCTGGGCGAGTGTATAGCGGGCATTCTGATATGGCAATCCAGCCAGGAGTATAGACACCAACCCGCCCCAACTCAACAACAGCATGGCAGCACGCCACATCCGCCAGCGCCAGAGCGCCCACAGGCCAAACGGCAGCAACAGCCAGAACAGCGGCGATAGCATACGTGGCGACCCAAAGGCCCGTAGGTAGAACAGGCCAATCGGCAGCGGGTAGGTCGCCTGACCATCGCTGCTTGTGAATGTGCGCCTGAACGCATTCAGCAGCGACCACTCGCTGATCCAGTGTGAACGGGCAATCTCACCGCTGGCAACCCGTGAGAGCCATACCTGCGGCAGCACACCGATCAGCACAGCAATCAGGAACACCACCACCGAACGAACCAAGCCACGAACAGAGCGAATGGCAGGCTCCTGTTCACCTAAATCGGCAGCCAACACAAACAGCGCATAGGCTGGCACCAGCACAACATACATCCAGCGTGTCGAGATCGCCGCTGCTAAGGCCATGCCAGCGAGCAGCAGCCAATGCAGCCGTACAGCACCCGCCCAGCGCACCAGCGCCCAGACTGCAAGCAGCGCCCATAACAGTGCTGGCGCATCGGCCATCGCGCTGACACTCCACTGTGTATACTGCCCACCGCTGAGCGCCACGCCCCCGGCGATAAGCCCTGCGATCATTGCCTGCTCTGGCGTTCGGCGCTCCAGCAGCGCCAGATCGCGGATCAGCAGCGCAATCAGCGCCACCGCTGCCGCCCCAGCAATCACACTGGGCAACTGCGCCGCCAATGGCTGATCGCCAAGCAGCCCAATGCATACCGCGATGATCACCGGATACCCAGCCGGCCAATAGTTGGCCTGTGGCAGCAATGCGAGCGATGTACCGCCAATCAGCGCCCGAGCATAATCATAGTAGCCATATGGGTCCTGGCCATACAGGCCATTAAATCCCGTATAGGCAATAACTGCCGCATAGAAGCTCAGGGTCAGCGTGAATAGTATCGCTGGAAGAAGTACATTTATGGTTGTGGCAGCTTTGGACAATATATTCCTTTTTGTGCTGCTCCGCAGCTTGATTATGTCGCTTCGCTTAAGTTGAGCCGCTACGCACGGCGGGCGCTTTCTGCCGCTACGGGCGGCAAGCGGTCGGGGCGGTTCCGTTCGCCCCAACACCCCCACCCAAATGAGCCTCGGTTGTACCCAACGCTAGTGAGTCATGCCTCAGCTGCGATCGATAGATGGCGGTAGCCGATTGTGCGCTGTTTGCACCGATGAACATCAATGATTGTAGGGGCGAATTGTATTCGCCCGCCATGATGGCGCATTGGATCGCGGTGGCCCACCAACGCCCAGAGGGCACCCGACCCGTAATGGATGTGGATGGTCACCTGTTGAGGCACAGCGCGCTGTGCCCTTACATCCTGCCACGGCTGCAAACGATATGGGTTGGTGGCATGTATTTGGGCGAACACGAGGTTCGCCCTTTATATCATCGACAAGAACACTGGACGGTACCTTGGTTGGTGGCACGTATTTGGGCGAACACGAGGTTCGCCCTCCGCCGCTCGCTGAACGACATCCCGCCGCCCGTTGGGTGGTGGCACGTATTTGGG
>JBBQSD010000212.1:0-7091 GCA_038214135.1 Chloroflexales bacterium | reverse complement strand
GCGACGGATTCTTCTGCAGTGAATCACCATGCCCAACCATCGCGTAGGGGGCGAACCTTGTGTTCGCCCACATTGGGCAGCACAACGCCATCATCGTGGGCAGACCCATGGGTCTGCCCACTACCCACTGACCGGCATGGGCAGCGGTGCAGAACGTTCCGTCACACCCAAGCCCTGGTAGTAGCGGACGGGGTAGTTGCACAGGTGATAATATATCTGGTCGTACACACGCACAGTATTCTGATCGTAGAGCTACAGCGTAGCTGCCTTGGCCAGTTGCTTCTGGGATGCCTGCCCGGCCAGGTAGGCCAACACAGCACCGAAGCCAAATAACACGCTATTGAAGAGAAAGGGCGCATCTTTATTGATGCTAGAAAGGGTTCCAGCCACCCATCCGAATGGCGATGTGAGCAGAATGATGACCACATACAGGATCGACTGGATGCGGGCGCGCTCCTGCCCATCGATCGTGCGGGCCATCATCTCCCCCATGAGTGGGTTCACCACCGCGAAACTACATGCCTCAAGGACGGCGCTGGCGAGCAGCACGAGGTAGCCGCGATCCGGTGCTGTGATCAGTAGCAGCTGGCTGACAATAAACCCCAGAAACGCGATCACCATGGGGATCTTGAAGTGTAACTTCGCGATCCTGGGCATCACCAGAAAGAAGAAGCCGAGGATGATCGCTGATTTGACGAAGGGAAACACGCCAAGATCCTGTGCAGGAATGTGTAGCTTCTCCGTCACAATAATCGCCCAAAAGTTATTGCTGATCAGGGTGGTGATGCTCACTACTAGAGTAATTCCGGCGGTGTAGAGCGTCTGCGGGGCGCGGAAGAGATCGCGAACCACGCTGGTGTACTCCCGAAGCATGCTCAGAACTGGCTGGGAACGTGTCTCGCGCATGCGGATGATGCCCTGCGCCGTCTCCTGGGTCATCCAGTAGGTGACGATCGGCTTGATGGTAAACATCACGAACGCAAAGAAATACAGCCCGCGCATCGTCGGCACCAGTGTGAAAATGCCAATCGCGATGCCAGCCAAGGGCGCAATGAAGCCCACGATCTGGTTCGAGATCGAGATCCAGGTGTAGATATCCACCAGTTGTTCTGGCTCGGCATCCTCCACCAAGAGGCACGTCCAGGAGTTCATGGTGATCCGCCAGGTGCTGTTGATGATACCTGCGATCAGCAAATACCAGAAGTCCTGTGCCAGGGCCGCTACAAGGGCTGGAACGGCCCACGCGAGAATATCATAGATCAGGGTGGTCTGGCGGCGTCCCATCTTGTCGGTGATGATACCACTCAGCAGGGCGAAGATCACCTGGAAGCCCCAGCTAATGCTGACGATGAGACCGATGTCGGCATCTGAGAGGCCGAGGGCAATCATGTAGATCGAGACATAGGGGGCATACAGGTTAAAGGGGAGGCCCCACAGAAGTTCGGTATAGACACACCCGCGTGGGTTCCCGGTCAGGCTGCGCAAGCTGGTGATCAGCGAGTGGTGTTTCACGATTCGGGCTCCATTGTCGAGAACGTGCCAACAGCGTGTCAGAGTAAGCGCGGCGAGGGTGCGACGTATTCTTTTGGAATGGTCGGGTGCGGACCCATGGGTCCGCCAACCAGTGCGGAACAGCGCGGGCCGACACATGGGTCGACCCATACGCGTGGACGCAGCGCAGGCCGCCGCAAAAGTTTACGTCACACCCGCGCAACGACGCGGCGCACCATGGCATGAGGGTATGAGGCTGTCATTATAGAGACGACGACGCGATTTGTCGAAATTGCTCAGCATGGAATATAGTGTGCATTCTGCACATATAATACGGGTACCAAGAATACCCTATGCGCTTCGAGAATAAGGACAAGCTATGACCATCATTCTTCATGGAACATGGCTGCCAACAATACGGATGAAGCTCAAACAGATCTGTAATCACCCGCTCAACTTCCTCAAGGATGGTTCACCAATAAGTGATCGATCTGGCAAGTTGGAGCGCATGGGCGAAAGGATCGAGGAAGTGTTGGCCGCTGGTGATCACGCCCTGATTTTTATCCTCTCGCTCAAGGCCGGTGGTGTTGGACTGAACCTCACCCAAGCCAACCATGTGTCCCATTATGATCGCTGGTGGAATTCGGCTGTTGAGGATCAAGCGACTGACCGTGGGTTTGGTGGGCATCGTCTCAACCATTCCAGGGCTCAGTGACCTAGCAAGTATTTTTGGGATGAGTCAAATCGTATGGTTCATCTGGCTGGCAATTATCATATTGCGCCCGAGCCCGAGTGCGGGTTTGTAAAGAAACAGGCACACTAGTTGCAAAGCGGCGACTATCCTGTCCATTGAGTATCCCTTTATCGTACACTTCGGCGTGCGAACAAACGACTTTTTTTTGGTAGAATGGTACTGTATCACATGTGCCGGTTGCAGCTAAGCGGCACCCTATTAGCTTTGCATAGACGAACGACAATGGAGAACGATGATGAGTGACAGTAACAAGTGCCCCATAACGGGCAAATTAGGTAGCGCCACTGCAGGCAGCAACAGAGCGAATCGCGATTGGTGGCCCAATCAGCTGAACCTGGGCATCCTCCACCAGCATGCGCCGGCCTCCAACCCGATGGGGCCTGACTTCAACTATGCCGAAGAATTCAAGAAGCTTGATCTCGCCGCCCTTAAGCAGGATCTGTACGCGCTGATGACCGAATCGCAAGACTGGTGGCCTGCCGACTGGGGCCACTACGGTGGGCTGTTTATTCGTATGGCCTGGCACAGCGCTGGCACCTACCGGACATCAGATGGCCGTGGTGGCGGTGGCACCGGCAGCCAACGTTTTGCACCACTCAATAGCTGGCCGGACAACGGTAACCTGGACAAAGCGCGCCGCCTGCTCTGGCCTATTAAGAAAAAGTATGGCAACAACATCTCCTGGGCCGACCTGATGATCTTGGCTGGCAACTGCGCGCTGGAGTCGATGGGCTTCAAGACATTCGGCTTCGGCGGTGGTCGCGTGGATATCTGGCAGCCCGAAGAGGATATTTACTGGGGTGCTGAAGCTGAATGGCTGGCCACCAGCGACAAGCCCAACAGCCGTTACTCCGGCGAGCGAGACCTCGAAAACCCGCTGGCTGCGGTACAGATGGGTTTGATCTATGTGAACCCCGAAGGCCCGGACGGCAATCCTGACCCTGTGGCCTCGGGCCGTGATGTGCGTGAGACCTTCGCCCGCATGGCCATGAACGATGAAGAGACCGTCGCGCTCGTCGCTGGAGGACATACATTCGGCAAGACGCACGGCGCGGGCGATCCGGCGCTGGTAGGCCCAGAGCCTGAAGCAGCCCCTATCGAAGCGCAAGGCCTGGGTTGGATCAACCAGTTCGGTACCGGCAAAGGCGTACATACGACCACCAGTGGTATCGAAGGTGCCTGGAAGCCCAATCCCACAACATGGGATAACGGTTATTTTGATATGCTGTTCGGCTATGAGTGGGAGTTGGTCAAGAGCCCTGCCGGCGCAGGGCAATGGCTGGCCAAGGATGTTCGGGAAGAACACATGATCCCGGACGCGCACGACCCGTTAAAAAAACATCGGCCCATGATGACCACGGCCGACATGTCGCTGCGCTTCGATCCGAACTATGAGCCGATCTCACGCCGCTTCCACCAGAATCCACATGCCTTCGCCGATGCGTTCGCCCGCGCATGGTTCAAGCTGACACACCGCGACATGGGGCCGCAATCCCTGTACCTCGGTTCCGAAGTTCCGACCGAAGACTTGATCTGGCAAGATCCGATCCCCGCTATTGATTATCCCCAAATCGATGCGCAGGACATTGCCGAACTCAAGGCTCAGCTCGTAGCATCTGGTCTGTCGATTGCGGCACTTGTCTCCACCGCCTGGGCTTCGGCCTCTACCTTCCGTGGCTCGGATAAGCGCGGCGGTGCCAACGGCGCACGTATTCGTCTGGCACCGCAAAAGGACTGGAAAGCCAATCAACCAGCGCAACTCAGCAATGTGTTGGGTGTACTCGAGAATATCCAGCAGAACTTTAACAGCACTCAGCAGGGCGGCAAAAAAGTCTCGATGGCTGACCTGATCGTACTTGCTGGCTGTGCTGCGGTTGAAGCATCAGCCAAGACTGCCGGGTATGCTGTCGATGTGCCCTTCACACCGGGCCGTGCGGATGCCTCCCAGAACCAGACCGATGTGGCGTCGTTTGCTGTGTTGGAGCCTGAAGCCGATGGTTTCCGCAACTACCAGAAGAAGACCTTCACCGTGAAGGCCGAAGAAATGCTGGTGGATAAGGCGCAACTCCTGACCCTGAGTGCTCCCGAGATGACCGTGCTCGTCGGCGGCCTGCGTGTGTTAGGTGCCAACGTGGGTCAGTCGACGTACGGCGTGTTTACGGCACGGGTTGGAAGCCTCAGCAATGACTTCTTCGTCAACCTGCTCGACATGGGCACCATGTGGAAACCCAGCACTGCTGCCGGTGACACATTCGAGGGACGCGACCGCAAGACTGGCGAGCTCAAGTGGATCGGCACCCGTGTGGACTTGATTTTTGGCTCCAACTCGCAGCTACGTGCCTTGGCCGAGGTCTATGCGCAGGACGATGCAAAAGAGAAATTCGTGCATGACTTTGTTGCGGCTTGGAACAAAGTCATGAGCCTTGACCGCTTCGACCTTGCCTGATCGCACCCCTAACGGCTTTGAGGCTTCCGAAAGGCGGTAAGAAAACCTTCAGCTAACATCTCGGTTCAACGACGGCGGCACACTCTCCGCTGAACTGAGATGTTAACCGCTTTTGCCTAATACTACAACGAAGGTTCTGGCGATTCCACATCAGAAAGCCATGGTTATGTCATTCTAAGCGGAGCCGCAGGCGGAGCGAAGGATCTGGAAACCGCAATCATCACCAATCCACGCCTGACTGTGGTATAGGAACGAGATCGTCATTGGCGAGTGTAGATGAGTGTTCTAACTCGTCCAGCAGCCCACCGAACGATTCCTTCAGCATTTACCCCGATACCCCGGCCCTTCGATGGCGCTACGCAGTTCGTCTTTGAAGGCTCTTGCGGGCACTGAGCTATCTTGCGCAGGCCAGGTTCGACCAAGGCGCGATGTGTGTGCGCAATCAGGGCGCTTTTACTATGATCGCTGTACCTCACCTACGAGCAGCTCTGGCTGTTGTGCTATACATCTGCTGCGTGGTGGCACACAGCAGATCGCCCCAAGTGCGACCAGCGCAAGCATCAGTGCGATGAAGAAACTGGTGTGCATGCCGAGCAGGGTGCTTTGCTGCTGGGCACCTAAAGTGGACCCCATGTCAAGCACAATCTTTTTGGCAGTTTTCCGTGCGGGTGCCTCCATACACCTGGTAAAACATTTAACACACTTGCGGGTCGGAAGGACACCAGCTGGGGCCACTGCGCCAGCTGGTGTCAAAAAAAGCGATGCCGCTATCCCGCTGTGGCCCGGTAACGTTCGACCGGACGCTGATAGTCCAGGGACTGATGCGGGCGTTTGGTATTGTAAAATGTGATGTATTGGGCAATGCCCTGACGGGCTTCCCGGGGTGAGCCATAGTCGGCGAGATAGACCTCCTCGTATTTGAGTGACCGCCAGAACCGTTCGGTGAATATGGTATCAATGGCGCGACCTTTCCCATCCATGCTGATACGCACTCCTGCGGCAATCCATGGCTCAACGACCTGCGAACTCGTGAAATGGCTGCCGTGATCGGTATTCCAAATGGTCGGAATCGCTTCTTTGCGTGCTTGCGTGATTGCATCGAGGACAAATGGCATTTCTAACATGTCATCAAGTGTCCAACTGATGACATAGCGACTATACCAGTCGAGAATAGCCACCAAATAGAGCCAACCGTGTCGCAAACGCACATAGGTGATGTCGCATTCCCAGATATGATGCGGATAGCGTGCCGTCACCCCCTGCAAGAGATAGGGATAGACCCGATGGGCGAGGGCGGGTTGACTCAGGCGTGGTCCTGGTGCGACCCCCGCAATATCCATGTCATGCATAGAGCGCTGCACCCGTTTGCGGTTGACGGAGCCAAACTCCTCCCCCAGCAGGACTGCCAGTTTGTGCGAGCCATAAAAGGGATGTGCAGTATAAAGCACATCAATGCGGTGTTTCATCGCCATCTCCTCCGGTGGTGGCGGGACGGGCTGATAATAGAGGCTGCTTCGGCTGAGACTGAGTAGATTGGCTTGGGTCGTGAGCGGGAGCGCTGCGGGATCACGCTCAACCCCAGCCTGCCGTTCGGCGTGGCTTCGTGTGGCAACTTTTTTTCAGAAACTGCACATGGGTGGTGAGGCGACCTATTTCGGCATACAGCTTCTCCAGCTGCCGCTCGTGGGTGGCCTTGACCTCGGTTAATGAGTCCTGCTTTTCAAACAGATTGGGCAACCCTTTCAGGGCCGCAGTTCTCCATTCGCGGGGTACGGTCGGAGCCAGTTGGTAGTCGGATGCCAACTGATTGATGATTTTGGTTTCCTTCAGCAGCTCCAGCACGATTTGGGCTTTAAAGGTGGCAGTGTACGTCTTTTTCATAGGCCTATTCTAACGGATTGGTGCCATTGACTATGCAGTTTTCTGGGTCCACTATAATGTCAGTCTATTTCGCTGATGACGCAGAACTTATGCAAGGCCACGTCCGTCCTCCTGTTCACGATTTGGTGGAATGGCGCTCCGCGAGCGCGCACGGCTTCCAACCGCGATGGCGAGCGCAACGACGATCAGAATCGCCGCGACTGCGAACGTGATTCGCATACCGGTGGCAACAGCCTCGGGACGCGCGGTCGTGATATCTGTTGTTGCCGATGCGACCGCAAATACGGTGCCCATGACCGATGCCCCAGTGATGAGTCCGAGATTGCGCGACAGGTTGAGCATGCCGGAAATAACGCCCCGCTGATCTGGCCGAATACCTGCCATGGTGACGGTGTTGTTGGCCGCCTGGAACAACGCATAGCTTGCGGTCATGATGACGATCGGAGCGATGTAGCCGACGACGCCGAAATGCGCGGGCAGCAGGGCGATCACGGACGCGCTGACCGCTATGCCGACGAG
>JBBQSD010000211.1:0-7163 GCA_038214135.1 Chloroflexales bacterium | reverse complement strand
GTGAACCGCCCATCAGGCGATACAGGGCGGTTCGTGAACCGCCCATCAGGCGATACAGGGCGGTTCGTGAACCGCCCATCAGGCGATACAGGGCGGTTCGTGAACCGCCCCTACCGCATTGTGGTGCCAGAGCATATCATTGCAAAATCATATATCATCCCCATATCTGGCGAGTTGTGATGGAACGCGCTATAATCCCGGCTCTGATTGACAGAATGGAATCATTGGCTGCGAGGTAGCCAGGAGTAATACAGTGGCAACAACTGACTACAAGGCGCAACTGCTCACACGGATTGCGGATCGCACAGCACGAGTTGGGATTATTGGCATTGGCTATGTTGGGCTGCCACTAGCAATGGTCTTTGCCGAGGCTGGCTTCCGTGTGACGGGCATTGATGTGAGCGCAGAACGGGTTGCGGCGCTGAATGCTGGCCGTAGCCATATTGAAGATGTGCCGAGCGCCCAGCTTGCGCGGTTGGTGGCAGAAGGCCGATTTGATGCCACAACCGATTATGCTGTGCTGGCAGATCTGGATGCTATCAGTATTTGTGTGCCAACGCCATTGCGGAAGACGCGCGATCCCGATATTTCCTATATTGTGAATGTGACCGAAGAGCTTGCCCGTTATTTGCGGCCAGGCCAGGTGATTGTGCTGGAGAGTACCACCTACCCCGGCACAACCCGCGAGGTCATTCTGCCACAGCTTCAGGAGCGCGGGCTGAACGTGGGGCACGATTATTTTCTGGCATTCTCGCCAGAACGTGTTGATCCAGGTCGCACCGATTGGACAACCCGCAACACGCCGAAGGTGATCGGTGGTGTGACACCAGCCTGTATGGCGGTGGCGCGGGCGCTGTATGAGGGTGCCATTGATCGGGTTGTGCCGGTGAGCAGCCCCGAAGCAGCCGAGATGGTCAAGCTGCTCGAAAACACCTTCCGGGCCGTCAATATCGGCCTGGTCAATGAAGTGCTGCTGATGTGCGACAAACTTGGCCTGGATGCCTGGGAAGTGATCGAGGCGGCAGCCACCAAGCCATTTGGCTTTATGAAATTCACGCCAGGGCCAGGCTTGGGCGGCCATTGTATTCCAATCGATCCATTGTATCTCTCGTGGAAGCTCAAAACACTTGATTACACGGCGCGTTTTATCGAACTGGCCAGCGAGGTTAACACCCAAATGCCACGCTACTGGGTCCAGAAGATCCAGGACGCGCTGAATGAAGCAGGCAAACCGCTGAAGGGCAGCCGGGTGCTGGTGTTGGGCGTGGCCTATAAAAAGGATGTCAATGATGTGCGTGAATCGCCAGCGCTGGATATTCTGCATCTGCTGCGCGGCAAAGGCGCTGCGGCAAGTTATCACGATCCGCATGTACCACACATTCAGGTCGATGACGCCTCGCTTAGTTGTGAACCAGATCTTGATCGGGCGCTCCAAATGGCCGATTGTGTTGTCGTCGTGACCGACCACAGCGCCTATGATTGGGCCAAGATCCGGCCCCAGATACAGTTGCTCGTCGATACGCGAGCCGTGCTGCGCCATGTCAATCTGTGATTTGTTTCACAGATACGTTGCGTGGGGGTAGGAGGCATGGCGCAGTAAATCTCTGCGATCCTTCTTGAAAGTAAGGCCACCGATTATGCCACACTGCGTTCAATGTATAACAGAAGGAAAGAACAACATCAGCCGATCTATCATCACTGTTACGGTCGCAATATTCGATTCAAACGAACCATCAGTAACTTGGAATGTGAAGCTATCTAACCCTCGCATACCGGGGTTAGGAGTATAAACGAATGCCCCATTCGTGGAGTTCAAAATTGCTGCAGATCCTTTGCTCCCGTTTGTGATTATTCGGAATGTCAGCGGATTCCCATCGATGTCGGTGCTGCCAAGCAGGCCACGCATAGGTAGATCGGGAACAGTTACCAACTGCCCGTTAGATGCTATTGGTGCAAAGAGATTCAGATCTGATCGCGTGATGACAAATGGCTCGATGCCAAGGGTCGTATTGTCCGCAGTAAAAACTATCTTATCCGCTACTCCATTGAATTGGCTGGGATTGGTGGTTAGTCCGCTGGAGGCGAAAGCTAGTTTCTGTGTGCCGGATGGCGTGCCATTGGATACCCAAGGCTGCATTCCGCTGAAACCATCTGAGGCGGCAAATATAACCCCACCTCCTGAGAGTGGCGTAATGTACGTTGGAATTGATCCATCAGAGCCAGGTGCAATATCGCGCAGCATGATCGTTCCAGCAGTCGTGCCATCACTAAACCAGAGTTCCGTACCATAGGCCGCGTCAAACCCCGAGAAGAATATGCCATGAGCACTTACTATCATCGATGCCCTTGATATGTCGTAGCTATATGTAGCGGAGGCGGGGCTGACATTTTGGATTGGAATCGTCCCATCAGGCGTTCCATCACTTTTCCAGAGTGCGCTACCGTTTCGGTCATCGGCAAAAAAGAATAGCGAGTTCCCCATCTGAGCAAGGTCACTATGGGCAAGATTCACCGATTTGATGAGGGTGGTTCCGCTTGTCGTACCATCGCTTTTCCAAATCCCCCAACTTGTGCTGTCATTGGCTGCAAAGAACAGGCTATTATTCACGACCAGCAACCTCCATGGGTATTCTCCCAAGAAGCTGGTCGGATTGATAATTTTGACAAGCGATGTGCCAGAACTAGTGCCATCCGTTTTCCATAGTTCGCGGCCTTCTAGGTAGCTGCCTAACACGAAGAACAATGTGCTCCCTATGGGTATCTGATTAGTAAGCGTAGAGCTAGAGGTAGACATACGGGCGAAACTCTTTACCATCACTGTACCAGTTGTGGTTCCATCACTCTTCCATAGTTGTAACCAGCCTGCACCATCATCGGCAATAAAGAATAGCGTGTTTGAAAAAGCGTAAAACGCATGCGGATTAGCGCTAGCTGAAAGAGGGTTGATATCTTTGACTATTTCTGTCCCGGCGCTTGTCCCATCACTTTTCCAGAGTTCGGTGCCATGCATGCCATCGTCCGCAGCAAAAAAGAGTGTGTTTCCGGTAACAGTCAAATACTGTAGTTCACTCGGCCCTGTCGCAGGAGAGGCTTTCAGCATCAGAGTTCCTGCTGCCGTCCCATCGGTTTTCCACAGAGCATTACCGTGTATACCGTCGTTGGCACTAAAGAAGAGGAAATCCCCCCATGGTGTAAGCTGGGATGGAAACGAGCTGGTGGAGGGTATTGTCGCGTTGATATCAGCAACAAGCACTGTTCCCGCAGATGTGCCATCGGTTTTCCACAGTTCATTGCCATGGATACCGTCATCGGTTGCGAAGAATAAAGTATTGCCAATCTTTCGTACGTTATCAATGGATGAGCTACCAACATCAATGTTGATATCCTTCAGTATTTGCGTTCCGATATTGGTTCCGTCGCTTGACCACGGCTCGGAGCCGTGGATTCCGTCATCGGCCGTGAAGTAGAGCCTTGATCCCACCACCCGCAGCGAAGTTGGATGTGAGCTCATCCCTGGCGCAGAGTTAATATCCTTAATGATTGTTGTTCCGGCTGTTGTGCCATCGCTACGCCATAGCTCATAATTCTTTCCATCATCGCTACCCACGAAAAAAAGCACATCACCTGCCGCCATCCAGATTGCGCTCCTATCCCCAACAATGGTATTAGCAATCACGGTTGTGCCCGCAGATGTACCATTGCTCTTCATTAAGCTATAGCCAAATGTGAAGAACAGATTGTTCCCTAAAACCGTCAGATGCTCAGGAAATGGGCTTCCAACAGGCGGTATGATGGATTGATTAAATACAATTATTGTGCCCGACGGTGTGCCATCAGTCTTCCACAGCCCAGCTCCTTGGGAATTGGTGATACCAACAAAGAAGAGTGTGTCACCTATGACAGCGCGCGTGCTGTTTGGGGTGACCTGCACATCGCTGACTACTGTCGTGCCAGCGAGTGTACCATCAGTCTTCCACAGCGCGTTTTGGAGAGGCCCGTCATCTGCATTGAAGAACACAGTATTATTCATAGGAGTTAGTAGCGTAGAGGCTGAACAGCACAAGGCGTGTTGTGTGATATCCTTGATCATCAGGGTGCCATTAGTTGTACCATCGCTCGTCCAAAGCGAGTGGCTTGTTCCACTATCTGCAATAAAGAAGAGTTTATTACCGGCGCTAATCAAACTACTCAGGCTGGTGCTGGGATTTGGCCAGATGTTCTTGACAAACGCTGTTCCGGCGTCTGTACCATCAGTCTTCCACAGCTCATAGCCATCATTAGCGATAAAAAATCCTGTGTTTCCTAACACAGTTAAGTACTCAGGGTGTGATCCAACAACGCCAGGATAAATATCCTTAACCAGTGTTGCGCTGGCACCACTCGAATCTGTCTTCCACAGTTCATAGCCATGAGATCCATTGTTAGCGGCAAACAGCAACATGGAGTTTAGTACAGTGAGTGATTGGGGGTATGAGCTTATAGCACCAGGGAGAATGTCTCGTACGATGTTGGTGCCAGCTGTAGTACCATCAGTCCTCCATAATTCCTGCCCGTTGCGATGGTCGCTTGCGAGAAAGAAGGTTGTTGATTCAAGCCCGATGAAGGAAGATGAACTAGAGCCAGGCTGTTGTGAAGCTGTGGTATTAATATCCTTCAGCAAATGAACCGTACTAGCCGCCGATACAGGATGTATAACCAGCGCAGGAGAGAGTACAAGGATGATTAGTAGCAACCAAGCAGGCTGACATATTAAGGCGCGGTGGTTATATGTATACCCTTTTACACTACGCATCTGCCACTCCTTTACTGATCTAATTTGGTAGTAAGCTCAGGTTGAAAGTGATCGAGCATATTTTATTCGTTTGCGTTGAAATATGCGTTATGCTTACATCCTCTCAATGTACACATCACACAACTGCTAATTGCTCAATCTGTGATTTGTTTCACATATACGGTTGCATGGGGGTAGGAGGCATGGTATAATCCCGTCCCGAACGTTCAGTTCAATGAAGACATAGCGATTGAGGAATGGCCCTGATTCTGTGCGCTATTCGGTGCATCATGATCAAGGGTTTGGTAGATAATGACGATAGTCATGAGCACACATGCGCTCCGCGGCCTCCGCCTATTCAATCCACTGGTGCTGGTGCGAAGCCTGTGGCGGTATCGCGATTTAATCGCACAATTCACTCGGCGCGATGTCGAGGGGCGCTATCGCGGCTCGTTTCTGGGCCTGATCTGGTCGTTGGCGAACCCATTATTTATGCTGGCGATCTACACATTTGTGTTTGGTGTTGTTCTGAAGGCACGCTGGCCACAGGCGCGCAGCGATGGGCTCGGCGAGTTTGCGATCATCATTTTTGCCGGGCTAACCGCCTTCACCTTCTTTAGTGAATGTGTGAGCAAGGCACCAACGTTGGTGGTTGCTGTTCCCAATTATGTGAAAAAGGTTGTATTCCCCCTCGAAATCCTGCCAGTCAGCGCGATGGGAGCTGGATTCTTTCATATGGGTATTAGCCTGATCGTGCTGCTTGGTGCCGAACTGATCTTTACTGGCAGCATTCCTTGGACAATAGTGCTACTGCCGGTGGTGTTATTGCCGGCGATCTTTCTGAGCCTAGGCCTCATGTGGTTCCTGTCCAGCCTTGGCGTGTTCATCCGTGATGTCAACCAGGCGATTGGGTTAATCATGCAGGCCATGTTCTTCTTCACCCCGATCTTCTACTCGATTGAGGCCATCCCCGAGCCAATCCGCACGGTCATCCTGTTCAACCCAATGGCACCGGTCGTCGAGAACTTCCGGCGGGTATTGTTGTGGGGCCAGATGCCAAGTTGGCGTGGTTTGGTGATGTGGATTATCGTCACGGGTGTAATTATGGTGCTCGGGTATGCATGGTTTATGCAGACCAAAAAAGCCTTTGCGGATGTGATATGAGTACTGCTCTACAACAGCTTGCAGCCTGGTGTTCCAATCAGCCAGTACGACTGTGTGTGTTGTTTGGCTCACGTGCTCGTGGCAGTGCAATGGCAACCAGCGATTACGACCTCGCGATCAGATTGACCGATCAGATTGCTCCGCTTGAGCGACTGGTATGGCAGAATGCTATCGAGACGCTTCTCAATACGGATGTAAGCTTGGTGTTTTTATCTGAACAGACTGATCCCGTGTTGGGATGGGAGATTGCGCGTGACGGGCGTTTGATCTACGAAGCGCAGCCAGAAATCTGGGCGAATGAGCGAGCACGGTTATGGCATTTATATAACGATGCGCTTCCATTTCGGCGTGGCCTAGCCGAATCGCTTCGGCGCTATGCTGAGGATATTCGCCATGCCTCGTGATGTATTGGTACGCAAGCTAGCATTGCTGCGCCAGTTAGTACGAGATTTGTATGCTTTCGAGCATGCAACGCAAGCGGAAGTCGAGGCGCAACACTATGCAATTGAACGAATCTTTGAACTTATGGTTGGGGTTGCCAGCGATCTCGTGTTTCATATACTAGCTGAACGCAATATTACGCCGTCTTCCTATCGAGAGGCGTTTCGATTAGCTGGGCAAGAAGGGTTACTCGCTAGCGAATTAGCGCTACGCCTTCAGCAAGCAGCTGGGATGCGTAATATTCTGGTGCATATGTATGAGACAATAGATTATGTTATTTTGCATCAGAGTATTGGGCCAGCACTGCGTGATTTTGCCCAATTTGTTGCTGTTGCAGAGCAATGGGATACTCATACACCATGATTTCTGAACCAATAACTGAAATAGCCGAACCGTTGCCTGCACCGTTCACACCTGCTGATCGCGAGGTTGTAATCAGTGTGCGTGATGTCGGCAAGATGTATCGAATCTACGAGAAGCCACAGGATCGGCTCAAGCAGATGCTCATGTGGCGCTTTGGCAGGAACTATGGCCACGAATTTTGGGCGGTGCGCCATGTGTCCCTGGACGTGCGCAGGGGCGAAACCGTTGGCATCATTGGGCGCAATGGCAGCGGTAAGAGCACACTGCTGCAGATGATTGCAGGGACGCTTGCACCGACCGAGGGCGAGGTTGTAGTACGCGGGCGAGTCGCAGCATTGCTGGAGCTTGGCAGCGGCTTTAATCCCGAGTTCACCGGGCGCGAGAATGTCTTCTTGAATGGCGCAATTCTGGGGATCAGCCGTGA
>JBBQSD010000210.1:0-7178 GCA_038214135.1 Chloroflexales bacterium | reverse complement strand
TATAGTTTGCACTAAAACCATATTCACTCTGCCCGCACAGCGCCATAAGGATGCCAAGCAGCCAGAATGATTTGTGTTGCCGAAATAACCGAAATGATCGGGTGATCACATCGACGTAGTTCATATGAATCCCTTTCTGATATTCGATCCTAGAACCGCCCACGAGCGATCCGCTCCGATGCCACAGCTGCCTGCCCCAGGCTCAGCCCGCCATCGTTGGTGGGAACCCGCCGTTGAGCATACACCCGAAAGCCATCCTGAGTGAGAAGGTTAAACAGGCTCTCCAGCAGCAGGCGGTTCTGAAAGACACCACCACTTAGGGCCACGCGCTCAATCCCCGATGCAGCCCGTACTTTCTGGCATGCTGCTACAAGAAATGCAGCAATGGTTGCGTGAAAGCGCCCGGCAATACTGGCTCGATCACTTGTGCTACGCAGATCGGCAACAATTGCTTCGATCATCGGGCCAACCTCAATCTGAAATGGTGCCCCATCGGTCAATCGAAATGGATATGGCCTGGCATCCTGAGTTGCCAGCACTTCTAATTCGATTGCTGCCTGACCTTCATATAATACGTCACTGCGTAATCCGATCAGTGCGGCAATCGCATCAAACAAGCGCCCAAGGCTCGATGTTGGCGGGCTATTCAGGTTACGAGCAATCATCTGCGCCAGCACACCCCAGCGCGTAGTATCGAGGTTCTGGGTGAATGGAATACCCAGATCCAGAAAAGTCGGGCCATAGACCTGCGCCAGATACGTGGCAGCTACACGCCAAGGTTGGCGAATTGCCTGATCACCGCCTGGTAATGGGATATACGCCAGATGCCCAGCGCGCTCGAAATCGGCCAGATCGGCAATCAATATTTCACAGCCCCAGATCGCGCCATCCAGCCCGTAGCCAGTCCCATCGGCAGCGATACCAATTACCGGCCCGATAAGCCCATGTTCAACAATTACACTGGCAATATGGGCATGGTGATGCTGCACGCCGATTTTTAGTGGAATTGCTGCTGCCTGTGCTTCCTGGGTGGCCAGATAGCCAGGGTGCAGATCATAGGCAATCGCCGCCGGAACAATATCGAACAGGCGCTGGTAGTGAGCGATGCCCTCACGAAATGATTGCAGAGTCTCGATATTCTCCAGATCGCCAATATGATGGCTCACAAAGGCCTGATTGCCACGCGCCAGGCAGAATGTGTTCTTGAGATGCCCACCATAGGCCAGAATCGGTTGGGTAAAGGTATACTGCAGGGCCAGTGGTTCGGGGGCATAGCCACGCGAGCGCCGGAAGAGTTGCTCACCGCCAGCTGCAATTCGCGTAACACTATCGTCGCAGCGGGTCAGGATGGTGCGATTATGCACAAGGAACAGATCGGCAATCCCGCTCAGCCGTTCGAGCGCATCATCATCACGGTAGGCAATCGGTTCATCACTCAGGTTGGCGCTGGTCATCACCAAAACAATCGGCTGATCGGGCCTGATACTGGCACAGGTATCCAGTAGCAGCGCATGCACTGGGGTGTAGGGCAACATAATCCCAAGCGATGCATACCCAGGCGCAAGTTCAGTTGGGAATGAATCATCTGGTCGCCGCTCAAGCAATACGATTGGCCGCCGATGCGATTCGAGCAATGCTGCTTCGGCTGGATTAATACTGCAGAGCTGCTGTGCAATTGCCGTTGTGGCGACCATGAGTGCAAATGGTTTGGCTTCGCGCTGTTTGCGTTCCCGTAGTTGCCGAACTGCGGCGGAGTTGCGGGCATCGCAGGCCAGGTGATAGCCGCCAAGGCCCTTGATCGCCACAATTGCGCCATCCATCAGCGCCTGTGCTGCTGCAACCAGGGCCGAATCGGCCTGTGCGATGCAAGAATGATCGGCTGTTGCCATGCATAGTTTCAGGTGTGGGCCACAGGCTGGGCAGGCGTTTGGCTGGGCATGAAAGCGCCGATCAAGCGGGTTCTCATATTCTGCACGGCAATCGGGGCACATCGGAAAGACGCTCATTGTCGTCTGTTCGCGATCATATGGCACATCGGCAACAATGGTGAAGCGTGGGCCGCAATTGGTGCAGTTAATGAATGGGTAGCGGTAGCGCCGATCTTCACTATCGAACAATTCGCGCAGGCAATCCGGGCAGGTTGCGCTATCGGGCGAAATCAGGGTATTGCGCTGGGAGGCTCCCTGGCTGTGAGTGATGCTGAAGGACGATTCACCAACCAGATCAATCGCCTCGTACGTCACCGAATCGATGCGTGCCAATGGCGGATGCTCTGCAACGATGGCTGCTCTGAAATCTGCAAGCGCAGCGGGCGGCCCTTCGATTTCAATTGCGACCCCATCGGCATCGTTCAGAACAACACCAGCCAGGTTCCAGCGTAATGCTAGCCCATACACGAACGGGCGGAATCCGACGCCCTGGACGATTCCGCGCACCCGGATTCGCCAGCGAATGGGTGTTGGGCGATACATATGCGCCTCAGCATGCCTACAACAGAAACCATCAGCATATGCTCATTGGTCATCTGCTTGTTGAACATAAAACCTTGCGTTGTTGGGTCACAACCAACACGCGGTTCAGCAGCCATTATAATCCCGAATAGATCAGATACATTGTTCATCTTTTGTATAATAATTAAACGGACGGTTATTGCCCTTTATAAACAGCATAAGCATGCCTGATACTCGTGTTCTTTTGTTCAGCAACATAGCAACAAACGAACAAATGGCATATTATGCAGTGTTTACCTGTTCTTTGTATGAGGAAGGCTATCATGCACGAG
Source organism: Chloroflexales bacterium (assembly GCA_038214135.1). Lineage (GTDB taxonomy): Bacteria > Chloroflexota > Chloroflexia > Chloroflexales > Roseiflexaceae > JANLSE01. Next base: position 4,396 of record JBBQSD010000210.1, on the reverse strand, counting down.
CTATCGATTGCACTGAGTTTGGTCGAAATGGCAAGTGCTGCGGCCACACAAGCTAACGTTGGTTCTATTCAGGCCGTGCATGTGCGGCTCGGCACACTATCGGGGGTTGTGAAGGATGCCCTGCTGTTTGGCTTCGAGATCGCAGCAGCTGGTACACCACTTGCACAGTCTAGGCTTATAATCGAAGAAGTGCCAGTACAGATCTATTGCCCAACATGCGCTGCGCCCGCCATTCTGCCAGATACCCAGCACTTTCGCTGCCCGCGCTGCAATACACCAACCAATCAGATACTGTCAGGCCGCGAAATGGATCTTGTGTCGCTCGAATATGAGATAGCCCGCACCCCAGCCCCCTCTTCCACTGGGAGAGGGGTGCCTATAGGGCAGGGTGAGGGAATCAGAGGATCGCATCATGGCTAATCCACGCCTGCTTGAGATACGCCAGGGTGTATTGAGCAAGAATGATCGCCTGGCTGCTGAGCTACGTGGCCGTTTTGTGCAGGCTGGCGTGTTTGTGATCAATCTACTATCGAGCCCTGGCGCTGGCAAGACGCGATTGCTTGAAGAGACGCTGCGCCTGCTTGGTCAGCGCTATCGCGTTGCGGCATTGGTTGGCGATCTAGCGACCGATAACGATGCGCGGCGATTGGCGCGCAGTGGTGCGCTTGTTCGCCAGATCGTGACCGGCGATCTCTGCCATCTGGAAGCCGATATGATCGAGCATCAACTTGCCGATTGGGATCTGAACGCACTCGACTTTTTGTTCATTGAGAATGTCGGCAATCTGGTCTGCCCCACCAGCTATGATCTTGGTGAGGCTGCGCGGGTGGTGCTGCTGGCTGTCACCGAGGGTGAGGATAAGCCGCTCAAGTACCCCGCTACTTTTGTTTCTGCCGATGGTGTGGTGGTGACCAAGATCGATATTGCCAGTGCGGTTGAGTTCGATCAGGTGGCTGCCGATGCCAATATTCAGTCGGTACATCCGGGTGTGCCAGTTCTGTATACCTCCGCCCGATCCGGTGCTGGAATGGATACCTGGATTGCGTGGCTGGAAGCTCGCCGGAATAGTTGGCAATTACTGGGTCAGGCAAGCGCCTAGAAAGGAACTGATATGTGCCTTGGTATTCCTGGTCGTGTTCTCACGATCTATGAACTGAATGGAACGCGGATGGGCAAGGTCGATTTCAATGGCATCGAGAAGGATGTCTGCCTGGCCTACCTACCAGAGATTGCAGTTGGCGATTATACAATCGTGCATGTTGGCTTTGCAATAACCTGCATCGATGAGCAATCTGCCCAGGAAACCCTGGCATTATTCCATTCGTTGGGTGTCCTGGACGAAGAACTGAGCGCACCGATCATCGAGAAGCAACTATGAAATACCTGGATGAGTATCGTGACCCAGCATTGGCTCAGCGCCTGTTCGATGAGATCCGCCGGATCACCACGCGCCCGTGGGCAATTATGGAAGTGTGTGGCGGGCAGACCCATTCGATCATCCGGAATGGGATTGATCAGTTACTGCCGCCCGAAATCGAACTTATCCACGGCCCTGGTTGCCCTGTGTGTGTTACACCGCTCGAAATGATCGATAAAGCTCTAGCGATTGCTGCTCGCCCTGGCGTGATCTTCTGTTCCTTTGGCGATATGCTGCGTGTGCCGGGCAGCAGCATGGATCTGTTCCGCATCAAGAGTGAGGGTGGCGATGTGCGGATCGTCTATTCGCCACTCGATGCCGTCAAGCTGGCACAGCAACACCCACAGCGCGAGGTTGTGTTCTTTGGGATCGGCTTTGAGACGACCGCACCAGCTAATGCGATGGCGGTCTTTCAGGCACGCCAGCTTGGTCTAAAGAACTTCTCAATGCTCGTCTCACATGTTCTGGTTCCGCCAGCGATTGCAGCACTGATGGAATCGCCGGTCAATCGGGTGCAGGCCTTTCTGGCGGCTGGGCATGTGTGCAGCGTGATGGGCACCTGGCAGTACAACCCGCTCGTCGAACGCTACCATGTGCCGATTGTTGTGACGGGTTTCGAGCCGCTTGATGTGCTGGAGGGCATTCGCAAATCGGTATTGCAGCTCGAACAGGGCCGCGCCGAACTGGAGAATGCCTACCCACGGGCGGTGCAATCAGAAGGTAATCTGGCAGCCCAGAAGATGTTGGCAGATGTGTTTCAGATTACCGATCGAGCCTGGCGTGGCATCGGTGTTATTCCACAGAGCGGTTGGCGGCTGAGTGCAAACTATGCAGAGTTCGATGCCGAAACGCGCTATGCTGTTAGCGATATTCATACCACAGAATCGGCGCTATGCCATAGTGGCGAGGTGCTTCAGGGGCTGATCAAACCAAACCAGTGCCCGGCATTTGGCAAGCAGTGTACCCCACGTAACCCACTTGGCGCGACCATGGTTTCGACAGAGGGAGCCTGTGCGGCCTACTATCAGTATGGGCGCTTCATTCGGGCTGAAGAAGTGGGAGTGGCACAATGAGCGAACTATTCGATTTTACGGGCTGGACGTGCCCTGCACCACTGCGCGATCATCCGGCAATTGTGATGGGCCATGGCGGCGGTGGTAAGCTCTCTGCCGAATTGATCGAGCATCTGTTCCTGCCAGCATTCCGCAATTCGACAAATGCTGAGTTGGGTGATTCTGCGGTGATTGAGCTTGGTGGCATGCGATTGGCCTATTCAACCGATTCGTTTGTTGTGCGGCCACTGTTCTTCCCTGGCGGCAATATTGGCGAACTCGCCGTGAATGGCACCGTCAACGATATTGCGATGAGTGGTGCCAGGCCACTCTACATGAGTGCCGGGTTTATTCTTGAAGAAGGCATGCCACTCGAAAAACTGGCGCTGATCGCCGAATCGATGGGAGCGGCTGCCCGCAGGGCCGGGGTTGCACTGGTGACTGGCGATACAAAGGTGGTTGATCGCGGCCATGGCGATGGAGTGTTCATCAACACCAGTGGTTTTGGGATCGTGCCAGATGGCGTGCAGATCGGCCCGAGCAGAGCGCGGCCAGGCGATGTTGTGATTGTCAGCGGTGATATTGGTGTACACGGGATTGCGATCATGAGTGTGCGCGAAGGGCTCGAATTTGGTGCGCCGGTTGTTTCGGATACCGCCCCACTCAATGGCCTGGTTGCCGCAATGCTGGAGGAAACGCGGGCTATTCACGTTTTGCGTGATCCAACTCGTGGCGGAATGGCATCGACCCTGAATGAGATTGCCCAGGCATCTGGCGTCGGGATCGCAATTGAAGAGCGCAAATTGCCGGTTCCCGATGCCGTTCGGGCCGCCTGCGAACTGCTTGGCCTCGATCCACTGTATGTTGCCAATGAGGGCAAGCTGGTTGCGATTGTGCCAGCCAATGTGGCCGAACAGGTATTGGCCTGTATGCAGCGCCATGAACTCGGCAAACGAGCCACGATCATTGGCAGAGTAACGGATCAGCATGCGGGTATGGTTGTGGCCAGAACGGGCATCGGTGGCATGCGGGTTGTCGATATGATGATCGGTGAGCAACTGCCACGGATCTGTTGAGCGCACCTCGATTCCAACACTCCTCTAGCATTGCCTTCGTAATCGCTCCACAATCTATTGCTATACTCTTGTTCAAACAGGGGATGATCACAAAGCCCCTTGAAGGAGCAAGAGAATGTTTCGCATGTTCGGGTTGTTGGCTGGGTTTGGGCTGTTGCTGTTGCTGGTCAAGGGAGTGTTCTTCTTCCTGCCACTGCTCGCAATCCTGTTCTTCTTTCGGCTGATTATCGGCGGATTTGGCCCATTCGGATATAGGCGAGCATATGCCTTTAGCCCTGGTAGGCATAGGTACGGCCGGCGCGGTGGGCCACGGAGCTACTACTGGCAGGCACAACGCTCTGGCGATTGCCGCAGCTATGGCTCGCGCTACGATGATCAGATGCCATCTCAGCAGAATACCACCAGTGAGCGTTATGCCGCAACCGGCCCAACCGTCCGGTTGTAGGATTCACAAACAATGGTAGAGACGCCCCGTTGGAGCGTCTGAGCTTAAACAATACCCATTAGCCATTCAGCAATTAGTTTGTGTTGCGTGTGTAGATACCTCATGTGACATAATCGTTGCCTGCATATGATCCGAAATACGGCCTCTCGTTGGTGCAAACCAGTGGGAGGTCGTATTGTTGTATTGGAGCGGCGCACCAGTATATCCGCAGATGACGCAGATGGCGCAGATTTCCCCTCACCCCAACCCACACCCATCGGGAGAGGGAGCACGATGCGCAAGGACGGGCGGTTCAGGATGCGCAAGGATGGGCGGTTCAGGATGCGCAAGGAGGGGCGGTTCAGGATGCGCAAGGAGGGGCGGTTCAGGATGCGCTAGGAGGGGCGGTTCAGGATGGGGATGGAGG
>JBBQSD010000209.1:0-7221 GCA_038214135.1 Chloroflexales bacterium | reverse complement strand
GGCTTTGGTCTGCGTGATGTGCAGATACCAGACGTTCTCCCGCCGAATCAGTTCGGCCCCGCCGATCTTCCAACGGCGATCATAGAGGCACGATCATTGCAGATCGCCCAACACGAATTGGGCAACCACCCGCCCGTGCATGGTACTCAGGCTGACCCGATCCATGCTTTTCAGTTTGAACGAGCGGGCGTCGTAGCGAATCGAACGATCATCACGAAAGATCGGGCAGGTTTTGGGAATCAGTTCGTTCGTTGTCCGATCAGCGCGATCAGGAGCCGCACGCACGGCGCGAACCGACTCTGCCGCTTTGTCTCTGGCACAACAGGCCAATTGTGCGCCCAACCCGTAGGTGCTGCGGGTTTCGCCATACACGAGGTGGTGCAGTTTGTTCTTGTTCGTGACCTTCTGCGCCCACGCGACCGCTGCACAATACGTCGCCGCCCGATTAAAGGCGGCTTGGGTGGTACGCAGCGCCGTATCCGCCTGGGTATCAAGCGCCAGTTTGCAGCATACGGTTCGCGTGGAGGTTGTATTCATCATAAGGGCATTGTACTACAGTCCGAACATATGTACAAATACTCGCTGAAGCGGGCTGAAGCCAGAGGCGTTCCTCCGGGTGCCCCTTGGGCGTCTGAAGCTCCTGGGTTTCCCGCCCTGAAGGGGAACCACCCATGAATGTCCGCGATTCATATACCAACTGGTCGGCAACCTATGATACTGATCCAAACCCAACCCGTGATCTGGATCAAACAGCAACATTCGAGAGTATTGGCCATATTCGTTGTGCAAACATTCTTGAACTTGGCTGTGGGACGGGCAAGAACACAGCGCTCCTGGCTCAGATTGGCGGGCATATCCAGGCATTGGATTTCTCGGAAGGCATGTTGGCACAGGCACGGGCCAAGATCAGCGCCGCGAATGTGACATTTACCGTTGCCGATCTGACTACGCGCTGGCCCTGTGATGATCAGTCATTCAATCTGATCGTCGGCAATCTGGTGCTTGAACATATCGCCGATCTCGATACTATCTTCGCCGAAGCGCAGCGTTGCCTCATGCCAGGCGGGCAAATATTTCTGTGTGAGCTGCACCCCGCCCGCCAATACCAGGGGCTGCAGGCCCATTTTACTCGCGACGATGGGCAGGTGATCATCCCCGCCTTCATCCACCATATTTCCGATTACCTTGGCAGCGCCGCATCACATGGCTTTGCACTCCAGCAGTTACGCGAATGGTGGCATACATCCGATCGCAATCGGCCACCGCTGCTGGCCTCGTTTCTGTGGGTGCGAGAATGAACGAAGTATTCAGGAGTCAGAAGTCAGAATACTCAACCGAGACCTTGAACAAAAGAATCAAGAACGGGAGCTAAGAACCAAGTACCAAGAATGCAGGATTCAGCATTCTGAAGCTAGAATATATTCCTTTTCCCGTTTTTACACACAATCAGCGGAACCATTCTCCTGACTCCTACAATAGGAAACACACTATGATCAACATGATCCTACGAGATGTAATCGCCGATGATCTGCCAATCTTCTTTGAGCATCAACTCGATCCAGAGGCAACCGAGATGGCTGCCTTTCCGCCGCGCACGCGTGAGGCATTCATGGCCCATTGGGCCAGGCTATTGGCCGATCCAACACTCATCAAACAGACGATCCTGGTTGATCGGCACATCGTCGGCAATATCGTCTGCTATCCCGATGCTGGCAGTATGTATGTTGGCTATTGGATTGGCAAACACTGGTGGGGTCAGGGCATTGCCACCCAGGCACTCACGGCATTTCTGCAACAGATTGCTGTACGCCCATTGTATGCATATGCTGCCAAACACAATCTGGCATCGCTGCGCGTGCTACAGAAATGTGGCTTCACGATCTGTGATGAAGGCACGCAACATCCCGATGCACAGGCTACGGAGATCGATGAAGTTCTGCTGATATGCCGTGTGTGAGGCATCAGCCGTCAGGAACGAGCTTTCAGCCGTCAGCCGTCAGCTTTTTAGCGCAAGCGAAGGTCTTTCGGTAACTATAACTTCTGTTGCCAAACTAGCGTCGATTGTCGAGAGCTGAGAGCTGAAAGCTAACATGCGAATTGAGGATTGACATATCGTACACATGTGCGATAATCCCCATCGAGGCGTAGGGAACGCCATTACAGGAGGAATAGACCATGCAGAAGACGGATTTTATCAAGGCCGTGGCTGAGAAGGCTGGCACCACCCAGCGCGATACCTCAACAATTGTAAATGCCGCGCTTGATGTGATTGCCGATGCACTCACACGGGGTGAGAAGGTGACGCTCACCGGCTTTGGGACGTTTGAGGTGCGCCAGCGCAATGAGCGCGAAGGGGTGAACCCACAAACGCGAGCGAAGATCACGATCCCAGCAACCAAAACGCCTGGCTTTAGCGCCAGCAGTACGCTCAAAGAGGCGGTTAAGACCGAATAGGATGCTCTTCACACATTCCCCTCACCCCTCCCTGCCCTCCTAAAACTGCGAGAGGGGCAGGTTCATCAGGGGTGAGGGTAGACGCAGTGTAGCACCCACCTTGCCAATATCGAACATGGTTAGTGCTGATCACCATCTTCTGCGCGCATCATCATAGCCTTTGTTTCCTGCAGCGATGGGGCGAAGGCTGTAAGGAATGCTTTGGCTTCTTGCGAAAGCCAATAGCGCTCTTCCCAACTCAAATACCACCCAAAGCGAATGTACCGCCGACCAGCCCTGATTTCTATGCCATGTAGCGTCTTTTTTCGGCTATTTGCCCACAATGATGGGATGATCTGAATCGCATCAATGTTGAGCGTGGCAAGTCGGCGTGTGCTTTTCCAGTGCTACCATGTGCGTTCCCATACTACCTGATCTGCGCGTAGCGTCAGCACACCATCGGCGAAGCACGTCCAGCAGGCGTGGCCAAGCACCCCGGTTGCCACTATTGCCACTACGCCGAGCCCTGCGACAACTGCACTATTCCCCGCAGGTTCGAGCACGCGCAGGTTTGCCAGGAACAGAATCCAGGCAAAACCAAAGATATATAGCCCTTCAAGCATCACCGATCCCTGGAAACTGTGGGGGATTATGAAGACCAACTCGCGTTCTGATGGGTGCGCTGTGCGTATCTGTGTGACGATTGGTTTCATCGGGCCACCATTGCTGTGCTGATCACAACTCCGCATATGTTCATTATTCGAACTGCCGATTTGGTGGCCAAAGCGTTTGCAGCGCTTCATCAATGATTGTGTCGAGTTGCGCGATCTGGGTGATCGCATCGGAAACTTTTGGCGCAAATGTCGTGGGGGTGAACGGAATTGCGCAGTTCACTCGTTCTGAGGGTTTTGTTGTTGAGACCTCAAATGGCCCATGCCATGCGGCGACCATTGTTTGTATGCGTGGGATAGTATATGCATTAAAGGCTTCCCGATCGGGTAGGACGGCTTTGTGGGTGATGTGCAACTGCAGGCTTGCGATCTGTCGTTCCGCACAGGAGCAATCAAGGGCAAGTTCAACATGAATGCCATCAAAGTCGTAGTTGTACCAGTGTGGTTTGGAAAGTTGCAAAAAAATGCCATGCGTGTAATGGCCAACAAAAGCTGTCCAGTGATTCTACGGCCCAATCTGGTGAAAGCATGAATCTGCTCCTTGCCCTAATTCCTGATTCAGACGTGCTGATCAACAAGAAGCGGGTTTCCATTAACGTGGTCGCCGTTCTTCAAGATCAGCCAATTCTGTGTGGCATCGCCGCCGAGGACGGTGAAGCCGAACTTTTCGTAGAATGCCCGCGAAGCCTCAAGATCCTTGACGGTCAGGCTGATTGAAAATGCACCGAGTTCCATGTGTTGCTCCTTTCGATGCGGTGTAATCGATCACGACAGCCCCTTCCAACAGCGCTGCATGCCAAGCATGACATTTGCATATGGCTCATTGCTCAGTTTGGCTTGCGCGCCAGCAGAATCTCCGTGTCGCCTGGCCAATCCCAGAACCAACCGCTTGGCGAATACGTGGCCAGTTCTCGACGTACATCCGCAGTAAATGCGTTGATCTGTTCGCCGAACAGATGCGGCGCGGCGAATGATGTTGACAGATAGTTGGCAACCACGCCATCAATGTCCTGGACGATATCTGCACGACCTGGACAGAAGATGCTGTGGGGCCTGCCGAAGCGTGTACGCGCCAGCGCATCCTCATGCCGATCGGTATGGTTTGGTGCATATCCATGGCTCGCACGTCGGCCCGGCCCGAGGTAGCGCTCGATCAGCACTCGAATCGCGCCGTGGGGAATGGGCGGAAAGCCTGGGTCAGCGGGCTGTGGGCGGCCAGCGTGGACATGGCCAATCAGCGCCAGAATGCCGCCTGGTTCGAGCATGTCATAGATCGCTTCGGCAACCAACTCGCGGTCGGTCCAGTGGAACGATTGGCCGAAGGTTACGAGCCTGAACATCCCAAGATTGAGTGTGGGAATATCCTCGGCCAATGCCTGCACCCAGCGGATAGTATTGATCCCTACTGCAAGCGCCCGATGTGCAGCCTCGGCCAACATACCCGCATCTGGGTCGAGGCCGATCACCGCTGCAACATACGCAGCCAACTCGATGCTGAGGATACCAGGGCCGCATCCGACATCAAGCAGGTGGCCTAAGCCATCGAGGTTCGCTTCGCTAGCGAGTGTGGAGGCCAACGCCTGCGAGTAGCGCGGCCGCCCACGCACATAATAGGCTGCACTTCCGCAATAGAGCATCGGATCATAGGGCATGGTCATCTCCCATTAGAACAGTAGCGTGATTCATCCACAGATTGCGCAGATGACGCAGATTGATCGGGAGTGCTGAGTTGGGTTTCTATAGTCAGCTTGGTTGTGGATTTCATTGGCGATCAGTGTAGTGTTGGCGCATCGCCGCTGTCTATCGGCATCTGGTAGAGGAAATCGCGCTGCACAATCGGCAATCCACAGCGTATAGAGCCGTGCGACATCTGGATGAGCTCCCGTATGCGCTGGAGATCATGTTGATCCGTGACTTGTCGTGGTCGAAACTCCATCGTCGGGCACCTTTCGAGTGCAGGATGCGCCTATTAGCATAGTGAAGTGTAGCACAAGTGTATTGATTTGTGATCCAACTTTTGATCGAGCAAACATTATAATAGGTCAGTTTTGCGCTGATTTCTACCTCAACCTATACAGGACGGTTCCGGTTGCCTTGGCCGTTATCGTGGCTGGTGGTACGAAGAGCTAGCAGCGCGAGAATGGCACGCAGGCGCGATTGCACCGCCGTTGCTGCTGGCCCAATTGCACGCACTAATAGACCACAATTATTCGGCAGAACTGTCGCCCCGAGATCACGATCCCCAGATGCGCCAATTGTTGCAGCCAGCCGTTCAGCGTCGATGGTGTCGTCAAGGATGTACAGGCTGCCCACCACCGCATGTGGATCGAACATGCCAGGAACAGAAAGCTGATGACGCCCTGGTTCAATGGCGATTCGCTCGGCAACCAGCAGTCGTCCATCTGTATCATGGGCTTCGAATGTGGCCTGATAGCGCCGAAAGCGATGCACCTCCCCACGGGCCAACCGCCCAGGAACAAGCACATCAAGCAGTACCAGTTGTGCCCCGGCAGCCAGCACAATCCTGGTATTCTGGCGGAAATCTGCATTGGTAAACAGAATCGTTGGTTCGGCCAGCCAGAAGAGTTGGCTTCCACTTGCCAAATGCAGGGTCAGCGATTGTTCGGCATGGCCACTTGGCATCGAGAGAACCTGTGTAGCCGCAGCCATGGTAACAGTAGCACTAGCATGTTCAGTCAGTTCAACCGATAGCGTATTCCGATCACCAGATAGAATGCCGCCAAGGGTTAGGAGTGTCAGAATCGCCATATCCGGTTGGTGTGGGTGATCATAGCGCACCCGCGAGATCTGGATCGGCGGATGGGCCAGGGTTCGTATGGGCCGTGTTCGCCCGCTTGAATCTCTGGCAAGTAACAGATCGAGGCGGCCAGAGCGTGGCTGACCTTTGAGAGCAGGGGTTGTCATGCAGCTAGGGCTTTCTTTGGAACGAGCAATTGTAGGGGCGGATCATGATCCACCCACCCTGATATAATCGCAGATAATCAATTCAGGCTCTTGATCGTCATTGATTGAAATAATGGGCGAATCGCCCCTACCCCTTATGATGTCCCTTCGCAGTATGACATAACTCAATGAGCCCGTAATGGATGTTATTGGTATGCCCAGGTTTGTTGGTTATGCTGCGGCTGCGATCAACATGCGTTGGTGGTTGCGTGCCTAGACTCAATATCTTGCGCCTCTACGGATTCGTGAACGTTGGTTCTTGGTTCCACATTCTGACTCCTGACTTCTGACTCCTGATTACTCGGTTCACTCGCCCACCGCCAACACCCATTCCAGAACCGCTTCAAGCCCTTCGCCCGCCCGGCAATTCGTGAACAAAAATGGCCGTTCGCCGCGCACCATGCGCGAATCTCGCTCCATTACTTCCAGGCTGGCACCAACATGCGGAGCCAGATCAGTTTTGTTGATGATCAGTAGATCGGCCTGAATGAGGCCAGGGCCACGTTTACGTGGGATTTTGTCGCCGCCAGCAACATCGATCACGAAGATAAACGCATCGACAAGTGCCCTGCTGAAGCTGAGGGTCAGATTATCGCCACCACTCTCCAGCAGCAACAGATCGCCATCAGGAAATTGCTGCTCAAGTTCTTCTGCCGCTGCTATGTTCATGGTTGGGTCATCACGAACGGCAGTATGCGGGCAGGCACCGGTCTCAACCCCCACCACACGTGCGGGATCGAGTGTGCCAGCCAAGGTACGCTTAACGTGTTCGGCATCCTCGCGGGTGACAATATCATTGGTGATAATGAGCGGATGACGGCCAGCAGCCAGCAGCATCGGCACCAACGCCTCGATCAGTGCCGTCTTGCCGCTACCAACCGGGCCACCGATCCCGATTCGTGGAATATGTGTGCGGTGATCACGGCGCTGCGGGAGCTGTAATGGTTCAGGATGATCATAATGCATGCTGATGTTTCCTTAATGCCCTCACCCCGCCCTACGGGCACCCCTCTCCCACTGGAGAGGGGCCAGGGGTGAGGGCTACGACACAAACATATGCCCGAGCGCATAGCGATGCTGAAATTGGGCGAGTTCAATCGCTGGCGCAAACCCACCAATCGCCTGCCAATCGAATTGGGCACTGGCTGCTTCG
>JBBQSD010000208.1:0-7546 GCA_038214135.1 Chloroflexales bacterium | reverse complement strand
AGCCTAGTGCGCAGCTATCTGCTCCAGGAAGGCTTTCGTGTGCTGATCGCTGGCGATGGGATCAGCGCACTTGATCTTGTGCGTAGCGAACAGCCCGATCTGATTGTGCTCGACCTAATGCTGCCAGGGATCGATGGTCTGGAAGTCTGTCGGCGGCTACGAACCATCTCGGATGCCTATGTGATCATGCTCACCGCCAAAGCGGAGGAGATCGACCGCGTGATCGGTCTGGAGGTTGGTGCCGACGACTATCTGACCAAGCCGTTCTCGCCACGCGAGCTGGTGGCCCGTGTCCGTGCCATGCTGCGCCGCCCGCGCACCGCCATCGCAAGCGAGCCACCACTGCCACCAGCACTCCAGTTTGGCCCACTGCTGATCGATCATGCCCGCCACGAAGCCATGCTTGCAGGCGTGCCACTCGGCCTCACCAATCTGGAATATGAACTGCTGGTTGCGCTAGCCAGCCACCCTGGCCGCACCTTCACGCGCGCCCAGTTGCTTGATCGGGTCTGGGGCACCGATTATTATGGAGATGATCACGTCGTCGATGTCCATATCGCCAATCTGCGCAAGAAACTTGCTGATGATCCCACCCAACCGCAGTTCGTTATCACGGTACGCGGTGTCGGCTACCGCTTTGAGAGTCCGCAATGATACCGCCAATCCGCCGCGCTGGCCTGCGCACCCGTTTGTTCCTGGCCCATGTGCTGGTGATCATTGCAGGAACAGCGACACTCTTACTCGTCACGATTCTGACTGCACCAACTCTGCATGATCGGCTCATGGTTGCGCTGCTGGGGCCGGATGCCGCACTGGCAGATGATGCGGCGATGGCAACCATGGAGCAGGCTACCAATGCGGTATTCCAGACGGCCATGTTCCAGGCGCTGCTGATTAGCAGTGGTGCGGCCAGCCTGATTGCGGTTGCCGTGAGCCTCCTCCTCTCGAACCGGATCGTCACGCCCATCCAACGCTTGCTCGATGCCAGCAGGCGCATCGCATCTGGCCATTATACCGAGCGCGTTCCATCAGCCGGAAACGATGAATTGGCGGCACTGGCCATGCAGTTCAACACAATGGCGGATGCGCTGGAGGATGCCGAACGCCGCCGTGTGCTGTTAATCGGCGATGTGGCCCACGAGCTGCGCACCCCACTCGCCACTATTGCGGGCTATGCCGAGGGTGCGCTCGATGGGATCGTGGCACCAAATGAGGAAACCTGGGCACTGATCCTGGATGAGGTTGGCCGCTTGCGACGGTTAGTGGCCGATTTGCAGGAACTCTCGCGTGCCGAGGCGAAACAACTTGTGCTACACCAAGAACCGATTGCTCCCGATGCACTGCTCGCCCGCGCCGTTGCGCGCCTCGCACCACAGTTTGCCGAGAAACAGGTAAACCTGGTGCCCCTGCCAGCATTTGATCTGCCAACAGTGGATGCCGATCCAGATCGGATCACGCAGGTATTGATCAATCTGCTTGGCAATGCGCTGCAACATACCAAACCAGGCGATACGGTCACGATTTCTGCTGTTTGTGCTGATACTACTATACGCTTCTGTGTGCGCGATACCGGTGCTGGAATTGCCGCTGAGCATCTTCCACATCTGTTCGAGCGCTTCTATCGCGTTGATAAGGCCCGCTCGCGCACAACCGGCGGCACTGGCATCGGGCTGACGATCAGCAAGGCACTTGTCGAAGCCCATGGTGGCCGGATCTGGGCCGAGAGCGCAGGGTTAGGGCAGGGCGCAGCGTTTATGTTCACTCTTCCTCTTAGATCTTTAGCATAGCGCTGCGGCGTTGTACGCCATAGAGCTTGACTAAATCTTGATGATTGCACACATCATCCCTTGATGATCATATCCTATACTCGTGATCAGTCGGGCGCACACGAGCGCCACCGACAACAACAATGGAGTAGGACAATGATGTACGGATATGATATGCTCGGCGGCATGGGTTGGTTGGGAATGGCAGCCATGCTGTTTGTCTGGATCGGTGTAATCGCTCTGATAATCTGGGGCTTATCTGGCCTGTTCCCACGCAACCGCGCCACCACAGAACTAGACGCTCTGGAAATTGTGCGCCGCCGCTTCGCCCGTGGTGAGATCAGCCGCGAGGAATACCTTCAGGCCACCGAGACGCTGCATGCGCCGGTCAGTACCGCCAACCCACATTCAATCAACTGAGGCATCGCAATAGCTATGAGCATTGAACGCCTCGCACGCAGCTATACTTCATGGAATGGGCACCGGCTGGCCTATGCGTCAGCCGGATCTGGCCCTGCATTACTCTTGCTGCACGGGCTTGGCGCGACCGCAGATTTCTGGCAACCTGTGATAGCACAGCTCATGCCACACTACCATGTGATTGTGCCAGATCTGATCGGCTTTGGCTTCTCGGACAAGCCCGCTATCGCCTATACGCTCGATCAGCATCGTGATGCAGTCGAACAGGTTCTGATAGCAAGCGGGACGACACATCTCGGCGCTGTTATTGGCCATTCCTGTGGCGGTGTGATCGCCCTTAGCCTGCTGGCCCGCAACCCTGCATTATCCACACGGCTGGCCCTGGCCGCTACCCCACTCGTCTCACCACGCTTCCCGATCCGCCAGGAACTATTACGCCACCCGCGAGATCGGGCCATGCTCACCTGGCGGCCGCTCGCCCAAGCCTTGCATATGACCATTCATATGTTTTGGCCCTTGCTGCGGCAGTTCCCCGTGGCACCAGCACTACGCGGCGCTTGGGTTGGCTACATGGATCACACAATCCCCAGCTATGTCGGTACTGCCGAAAACTGCCTGTTCAACACCAACATCGATCCATTCATCGCGCAGCTCCAAACCTGTTCGCTTCTGCTCCTGTATGGCCAGGCCGATCAGACGGTGCCGTTTGTCCATGGCGCACGCATGCAGGCAGCCTTCCAACATAGCCAACTTGCGGCCCTTGTTGGCGGCCATTATGCAGTGCTCACCGAGGGCTGCGGCCCGTTACTGCATTGGCTATTGGAATCGAAATAATCGTTGGCAGTCAAATTCTGCTCCGTACAACGTGCTGGCAATCCCAGTGGCGGCTGGGCTGCTGTATCCATTGCTGGGCATCGTCCTGCGGCCAGAATGGTCAGCGCTGTTGATGTCACTCTCATCGATCATCGTCGCGGTGAATGCCGTATTACTCAAACGAGTTGAGGGTCAGTTGGGTGTGCTGGCTGTACACCCGAATGCAGCGCCGTTCCAGCCCGCTGAAATGTGATGAACGTTTACATTTAAATCGGGGAATGAAATACGAGGTACACTACCTTTCAATTAACGAATCGTGCATGAATCAGCGCTCGCTCCCCCTCATCCCCTGCCCTTCTCCCACGTTGGGGAGAAGGGTTTGGGCATTGTACTGCGCTGTGGAGCCCTCTCCCCGGAGTGGGGGAGGGGTTGGGGTGAGGGGAATGGCGGCAGCACAGGTGTTGGCGTTGGGCTAAACATTGGCGTTCGCAGATCAATCTCGCGCAACGTTCGTTCAGCCCACACAAACCAGCCTGGCATGGATGCAGCGGGGGTCAGATCCGGCAGCGGCAGCCCATGAATATCCAGCCCACGCAGATCAAGGAAGCATTGATTATCGCCATTTTCGCAGCCAATCCAGCCATGGATAATACTGCCATCAGGGCGCATAACCTGCACACCAGCCTGGTAGAACAGCAGGTTATTATTTTCTTCAAACGACTGCCGAAACTGAATGTCGGCAAACGCAATCCCACGCATCTCAAGCGCATACGCAATCGTATCGCGATGGCTGCGAAAGTTGGGCGGTGTGGTTGCGCGAACAACGGCAATGGTTCCTGCACACAGCAGTACCAAGCAAAACAGCCCAATTATTCCCAGGCGCACCAGCCGACGAGATTGCATCACATTCCTCAAGAATCCTATCAATCCGCGAAATCTGCGGATAAATCAAGGTATGGTCAACAGCGCTTTCTCCCAACCAATCTGCGCGATCTGCACAATCTGCGGATAAATCTCGCTACACATGCTCGGCTCTCGGTTCAGTATTCTGACTCCGGACTCCTGCATACTTGGTTCTCGATTCTATTCAGGTAACTCCTTCACCAAATGAACCTGGCGCCCTGCCGTGCCATCGTGCTCAACACCAGTTGGCATATACCCCATGCGCCGATAAAACGCCTCGCCAGTAACACTAGCAGCAACCGTAATGGCATAAATCCCGGTTTCGCCAGCGATCTGCTCAAGCTCTGCCAGAAGCCGACTGCCGATCCCAAAGCCCTGGTACTCCGGCAAAACAAAAAATGTCACCAGTTCAGCGCCATCGAGTGCTGCCGTGCCAATAATCTGCCCCTCAACTTCCGCAACCAGGCATTGACGCTCATCATTCAACCGATCAACCTTCTCTGGCGAAAAATAATCGATCAATGGCTGAAGCCGCTCGATTGGGTAATCACGGCTGTTTGAGATCTGCATCGTCTGTCGGATAACATGGGAAATAGCTGCCGCATCCCGATGCTCATAGGCGCGAATGAAGACCATAGCTTTCAGCTCTCAGCTTGTCCACTAACGTTATTGGATCTTTACCAGCACGCACTGAATCATTTACTGACACAATACCATAGCATGCTAGACTCGTGGGTGCGAACAATCATACTGGCTTGGTTTGAACAGAGGAACAGTTCTTGGTTCTTGTTTGAAAGAATGTCTGTGGCCAATCAGCGCCCGTTGGTCATGCCACGGCTGCGATCAATCAGTGTTTGTGGCTAGTTTGAATGCCATCTGCGCCTCCCTCTCCCACCGGGAGAGGGGCCGGGATGAGGGCAGTTTGGCATTCTGACTCCTGACTTCTGACTCCTGACTCCCGACTTCTGAATACATACAAGGAGCATCCCAATGGGAAAACGAATTGTCCTCATCGGCGCAGGCAGTGCCCAGTTTGGCTATGGCACCATCGGTGATATTCTGCAAAGCAAAATATTGGAGGGCAGCCATATTGTGTTGCACGATATCAACCCCACCACGCTTGCCATTGTAGAAGCGAATGGCCGTGCCTTTATTGAACAGCACAAGCTGCCATTCACACTCTCGGCCACCACCAACCGCAGCGAGGCATTTACAGGAGCAGATTTCCTAATTATCTCGATTGAGGTTGGCAATCGCTTTGATCTCTGGGAGCAGGATTGGCGCATTCCGCAACAATATGGTGTTCAGCAGGTCTATGGCGAGAATGGCGGCCCTGGTGGCTTGTTCCACTCGCTGCGCATTATCCCGCCAATTCTGGATATCTGCGCCGCTATTCTCGAAATCTGCCCAGATGCGACCGCCTTCAACTTCAGTAATCCGATGAGCCGCATCTGTACAACCGTGCATCGCGCCTTCCCGCAACTCAAGTTCATTGGGCTATGCCACGAAATCGGCTCACTGCGTAATTTTCTGCCACAGATTTTGGGTGTGCCATATGATGCACTAGAAGTTCGCGCCGGTGGGCTGAACCATTTCAGTGTCGTGCTCTCAGCCAAATACCTGGAAACAGGCCAGGATGCCTACCCCGATATTCGCGCCAAGGCACCGCTCTTTTTCGGCAATATGCCCTCCATGAACACCATCCATAAGTATTTCAAGGAAACCGGCCAATGGCCAACCAAACCCGAGGATTTCGCCTCAGTCCAGACTGAAGCATGGCCAGAGCGGCGGGTGTTCCAGGTCATCCTCGAGAAGTTTGGCCTGATGCCAATCACCAGCGATAGCCATTTTGGCGAATATATCCCCTGGGCCTATGATGTCACTGATCATAAGGGTATCCTCGATTTCTATCGCTTCTACAAGGAATACCTGTCGCATATCCAACCCAAGATCGAACTGCGCCTTGGCGAGCGCATCATCCCGATTATCGAGGGAATCCTAACCAATTCGGGCTATGTTGAAGAAGCCGTCAATATCCCCAATAATGGCCTGTTCACACAGCTCCCCGATTGGATTGCCGTCGAAGTTCCGGCAACTGTTGATCGGTATGGTGTGCATGGCTTCCTCCCAGGCGAACTACCGCGTGGCTTCGCCGGGCTGTTGCTTAATCAAGTGGCCGTTCATGATCTCACTGCCGAGGCAATCATTCATAAATCGAAGGCGGCCGCCCTGCAGGCACTGCTGGTCGATCCCGTCGTTCATCAGTACCAGGGTGTCGAGGCACTCCTCGATACGATGATCGAATATCAGCCACAATGGTTGGGCTATTTGAAATAGGAACATGCTGGAGCGACGCAACACCTTGCGTCGCTCCTCCTGAAAGCTGATAGCTGAAAGCTATAACTCTATTCCTCAAACAATTTATCGCCACGATGCAAACGTAGCGCGATGGTGTAGGTCTGCCCTTGGGCGCGGGCGGTTGGCGCATGGGCGGCCAGGTAGCGGGCGGCAGCGATCAACACATGGCTTCCTGCTGGCGTACCACGCAGTGAATGATACTGGGTAAAAGCGGTCTCGACCGTCTGGATCGTATGGAAATCGCGGTCTTCGCGGAGCAGCGCCTTCCCCAACATTGCAAGCAATTGATCATCCGTACCGCCAGCGGCAAAATAATGGGCCACTAATTCGCCAGCCTGGTTCACCTGCTGTTGGCGATCAAGCAAGGCTGGCAGTTCAGCAAGCAACATGTCGGGAGTGGCACCATTGCGCGCAGGCTGAGCGATTTTCGCGGCTGGGATATTAAGGAATCGATCCAGGTAGATACTCATGGCTGCATCAAAGACGCCGCGTAGCAGTTCGGGCGAGGGTGCTCGGCGCAATCCCTGCTGAACGGCATTGGCAAACGTAAAGGTATGCAGCGTGGTATCCCAATCGCCATGCTCCTGGCTGGTATGGAAGCGGGCAATCCGCAGCGCAGCAGCATAGGTTGCAGCATTGGCCAGTTCTTGTTCACTGGCACCCTGGCGCAGCGCTGTCAGAAGTGCTTCTACATTGGCCTGTGGATCATCCGAAAGCAATTGCTGAGCCAGTTCATCATAGCCCTGCCACATGCCGCGTAGCGCTTGTCCATCGCTGAGGGCAGCAGCAATCTGTGGGAAGGCATCATGCAAGATCGCCACCAGATCGACTGGATGTCGCCAGGCGTTACGCTCTTCCTGGCGATCACCCTGCGCGATGCCACGCACCACACTGGAGAGCACCTCCTCCGTTACCGATTGCTCCCAGCCGATAATATCAAGTGCATCAAGCGCCTTATTGATAAAATCGAGGGCGTGGCCAACTTGGATGTAATGATGGTCGGTTGCCGCAGCAAACAGCATGTCGGCCAGTTGTGGGCCAGTTGCACCAGCACGTACCGCACTAACAATTGCTCGCTCGGCACCTTCATCATCACGCACTTCTAGGAATTGACGTAACCAACGCTTGAGCGTTGGCAGATCGGGTGCCACGCCAGGCAATGGATCTAATGTAAAACGTGGAGCCGCACCAGCCGTATCGCGTGAGACAGCATCAAGGCCATGGAACAGCGCCCGTGGCCGATCTTCTACGGCTAGCTGAGGCAGCAGGCGCATCAAACACGTCAG
>JBBQSD010000207.1:0-7546 GCA_038214135.1 Chloroflexales bacterium | reverse complement strand
CGTTTGCACTGGGATGTCATGCTGCCACAGGCGGAGTGAAAGATAGAGCAAACCTATAGCCAATTTTCGAGCCGTAAAACCGGCACAGCCTGAAAATCACCATCGGTTGTAAGCAGGGTCAGATCATAGCGCAATGCAGTTATAGCAATCAATGCATCAATCGTCGCAAGTGGAGAGGCATGATTGGTATCGAGCAGATAGGTAGCCACGCTCTATCCTCGGCCTTCTGCAATATCATCTGCCCGATTAATATCCCGTAGCTCCTGCTCGGCAGCCTGAAGAGCCGCAATCTCGGCAGCAACATCATATGTCTCGTCTTCTATTGCTTCCATCATCCTGAGCACATCCGCAAGATTTCCTCGGGCCGGGATAATGCTGGCTGGGTTGGGTGGCATTGCTTTAATACGCGCAACCAGAGTAAGCAACTCAGGGTCATCAAGTGGCTGTCGATGGTGGTCAGCTATGGCCGCATCTGTCTCTGTCAGCCCTGCTACAATATACTCAATTGCGAGCGATTCGACTGAGCGATGCTCGACAGTGGCGCGCTGTTGGAGCTGCTCCGCGAGACGTTCAGGCAGTGCGATTGTGGTTGTCATGCTGCCCTCCTTATAGGTTGATATTGATCCACTGGTATTGTAACAAATATACGATACGGCTGTCGAGATCGGCAGCCCGTAGAAGTAGCGAAAGGTTGATCAACCATGAATAAACGTGATCGCATCCTGAGCCTGATCCACGGCAATGCTCCTGCCGATTATGTTCCGGCGGCCTTTTTCATGCATTTCGATCCAGCTGACCATATAGGCCAGGCTGCCATCGACAAACACCTGGAGTTCTTTCGCGCAACCGATATGGATTTCGTGAAGATCCAATACGAGCAGACTCTGTCGACGGCGTTTCCAATTCGCACGATAGATGATTGGGCGCATATTCCCCGCTATTCAGAAGAAGACTTTGAACCATCGGCTCGTATCGTTGCAGGGCTCACCCAAGCCGCCAAGCATGAAGCCCTGGTGATCATGACACTGTACTCGCCATACATGTGGCTAAAGCAATCCGCCGATGGCATTGATCTGGCCGAGCATATGCGCCAGAATCCAACAGCAGTCACCAAGGGGTTGGAGATCATGACGGAAAATGTGCTGACGCTTGTGCGCGCCTGTAAGCATGCAGGCGTGGATGGCTTCTATGCCTCATCGCAGGGTGGCGAGGCCTTCGCGTTTCCTGGCCCAGAGGTCTTCCGCAGCTTCATCAAACCCAGCGATCTCACCGTGTGGGATGCAATCAACGATTGCTCATTCAACATTCTGCATATCTGCGACTATAACGGTGGCTATGCTGATCTTTCGCCATTCTTGGATTACCCAGGCCATGTCGTCAATTGTAGCCTGCATGTGGGGGATCGGGTGTTGCAGGCAGCAGAAATCGTTCAATTATTCGGGCGACCGTTTATGGGTGGAATGGAACGCAAGGGCGTGATTGCGACGGGGAGTGTGCAGGAAATTCGCCAAACTGCGGAAGATGTGCTCACAAACGCACCAAAACAATTCATTCTGGGTGCGGATTGCACGATCCCAAGCAATACATCCTGGGAAAACCTGAAGGCGGTTATCGATCTGGCACACCAGCACAAGAAATAACCTGAGAGAACAAAGGAACAAGAAAGCGTCGATGTTGCTCTCTTGTTCCCTTGTTCCCTCGCGCCTCGTTACTTGGCTATCGGCACCTTACGGCCAACATCCGGGTCAATTGTCAGCAATGTGACGCTGACCCAACCAGTGACACCACGAACATTCGTAATCTGGTACCACTTGCCATCAGCCGTCTTGGCCAGTAGTTGCACAGTTTCATTCGCATTGATCTGGTCAAGCACTTTCCCACGGATAGTGGCGTCGGCACGCACATTACCGCCATTAAAGACCTTCGCGCTCAGACCTGCGACAGGAGTGCCATTCACTGGTGGTGTTGCGGGAGTGCCAGCTGTACCAAAAACGGGTATCTGGCGGGTCAGTTCAACCGAAAGATTGAGCAGTGTTCGGTTGACCCAACCACTGATACCGCGAATATTGGTGATCTGGAACCACTGATTATCGGCGGTTTTACTCAGCAGCTGAACCGTCTCACCAGCGTTGATCTGATCGAGAACTTTACCCTTGAGTGCTGCCTCGGCGCGAACGTTTCCGCCATTGAACACCGTTGTTGTCAGCCCACTGGCCGGTGTTGGCGTCGGGACTTGCGCTGCCACTTCGGGAGCCACTTCCAGCAGGGTACTACTGAGCCATCCGGTTGCTGCGGCGGTTTGGATTCGATACCAGGCACCATCCTGGGTTCGTTCGAGCAAGATGAGTGTTTCGCCACGAGTGACCTGACCAACTTCCTCTGCCTGAACACTGGGTTCTTTACGGATCTTCCCACCGCCAAGCACCGTCGCCTTTGGTTGCGCCTCTTCTGTTGGAGCACTGGTTGGCTCAATCGTTGGCGTATCCGGCTTGGGTGTTGGAGTTGGTTTTGCCGATGTCGGCTGTATAGCGACCGTCTGATAGAAATCGGCATCATATGGCTGGAGCACATTCAGTTTGGTTGGCCCTGAGTTGATCGACTGACCAAATGCATTGGATGTCAGTGTGATCGTGTATTCACGCTCACGATCTGGTACCGATGCCTCATTTAATCGATCAAGCGTCAGCGTAATTTTGCCCTCGCTGGGCGTAGAAACCGCCGTATTGGGGGCAAACCAGGCAAACTCCTGATCGCCTTCTTTCATGGTCGCGCTAATCTGCGCATCGTTTGGTAGATTCGTTGTACCAACCACAACAATCTTCCCATTACCAGCAACTTCGGCGCGGGTAATCGAAATTTGCCCAATAGGCGGCGCTGTCGGCTGTAATGCAGTTGGTTGGGATGGGCTCGAAACCGCAAGTGCCAGCGCAATAAGGCCAGCGATCACAACCAGCGGAATGAGTATAATCAGTATTCGAACAGCCGGAGCAGCATTCCGAAACCGATCAATCAGGCTGGTTGGCTCTTCATACGGAATAGACGTATAGTCGATCGGCCCACCAATATCGGTCGGCGGAGCCGCAGCCCCACCCTGTGCCTGGCTGCGACGGCGGCGCAGAAACACAACAATCACGCCAACAATCACGAGAGCGATAAAGATAAGACCGAGAATCTCCGGCCTCAGCAGAACGTCGAGCATCGCTAATCGTTTCCTTTCCGTATCGCACGGCTGCCTTCCGGCGATTGAGGGCTTGTTCGTATCATATGATAAAGTTGCACAATGTCAAGCGTGTTAGGGCTCACATGGACGTTCAGTATCACGTTTATATCATAGCGTAGTGTAAAGTAGCCAAACATGCAAGCGCATAGCAAGGGCGCTGCAATGGCTACCTGTGCCAATATGGTATAATCATAACGTCATATTCACCAGGAGTCGCCCTCGATGAAAGAGTTTTTTCGCCGCACACCAAAGCATTTTACGCCGGGAGCACGCAATAACGGCCAGCACATTCCGGATAACATGTGGGTTAAGTGCCCATCTTGCGGTGAGCTTACCTATGTCAAGCAACTCAACGATAACCTGAAAGTCTGTAAGTGTGGGTACCATATGCGCCTGCTCGCGCGCGAGTGGCTTGGCCTGCTCGATGCTGAATCCTTCGAGGAGCATGATACAAGCCTCGCCCCGACTGACCCACTGACGTTTATTTCGGCCAAGGATAACTACGCCCAGAAGGTGATCGAAAACCAGGAACGCACTGGGCTCAATGATGCGTTGGTCACAGGGCGCGGAGCCATCGATGGCAACCCATTAGAGATTGCCGTCTCGGAATTTGGCTTTATCGGCGGCTCGATGGGCAGCGTCTATGGTGAGAAACTTGCCCGCGCCGTTGAACAGGCAACCCGGCATTCGATACCGCTGATGACGATCACCGCCACTGGTGGTGCACGCCAACACGAAGGCGTGCTATCGCTCATGCAGATGGCAAAAGTCAATATTGCGCTCACGCGGCTTGCCGCAGCTGGCCTGCCGCATATCGCGTTACTTGTAGATCCATGCTATGCGGGCGTCATGGCCTCCTATGCTTCTGTTGCCGATGTAATTATTGCAGAACCAGGTGCACGGGTTGGCTTTGCGGGCCAGCGTGTGATCGAGCAGACGATCCGCCAGAAGCTGCCGCTCAACTTTCAGACGGCTGAGTTTATGCTTGAGCATGGTATGATCGATCTGGTGATTGCCCGCAGCGAATTGCGTGCAACCGTCGCCCGATTGCTCAGGCTGTATGCGGCAACACCGGCTCATACCAGATCAACCCATTCGAAAGCATTGGGCAATGGCATAGAACGGGCCTACGTTCGATGACAACCCTGACACCATGGGATAAAGTCCAGCTTGCGCGGCATCCCCACCGCCCACACACCCTCGATTATGTGAAAGCGCTGTTTGAGGATTTCACCGAGTTTCATGGGGATCGGCGTTTCGGCGATGACGCTGCGATCATTGGTGGGCCTGCGCGTTTCGCCGATCAGACGATCATGGTGGTTGGGCATCAGAAGGGCCGTGATGCCCGTGAGAATGTGCGCCGGAACTTCGGAATGCCACGCCCGGAAGGGTATCGCAAGGCATTGCGCTTGTTCCAGCATGCCGAACGCTTTGGGATGCCTGTGCTGTGCTTCATCGATACGCCAGGCGCTGATCCAGGCATCCAATCGGAGGAGCGCGGCCAGAGTAATGCCATCGCAGAGAATATTCTGGTGATGGCCGGGCTACGGGTTCCGATCATCGCAACCGTGATTGGCGAGGGTGGTAGTGGTGGTGCATTGGCAATTGGCGTCTGTGATCGGCTCATGATGCTGGAGCATTCGGTCTATTCGGTTGCATCACCAGAAGGAACTGCGGCGATCCTATGGCGCGATTCAGCCAAGGCACCAGATGCGGCCAAGGCCATGCGAATAACCGCCCAGGATCTGTATGTGATGAAGGTCGCCGATACAATTATTGCCGAGCCAGAGGGTGGCGCACAAACTGCACCAGAATTGGTGATCGATGCTGTTGGTGCGGCATTGCGGGTTCATCTGGCTGGCCTGTGCCGGCTGGATGAGGCAACCCTATTGGAACAGCGCTATAACAAATACCGTGCAATCGGCCAGTATCAAGAGGGCATGCACCGCAGTGTGTTCGGTAGCGATGGAACCACCGAGCTTATTCGGTTCGAATAGCCAATCACACGAAGCGCTCAAACACCCGATTGCCCAACATGCGGCCACGCTCCGTCAGGCGCACACCAATCGCATCGCGCTCGATCAGCCCCTGCGTGGCCAATTCCGCTAATTCCACGCCATATATATCGTTCAGCGCACTACCACAACGCTCGCGGAAATGCGCTTCGGCCACCCCTGCCGTCAGGCGTAGGCCCATGAACATGGTCTCAGCGGCCATGTCGTGCGGGGACAGTTCTGTGACTTCACTGATCACTTCTCCCAGCGAGACCCGCCGGATATAATCATCGATTCCGAGTGCGTCGGCATAGCGGCGCGGATAGAGGTGCCCATGCGCTCCTGCCCCGCAGGCCAGGTAATCGACATTCAGCCAATAGGCGACATTATGATGGCAGGCGTGTGTCGGCAATGTTGGCGCTTTGTAGCGTAGCTGCGAACCGCTTGCTGGATGTTGCGGGCGCTGAGTATCGCGTGCCCAATTCGAAATCTCGTACTGCACATATCCAGCTGCGCCAAGTTGATCGATAGCCCGTTCATACATTGCACCAGCTTCATCATCATCGGGAATGCTAATACGCCCGCTGGTGACCTGGGCATATAGTGGTGTGCTGGCTTCCAGAATCAGTGAATAGAGCGAGAAGTGGTCGGCCTGCCAGGTGACAATTTCATCCAGCGTTGCCCGCCACTGCTCCTGGGTTTGGCCTGGTAGCCCAAAAATAAAATCAAGGTTAATACTATCGAAGCCAACGGCGCGGGCATCCTCATACGAACTGCGTGCTTCGGCGGCTGTATGAATGCGCCCCAACACCCGCAGTGTTGGATCATGCAAACTCTGGACGCCCATACTGATCCGGTTGATCCCCAGGCTGCGTAGATCGCGCAAATACTCGCGGCCCAGGACGGTGCCAGGATTGGCCTCGATTGTCACCTCGGCACCTGCCAATGGAATGAGTGCATCGGCAGCACGAAGCACCCGTTCAATCAATGGCAGCGGCAACATACTGGGCGTGCCGCCGCCAAGAAACACGGTTGGCAGAATATCGCCGCGCAGCAGCCCTGGCCCGCCAGCAATGTGCGAACCAATCGCAAGCGGCATCGCCTGTAGTGCAGCGAGTTCGGCGCACAGCGCATCCACATAGGCCTCCATGCGATCATCCATGTTGGCATAGGTATTGAAATCGCAGTAGGCACAGCGCCGATGGCAGAACGGAATATGCAGATACAGGTGGCGTGGGCGTTGGTGGGCAGCGCGCCAATCGGGGATCGCACGCGATGGCGATAATGGCGATAATGGCGATAGTAATGGTATATGGTTAGCAATCATAGCAGCATTGTACCATTTTGCTTTGCTTTGTGCGTGGCTGCGGGCGAACGAGCACCGTGGCTCATTGCGCCATAACACCGGTTGGCAATGCTGGTAGCGGATCGCGATCCGCCCGCAACGAAGGCCGCATTGGGCAATGTAGGCACTGTTCCCACGCCCCTGCCGCCACGGGATCGTTTGGCGCAACCGTCAGTGAGCCTGCGCCGGGCACAATACTATCCGCCGAGATAAACCGCCCGAGGTTAGGATCGTAATAACGGGCACTATCGCCAACTGGCCAGATAGAGCTTTGGAATGCGCTCAACGAGTGTTGGATTGTCAGCTCAGATGGAAAGGTGCAGCAGCGCAGCGTTTCCGCCATTGTAGCACGGGGTTGCGGGGCGATCAGACGTGGCTCAGTACACGATAAGGCGCGCTATACAACCGTCAGCGGTAATATGGCGCAGTGGGATGCGGCAGATACCATCGCAATCTCAAGGTTTGCACACCGCGATAGGAAACAAGCATCCGCAGCAATGCGTTGGAGCGCTACTTCAGGGTTTTACTGGGTGGCACCGTGATGTTGATTGCATCCAGCCGCCAGATGCCAGCTTCTTTTTCTAACGTCGCCCGGAAACTGCCCGTCACCTGGCCGGTGTACGTGATCGTGCCCGTGACCGTGACGACTAGGCCTTGCGGCACATCTGGATTGGTGTTCACGGCGCTGGTGATATTCGTCGATTCAATCGTCAGTGACTGATAGCCGTCAAAGAGGACATAGTTTGGCCCGGTGTACAACTGCGTCAGATCCGCAAGCGCCGTCTGCCGTTGGGCACGGGTCGAGAACAGCGCGTAGGCGCGATGGCTATCGCGGGCAACCATCACCTGCATAAACTGATCCAGCACCGGGGTGATGGCGGCCTGCTCGGTCACGCTGCCCAGGATACCGCGCCCAATCGTGAATGCGCCAATACCCACACAAGCACAGATCACGACCGCCACGACACTGATGACGATCAGCAGATT
>JBBQSD010000206.1:0-7682 GCA_038214135.1 Chloroflexales bacterium | reverse complement strand
ATATGGCCGGCCACGCGCCTCCCCCGTTCGGGGGGTTGGCGAACCGCCCACCGCGACGGCCGATGCGGAGAGCATAGGCGGTTCGCGAACCGCCCCTACAGTCATTCGTTGGCGGTGCGACGCATCATTCCGAAAACATATGTGACGCCTTGTACACCATTTATCATGTTACTGGCGCGTCTTTCCTATTCCATCATTGTGGCGATCCACCATGTCGTGCCACCCGCATCCTTGACCCCACCCCGCTTATCGGCATCTTCCTTCTTGACTGGCTCCTGCACCGAGGTTGCGCCTGCTGCCAATGCGCGCCTGTAGGTTGCGTCGACATCTGCGACATACACATGCACCGATGTTGGGATCGCTGCCCAATCCGGGCTGCCATCGGCAAGCATAATGACGGTATCATCCAGCCGTACTTCGGCGTGCATAATCGCACCCGTTGGGCCAGCGAATCGGCGCAATTCAATGGCATCGAAGACCTGCACCAGAAAATCAATGCTGCGGCTGGCATTATCGACGATCAGATATGGCGAAACCGTGCTATACCCCTGCGGTTTATAGGAAGAACCCATGTGATGGCTCCTTTGGTTCACTCCAATACCAGGCGATGAGGTTGAATTATAGAACATATGATCTAATTTGTCAAGAAATGTTCAATGATGATTCTACTATGTTTCAATATAAAGCTCTGCGCTCTCACCAGGAGAATGCTCAACTAACAATGAACATTGGCAGCTGCGAGCAATTATCTGGCTTCTTGGAGCAGGCATCGCATACCACGATTGCCTATGATGGGTTGAGCATAGCAATCAATCATTCGTACACAATCGTTATGCCACATCCGATCATTAAAGGAGTAGAGCACATGTCAGAAGCCAACAAAGCAACGGTTCGCCGCCTGATCGAGGAAGTTCAAAACCGCCACGATCTTGCACAGATGGATGCTTTCTTCGCCCCGAACTTTATCAATCACCTGGAAGCCGCTGATCTTTCCACAGAACATACTTCGGTGGAACGGGCCAAGATCACCTTTCGAGCAATGTTTGCCGCCTTTCCCGATCTGCATGTGACAATCCAGGATCAGGTGGCAGAAGGGGATAAAGTTGTCACCCATAAGCTGTTTCAGGGGACGCATCATGGCACATTTATGGGGGTTGCTCCGACAGGCAGGCAGATCGCGTTTGCCGTGATTGATATCCTTCGCCTTGATAATGACAAGGTGGTTGAACACTGGGCCATCCAAGATCGATTGGCACTGATGCAGCAACTGGGCATGCTTCCTGTACCAGAATAAGCCTCGCGATCCGGAAACCATGCGCCAATCAGCGCAGCGATAATGCTGAATTCGCCTGCAAAGACCGCTCTCTGGAGCGGTCTTTCTATGTTGAATGCGCTCGTTTACGATAACTCGACGGCGTTTCGCCGGTGAATGTCCGAAAGGCATGGGTCAAGGCGCTCACACTCAAAAACCCAACCGCTTCCACAACCTCGATTACAGTCATAGCGGGGGCCACGCGGAGTTCCATTGCCCGCAGCATCCGGGCGCGATGGGCGAACTGGCTCCAGATCATACCAGTTTCCGTAACGAAGCGGCGTGCGAGGGTTCGTTCAGAAACATGCGCAGCCCTGGCGACTTCGGCAAAGGTAGGTTTATCGCTCAAATGGGCCAGGGTATAATCAAGCGCCAGACGGAGTTCAGAAGACTGAGCACTCGGCAACCAGAACAGATCAGGATGCGCTGCCAGTTCGCTACATACCGTTGCCAAGGCGCGAAAAAACGTATCTGCGGTTGTGTCTTGCTCATCGCGCTCCGCACCCCATCGCACCGCATAGCTGAGCATTTCGCGAGCAAGCGTTGAGACCGCAAAGACCCGGCATTCAAACGCTGGCGGCGGAATTGCGCTTTCTGCAAAAAGCACCGAAGTAGTTGTGCCGGGCCTTTCCGCAGATAATTGAAATGGAACGTTGCCAGCAACCCAGGCTGCCCGCTGTGGGGGCAGGAGCCAGCGAATGCGATCTACTTCTAACTGAAACGCACCTGTAGAAGCATAAATGAGGTAGTGCCCAGGAAATGTAAGCCATCCAGAATGAAACGCTGCATCAAAAACCTGGTTGATACCAAATGTGAAGTGTGGAACATGCTGTTCCTTGGCGTTATCGGGCATGGGAAACCAATCAATTGGTAAACAGAAAGTGCACATTGGCCGTGATTGTTGGCCTACAGGTCATCAATCGGTGTAGGGTCATCCATCCAGGTGAGCTCACTGTGGCAATAATACTACCATAGAGTAAATGACTGTTAATGATTCACCTCAACTATTCCCAGTTCCAGTGTATCGGCACCATCGGCTAGGTTGAGCCGCTTGCCACTGGCCGGGTTGTAGACGCCAAGCAGGATCTGGTATCTTCCAGCTGGGGTTGCTGGCGGAAGAATAATGGCCGCATGTGATGTCCAGGTCGTTCCCGCAACAAGCGGTTGAAGTGCCAATGGCCCATCGTATTGGGCAATCAGTTGGCCCTGGGAATCCCGTAGATGGATGAACAGACTCAGCGGCTGCTCGGGCGCTGAGTCGGCTTGCCAATCCATCTGCATGCGTATGGCATCGCCTGGTGTGAGTGTTACTGGTACGATTGACTGTTGGCGCAGATGCAGCCCGCCAATGTTGGCATCCACCGAACGCATCTGATCGCTGAGATCGCCAGTTTCCCATGTGCGTAATTGGATGTCGCCATACCAGCGCGAACCGCTCGGAAAGGCGTGTGTATCGAGCCAATTGGCCATAATGCCCTGCGGGTCGCTCTCCTCGATCACATAGAACAGGCCATAGATCCGGCGGTACTGAGCGGCAAGCTGTTGCAGTTCTGTTTCGGTTGCGGGTTGGTCGAGCGGGCGGAAGCGCGGCAGCAGAATCCGTGGCTGTGTGTTGCTCAAATACACATTCAGCGTATCGATCTGGCTTTGGCCATTGAGGATCAGCACATCATTGGCACCAGCCGTCGCGCTGATTGCCAATGCCGCGCCACGATAATCATCCCGCCAAACACGCGGATCGAACCATTCGCGATAGAGCGGCAGGCTCGCAGAACCAAGGAGCAGGATGACGCCGAGCAAAGGGGCAAAATTTTGCTCCAGCGCGGCGTTCCTGCGCGACATCACACCTACTACCGGGTTTTGAGCTAGACGCTCCAGCGCAGCGTCTCTACCCTGTGCTTCTGATAGCTGATAGCTGATAGCTGATAGCTGTTGGCTCGCTCCTGACTCCTGTCTCCTCACCCGCACCCAATTCCCTAAACCCGCCACACCGGCACCAACCAGGATGTGAAAGGCAGGCAGGGCTGGCAGCAAAAAGCGCGGCTTGTAATACGGCTGGCCAAGTGAGATCAGGATCATCAACACAATCGGGATGCCCAACCATATTCCGGTCGTCAATCGCCCCGATCCACTGGCGCGAACGAAAAACCCGGCTAGAACCAGCCCGGTAAACAGCAACGCCCACCAGACCCAATACTCTGGCCCGCTCATGCCGATGCTGAACGTACGCAGTGTGTCGATCAGCACAAACAATGGATCGGTCGGTGATTTGGCTGCTGTCCAGGTGCTGAGGCGAGTGCGGCTGGAAAGTACTACAGCGAGATAGAGTGCTGCAAGCGGTAGGTGGGCAAATGCAAACAACAGGCTGGCTCGGTATCGCTGCTGTTTGGCAATCCGGATTATTCCCAGCAATGCAGCGCCAGCAACAATCGTAACAGCGAAATAGTGGGTCATCAACAGGGCCGCCGCAAGCAACATGTACAGGGCGAACTGGAGATCTGCTACGCGAAGGCGTTCTTCCCTGACCCCCTGCTCCCCTCTCCCACTCTGGGGAGAGGGGGAATGGCCCATACTGGTAGGGGAGGGGTTGTGGAGCGGGGAATATGCAACGATCTGGGAAAACCCTACACCTGAAATGCGGTTGAGGACTGGCCCTTTTGAACGTTGCATGCTATCCAACCAGGCATCCAAAACCAGAAACAGCAACGCCGCCAGCAGCATTGCCAACGCATACATACGTGCTTCCTGGCTGTAGTGAATCGCAAGTGGCGAGATTGCTGCAGCAATGCCCGCCACCCAGCCTGCCAGCAGCCCATACCAGCGCCGAGCCAGCTGATATGTGGCCAGAACCGCCAATGTTCCGCAGATTGCACTCAGCCCACGCGCCGCAGCGACGTTCACACCAAACAGGCCCATCCAGGCGTGCAGAATCCAGTAGTACAGCGGCGGATGCACATCGGCGAGCGTGTCGCGCAGGATGACATCGGGTGTCCGTGCTGCCAATGCTAGCGTGCCGCCCTCATCGGCCCACATACTCTGGGTTTCGAGGCCATAGAAACGCAAAGCCAATGCCAGCAGCAAGAGAACGATTGGGATGTAGCGATTCGACAATATCTTATTCATCCGCAGATTTCGCAGATTAAATCGCGTTTACCGATAACCCTCGGCCTGCATTTCGAACAGCCGTGCATAGGTGCCAGCTTGTGTTACCAGTTCTGCATGCGAACCCTGTTCACTCACCCGGCCACCCTCGATTACAACAATCTGATCGGCCATGCGAACCGTACTGAAGCGGTGCGAGATCAGCACTGCAATCTTGCCATCGGTCAGCTCGCGGAAGCGCTGAAAGATCTCATACTCACGCTCTGCGTCCAGCGCGGCGGTTGGTTCATCCAGCACAAGCACCTCGCCATCGCGCATGAACGCCCGACTGAGTGCGATCTTCTGCCATTGCCCGCCCGAAAGCTCGTGGCCATCCTGAAACCAGCGCCCAAGCGTCGTGTCCATGCCATCTGGCAATTCTGAAACAACATCATCGGCACCGCCGCGTTCGGCAGCATCACGAACTCGTTCAACATCATCAGATTTGTCGATCTGCCCAAAGCCAATATTCTCGCGGGCCGTTAGTTGGTACTTGACGAAATCCTGGAAAATAACGCCAATCCGCTTGCGTAACACATCCGGGTCATAATCACGCAGATCAACGCCATCAAGCAGAATCTGGCCCTCACTCGGATCGTACAGGCGGGTCAACAATTTGATCAGTGTCGTCTTGCCTGCGCCATTTGGGCCAACCAATGCCACCTTCTCACCAGGTGCAATAGTCAGGTTCACATCACGCAGCGCCCAATCCTCACGGCCTGGGTAGCGGAATGAGACATTGCGAAACTCAAGGCCTTGTTGTAACCCTACCGGAACAACCGATGTTGTTGCTGGGCGAGCCATTTGCGATGTCAGATCAAGAAACCCAAACAGATTGTCCATGAACAATCCATTTTCATACAACCGATTGATATTGTCGAACAGCCCCTGAACCGTGCCCTGGCTCTGGCGGAACAACGCCAGATAGAGTGTCATGCCACCCAATGTAATTACGCCCGTGACTGCAATCGCAATAATCCAGGCATAGGCCAGATAGTAGCTTGCCGTCGCAATCAAACCCAGGCCCAAACTGATCCAGGAGCGTCGCCTGGCCAAGCGAGTATCCTCATCAAAGAATTCCCAGAATGTTTCGCTATAGCGCTTGAGCAATGGCTCGCCAAGGCCAAACAGCTTGACCTCCTTAACACTGCTATCGACCGTCAGCAGATGCTCAATATACTGCATGCGCCGAAATTCGGGTGCGTGCCATGTCAGCAGGCGGAAGTGCAGCCGACTAAAGCGACCCTGGGCAATGAAGGCAGGGACTGTTGCACCAAACAGAATCAGGCTGATCCAGGGGTTGAAGAATACCAGGATGCCCGCAAACGACAGCAGCGTAATGACATTCTGGATGATCGAAAACGAGCCATTGATGATTCCACTGGCGCGGAAATCGGCCTCACGCCGCGCATTCTGTAGTTTATCGTAGAAGGCAGAATCCTCAAAATGCTGCAAATCAAGCGTCAGCGCCTTACGCATGATGGCCGTATTGATATAATGACCCAGCTTGGCATTCAGCACATGCTCGTACAAACTCCGAATCTGGTTCACCAACGCGCCGACCAGGAGTAGACCAAATTCCAACAGCAGAAAGGGCAGCGCGGTTTGTAACCCCTGCTCCGCAGTCAGCCTGGCAGCCAGAGATTTCACCACCGAATCCACAATCTGCGATCCAACCCATGCCTGTGTTGCTGGAAGGCCAGCCCCAAGCAGTGTCATCAGCGCCATCGCAATCGTGCCAATGCGATCGGCTCCCCAGACCAGGCGAAACGCACGTGGGATGTTACTATATGCAGCGCGCAGATCCTGCATACGCTCTGGCCATGTCTTTGGTGGCTCGGGCGCATTTGCAGGACGCCGACCTGATGATCGAGCAGTGGCGATCATAACAACCTTTCGTTAAATTGGGCATTCATTTGTATCATAGCATGAGATACTGCCCATCTACCCTCGAAAGGACAGTGTGCCAGTCGCATTGACGACAACCTGCAGCATGTTGCGGCGTACCAATTCATCCAAGAGATCGGCGGTTATCGTTGGTGAATGATCTATGCATGTTTTCAGGATCGTATGAACAGCCTCGAAGCTACATCCACCAACAAACACCGCCAGAGCGCGAAAAAGCGCACAGGCCTCAGCGTTGAGCAAATCATAGCTCCACGCAATTGCCCGTCGTAGGGTCTGCTGGCGTTCAGGAATATCGTGTGCACCAAGGGTCAACAGATTAAGTGCGCTGCCGAGATTAGCAATTATTTCTGGATTGAGCGTCGCAATACGGGCAGCTGCAAGCTGTATTGCTGCCGCCCGATCAGGCATATGTCGCCAATACATTCAGAAACAGCTCCCAGAACCGCTCCGTATTGACGGCAATGGCGACCTGGGCATTTGGTGGGATACTGCGCCGCACACTGGCATCAGCATCGAGTTCGACACTGGCAATTGGCCGTTGGTCACAGACCGTCATGCCATAGGTATGTTCGCCGCGTAGTTCGATTGCGACATGCATAGGCTGGAATTGGACGAGTTCTGGATCGAGCAGGACAGCAACAGCCAATGGATCGTGCATGGCACCGCCAGGCAACCCGAAGATCCGCTGTACCTGTAGGCTAAAGAAATCCAGCAGATCAGCAGCGAGAATGGCCGTCTGGTTGCCGATTGCGCGAACCTGCGCCCGCCGTTCTGCCATCGCTGGCACCTGGCGGGTCACATTCAGGCCAACCATCTTGATCGGTATTCCACTGGTAAACACAATCTGGGCGGCTTCGGGATCGGCATAGATATTGAATTCGGCACTTGGCGTCGTATTGCCAGCACCCGTCGATCCACCCATCAAACAGATCTGGGATAGACGCTGTGGCAATGAGGGATCTTTGAGCAGCGCAGTTGCAATATTCGTTAATGGGCCAGTTGGCACAAGCTGGAGTCCGGGAGTTCGATGTGATTGCGCGATGATGAAATCGACCGCATGCAATTCGTGGAGGGCAATGCTCGGCTCGGGAAGTACTACACCGCCAAGGCCAGCCTGGCCATGGATTTCGAGTGCAGACTGTGGGCTGCGCAGCAATGGGCGGGCCATGCCAGCGGCAATTGGGATGTGGGTAAGGTTGGCAAATTCAAGGATCTGACGTGTGTTGCGCAGCGTCGCGGAAAGCGGCGCGTTGCCGTGGGTGACGGTGATACCCACCAGATCGAGCGTGCGTGCAGCCAGGAGAATGGCCATGACATCATC
>JBBQSD010000205.1:0-7755 GCA_038214135.1 Chloroflexales bacterium | reverse complement strand
TGATCAAACGGGTTCGGGCGCGCCTATCCGAGGTACCCGATGGGCAGCGCTACCTGATTACACTGCGTGGACGCGGGCTGATGCTGCACAGTCTGGCAGAGGCGCGGCGCGAGCGGTAGTCATCGCCCACATTGCGCCCACATCGCGCCCATGTTACGTCCAGTACCACACAAGAAGATCGCCTATACTCCAAATTATTCCAATTTCCTCACATCCTAATAAACCCTGTATGTTGCATCTCACGTTTCTGCTATGCTAAATGGCCGTAGGCGGCGGCCAGTGTGTATACGCTCTATATGTGCATATCCTTGCGATCTACACTGTCGATGTGGCAGATGCAGTAGATATGGCTGCCCGACGTTGGGCATCTAGCTAGAGGAGACGGCAATGGCTGACGAACGAGACGGCGTACAGATGTCGGAGTACATGAGCTTCCTTAATCGGCGTGGCTTCCTCAAGGGCACGGCGATGATGGGTGTTGCCAGCTTCCTGGCGGCCTGTGCCGGGAATGCGCCTGCTGCAACGAGCGCAACAGGTGGCGCGGCTGGCAATGCATTTGGCAAGCCACTCAAGGCAGCCTTCTCCAATGCTGGCCTCGGTGCAACATGGTGCGCACAGGGTAAGGCGACTGCCGATCAGTGGGGCAAATGGCTTGGTGTCGAAGTCACCTGGTTCGATGGCGGCCTGAGCATCGACAAGCAGCGCAAGGCGATCGATGACATGGCCACCAAGCAGTGGGATTTTGTTGCCATTCAGGCCTTTGGTATCGACACACTCGTCGATCCGGTTAAGCAGATGATCAGCAAGGGCATTCCGGTCATTCAGATGGATACGACCATCTCCAAGGATGATATTGGTATCACTACCTTCCTGGAGCCGGATAATATCCTGATGGGCGCAACCGTTACTGATGCGCTATTCCAGCAGATCGGCGGCAAGGGCAATGTGATCATGACCCAGGGTGCGCTTGGTCATACCGGCGCACAGGGCCGCGCCAAGGGCTTCAAGGATACGCTCGCAAAATATCCCAATATCAAACTGCTGGCCGAAGATCCAGCCGATTGGGATGTTAATAAGGTCGCCAAACTGTGGGAAGATTATCTGGTGAAGTACCCGGCTGGCCAGATCCAGGCTGGCATGTTCCATAACGATGACATGGCCCTGGCGGCTGCCAAGGTGATCAAGAATGCTGGCCGCGATAAGGAAATCGTGTTATGTGGTATCGATGCCATGCCGCCAGCTATTCAGGCCGTGATCGATGGATCGTTGGCCGCGACGGTGCGTAACCCATCATGCCGTATCCATTGGGGCGCGGTGGTGTTGGGAGCGCTGGCTGCAACAGGCGTGAAGGATCTGCCGAAGTATGTCCTCACCGATGGCCCGGTTGTGACGCAGAAGATCGGCCCTGGCCTGTTGTTCATGGAGCAGCAAGGGCTGGCATAATATTCCCCTCACCCCAACCCCTCTCCCACACGGGGAGAGGGGCTATACGCGGTATTACAATGCGCTCTTCCCCTTCTCCCCAATGTGTGGGAGAAGGGGCCAGGGGATGAGGGGCACCAGATCAGTTGCCTGTTCCTGTAGAACTTGGTATTATTGCCGCGCATCTACTACTATTTGCTATTGAAGAATGCCGATGACTGAGCAAGCTCTCGCCCCAATCCTGGAGCTGCGGGCCGTTTCGAAACGCTATGGCGGTGCGGTTGCGCTGGAAAGCGTCGACTTTGATCTGCTGCCTGGCGAGGTTCATGGCCTGATTGGCGAGAATGGTGCTGGTAAGAGCACAATGATGAAACTGCTCTCCGGCGTCTACAACGACTACAGCGGCGAACTGTTGCTGGAGGGTCAATCGTTGCGCTTTGCCTCACCCGCCGATGCACAAGCCCGTGGGATTGGTATGGTCTACCAGGAACTGAGTACCTTCCCGCATTTAACTGTTGCCGAGAACCTGTTCAGCCGCCGTCCGCCTGGTCGTGCTGGTTTGATCGATTGGGGCCGCATGCTGCGTGAGGCCACAGCGCATCTGCGCGCACTCGAGATGGACATCGACGTGACAACGCGCATGGGCGAGTTATCGGTTGGCACGCAGCAGATTATTGAGATCGCACGGGTGATCTTCAGCGGTGCCCGAATTATTGTGCTGGATGAGCCAACCTCGGCACTCTCGCCGCCTGAAACGCATCGGCTGTTTGAGTTCATCGCCACGCTCAAGAGCCAGGGTAAAACGATTATCTTTGTGTCGCACTTCCTCGAAGATGTGCTACAAGTCTCGGATCGTGTCACTGTACTCAAGAACAGCCGCAAGGTGACAACGCTTGATGCGCGTACTGCGACCAAACACCAGCTGGTCGAGTTGATGATCGGCACAGATGCCAAGATCTTGCAGCAAATCTATGATGAAGAAGTTGGCGTGGTGGCCGCACGCAGCCAGCGCAGCCATGGCGCAGCCATGCTGGCGGCGGAACAACTGAGTAAGCCAGGGGCGTTCCACGACA
Source organism: Chloroflexales bacterium (assembly GCA_038214135.1). Taxonomy (GTDB): domain Bacteria; phylum Chloroflexota; class Chloroflexia; order Chloroflexales; family Roseiflexaceae; genus JANLSE01. The sequence goes on along the minus strand of JBBQSD010000205.1, from coordinate 5,260 downwards.
TCTCGCTGACCCTGTATCGTGGCGAGATCCTCGGGCTATTCGGTTTCATGGGCGCTGGCCAGATCCAGCTTGCGCGCTGCCTGTTTGGTGCTGAACAGCCCAGCACAGGCCGCATCACGTTGGATGGCAAGCCGCTGAACCTCAAGAATACTACCCGTGCCCGTGATGCTGGCATTGCCTATGTTCCAGAAAACCGCCGCGATACGCTGATGCTCGGCCAGGAGATTTACAAGAATATCACGCTCGTACACTTGGGCGATTTAGTGCGTGGGTTGCTCAATCAGCGCACCGAAATGACAATCGCCCGTACGCAATGCGAGGATGTTGGCGTGCGCCCGGCTGGGCCAGGGCTGCCGTTACTTCCCGTTGGCGCGCTCAGTGGCGGTAATCAGCAGAAGGTGGTTCTGGCAAAATGGTTGACCCAACAGCCCAAGGTGCTGATCCTGAATGAGCCAACACGCGGCATGGATGTCGGCGCGAAGGATGAGGTCATGACGATTGTGCAGGATCTGCGCGATAAAGGTGTGGCCATTCTACTGATCACCACCGAACCAGAGACCATCCTGGGTGTTGCGGATCGTGCCCTGGTGATGAGCAAGGGTGGCATCACTGCCGAACTAGCAGGCCAGGAGTTGACCAAAGAACATTTGATGAAGTATGCGTGAACCGAGTATTCAGAAGTCAGGAGTCAGAATATAGCTGTCAGCTGTCAGCCATCAGCTCTCAGCATTCAGTATACAGGGTAGAGACGCTCCGGTGGAGCGTCTAGGGCTAGGTGTTGGGTAGCCACAAACATTCTTTGAATCAAGAACACAAGAATGAGCTACAATCATTTATTGATCACAGCCGAGGCATGGTCAACGCGTGTGAAAGGGCCACCAAGCTGCATTTGGGGTTCGGGGCAAGGCCTCGACTGTGGGTCGTTAGAGCGGACGGGACCGCCCTGACTGCTGGCCGCGCATAGCGGCATAAGAAAGTAGCATGACTGCTGGCCGCACATAGCGGCATAAGAAAGTAGCATGACTGCTGGCCGCGCATAGCGGCATAAGAAAGTAGCATGACTGCTGGCCGCGCATAGCGGCATTAAGAAAGCAGCATGACTGCTGGCCGCGCATAGCGGCATAAGAAAGTAGCATGACTGCTGGCCGCGCATAGCGGCATGAATGAACAAAGAACGGTTCCTTGCTGCCCGCCACGCGCAGTGGCATGATCGCCCGCCACGCGCAGTGGCATGTACCAGCATAATACTCACAATGAGGTGCAGATGAACGACACAGCTTCCGTTCGGCCATCCGGCAGGCGTGGGAATCCGATGATTACCTGGGTGCGTCGGCGTGCCCGCGATCTGGCACCATTCATGACACTGGTGATCCTGATTGTGTTCTTTAGCCTCAGCACCGATAGCTTCCTGAACTTCATCAATCTGCGCAACATCCTGGCGCAGGTCTCCACACTGGCAATTGTGTCGACGGGCATTACCTTTGTGTTGCTGTGTGGTGAGATCGATCTGAGTATTGCTGCGGTTGCGACAATGACGGGCGTGATTGCGGCGATTGGCTTTGGTCGGCTCGGCCTGCCAGGCGAGTTTGCTATGTTGCTTGGTGCGCTTGCGGCCACAGGAATGGGGTTGTTGAATGGTTGGGGTACGACTAAGATCGGCCTGCCATCGTTCATGGCAACTCTCGCAACCCAGCAGATCGCATCGGGCCTGGGTTTGTATATCACCAAGGGCGAAATCGTTTACACATTGGCCCCAACCCTGAATTACCTTGGCGGCGAATATCTTGGTAGCGAAGATCCCTGGCGACTGCCGGTTGTGATCGTCTGCGGTGCGACAGCACTGCTGATTGGCCATTTCGTGCTGACCTATACCAAATTTGGGCGCTATGTCTACATGACGGGCAGTAATCGTGAGGCCGCCCGGCTGAGTGGTATCAACACCAAGCGGATTGTTGGCGCATGTCTGGCGATCTCGGGCTTCTCGGCTGGTGTGGCAGGTATGCTCAATACTGGGCGGCTTGGCAGCGCACAGGGCTATGGGCTGGACGACATGTTGCTCGATAGTATCTCGGCGGTGGTGCTTGGCGGCACATCGCTGTTTGGCGGTGAGGGTGGCATCAAAAATACGCTGATCGGCCTGCTGATCTTTGGTGTGTTGAGCAATGGCCTCAATCAATTACAGCTCGATATCTATGTGCGCCTGTGGGTGCGCGGCGTGATTCTGCTGATTGCACTGATCATCAATATCTATGCATTACGGCTGCGCGATACGGGTACAGCCGAGTGAGCCGTCAGCTCTCAGCCATCAGCCGTCAGCTTTTTGGTGCAGATAAACATCCTTATGCCTCCTCCAATATCTGTTATTTGTCTAGGCATCTATCGTTTGAACTCTGAAAGCTGAAAGCTACAAAGGTTGGGGCAGTTCCTACAACGTCTATCATTGGTACAAACACCTATCGTTAGCATACTGAGAGCTGAGAGCTGAGAGCTATTCTCCTACGAGAAACACATGAACGACGGCTACTATGCGCTGAATGAATATACGGCGATCACCTATGCGCAGAGCTGTGCGGCGCTGCATCCGCTGCTGCCGCCTGGTGAGCCCTTGTTGTGCGAGGAGATCGGCGATGGCAACCTGAACCTGATCTTCCGGATTGCGAGCACACGCGATAGAACACGCTCGGTGATTATCAAACAGGCGCTACCGTATGTCCGGCTGGTTGGTGAATCGTGGCCGCTTTCGCCAGAACGGGCGCGGATCGAGAGCGATGCGCTGGCACTCCAGGCGCAATTATGCCCCACGATGGTGCCGCTGATCTATCACTATGATCCAGCGCTGTATCTGACGATCATGCAGGATCTGCGCGATGCCGTTATCATGCGGAAGGGGCTGATCGCTGGCCGCAGATACCCCAACTTTGCAGAACAGATCGGTGAATTTCTGGCGCAGACGCTGTTCAAGACCTCTGATCTGTTTCTGGATAGCGCAGCAAAGAAGCAGGCAGTCGCCCAATTTATCAACCCAGAATTATGCAAGCTCAGCGAGGATGTGATCTTCACGGAACCATACCAGGCCGATGCGCCAAACAATCGCCATAATCCATTGCTGGATGCACAACAGATTGCGGCATTACGGGCCAATCGGGATGTGTTGCGCGAAGTTCAGTGGCTCAAGTGGATGTTTATGACCCGTGGCGAGGCACTCATTCATGGCGATCTGCATACCGGCAGTATCATGGTGACGCATGATCGTACCTGGGTGATCGATCCCGAATTCGCCTTCTATGGCCCGATGGGCTTTGATATTGGTGCGGTGCTTGGTAATCTGGTGGTGAGCTATGCCGCGCATGTGGCCCATAGCCCTGATCCACAACAGCGGGCGAACTACCAGGAATATCTGCTGCATACGATCCAGCAGATCTGGGATGGCTTCGCACAGCGCTTCAATACACTCTGGCACGAACATGATCCATCCGCACTCGATCCGTTTCGGGATACATTTTTGCTTGCGCTACTGCGTGATTCGATTGGTTTTGCTGCCTGCAAGATGATCCGGCGCATTCTTGGCGTTGCCCATGTGATCGATCTTGAGCAGATTGCTGATCTAGTACAACGAGCCAGGGCTGAGCAGTGGGTTCTGATGATCGCCGAATGTATGCTGCTAGAGCGCACAGCGATTGTTGATAGTGCTGGTTTGCTTGCGCTGATTCGATCCTGCCCTGCGCCTGGTTAACCTCCGCACCCCTCCATCCGCGGGCTGAAGCCACGCGGCTATAGGTGGATCTTCCCTTTGCCGCAGACTTAGCCTGCGCAGAGAAGGGCATCCATTGTTTGTCTCGCAGCCGATCAGCTATGCAGGAGCCTATCTCATGAGTGAGCAAAAGCGAATCCTGGTCACAGGGGCAACTGGCAAGGCCGGGCGGGCATTCATCAATCGTATTCTCCAGGAACCGCGCTATGCCGATTTCAGTCTGCGCGCACTGTGCCATAATCGCCAACTCGATCCAGGCGAGCGCCTGGATGTCATTCGTGGCTCAATTGCCGAACGTGCCGTTGTTGAGCAGGCCATGCAGGGTGTTACGCATGTGGTTCATATGGCAACCAGCAAGGAAACGCCCGATACAGTGATCGATGTGGCGATCAAGGGCATGTTCTGGTTGCTAGAATGCAGCCGCACGAGCCCAACATTCATACAGTTTCTGATGATCGGCGGCGATGCTGGGATTGGTCACTTTATCTATCCACACCCAATACCAGTGACCGAAACGCAGAAACATTCGGCCTATGCTGGCTGTTATGCGCTTTCCAAAGTGCTGGAAGAAGTCATGCTCGAACAATACTATATTCAGTACAACCTGAATGGCTGTTGCCTGCGAGCGCCATGGATCATGGAGAAGGACGATTTCAAATATCAGCTCTCGTTTGGCGCTGATGTGTTCGGTGGGACGCGCTGGCGCGATATTGTTGGCCACGAACAGGCCGATGAATATATCCGTACCAACACAATCCCGGTGATGCTGGATGCCAATGACGAACCAATGCGGCGCAATTTTGTCCATCTGAGCGATCTGGTCGATGCGTTATTATTGGCGATTGACCATCCCAAGGCGCGGCAGCAGACCTTCAACATCTGCATGGACGAACCGGTCGATTATCGGGCGATGGGCGAATACCTGACGGCAACCCGTGGGTATCCGACCCTCGATATTCCATCGGAATATTATTCGACCTGGCTCGATAATGATAAGGCCAAATTTCTGCTTGGTTGGCGACCGCGCTATGATCTGAAGCGGTTGATCGACGAATCCTTCGATTATCGCCGCGCAGACGACGACCCGCGGGTGCTCTGGTATCCAGGGTAGCGACGCAATGCATTGCGTCGCTACGCAATTCCGGCCCATTGTTCCTGCGGATCGCGGAACTGCATGGCATACAGGCGGGCATATAACCCATTGTGTTCGTTCAATTCGCTATGTGTGCCCAATTCAACAATCCGCCCGTTTTCCAGCACGGCGATGCGATGCGCCCGCCATATGGTTTGAGATAACCAAACAGCCGCCGCCAACTGATTGCCCCAACTGCTATCGTTGGATCTTGTCCATCGCTATGTTGGTTCGCCTCACGGCGATCAGAACGATTTAACATCGGTGCCTCCAATACAATAGGTAGTGTTCGCAGAACAATGCTGTATAACACAGCTAAGATAGCGCCGCCGTATAAACTCAACATAAACTGGCGAACACAAAAACACCCTGCACAT
>JBBQSD010000204.1:0-7848 GCA_038214135.1 Chloroflexales bacterium | reverse complement strand
CTGTCGTTGTTGGCGCTCACAATTGTTGCTGCACTGCAAACAATCGGGATTGTGCTCGTCGTCGCAATGCTCGTCACGCCCGGTGCGATTGCATACACTCTCACCAAGCGCTTTGATCGCATGTTGCTGATTGCCGGAAGCACAAGCGTCTTTTCGTGTGTTGTCGGCATCTATGCCAGCTACTATCTGAATGCCTCAACCGGTGGCTGTATCGTCTTCACCCAGGCACTCGTCTTTCTGGCAGCACTGGCGTTGGCCCCCCGCGATGGATTGCTGGCCCGGGCGTTGGCGAAACGGGTACAACGGAATACACTATTGCAGCGGCAACCGGAAGCCACACAACTACCCGATGTGCATGCATAATCGAAAGGAAGCATCATGATTGAGACACTCTGGAACTGGTTTGTTGAGCCATTCCAGTATTCATTTATGCAGACCGCATTGGGCGTCAGCGCTTTTGTTGGCGTGGTATGTGCGCTGCTCTCCTGCTACCTCATCCTCAAAGGCTGGTCGCTCATGGGCGATGCGCTCTCACATGCCGTGTTGCCGGGCGTAGTCGTGGCCTATCTGCTGGGGCTACCATTCGCACTCGGTGCGTTTGCCTCTGGGCTGGCGAGCGCCATCCTGATCGGCTGGGTCAAGCGGAATGCACGGATCAAGGAAGACACCGTGATTGGGTTGGTTTTCACCGCCTTTTTTGCCCTGGGCCTAATTCTACTCTCCCGCACCGTCAGCGATGTCCACCTCAGCCATATTCTGTATGGCAATGTGCTTGGTATCGAGCCAGACGATCTGATCCAGACGCTGATCGCCGGTAGCATTGCGCTGGCAGCAATTGCGATCCTGCGCCGTGATCTGATGCTGTTCTGCTTTGACCCAAACCACGCCCGGGCAATCGGCCTAAACACGACCTTCCTGTATTATGCGCTGCTGACACTGCTGGCCCTCACGGTGGTTGCGGCACTCCAGGCGGTTGGGATCATTCTGGTGATCGCCATGCTGATCACACCGGGTGCCATCGGCTACCTACTGACCGACCGCTTCGACCGTATGATGGGGCTGGCGGTTGGCGCAGCTGTCCTCGCATCCATCCTTGGTGTGTACATGAGCTTCCATCTGGATGCATCGACGGGTGGTTGTATTGTGGTGATGCAAGCACTGCTGTTCTTTGCTGCAATGCTGTTTGCACCAAAACGTGGCCTATTGGCTCGTTTCTGGCTACGCCGGACGATGCGTGAGGCTCAGCGCGTACTCGTGCCGAGCAAGCAAGGCTAATTCGAAACTGACTGCTTGTGTTCACACCTGATCGTTTCGCATCTATTCAGGGGATTTCCACTCTGAATAGATGCGTTTTTATGTAGTAGCGCTGTTGGTTAGAGCGTAATCACCTGATCAGGTGGGTTTGGCGCAAGCGCAGCATACAGATCGGGGAAGCACCCAACCTGGACGCCAGCCACGGTACCATGCGGCTTGCAGTTGCCTGGCTCACCGATGGCAAGCTGGCGCTCCAACGCACATTGGTCACACATCATCAGCAGGATGCCCTGTTCAGCGGCAACCTTGGCCAAGCGCTCGCCGTATGGATCACCCGCACGCAGAATGTAGGTGTTATCGTCGAAGAAGAACAGCCCGAGTACAGTTGCCCCATGGCGGCCTTCCTCAAGCTGTGGCAGAATCATCTTGCCCAGTTTGTAGCTGGCGGTATGGCCCGATGTACTAAAGATATACGCGACCTTCATAGAAACCCCTGCTCTATACCCCCCCTCAGCAGCGCTATGTCTCTCCCAGGGTGACACATATGCAACCCCATACTAGCATAAGTTGGCCAGATTATTCGCGCACGAATTGTTGGCGCAGGAAGGCTGCAATCGCCCGTTGCGCCTCTTCCTGATGGCGTTGTGGGCTCACCGACTTAGAAGGGATTTCCTGAACGTGCGCCTGCGGCAATGCTCGCGCCAACTCCATACCAAGCGCATAGGGATGCAGCGGGTTCTGTCGATTGACCAGAATCAGGGCTGGCATATCGCTCGAAGGTCTTGAGCATCCCAATCTCCATCCAACCCTCCTACACGCCGCCAGTGACATCTGCTATTCGCACGCGCTCGCCAGTCTCGGATGAGCGTGCGATTGCCACCATCACCCGCATCGCCGCCAGCCCATCCTCGGCTGTCGCTCCCTGCTGCGCTGCGCCATGCAGGATCGTTTCCGCGAAGCCTTCGATCTGGCGCTTGTAGGTGTAGCCATCCTCACCGAGCACACGGTGGTACTGGCGGTCGGCATCCGAGAAACATTCGACATGGCTGGCCTTGTGGTACCATGGCAGGTAGGCACGCCCTGTGACGCTGCCGCCCGCGCCAAAAACCTGGAAACCCTCCTCGAAGTCGCCACGAATTGGCACGATCAGATCCAGATGTCCCACACTTCCATCGGCAAAGTCCACCGCCACAAACCAGCACGAGCTATCGAACTTCGAGATATAGCGCGCCTGCACCTGCACGATCTCGCCGCCAAGGAAGCGCGCCGTGTCCACGAGGTGGCTGCCGTGGGTGAGCATATAGTAGCGTTGCTTCTCGGCCTTGGGGTTGCCAGTTGGCCGCTGTATGTTGGCGCTCGTGCGTGGGAGCGGCTGGAGATTGTCGGTCATGGTATAGCGGTAGGCTGAGTCATAGTACCAGGCCTTCAGACCCAGCAGCTGGCCGATCTGTTCGCGGATGAACTGCTGTGCGAAGGCGATGCCTGGATCGAAGCGCTTGTTGTTGCCCACCTGTAGTACCAAACCACTGGCGCGGACATCATCGCACAGCTCCTCGCACTCCTCGATAGTAACGCCAAGAGGCTTCTCGACCAGCACATGCTTACCAGCGGAGATCGCCCGCCGCGCCAGCGGCACATGGAACTGGTCGGCCACGCCGATGACAACCGCCTCGATCTGCGGGTCGGCAAGCATCTGGTCGTAGTTGGTATAGGTGGCTCGTGGCTGGTGGATGGCCGCGACCTGTGCGAGCAGATCCTCGGCAGCATCACAGATAGCATACAGCTCCGCGTTACGCGCCTTGCTGGTGGCATCGAAGTGCGCCGATTGGGCGATCGGCCCAGCGCCCAGAACACCAATGCGTAGCAGCCGTGCGTCTTTCTGAATCATAGAAACCTCCCTGGAAAACGCCCGCATATGAAATTGAGCATCTTCCCCTCCAATACATCCAAAACATAACATTCTTTCGAATAGAAATATAGAAGCCATTGCAACATAGAGCAGAGGGTACTGCATGCGCACGATTACATCACATGCTATTGGCCTGAACCGTCGTCAGGCACTGATCGCCGGGCTCACCGCTGGCGGTGTTGCGCTGGCAGTTGGCCTTGGCATGCGCACGAATGAGCCGCAGCCCGCACATGAGCAGCTTCAACAGGCTGCTCAACAGAATCCTCCAACCCGCAATGATCAGGTGATGTGGAGCTATCAGGAGCTAGCGCGCAATAACCCACAGAATGCGGAGGTACGGGCAATTCTGGCGGCTACCTATCTTCAGAAGGCACGTGAAACTGGCGATCCAAGCTATTATGGCAAAGCCGAACAGGTTGTCGATCAGGCACTCACAATCGATCCACAGCATATTGATGCCCTTATTACCAAAGGCACGCTGGCTCTGGCCCGCCATCAGTTCCGTGAAGCATTGGCCATTGGCGAACAGGCCCTACGGATTTCGCCATTAGTCGTTGCCATTCTTGGCGTAATCGCCGATGCCCAGATTGAGCTTGGCATGTATGTTGCAGCCGATACAACAATTCAGGAGATGGTTCGTAAACGCCCGGATCTCTCTTCCTTCTCGCGCGTTTCGTATATTCGCGAATTATATGGCGATATCCCAGGTGCGATCAATGCCATGGCCCGTGCGGTTCAGGCTGGTGGGCCAGCCAGTGAGAATGTCGAGTGGGCGCGCATTCAGCTCGGCAATCTTTCATTCAACCAGGGCGATCTCGATGCAGCCGAGCATCAGTATCGAATATCGTTACAACTGTTGCCCGATTATATCTATGCCATCGCTGGAATGGCGCGAGTTCTTGCCGCTCGTGGCGAGTATGCAGCAGCAGTCAAGGCCTATCAACAGGCAATTCTGCGCATGCCACTGCCCGAATTTGTGATCGGGCTAGGCGAGCTGTTTGAATCAGCTGGGCAACAAGCAGCAGCCAACCAACAATACCAATTGGTTCGGGCCATGCAACAACTCTTCACCGCCAATGGCGTCGATACCGATCTGGAGTTGGCCTTGTTTGAGGCCGATCACGGGCAGAATCCCCAGGCCGCAGTCGCCATGGCGCGTTCGGCATATCAGCGCCGCCCAAGCATGAAGGGTGCCGATACCCTGGCATGGGCGCTCTACAAACAGGGCAACACGAGCGAGGCAGCCACGTATGCCAATCAGGCGCTAGCACTTGGCACCCAGGATGCAACATTCTTCTTCCATGCTGGAATGATTGCCCACGCAAATGGAGCTTCCACGGCTGCCTACCAATACCTACAACACTCAATCACACTGAATCCCACGTTTTCCCCTCTGCATGCACCAAAAGTGTATGAAACGCTCGCAATCCTCAAACAAGTGCATACTTAATGAATATTTCGGGATTTGTAGAATATATCTCTACAAATGATATGCATATCGATAATGTTATGAGTTGAAGGAGGTGCAAACGGAATAACTATGTTTATCGATTGTCTGCCTGCCAAAAGAGGAGTATCTATGAATTCAGTATCCTGGCTTCGCCCAATCGCACTCGTCAGTGCCATTGGTATCGTGCTCGCAAGTATCGTCCTTACCATTGGGCCATCGAACCTGAACGCCTCTAGCCATCGTGAGGCACCATTAATCTCGACCGACCCACAGGCCGATAATACCGACCTGTATGCTTTTGTAACGCCAGACAGCCCCACGACGGTCACCATTATTGCGAACTATATTCCGTTTGAAAACCCTGATGGTGCCCCAAACTATTTTAACTTCTCCGATGATGTCCTGTACGAGATCAATATCGATAATGTCGGCGATGCACTCAGCCATGTGAAGTACCAGTTCCGTTTCAAGACGACAACCCAGAACAGCGAAACGTTCCTGTATCCAACTGGCCCGATCACCTCACTGACCGATCCGGATTTCAATGTTCGCCAGACCTACACGATCACCCGGGTTGTCACGCCGATCACCGGTGCGCCTACCACAACCGTGCTCGGATCAGCGTTGCCGGTGCCACCGATCAATGTTGGTAGCAAATCCACACCCAACTATGATACACTCGCCACCGCTGCCATTCAGACCGTCGATAGCGGCAAGGTCAAGGTCTTTGCTGGCCCACGCGATGATCCATTCTGGGTCGATCTTGGTGCCATCTTCGATCTGCTCAGCCTGCGCCCACAGCTACCACCAATTGGTTATGCCCCTGGCCCAACCGTCGGCATTGATTCGGTCTCCGGGTTCAATGTTCACTCGATTGTGCTGCAAGTGCCAATTGCCGATATTCTCTCATCGCAAAGCGACCCGGTGATTGGTGTCTGGGCAACGGCTAGTCGCCAGACAACCTGTACTCGCGGCGCGTTCAGTGTTGCAAGTTGTGGCGGCCCATTTGTTCAAGTTTCACGATTGGGCAACCCGTTGGTCAATGAAGTTGTGCTGCCACGGGCCTTGAAGGATGCCTTCAACAGCATTCCACCAACCACTGATCAGCCACTGTATCTGACCAACGACGCAACTGGCAATCTGCTTGAGAAGAGCGTGATGAACCCAGAATTAGGCCGCCTGTTGTGTGGCCTGTATGCTGTTCCAATGCCACGCGATGCAAACGCGGATTGTAACACCGAATACACCGATAATACCTTTGCAACGACTGGACGTTCCGATCTGTTCGAGATCTTCTTCCAGGGTATCACGCTTGGCACACCATTCACGATCACAGCCGCTAATGGATCAGCGGTCATCCTGCCAACAGGCACTGCCGTGAATGCATTCACAAAAGGCACCAACGGAACCGGCGGCGGGATTGTCGCAGCCGAGATGCTACGGCTCAACACTGCATTAAAACCAGGTGCGCAGTGTTCGGCAACACCCAATTATTCCCTTGGTTTGTTGGGCAACGATGCCTGTGGCTTCCCGAATGGCCGCCGCTTGCAGGATGATGTCACCCACATTGAACTGCTTGCTGTTGCCGGAGCCGCATGGACGGTTACAACTGGCGATACATCATTCACCATGAACCCAGCCCTCGTTGGGGTGCTTACCGATGGCACGACCCGCAACGATAAGCCATTCCTGCCAGCCTTCCCCTATGTCGCATCACCAAACCAGGGCCAGGAATGGGATCACCTATCGATCAGCCGCAGGTCCATGCCATTTATTGTGCAAAATGCACCAGTTCCAGCTAGTATCAATGGATCTGGGCTGCGTTAATTCTGCATAACTAATCCACACATCGTCGTCACGGCAGTCAGGGTGGTTTGCAAACCACCCTGACTGCCGTTTTGCGAGTCAAATAGCATTTCTACTTAAGACAAGGTTCATAAGCGCTTTACGTTTGATGCGCTCTGCAACGTGTACGGACGCGATATATCGCGTCCCTACGCCATTGATCGCTTGCGAGATTGCCATGGGTGACGAACCCTGCTGAAACCTTTTTCAAGTGGTAAAGGTGCGTAGCACATTGCCCTTTTTTATAAATCCGATAGGATTGCTAATATGGTATAATAAATCAACATCGTAGAACAACAATCAGGAGCTTTGTATGCGCCACAGAACTGCGCTCGTTACGCTGCTAGCAATCTGCTACGCATTCTTACTTCCTGCTGCAACAAAAGCAGTACCAGCACCAGTTGTGAATCCGCCAAGCACACTGGTCAAGAACATTAATACCGCGACTCGTAACGATTCACTGCCAGCCTTCTTCGCATATAACACCACTGCAATTGGCAATCGCGCCTATTATGTTGATTATGATCGCAATAATGGCTATGAGCTATGGACAACCGATGGTACGGGGGCAGGAACCCATCTGTTGCGAGATCTCAATCCGGGCCGTGCCGATAGCCAGCCATCAAATCTCGTCGATGCAGGTGGGACGCTGTTCTTTGTGGCAGGCGATCTCACGACTGGTAGATGGCTGTGGAAGAGCGATGGATCAACCGCTGGCACGCTACCCGTTGTTGATCCACAAACTGGCGAGCCACTTCGCGGAGGCAATGAACTGTATCCTGTGGGAAGTTCTATCTACTTTAGAAGCGCTACATCGAGCGGCAGCAACACACTCTGGAAGAGCGATGGCACAGCAAGTGGCACAGTGCTCTTGCATTCGTGGGCCAGCTATATCCAGATCGGTGGGTTCGCAGAGGTCAATGGGAGCCTGTTTTTCTTCGGCTTGCCCAGTAATGGGAGCCTGGAACTATGGCAGAGTAATGGCACCATCGCGGGCACCCAGTTGATTAAGGTCATTGGCACCAACATCTTTTCACTGCCCGATCAAGTTGCCGCAGTTGGCAATCAGTTCTATGCCCTGGTTGGCTTTGCACTATGGCGCAGCGATGGCACCCCAACTGGCACACAGCAGATCCTAACCCTCAATGGCATTGCGAATGAGTTCACAAGCTATGGCGGGATGCTCTACTATCACGGCACATTTGATATCATTCCGCCCGGCCCGCAACCACAACCAGAGCAACACACAGGGCTGCTCCGCCTTGCGAATTCCAGTACAACGCCCGAGGTCGTCTATGATTTTGGAAAAGGGGCGTTGAGTTCGCCCAGCTCCATGAGGAATGTTGGCGGAAAGCTCTATTTTCTTGCAGGTTTTGAAATCTGGGCTAGC
>JBBQSD010000203.1:0-7884 GCA_038214135.1 Chloroflexales bacterium | reverse complement strand
GATCATACCATGCCATTTGATAAGAGTCAATCATTCTGAAGAAGGAACTATTGCTTTATGAGTGCCATCGCTGCCTGCACCTGTGGATCGGCTGCAATATCGAACTTCCACCAATCGGCCTGTACAACTTGATCGGGTTGGACGCCCTGCCCTTCAATCAGCGTATCATCGGGCCGGTAGAAGACCAGTTCGGCCAGCCAGATCCGTGAGCCATCATCAAAATCCTGTGCTATCAAATTCTCGGTATTGCCAGCACTTGGTAAACCGACGATTTTCGCACGGCCAAGTGTTTGCATGCCCGATGCAAACATTTCCCCCGCACTCACCGTATCTCCACTGGTCAGCACAACGATTGGTACATTCACCAGTGCTTCAATCTGCCGACCAGTTGGCACATCCAGATCATAGCGTCGGTTTGGGCCTTTGCTATAGCCAATCGAACCACCATCAGCAAACAGGGCAATCGTATTCATCATCAGATTCACCTGCCCACCGCTATTACTGCGCACATCAATGATCAATCCATCAAGTGGGCCAGCAGCCAGCAGATCGCGCAGGGCGTTCGCCACGAGTTCATCGAGCTCACTAAGGCTGAAGGTATCAATCAGCAGAAAACCCATCTGCGTATCTGCGATACGGCTTGCTTCAACACTTGGGTAGGCATCGGAAGGGATCACCCGCCGCATCACAACAACCTCACGGGCTGGCTGATCAGCGGTTCGAATAGTCAGTTGAACCGTGGTGCCTGGCTCGCCACGAATAACAGCAATTGGCCCACGCGGCCCAAATTTTTCCGTATCGGTAAAAGGAATACCGCCAACAGCCAGGATAATATCGCGCACCTGTAGCCCTGCCTGTTCAGCTGGCCCGCCACGGGCGAGGCGGGTAATAAGCCCACCATCCGGCACATCGTGAACATATGCGCCAATACCAACATATTTGGTATCGCCATCAAAGCGGTTCCGTTCCTCAACGACATCCTGTGGCGATTCATAGCGCGAATGGTCGTCGCCAAGCTTCTTCACCATGTCGCCAATCAAGGCATAGAATTCATCCATAGTGGCAGCATCACGAGCCTTTGGCAAATACTCAACCCGCATCGCATCCCAATCCAGCCCACGGAAATCACGATACACATAGCTGTCGCGAACATGCGCCCAGATCTGATCAAACAGGCGTATACGCTGATCAGCATCAAGAACGGGCAGTGTTGCGGTTGGCGTCAGCGGAATATCGGTCGGCAGGGGCGTCGCCGTTGGCGTGCTCGTTGCCGTCGGTTGCGGTGTCGCCGTTGGCGTGCTGGTTGCCGTTGGCAGGGCTGGCGCCGTTGGGGTTGCGGTTGCCGTTGGCAGGGCTGTCGCCGTTGGGGTTGGCTGCAATGCAAGTGGAAGTGGCAGCGGGCCGCATGCTGTCACAAACAGCAGGGCCAGCAGCACTATTCTGCATATTAGCGGAATTGTTGATCGCCGCATCGCCATGTTGGCTGCCTTTATGATGTGTAAACAAACGACCGTACTACGCCCTGCAAGCTATGGGTCATCGCCCCCTTGCCGCAGGCTTCAGCCTGCGGATGGAGAGTCCTCGGGTATTTCGCGCTTGATTGCCCTCACCCCCGGCCCCTCTCCCACGCTGGGGAGAGGTGAGCGAGCCAGTACTACGCCCTGCAAGCTATGGGTCATCGCCCCCTTGCCGCAGGCTTCAGCCTGCGGATGGAGAGTCCTCCCAATTATTTCTCAATCTTCACCAGCCGCCCGCTGATACACACCAATCGTTCGCTCAGCCATCTCATACCAGGAGAAGCGGCGGGCGCGCAGGAAGCCCCGTGTACGCAATTCGTCCCGCAGATCTGGATCTCGCAGGAGTTGTAGGATCGCTGCCCCAAGCGCATCCGGGTCCTTCGGTGAAACCAACAATCCTGCGTCACCAACAATCTCTGGCAAACTACTGCTGGTTGATGCGACAACGGGGGTACCACAGGCCATGGCCTCGATCAATGGAATACCAAAACCCTCATACAGCGATGGCAGAGTAAAAACGGTTGCTGCTGCATACCAGAGTGGCAGATCGGCATCATCAATGAAGCCAGCAAAGCGGATTCGATCCCCGAGATTGAGTTGCTCGGCCTTCGCAAAGATTTCGTCATACAACCAGCCTTTGCCACCGCCAAGGATCAGTGGCACATTGGTATCGTCAGCAATCCGCGCATAGGCCTCCAGGAGGGTCGGCACATTCTTGCGCGGCTCAAGTGTTCCAATGAACAGAATAAACTGTTCTGGCAGGCCAACCCGCCGCCGAAATGCCTCAAGGGTGATCGGGTCGGGTGGGGCAAAGCGCTGATCAACACCATTATAGGTGACAGTAATGCGTTCGGCTGGTACATGCAGCCAGCGGATCATTTCCTGCTTGGTGAATTCCGAGACGGCAATCAGTTGGCGTGCATGGCGGCTGGCAACCTTGATCGCCCAGCGAGTATACACACGATTCACCCGCCGAAAAGTCTGCGGGAACAGGAACGGGCTGAGATCGTGGATGGTCACAACCGATGGAACCGCGCCAACGAGAGGCATGACATTCAACACGCCATGGTAGACATCCACGCCAAGTGCTCGCAAGAGTACAGGCGCAACAAACTGTTCCCATGGCACCCGAACCCGTGGGTTGATCGTCGGGAGCAGGCTTGGGCGCACAGTAAAATGCTCTGGCAATTGCAGATCCGAGCGGCGCATGCCCTGGGTCGTAAAAACCGTGTACCGGTTAGTGTGATCTACACGGCCAAGATGGCACAACAATTGCTCGGTGTAGTTTGAAACACCAGCGCGGCGAAAATTCTTGGTGTGAGCCAGCAGATGAGCATTAATCGCAATATGCATTAACCAACAATTGACTTTCCGCTTCCATACGGACTATAATCATCCAATCGGGTGTTTACGGGGTATTGTAGGTGGGCGTGGGGATCATGCCCCAATGCTCCTGTGGCCAATACGAAACCCAGGCTTGGCCAATCACACGATCAAGTGGCAACTCATCCCACTCACGTGAATCGCTACTATTGTTACGGTTATCGCCAAGAACGAAGATTGTTCCTGATTGTACAGCAACTGCGCTATTTGCACAGCGATCTTCGACCCGGCAGATCGTTGGTGAGCCCTGCAAATAGGGTTCGTTCAGCATGACACCATTCACGAAGACTTTACCATCACGGATTTCGACGGTATCGCCCTCGACGCCAACCACGCGCTTGATATAATCCTTACTAAGATCACGAGGGTACTCAAAAACGACAACATCACCGCGATGGGGCCGACGGAACGGATACACAACCTTCTGGCCAAGTTCGGCATTACCAGGCAACAAACGCAGTGGCGCGTTAATATCGAAGTGGAAGAATACGATCTTGTTGACCAGGATATATTGGCCACTATGCAGGTTGGGTTCCATACTCTGGCCCTCGATCTTGAAGTTCTGTACTACTCCTCGTACAATGAGGAATATTAAGAGAACAAAGATCGCGGTTTCGAGCATCTCGCGGACGACCCCCCGTACGCTAGCATTCGGGCGATCCACTGAGGCAGTATCTATCGCTGGATCAATTTGCTGTTCATCGGTTGGATCAACACCAGGTTGGTCAAGGCGTAGGCGGCGACGCAATGGTGTATCGTTCATGCTACTATGTAACCTCTCTTCTTTCGACGGGGCGACCCACCCTGCCTCATTTGCATTATACTCCACAGAAGTTCGCATTTCCAGCAGGAGCTACACATGACGATCCGTCTTACGCAATTGGCCACTGATCTTTCCGACGGACGACGACGCTGTGGCATCTGCCAGTGGCGTTGCGAACTAGCACCAGGCGAGTTGGGTCGCTGTTTGGTGCGTGAAAACCAAGAATCAGGTATTGTTGCGCTCAGCGAAGGCCTGATCAGCGCAGCCATGGTTGGGAATGTCGAAGAACATCGCTTATGGCATTTCTTCCCAGGAAGTGCGATCCTCTCGATTGGCAGTTGGGGCTATGCCTTCCCTGCCGATCAGCAGCGCGGCCAGTATGCGCGTATACCAGAAGATGAAAGCCGCCGTCGTCAGCTCGAAACCGAACGTGTTGCCGCTGTCGCGCTTGAACGACTGTGCCGCGGTGTGGTCTGGAGCTATAGCGAGCCAGCCATTGCCCACGAATATGTTCACGATATGCTACGCACATGCCGGGCCAGCAGCCGCTATACGGCAATCGTCACCAGCGGATATATGACGATCGAAGCGCTCGATCAGCTCGGCCACTACCTTGATGGCCTCAGCGTTGAGATTCGGGCGTTCGACGATACTGCCTACCGACGCTTAGCCGGAATCGAACACTGGCGCGGCATTCTTGATGTCGCTGCTCATGCCCGTAAACGCTGGCAATGCCATGTTGAGATCACCACCCGTTTGCACCCAACTGTCAATGATTCCCCCGAGCAGATTCAGGGAATTGCATCGTGGATCTACACGACCCTCGGCCCGCAAACGGCCTGGCATGTGCTTGCCGGTGATGCTGGAACTGCTGCTGCGGCATCGGTTGCCCGCGCCCGCAAGATCGCCCATGAAGTCGGGCTTCATTATGTCTATGGATCTGACCCAGTGCAGAATACGGTGTGTGCGAACTGCAACACAACGCTGATTGAACGCAAGAACAACAATGCGCGTGTCGTCGGGCTGGAAGGGCGGGTCTGCGCTGGCTGTGGCACCGACCCTGGCATCCGTACATCGATTTTCAAGGGCTAGAGTCAATACCTTTCAGATAACGAATCGTGCATGTCAACGGTGCGCTGGCCCTCATCCCCCTCGCCCCCTTCTCCCACGTTGGGGAGAAGGGGGAATACCGCATTCCTATGCCGCGCAGAGCCCCTCTCCCCGCAGTGGGAGAGGGGTTGGGGTACGGGGAAAAGGCGGGTGAGCGTGCGATTACTATGAGAGCATCTTGCGGATCGGAGGTAACTCATGCTACCCTTACACGATGTATGTGGGGAGTAGCCTATGCCTTCCATCCAAATCGTCCAGCGTGCCATCGAAACCTATCACCGAACTATCGCAGAACTGCGCGCCCAACGGGTGAGCAATGAGGGTAATCTGCGAAGGGCCTTTTCGGTGCTGATTGCCGAGCTTGGCCGTGCGGAGGGCTGGACTCTGATCGAGGAACAAACGCTCACCGGCCGTATTCGGCCCGATGGCACACTCCGCGATGACACCAGCTACCCGCGTGGTCATTGGGAAGCGAAGGATTCGCAGGACGATCTCGAAGTGGAGATTCGGTGCAAGTTTGAACGCGGCTATCCACAGAACAATATCATTTTCGAGGATGGTCAACGAGCGATCCTGTACCAGAACCGTCGGCGTGTCGTTGATGCGGACATGGCAGATCGGGCGCAGTTATCAGCCCTGCTTGCGACGTTCTTTGGCCACACAGAGCAGAATATCGAACAGTTCCATCGGGCTGTCGAGGAATTCAAACTGCGGATTCCCGACTTAGCCAGTGGCCTTGAGAAACTCATCGAACAGGAACGCAGCCGCAACCAGCGCTTTATCGCAGCCTTCGATGCCTTCCATACGCTGTGTCGCCAAGCGATTGACCCGAACATCTCGGCTGATACGATCGAGAAGATGCTGGTTCAACATCTGCTGACCGAACGCCTCTTCCGAACCGTCTTCAATGACCCAGACTTCTCCCATCGGAATGTGATCGCCGATGAGATCGAACGGGTCATCCGTACCCTGACATGGAACCGGGCTGAGTTCCTCAAGCAGCTCGACTCCTTCTATCGCGCAATCGAGGATGCTGCCCGCGATATTACCGATTTTGCGGAGAAGCAGACCTTCATCAATAGTGTGTATGAGCGCTTCTTTCAGGGCTATTCCAAGGCGCAGGCCGATACGCACGGGATTGTGTACACACCACAGCCGATTGTGGATTTTATGGTTGCCAGTGTCGATCAGGTTCTGCAAACGGAGTTTGGTACCAGCCTCAGCGATGAAGGCGTGATTATCCTCGATCCATGCACCGGAACGGGTAATTTCATCGTCAACATCCTGCGGCGGATTAGTCGGCGTGATCTGAAGCGCAAGTATTCGCAGGAGCTATTCGCCAATGAGATCATGCTGCTGCCCTACTATATCGCTTCGCTGAATATCGAGCATACCTACCAGGAATTGACTGGCGATCATCTATCGTTTGAGGGTATCTGCTTTACCGACACCCTGGATTTGGCCGAGTCCCAGCAGCTTTCGCTGTTCGCAGAAGAGAACACCGAACGGGTTGCCCGCCAGAAGAATGCTGCTATTACGGTGATCATCGGTAATCCGCCGTATAACGTCGGGCAGATGAACGAGAACGATAACAACAAGAACCGGCGCTATAGGGACGTTGATCAGCGGGTGCGTGAGACCTATGCGAAAGACTCAAAGGCCACCAACAAAAACGCATTGAGCGATGTGTATGTAAAGTTCTTCCGTTGGGCAACAGATCGACTCAAAGAGAATGATGGCATTGTCTGTTATGTGAGCAATAATTCGTTTGTTGATCAGATCGCCTTTGATGGTGTGCGGAAGCAACTGCTAATTAATTTCGACCAAATCTACCATCTTGATCTGCATGGCAATGTACGCCAGAACCCGAAGCTTTCCGGTACAACCCATAATGTCTTTGGCATTCAGGTTGGCGTTGGCATTACGATTGCCATTCGTCGCCGTGCAGCCAGCGAACGTTTCATCAAATACTACCGCGTACCAGAAGATTGGACGAAGGTTGAAAAGCTAGCGTGGATTGAACAAACAACCAATCTCAATGGCGTTACCTGGCAGACATTGCAGCCCGACGCACGGCAGACCTGGCTAACAGAGGGAATGCACAGCGATTTCGAGGCATTTCTGTCGATAGGAACAAAAGAGACAAAAGCTGGAAGCGCTGTAGAAGCAGAGGCGATCTTCAAGACATATGGGGGCGGTGTAAAAACCAGTCGTGATACTTGGGTTTACGACTTTAAGCGAGAAGTGTTAACTACTCGTATTATTGGATTCATCGAGTTCTATAATGCTGAGGTTGATCGTTGGCAACGCCGTGTTGATCGACAGATCAGTGTGGATGATTTTGTGAGCTACGATGATACGAAAATTAAGTGGAGTCGTGACTTAAAGCTGGATTTACAACGTGGCTATCCCGCACAATGGCAACCTCAAAAGGTTCGTGCGTCACTCTATCGCCCATTCAACAAGCAGTGGCTGTTTCTGGATAGAATCTTGAATGAAGAAGTCTACCAGCAACCTGTATTTTTCCCTACCTCCATTAGCGAAGTCGAAAATGCTGTTATTTGTGTTAGCGGTCTTGGTCATGATTTCTTCCAAACCTCAATTGCTAATGCCATACCTGAATATAAGTTTTCCAGTGCAGCCAATGGGGGTACGCAATGTTTCCCCTTCTACGTCTACGACGAAGACGGCAGCAACCGACGCGAGAACATCACCGATTGGGCATTGGCGCAGTTCCAGGCTGCCTATGGTGATGTGACGAAGCGCGACATCTTCCATTATGTCTATGGGCTACTACACCACCCGCACTACCGCGCACACTACGCCGACAACCTGAAGCGCGAGCTACCGCGTATCCCATTGATCGGCACGCACATCCCCAGCGCCGATCCGGTCGGTGATTTCCGGCGCTTTGTCGAGGCTGGTACCACGCTAGCGACATTGCACCTGAACTATGAACAGGCCAATGAGTACAAACTGCGCTGGATCGAGAACCGCGATCTGCCGTTCACATGGCGCGTCACAAAGATGAAGCTCTCTGCCGATAAAACAACCCTGGTCGTCAATGAATCGCTGACACTGGCTGGCATCCCGGCTGAATGTTTGCGCTAT
>JBBQSD010000202.1:0-7947 GCA_038214135.1 Chloroflexales bacterium | reverse complement strand
TGGCCAGCTTTTCGTATCGAACCCACTGATATCGTGATCATCTGGCTCACGATGGGCCTCACCAAGGTAGCTGATCACAGTTTTACCGGCAGTCAGTTCGCTGGTATATTCAATCGCTACATGGATTGATTGGGTGGTTGCGAGATCGGGCATGAAGGCCATTGCGAGCGCAACTGGATCATTGATCGAGCAGCCAGCAAATCCAAAGGTTGCCAGGTGAAATTCGATATAGAAACGGGTCAAATCGGCAATAAATTTCGTAATTGGCGAATCGATCTGTAACAGTCGATCAACATCGGCCTGGGTGAGCAACACATCCTTGGAAATATCCCAGGGCAGGAGTTTGATCGGCATGCCGCTTTCAAGCACAATATGTGCGGCGTGTGGGTCGACATAAAAATTAAATTCGGCCAATGAGGTTGTGTTGCCATCAACGCGCAATGCGCCACCCATGATGATCACCTCACGAACGGCCGCAACGATTCGTGGCTCCTTGCGGATGGCGAGGGCCACATTGGTCAGCGGCGCGACGGCCACGAGCGTGACTTCGCCAGGGGCTGCCATAATCTCACGGATGATCGCATCGACTGCGTGTTCGCTTGCGGCTGGAATCGGCGATTCGGGCAGGGTGGCATAGCCAAGGCCAGTATCGCCATGGGTTTCTGGTGCGGTGAAGGGTGGCCGAATCAGCGGCAATGCCACACCAGCACAGGCTGGCACATCGCTGCGGTTGGCCAAGGCCAGCACATTCAGCGCGTTGCGGATGCCATCGGCAAGCGGACAGTTTCCACCCGTTACTGTTACACAGGCAAGCTCGACTTCCGGGGAGGCAAGTGCGAGGAGAATCGCGAGTGAATCATCGATTCCAGGGTCTGTGTCGAGGATGACGCGCCGAGCCATGTAGAAGCCTCCTTCATCGAGTTGCGCGAGCCGTTGCGGATTATACCACGCCGTATGACAGTGCTATAATGAAGATGAGTGTGAGGAGCTATACGTGCGGGCCTACCTGGATATTGAGACGACCTTTGCACAGACGATCAGTGTGATCGGGATCTATCGCCCCGATTGTGGTACCATCCAACTTGTTGGTGGTGGTATCAGTGATCTTGCGCTCTATGATGCGCTTGATGGTGTCGAAACAATCGTGACATTCAATGGTGCCAGTTTCGATCTGCCAGTGATCCGTAAGCGCTTGTATGTCGATCTGAAACAAGAGTTCACCCATTGCGATTTGCTGTATGTTTGCCGTAGGCGCGGCCTGCGTGGCGGTCTGAAGAAGGTCGAAACGTTGCTTGGGATTGAACGAGCGACTGCTGGTATTACAGGCTGGGATGCGCCAAAGCTGTGGCATCGCTATGAAACCCTTGGCGATCAGGCAGCGCTTGATGGTTTACTCACCTATAATCGCGAGGATGTGATCAATCTGGCGGTATTAGAAGATAAGATTGGCCTGCATGCTCACCCAATCACCCACGATGGTATTCGGCAGATACTTGTATAGATTGTAGATGCTCCAGTGAGCGTCTCTATAGGAAACTTTTCGATGCCGATGGCGTCTATAGAATAGGGGCGCTAATCGAGCGTCTTCTTGCGCGAAAGCTTGCAATTCATGCAGCAAAAGATTCTCAATAATCGATACGAACTTGAGCAGAAGATTGGCGAAGGCGGCATGGCTCGCGTCTATCGGGGTCGCGATCTGCGGCTCAGCCGGCGGGTTGCTATCAAAGTGCTGCACAGCCATTATGCATCCGATGCTAGTTTTCTGAGTCGTTTTCATCACGAGGCCCAGGCGGCAGCTAATCTGCACCACCCAAATATCGTTGATGTGTATGATGTCGGGCAGGATCGCGATATTCATTATATTGTGATGGAATATGTCGGCGGCAGCGATCTAAAGAGCCGGATTCTTAGTGGTGGCCCGCTTCCTGTGGAACAGGCTATCGCAATTGGGGTTGCGGCGGCAGAGGGGCTGGAAGCGGCGCATCGGTTGGGGCTGGTTCATCGTGATATTAAACCACAGAATATCATGCTCGGAACCGATAATGAGGTCAAGATTACCGATTTTGGGATTGCCAAGAGCAGCCTTTCAACGGCAATGACAGAAACCGGTGTGACGTTTGGCACTGCCGATTATATCTCGCCAGAACAGGCCAAAGGGCTACCAGCAACACCTCGCTCAGATATCTATTCGCTCGGGATTACGCTCTATGAAGCGCTGACGGGCCGTTTACCATTCACTGGCGATAATTCAATTGCTGTTGCAATGCAACATGTGAACGATGAGCCAGCGCCACCGCGCATGTTCAACCCGCGCATCCCGCCACAGATTGAGGCATTGGTGTTACGGGCGCTACGTAAGAACCCAGATGAGCGCCCGGCAAGTGCCCGCGAATTTGCCCGCTTGTTGGCGAGCCAACGCGTTGTGAGTGAACAGGATACGGTTGTACGGGCGGTTTCACCTCGTCCGGCAGCTGTCAATCAACGCCCAGTAGCCACGGCCACTACAGCAGCACGCCCAACGCTGCCACCACCACGCCCGGCACTTTCAGCCCCTGGGCCATCATCATCTGGGCCAGGTGTTGGCTCATTTTTAATTGGCTTGTTGTTGCTTGGCGTGATTCTGACTGGCGTCTATTTATTTGCAACCGGCATGCTCGATGGTATACTCAGCTTTGCCTCCAACTCGAATCGGCCTGCAGGCGGGATCATTGGCCAGCCAACACGCAGCATTCCAACCCAAACTCCAGTAGATGGTGTGCCGACGGCGACGCTGTTGCCTGAAATTCCAATGCCGAATCTTGTGAAATTAGATGCTCAACAGGCGCGTATTACCCTTGAACAACTCGGCCTGACGGCCCAGGAAGTTGCGCCACGAGCCAGCGATGTGATCAGCGCTGGGTTGGTGCTAGATCAATTCCCGCCGCCCAATCAGGTCGTCACGGCGACAAGCACAATCACCTTTGCCGTCAGCCTCGGCCCGGAGGCTGTCACGCTGCCCAATGTTGTCGGCCTGCGGGTGATCAATGCGCGGGTTCAGCTCGAACAGCTTGGGCTGAGGGTTGCGCTCGTCGAAGAAAGTAGCACCACCAGCGAGGGGTTTGTTATCCGAACCGATCCCGCTGCCGGTGTGCGTCCCCAACGCGGCGATACGATAACGGTGGTGTATAGTATCGGCAACAAGACAACAATGCCGGATGTGACGGGCCTGCCGATTGAAGAGGCACGTAGGCGCATTCAGGCGGCTGGCCTGGTGATAACATTTGAGGATAATCAGGGCTGTGATCGGCTGCCACAGGATGTCTGCACGAATTCGACCCCTGGCCAGGTGGTGAGTTCGATCCCGCGCGGTGGAGATCGAGTTGAGCGCGGGAGCAGTGTCACGCTTGGTGTTCGAGCGCCGTAGCGATCCTGGATTAATGGATGCTCTTCCATCCGCAGGCTGAAGCCTGCGGCAAGGGGACGACGCACCCTAACCCTAGCCGCAGGCTTCAGCCTGCGGAGCATGGTATAAGCGCCAACAATATATCTAGAATGAGCATATATGGCTTCTATCGAACCACGGATCGCCAAGGAATTAGGCCTGAGCCAGAGCCAGGTTGCCAGTACGGTTGCGCTGCTGGACGAAGGCAATACGGTGCCATTCATCACCCGCTACCGTAAAGAAGTAACCGGTGGCCTGGATGAGCAACAGATTCGCCAGCTTGCCGAACGCCTGGAATATCTGCGGAACCTGGAGGCTCGCCGCGCCGAGGTGCGCCAACTACTTGATCAGGCTGGGCATCTCACTGATGCATTGGCAGATCAACTGAATGTCGCACAAACCCTTCAGGCAATTGAAGATCTGTATCTGCCGTTTCGGCCAAAGCGGCGTACCCGCGCCCAGATCGCCCGCGAACAGGGGTTGCAACCATTGGCCGATCTGTTGCTGGCGCAGCAGGCTGATAGCCGCACCCGCGCTGAGGTTGCAGCCAGCTTTGTCGATCCCGAAAAAGGGATTGATGATAGTGAAGCGGCATTGGCTGGCGCTCGTGATATTGCCGCTGAACAGATCATGGAGACGGCGGCTGTGCGGCAAGCTGTTCGTGAGGCCACCCGCCGCACGGGTGTGGTCAGTGTTGCGCGCAGGGATGAGGCCGCCGATCCAGATGGCAAATATCGTGATTACTATGCGTTTCGTGGTGAATTAGCATCCATGCCGCCCCACCGAATCCTAGCGATCAATCGGGCTGAACACGAGGAGGCTGTAAAAGCCGAGATCGAAGCCAACCATGATGCCTTTATCGGTACGTTGCAGCGCCGCTATGCTCCTGCCACGAGTTGGGTTGGTGCAGAACTGCGTACCGCGATTATGGATGGCTACAAGCGCCTGCTCTCGCCAGCAATCGAGCGCGATCTGCGCACCGAGCTGACTGAGAAGGCCGAGGCCCATGCGCTGACGATCTTTGCCGCCAATTTGCGTGGATTATTATTACAGCCACCATTGCGTGGTCGGATCGTGATGGGTGTGGATCCAGGGTTTCGGACGGGCTGCAAGGTTGCGGTTGTTGATGCGACCGGCAAATATCTTGAGGGTGGGGTGATCTATCTGCACCAGCCGGATCGAGCGCGTGAGCAGTTGCTGGCCAGTATCCGCCGTTGGGCTGTGCAGATCGTTGCGATTGGTAATGGCACCGCCAGCCGCGAAACTGAGGCGCTGGTTGCGGATGTGATTCGCAAGCAGGGCGGCATCAACTATGTGTTGGTCAGCGAAGCCGGTGCATCGGTCTATTCTGCATCTGATATTGCCCGTGAGGAATTCCCTGATCTGGATGCCACCCAGCGCGGTAATGTCTCGATTGCTAGGCGATTGCAAGATCCATTGGCCGAACTGGTCAAGATCGATCCAAAGGCGCTTGGTGTGGGCATGTACCAGCACGATGTTGATCAGAAGCGGCTTGGCGAGCAGCTTGCCACGGTTGTCGAGAGTTGTGTGAACTATGTTGGCGTCGATCTGAATACGGCCTCAGCAGCATTGTTGACCTATGTGGCTGGCCTTGGCCCGAAAACAGCCAAAGCGGTGATTGCCCATCGTGATGAAAGCGGGCCGTTTCGGGCGCGTGCCGAACTCCGCAAGGTCAAGGGCCTTGGGCCGAAAACATTTGAGCAGTGTGCGGGATTTTTACGCATTCCGGGTGCGCCCGATCCACTTGATCAGACGGCCATCCACCCAGAATCATACAAGGCAGCACGGGTACTGATCACACGCTTTGGTGCAGGGCTGGCACTACCAGATGTGGCAGCCAGGGTGCGTGAGCAGATCCGCAGCGGTGCGCTGACGCTGGCAAGTTTAGCTGCTGAACTTGGGGTTGGCGAGCCGACGCTCAATGATATTCTCGATGATATGGCCAAGCCTGGCCGCGACCCCCGCGATGATGCGCCGCCACCGATATTGCGCGCCGATGTGTTGAAGCTGGAGGATCTTGCGCCTGGGATGATCCTCAAGGGCACCGTGCGGAATGTGGTTGATTTCGGCGCATTTGTCGATATTGGCGTCAAACAGGATGGCATGGTGCATGTATCAGAACTGGCCAATCGGTTCGTCAAAAATCCATTGGAGGTTGTGCAGGTTGGCGATATCGTCGATGTACGGGTACTGAGCGTTGATACGGCGCGTGGCCGGATTGCATTGAGTATGCGCACGACGTGAGGCGAGTATTCAGGAGTCAGGAGAGTCAGGAGTCAGAATGCAACACCACGCACCACCGAGGTGATCCCGAACCTCCTGCTTATCCATATTCAAGGTAGAGACGCTGCGCTGGAGCGTCTATGCGGAGCCAGAACCGCAGATTCCGCAGATTATTGGCAGTTCGTTTCGCCGGTTGATGTGAATTACGCACCGTTGCGCATTCCATAACACGCACACGATGAATGACGTTGATTGTCAACATTCATTGCGGTTCGCGATTGGCTCACTGCTCGCGGCGGCGGATCACTGCTTCGTCCGACCATTCCTCAACGACGATGCGGCTGAATTCCGGATTGATGGCGTTGATTGGGTTCATTGGTGGCCTCCTGTAGGTGTTCAGTACGTCACTTCGTGTAGGCTTATTACACCACGCGCCGCCATTGCAGCACAGGCACTTTGTGCTATGATCAGTGATATTCTGCTTAATCGGGACATTCGTAGACCGCAGGCCGATGGACATTGGGTATTTAATTGGATATGGTTCGCTTGCACGCTGCGGGCTGAAGCCACGCAGCTATGGGTGATCAACCGCTAGCCGCAGGCTTCAGCCTGCGGATGCGGTATAAACGTCGATCATCGGTAATCCAAGATTCCAAGATTTGCCCCGCATCACTCCGCACTCAATCGCTCAAGGGCTGTGGCAAGCATGTTGGCAGCATGTGGCGCGGCACTGAGAAACAGCGATGGCTCGATTAACTCCAGTTCCATCAATGTGAAAACCGAACCAACTACTAGTCCATCGACACGAGCATACAGCCATGGGCTGCTGAGTGTGCTGAGTATATGCTGCGCCTGATCAACCATGCCCGGTGGTGGATTACGTAGCTCAACAGTACCGCCGAAATCATCCTGTGAACGGAAATCGCCTGGTGCTGGCCGCTTCAGTACCGCATGGCTGAACTCCCCGCCGAAGAATAGCAACGACCACTCGCCTTGCGCGATTTCGGGCATCAGTGGTTGGACGAGTACGGCACCCCTGGCGACTAATGCCGCCAGTTGTTGTTGGTTTGTTACGGCTTGCGTGATGTTTGTTCGCCAGGTGTGAAAGGCCGTCGCAGCGATAGCGGGTTTTATCACTGCATCGGCCCACTGCTGATCACGCAGTAATTGCGCCAGATCCACCAATGCGCCTCGTTCCAGGTAGATCGTTGGTACAATTGGGATGCCCTGTGCGGCCAGTTCGATCAGGTAGCGCTTCTCGTGGTTCCAGTGCAGAAGCGGTGCCGGGTTCCATAATCGTACACCCATGCCATCTAATCGGTCGATCCATGCCAGGAACTGAGCCGGGCGCTTATGATAATCCCAGCACGAGCGTATAATCACCCCGTCATAGTCGGCCCAATCAATATGTGTGTCGTCCCAGACGACTGCATCGACACGATGGCCACGCTGACGGAGTGTCATCAGAAACAGTTGATCATCTATAGCGAGCTGTGGCAACAGCGCATAGGTGGCAAGCCCTAATCGCATCAGGCACCTCCGCGGAAATTCATCACTTCTAGGCCCACCAGGCAGATCGCTGCACCGATGATTTGCAGTTGTGTTGGCCGCTCGCCAAACAGTTCAGTGTGCCAATCGCGGGCAGCAGCCACATTATCGGCCCAAAAATTGACTGTGGCCATACCACGTAAAAAGTGTGTGCGCTGCATTGCTCTGTTCCTTTGCATAAATGATCTACAGCCTTATAATACGAAAGATCATGGAAGATGTATTACAAAAACCCGCAGACAACTACGAGCCACGCGGGCGCTTAGATCCCGTCGGTTTTGAGCAGCATGTGAACTTCCATATAAAAAGAACTTGCTAAACAGCTTGAGGAGCCAACCGTATGAGTGGGCAATTGAATGCTCTGCGCGAACAGGTGCGCATAACGATGGAGCGCCATGCCATCCCTGGCGTTGCGTTTGGTGTAAGTATTGATGGTGAGCAATTGGTCGATGGCCTTGGTGTGACGAATGTCGATCATCCGTTGGCCGTCGATTCCGATACGCTGTTTCAGATCGGCTCGATCACCAAGACTGTCACGGGCACGGCGGCAATGCGCCTTGTAGAACAGAGCCGCCTCGATCTGGATACGCCAGTGCGCCACTATCTGCCGGATCTGCAACTGAGCGATGCGAATACAACAGCGCAGATCACGATGCGCCATTTGCTGACGCATATGAGCGGGTTTGTTGGCGATTTCTTCCTCGATACTGGCTGGGGTGCCGATGCTCTCGATC
>JBBQSD010000201.1:0-8050 GCA_038214135.1 Chloroflexales bacterium | reverse complement strand
GCATTCGTCGTTGCACTCACACTCCCGAGATGGTCGCCATGCAGATAGCTGACGGTGGTTCCGTCGCGGATGGCGACCACCTGGCCTTGAAAAGAGTAGTATTTCCGCGTCGTCGCACCGTCCTGCTCCCACCGCCCAAATCCGTAGGTCGTGGTGACGCCCGCCCGCGTCCGGCTGACCCGGTTCCCATCGCCATCGTACTGGTCGGTCTCCGTGACCCCATTCGCCCGACTCTGCACGCGAACCTGCTGGAGTTTGACATACGCAGTGTCGTGCCAGAACACGCGGAACTCCAGCGTATGCCCGGCCTGACTCGTCAACGGCAACGAGAAGCCCTGATTCTGGTAGGCCATGCCACATTGCTGGCGCGTCACCACCCGGCTGGCCAGGACCGTGCCCGTCGTGGTGTCAACGGCATCGAGCGTCACCACATTGGCATTGTCGGCGGTCACATTGTCGCGCATGAGGTTCCAGGTCGCGATCTGATCGCCCGCAGGGAGCGCGGTCGTGTACGGGCCGCTCAGGGTCACATTCGTGATAGTGGCCACCAGTGGGAGGTTGCTATACGATTGGGTACGAGTCAACAGGCCGCGACTGGTCGGCGGCGTGGTCGTCGTTGCGTTATCATACAGATTGAGGGTTTGCGCGAGATAGCGCCTCTGCCCGTCAGAGGTAGTGATCCCCGCTGGTGGGTCAACCAGATAGATATTCCATTCATCGACGATATGCCAGTAGGTATCCGTGCGCCGGATCAGCGTCCACTTTCATTCCGTACCTCGATCCGCCCCAGATTCCCCGCCTGGACGTTGCTCCACACGCCAATGCCTCCCAAACAAATGTAACAAACTTTTTATTTCTGCTACGCTCGCGACGGCGGCCCACCACGGCCCGATGGTTATGCCACAGCTGCCAACAATAAACGTGGTGACGAATTGCACCCTGTGGACACCAATGGACAATGGGTGTAGGGGCGTATCGCATACGCCCACACAGCATACGCCCGCGCCGATGGCTATCGGCTATATTCATGGCAAAAACGGTGGGTCGCGTTCCTCGGCCAACCCAAGCGCCTCACGTGCCGCCGCCGCCACAAACAGCGATCCCGTCACACAGACAACCCCATCCAGCGTGGCTAATTCACACGCCTGTGTGAGCGCATCAGCAACAAGTGGCTCGATCTGCACATACGCCTGTGGATCGGCCTGCAGAATGCACTGCTCAAGCGCTGGCAAGTCCAGCATGGCCCGTGGATGGCCAGAATGGGTCAGCACCCAGATCGACACAGCTGGCGCGAGTTCGGCCAGCATCCGCTCCAGATCCTTATCACGCGATGAGCCAAACACCAGCACAATCCGCTGGCCAGGGAACCGCTGGGCGAGCGATTCCACCAACCTGCGGCATGAATCGCCATTATGGGCACCATCGATCACAATCGGCGGGCTGCCATCGATCACCTCGAAGCGTGCTGGCCACGTGGCCTGCGCCAACCCCTGCGC
Source organism: Chloroflexales bacterium (assembly GCA_038214135.1). GTDB lineage: Bacteria > Chloroflexota > Chloroflexia > Chloroflexales > Roseiflexaceae > JANLSE01. The sequence continues at coordinate 6,554 of JBBQSD010000201.1, read as the reverse complement.
AATCGCGGCATCGCTGATCGTCAGCCCAGCATCGCGTAACAGCAGCGCCGCGCCAACCGCTAATCGCGCATTCTCACGCTGGAACGATCCAGCCAGCGCCGTTGTATGCGGCCCCCTATATTCAGCATATGGATCGAAATGAACCACCGTGGCTGCACCAGCCTCCGTGCGTACCCCGGCCCCCTCGGCAGCAACAAACCACCGCGCGCCGACAGCGCGCGCCTCTGATTCAATCGCAACCTGGGCTTCTTCAGGCTGCTCAATCGTCACTCCCAATCCGCCTGGCTTCAGAATTCCGGCCTTCTCCGCAGCAATCTGTGACAGCGTATCCCCCAAAAACTCCATGTGATCATAGCTGATCGAGCTGATCACCGATACCAATGGTTGCACCACATTCGCGCTATCATAACGCCCACCCAATCCAACCTCTAACACGGCCAGATCCACCTGTTGCTCTGCAAAATAGCGCAACGCCAAACCCATGCCCAACGCAAATGTGCTGGGTGGGCCATGTGGTGCCTGGATCAACGCAGCGACAGCCGGACGCACCCGTTCGATCAGTCGCACGAAATCACCTTCGCCGATCAGCCGCCGATCCACCTGAATGCGTTCGCGGTAGGTATGCAAATGCGGCGAACTCCACAGGCCAACCCGCAACCCTGCATGGCGTGCAATTGATTCAATCAGGGCACATGTTGAGCCCTTACCCTTGGTTCCCGCCACAACAACACAGTTCATCCCCTGCTGCGGGTTGCCAAGCGCCACCAATAACGCCTGCGTCCGCACCAGATTCATATGTGGATTGGCCTGCGGCCCAGCGCGAGCCGGATCCATAAAGCTATAGACATAATCAAGCGCTTGTTGATAGTTCATGGGTTAATCCTTATATATCCCAGAAGCCAGGAGTCAGAATTCAGAAGTATCTCACGAATGCTTAATACAAATGATTCTAGCATACTGGCTCTGTCTAGCTCTGTGATCAGGTTAGATGCTCCAGCGGAGTATCTAACCTGACTCCTGACTCCTGCCACGTGGTACAATACCCTCATGCGAATGCTGATTTCGGTGATCCTGCTGGCCATGCTACTCGCTAGCTGCGAATTCGCCCCACAACGGCCAACAGCCGCCCAAACACCACTGCCTCCAACGGCATCCTTCCAACCATCGCCAACACCACAATCGGCTGGTGAGCAACTTGAGTATGGGCTTATGTTGCGTGCCATTGGTGAACATGCTGCCGCCGCCGAGCAGTTTCATGATCTTATTGATCGTAGCCCTACCGATGTGCGTGTGCCGACGGCAGCGTTCTATCTGGCCGAGAGCTTTGTTCTGCGCGAGCGCTGGGCTTCTGCTGTTGCGGCCCTTGAGCCGATTGCCGCTGCCGAGCCACCCGGTGCCTATGGCGCTCGCGCACGATTTCTGCTGGCACGTTCCTATGAGCAGACTGGCCAGGATGCCCAAGCTGAGGAAATGTATCAGCGCTATGCCGATCTGAATACGCCAATTGGTGCATATGCCCAATTCCGGCGTGGCGATGTGCTGCTGCGTCTTGGTAAGCCAGAACTGGCCGCCGTGGCATATGAACAAACTGCAACCAGCTCCCTTGTTCCTGGCGAACGGGCACTGGCCTATGAGCGAGCAATTGCTGCGCAACAAGCGGCTCAACATCCAGATGAAGCGCTACGGCTGTATGTAGCCCTGCTGGATCTGGCCAAGGAACCCTCCTATCGGGCGCGGATCTTATTCGATGCCGCTACCACCGCACAGGCGCTGGGCGATTCTCTACGCCGTGTGGCCTGGCTCCAGGAAATCCTTGAACAGTCCCCTGCTGCTCCACAGGCCGCAGCTGCCGCCGATCTGCTGTTGGCTGATCCATACTATACGCCTGATCCAGCGCTTGCTGCGCTCGTGTTCAGCAATGTCGAACGCTGGGTCGCTGCCCGTAGCCAGTTCGATGCAGCGATTGCTGGCAGTTCGGGAGCAATACAACTGGATTTGCGCCGCCGCCGAGCGCTCACATTCCGCGAGGGCGATAGCCCCGATTATGCTGCTGCACTCACAGCACTCGATCAGATCCTGGCCGAGGCCCAACCAACCAGCGATGTTGCCAGTCAGGCACGCCTGGATCGCATCCAGACACTCGGCCAGCGTGGTGATCGAGCAGCAGCAGTGGCAGCGTATCGGGCCTATGCCGCTGAACAACCCAACGACCCACGCGCGCCCGAGGCGCTGCGCCGTGCGGCACTGCTGCTGGATGGGCTGGATGATCCAGTTGCTGCTGCCGATGTTCGTTATGATCTGGCCAGACGCTATGCCGATACCACCCAGGGCCGCGATGCATTCTTTGCGGCGGGGCTGGGATTGTATCAGACGGGGCGGATCGCTGAGGCTGCCAAGGCATGGGAGTTTCAGTCTAATCAATCTGCTGGTATTATTGCCGCTCAGGGAGCCTATTGGGCAGGCCGCGCAAAACGCGAATCTGGCGATTTGGCAGGTGGGAACATACTCTTGAAACGCGCCGCCCTACTGGCACCCGAATCGTACTATGCCGCTCGCACCGAAGATCTGCTTGGCATCACACGCCAGGGTAAAACACCCGTCACTGCTATTGTGCAAGTGCAGGATTGGACAGCACTCAACGATTGGGTTGGGCAATGGGCTGCCCCACTGGTAGGTGGCCAGTCAGAACAAACCATCACAACACTCATGCAGGCACAAACGGGCTTCTTGGCCCGCGCAATTGCGCTGGATGAGGTTGGGCTTGCAGCAGAGGCTCGGGCCGAGTGGCGTGCTGCCTGGCAATCGTATCTGGATGATCCGCGTGCCCTGGCACTCCTGGCCCGTATTGCACACGAGCATGGCCGTGCGGATGTGGCGCTTGATAGTGTCGATCAACTTATTGATCAGATTCCAGCGAGTGCGCGCACCAGAATGCCAGTAATCATTGCCCGATTACGCCTGCCAACGCCATATGCTTTGTCCGTACTTGCATCGGCGCAGGAACAGCAGATCGATCCATTGTTACTGTATGCGTTAATACGCCAGGAAAGCCGCTTTGCCCCGCAGATCCGCTCGGTGGCTGGTGCCTATGGGTTAGCTCAGGTGATGCCGGATACGGCCCGCGGAATCGCGGAACACCTGCGCGTCGCCGAATTCCGCGATAGCGATCTTGCCCGACCAGCGCTCAATATCCGATTTGGGGCCTTTTACCTTGGCACACAACTGCGCCAGCTTGAGGATAATGTCTATGCCGCCCTGGCAGCCTATAATGGTGGCCCAACAAATGCCATACGTTGGCTGCAAGCGCCGGGTACAAGTGACCCAGATCGCTTTATTGAGGGCATCGATTATGACGAAACGCGCGCCTATGTCAAAATTGTGTATGGCAATTATGCCGCCTACCAACGCTTGTATAAACAACCATGAACTAATTGCATGATGGGATCTTCACGTTGAAGCGTTGGTTTTCGCGCCGTAGAGACGCAACATCTTGCGTCTCTACGACCTCGAGGAGTATCAATGAACCGACTACAACGGATCGCGTTGGGTGCTACAGCCGTAGCAATTGGATTGGCCGCAATCAGTACCCGCACCGCCCGCCTCGCTAGCGTACGCATCACGGCGATCAGACCAGGTACACCATCAATGGCCCATATCGCACTGACATACAGCCCCGGAATGCGGCCAGTGAGTGTTGTTATTGACATAACAACAGAGAGTGGGAGTGGCAGTGTTACCCTTGATGGGTTGACATTGTATTGCGATATTCCATTGAGTGCCAGCGGCAGCGGGCCACAGCAGATTGCCACAACGGCATTCTATCGCAGCATTGGTTTCACGACACAACGAATGCAACAGTTCAATTGAGATGATCAGTCGATTGCTGGCTCGTATTCGTTCTGGGCTGATCGATCTGTTTGATATGCGATTGGCGGCGCTGATCGGTCTGTTTGCCATACTGCTTGTTGGGGTTGCTCAGTTCCCATTGCGCTACCCAATTGTGGTTGGCCAGGAAGATGGCATTGGTGCCGATCTGCCATTGATCAGCCGCTTCTACGGAACCAGTGCTGGGCCAAACGGCCCGTTCCGTTGGTCCGGGGCGCGTTCGGTTGTGCGATTGGCCGGGTTTGCACAACACCCGCTGCTGCTGACGATCCACATACTGCCGATCCCCCGTGATGTCTATGATCGCGGGCAACCGGCTGCTGGACTGTGGGCCAATGGGCAGCAGATCGCGCCATTGGTGTTGCGCCCCGATGGCGCACGCTATCATATTCTGGTTCCGCCGCTACCAATAAACAACCCAACCATTGAATTTCGTAGTAGCACCTTTCGCGTGGCTGGCGATGATCGTAATCTTGGCATTCCCGTTGGTACCCTATTGATCCAGCGCAGCGGCCTGGCATTGCCAACCGAACCATCGATCATCATCTGGCTGCTGCTACCAATTCTGCTCTGGGCCGGGTTGCGCTGGAGTGGCTTCTCGCCATCTTCCACAACCTGGGGGTGCCAGATTACTCTTGTGCTGGTTGCCTGTGCCGCTATGCTGGATCCGCCACGCAGCACACTTGCCGCGCAACCACTCCTGAGCGCACTTGGAATGGCTGTCGGGCTGTGTATCGTGCTCCGCATTGGTATGCCGCAATTGTTTATTCGTTTCGGCTACCCGCTCTCGGCGCGAGCGCTGCGCTGGCTGTTATTCTTCGCGCTGGTTGTTTTTACGCTACGCTATGGCGGTAAAATCGTTCCTGGTGCAATGCCTGGCGATATTGGCTTCCATGCCCATCGCTATGCAGAACTGATCGAAGGGCAGATCTTTTTGCAGGCTCCACATCGTGGCGTGCTATCACCATACCCGCCAGCGTTATACCTGATTCTCGCGCCCCTGGCCCTGCTTGGGATTGATCTGCCAATGCTGCTGCATCTGAGTGCCGCCCTGCTCGATGCCCTGAGCCCATTCGTTGTGTACATGATTGCGATGGCAGGGTTTCGACAGCATTCGCGGAATGAGATTGTTGCGCTGCTTGCGGCTGGATTCTATGCACTCGCTCCTGGTGGCATGCTGGCATCCTGGTGGAATTTTAGTACCTTCATGTTTGCCCAAGCGATCCATCTATCGCTTATCGCGGCGCTTGTGCTCGCGTTGCAGTGGCACACTGATTCGGGCCAATCACGAGCATCGATCACACTAACTGCGCTTGCGATACTCGTGTTGCTTGAATTCCTTGCCTATCTTAGCCATTTTAGCTACTATCTGAACGACTCGCTGTTAGTAGGCGGCGCGACGGCACTCGTGCTGGCGCTTGCAATCGCACGGCGTATCTCTGGCAATACGGCGCGATGGGTGGCTATCACGGCATTGGGTGTTCAACTGGCAACATTTAGCATCTTTTATAGCTTCTTTCTCGGAACAATTCGCAACCAGGTTGGCGCAGTTGGTGCAGCAGGCGAAGATACAGCCCTGCAAAATATGCAATCACTCTCGGCCTTGATCGATTCACTGCTTGGTGAAGGGTTACGCGATCACACGGGGCTGTTTCCGGCCCTGTTAGCCCTGGTTGGAATGGCGCTTGGCCTCGCAACAATGCGGCGTTCTGGTTCTTGGGCAGCGCGGCAATCCAAGCTAACCCTGGGTGTACTCGCAGGGCTGACTGTGCTGATCGCAACGGGATTTGCACTGCTGCCGCTGTTTAGTAGCGCAAACCTGACAACCCGCTGGCTCATGTTTTCACTATGGGTGATTGGCATCTGGGGCGCACGCACCGCACTGCGCTATTGGCAGCGTGGGCGTGCAGGGCAACTGATCATCATCCTGATTGGTGCGTACCTGATCTGGATCAGCGCCGCGATCTGGCTGCAAGCAATGGCCTGGCGCATTCGGCCACCAGAACCATTCTAAAAGCGCCATCTAAAGCAATTATCCAGATATTGTAGAATTTTTGCACAGGATGCCTAACACAAAACAAACTTGAACTTACTCATTCATGCGGCATAATCTTGTTAAGAACACGTTAATTCTTGAGCATAGAAAGGCCATGAAATGCCGCAGCCCTATCAACTCGCGCAGACATTTGCGCCAACCTCTGATTTTGATCAGCAACTGGCGACCCTGAATCTTGATGCGACACATCTCTGCACATGTTCGGGTGTGCCACCCAGTACCTATATTCGTATGCGCCGTTTGCGCAGCGCCAGCCGCAGGACAGCGCAGCGGATTGCCTATGGTTTTGCGCTTGCCCATGGGGCGATGAAGCCGAAGATTGCCTTTGGCATGCTCTTTACGGCAAATCCGCGGGTTGTGATGGAATCGAATTCTTGTGGGCGCCACCATCGCCGCAATGATCCATAGCCGTAGAGACGCAATATCAGGCCGTAGAGACGCAACATCTTGCGTCTCTACGGGCCAATTAGGCCGGTTTCTCTGTCTCTTCCATCAGGGCCAGTTGGCGGGCGACTTCTTCAACGGCCACTCGTTGTTTGCGGTACAGATCCGATTCGCTCATTGCTAGGCGTTCGGCTGTATCGCGGATTTTGCGGCCCTGCAAGAAACGCAT
>JBBQSD010000200.1:0-8250 GCA_038214135.1 Chloroflexales bacterium | reverse complement strand
TTTCTGCATTTCTGAATTCTATCCTGCTCTTGCACAATGTGTAAAGGAATGAGTACAAGGTTCGGCATGCGCGGCGCGGAGAGGGGTCTGGGGAGAGCGGTGCTCTCCCCAGAATCGCGCAATTTTTTTGCAGGGTGGCATCCTCCAATGGATTGCCATGTGTACGGGCCGACCTGTGTGTCGGCCAGCATTGGACAGGCGCTGCGGCACCCAGAGGGTACCCGACCCGCAAGAGATGCTGATGGTTTGATCGCGCTGATTGGTCATGCCTCGGCTGCAATCAAGCAATGGTGCTGGCGTGTTGGGGCGTATCGTATACGCCCATATCGGCTATCGAATGATCGCTTATCGACTATCGAAACGGTCAGGTGCTGCACCCTGAACCCGCAAGAGATGTGATTGGCGTAACTAACGCCCGCTGGTCATGCCTCGGCTGCAATCAAGCAATGGTGCTGGCGTGTTGGGGCATATCGCAGACGCTCATACAATCTATCGCTTATTCCTCGGTTCCCGGTTCCGTCTTGCCCACCAAGTGGTCCCCCTCTAGTCCGATTGCTTAGGCATCGATAGCCTAAAATGTGACCCAAAGCCGTTTCCTATACAAATAGTAGTTATCGATCACGCGATGGTCAGAGGTCAATGATGTCAAGCGACTCAAATAGCACTAAGCAATCTGAGTATGAAGCACAAGATGAGCCTGCTATTGCTCAAGTAAATCAACGTATTGTTAATACTCAGGGCGGTGATTACGCTGAAGGCGCTATTGACAAACGTCAGGGGACGTTCGTCGAGGGCGACCTTACTATCACCGAGGAGCTAGCCTACAAGGTCGCTGGCTTGTCTAATCCGTATCTTGGATTACGGGCCTTCACTGCCGACGAATATGATATTTTTGCAGGCCGCGAGCGAATTGTGGAAGTACTTGTTGATCGCTTGAGTAAGGACGCTGGCGATCGGCTGCTTTTGATCGTTGGTGCCAGTGGCAGTGGCAAATCCTCATTGGCACGAGCAGGGTTGCTGCCGAGACTTGGCGAGCGCCTGCGGAGGCAGGGATACACTACGAAGACACAGATCATTGATCACCCTGGGCGCCAGCCTGCAATTGTGCTTCATCGTGCCCTCCAGTCGTTTGGCTTGTCCGATGCTAACCTGTCAAAACAGCGCTTTCTCCTGCTGATCGATCAATTTGAGGAACTCTATAGCCAAACTGATGCAACTGAGCGAGAACAGGCGCTGGAGTTACTTGCCAATAGTGTAAAAAATGGCGAGTGGCCCATCCAAATCATCGCCACCATGCGGAGCGATTTTCTGGTGCATATCGTCGCTGATGCACGCTTCGACGCTATGGAGCGAAATAAGGTCGTCCTCCGTGCGATGAGTACTCCTGAGTTGGCAGGGGCTATTGAGAAACCGATCCAGATCCGCCACCCCGAAAAGCGCTTTGAACCAGCACTCGTGCAGCAATTAGCAGCTGATGCAGCCATCGACGCAGCTTATTTGCCCTTACTTCAGGTGACGCTTGAGGATCTCTGGCGTGGTGGTGTTCTACGCCTGAGCGCCTATCGAGGGCTGGCCGATGCCATCCAACGCCGCGCTGATGCTGTCTATACCTACCGAGATTATAATGGGCTTCAACAGGAGCAGCGTACTCCCAAGGAGCAAGCAGCGATTCTGAGCCTCTTCCTTGAGTTAGTGCGCGTCTCACTTGATGACCAGGGGGCTGATCTGCGTTGGCGGCGCCCACGCACTGAGCTAACACGTACCAATGGGCAGCATGAGCAGCTAATCAACGATCTAGCCACGGCGCGGCTCCTGCGTACCGACCAGGCCATGCTTCAGGAAGCTGGGCATGAACAACAGATCGAAATAGTCGACATTGTTCATGAAGCGCTGCTCAACAGCTGGCCAACACTCAAAGCGGCGATTGATACACAGCGTGAAACCCTGCGCCGACGAGTGCGCTTCGATATAGCATTGGTCGAATGGCGCAACGGAGAGCGTAATGCTGATTATCTGCTGAGTGGTGTACGGCTGGCTGAGGCAGAGGCACTCAAGCAGCATGGCGATAGTGTCTTCCAAAGCGAGGAAGCACACGAATTCTATGTTAGTAGCCTGAATCAGCGAGCAGCAGTGCAAGAGCAACAGCTTCGCAGCGAGCGGCGTTCACGCCAACTCTTTCAGGTGCTCGTTCTTATTCTGCTTGCTATCACCGTTGCCGCGCTCTATCAACCACTGCATGTGCGATGGTTGCGGGAGCAAGCCCGCGGTCAACAGAGTATCAGCATTGTGGGCAGTGCGGTACGCTTCGAACCATATGAGGTTTCAAATAGTCGCTATCGCTTCTGTGTCGATGCTGGCACATGCCTTGAACCGTTTGGTAGCGTCAGCACCTATTTTCAAGGCGCGCAGAGCGACAATCTGCCAGTGACAGGCATTGATGCGTTGCAGGCTGCACGCTTCTGTGCATGGATTGATGGGCAACTCCCCTCAGTATCTGAGTGGCAGCAGGCCGTTTTTTCGCGAGCTGGTCGAGGTAGTGCTGCGGACTGGCAAACAATGACCAATACCGCGATTTTCGCTGAACAGGGCGGGCAGATTGTTGATAGCACAAACAGCCACAGTCGTACACCAGAAGGAATCTACAATCTACTTGGTAACGTATGGGAATGGACTGCCACGCAGTCGGATGGAACACTATGGAACCAGCAAGCGCTCACAATACCAACGCATCTACAAGCCGTTGGAGGAGGTGTAACAATGAGCCATCCACCGGTGGGACTCGAAGAAGCGCTCTTGCTCTTCGCGACTACCGATCGATTCGATGACCTTGGCTTTCGGTGTGTGTATCATTAAAGAGGAGGCAAACCATGACAATAAACGAGATTGTTGGTGTGGTCGATTCAGTGAGTGCATCGCTCCAGGCTCCAGAGATGCAAGAGGTAAAGGTTGTGGTAAACACTGGTTTATCACTGAAAGTTGAAGTATCAGCCTTAACGCTTCAAGCGCTCGGATTGGTACAGGGTCGTAAGGTCGTCCTGACTATCCCTGGAGAGGCGATTGGTATTGGCGATCAGACGTCTCGGATCAATTGGGGTGATCTGGCTGAGGATGAGAATGCAAAGAGAATCATCCATGTCGACCCACTCGGTACACGCTGGATTGTCGAGGCTCAGGTAATGAATGGCGACCATGCGCTTCTGCTCGACTTTCTTAATAATAGCGAATTGCTGCTCTCCGCTGTGCCGATCAGTGATGAAGATTATAAGTTCAGCCTTGAGCATGCTCAACCGTTCGATACACTTAAAGACGATGAAGGTTCTGATGGTATTCGTAAGCCACAGATCTCTATTGCCTTCAGACTGGATGAGCACAAGCTTGCAGGGCCGGTTCGGATTAACTTTTTAGCCTTGGTTGCCAATCAAGCGCCTGAAGCGCACGAACTTGCGAGGGCCGCAGCCCAACAACCGCTGGTGGTTAGCTATAACTATGACGCGTCTGACACACAAAAAGATAGCGACGTAGATATTAGCTATAATGTCTCGGGTGATGCTATTGATCTGTATCTTGGCTCTTCGACAAGCGCCAATTTGCTACATCGCGGGCCACTCAGCAAATCTGGAACTATCAGCCCATTCATCGTCGCCAAGGCTTCCAGTGGAAAAGTAACAGCTCAGGCGCGAACAAATACAAAATGGTACCGGCTGGGCTTGGATATCAATGCCGCGTGGTCATAGGTGCAGGATAGATCAACATGAATTCAAGGAACAGCGTGAAACCCTGTTAAGAAAGCTATCAGCAGGGAGGTACCAACGCCAAGCAATCCTGCCAAGAAGCTTCCTAACACATGTGGTATTCATTACGTGCGGCAGCGAGCGATTCTCAGAAACATCGCGCACCGTCGCATACAGAAACAGTATTTGGGGATACTGCTGAGATGGTACTCAGGTAACGATACCATCTCGGCAGTATCCATTTTGGTAGCGACAAACGCACTGAGTTTCTCGAGTATGCAAGCCGTGCTGCCACACGCCAGGTATGGCTTGCATACTCATAAGAGAACCATATTTTTGCACTTCACACTAACGTGGGCAAATACCAAAACCAGACCCTATCCTTGTCGTGCATTACGTGATCGGGGTGGCAGGTACATTGATCGGCACCCTACTCTTGACTACTTCATGCACTTGGTCACGCCGGAGCTTGTAATTAATCTTTGTTCGTGACTCATTGGAGGTGGTTCACGAACCATCCTTCCAACAGATCACGCGATGCTTGGCCCTAGCTTTTGTTCGCCCACCGCCGCGCATTGGGCTACCGTAAGCCGCCCTTTCAGGGCTGGCGGCGGTGGTTGCTAGAGCACTGCTGGCTGTTGGCGGCGTTGTTCGTTTGGTTCTTGGTTCTTGGTTCCGCCCTTGCCCAACACCCCGATCTCGTCGTATGATAGCAATAGTATCCCGAATTGCGGAGAATGACTATTGTGGAGCCGCCCATGTCAGATGAGATCACGCGCCTTGAAGCCGAGATCACGCAGCTCAAGGCTTCAATAGATACATTTGCCAATATGCCCGATGTCCAAGCAACGATGCTGGAGAAGTTGCGCAAGAAGCAATCTGCGCTCGCGGCACTCAAGCGCTCTAGTGGTACTCAGGCTGGGCGTGATGTTAATATTGCCACCAACCAGACAATCAACAATTTCTATGGTGACCAGGTGCCCGATGATGGGCCACGCCTGCTGCTCGATTATCTGTCGGCCATGGTTGGCGAGTGTGAGCAATTGCGGCTCTACCGGCTAACGGGCCGCCGCCAGACGGGTGGTGAGCGCCGGGCTGCGCCAGCCCTGCGTCTGCAGCATATCTATACCAGCCTGACGACCGATGGCGGAACTGTGGTTGTTCACGAACGTACCCGCCCAGCGCCACAGGCTGCTGCACTGCTCAAACGCCTCAAGCTCGAACAGGTAGCGCCAGAGGTTTTTTCGCCAGAGCAGGTGCGAGTGCTTGGTACAATGGCAATCCAGAGTAACGAATTTCCTGCAGCCCTTCGGTCCATTCAGCGGACAGATTCGCATATTGACAGCGAAGAGCTCCTGGCTGCACTTGCCGACCTGCCTGCTTCGACGCCAGTCACCTTTAATCTCAAACGCCCGCGCCTTGTGCTTGAAGCGATTGCCCAGAATCCCTACCTTGTGTTGCTTGGCGAGCCTGGTTCTGGCAAGAGTACGGCGCTACGCTACCTGACACTGCTGCTAGCGCGACGTGGTTTGGGCGAACAGGTGCAGATTCTGGGCTGGCCAGCCGATCACACGCCGGTGCCGATTCTCTGCCCACTTGGTGCGGTTGCGGCAGCATTGGGCAGCCATAATGGCGATGCCGATACGGCGCTATGGGCAGTGCTTGAAGCGCAGCTCGATGGGCCACAGGGCCTTCGTGCCGGGCTGCAGCAATATCTCAAGGGAGCCATGCGGCGCGGCGGGGTGCTGCTGCTGTTCGATGGCCTCGATGAGTTGCCGATTGGGCCGCGTGCTATCGTGGCCAAAGCGGTCGCACGTCTGGCCGAACAGATGCAGCGAACGCATTGTGTGGTGACGTGCCGGGTGCTGCCGTATGCCGTTCCTGGCGATTGGCAGTTGCCGGCTGATCGCTGGCAGGTACGCACAATCGAGCCACTGGCTTTTGGGCAGGTTCGCACATTCGTTCAATCTTGGTACACAGCATTGGCCCAGGATGATCCCGAACTAAGCGTTGCCGAGGCCGAACGCCGGATTGAGTCGCTGACGACCGAGCTAGAAGCACGCGAACGACTGCGCCCGCTGTTGCGCTCACCGCTGCTACTGACCATGCTGGCGATCTTGCATTACAATAACGATGAGGTACCGAATGATCGCTCGCGCCTGTATGAAGAGTGTATTCAACTCCTGCTTGAGCGCTGGGAGCCAGTCCGTACCCCCAATCTGGATCGGCCTGGCCTGACCGAGCGGATTGGTATGCCGAACCTGGAGATCGACCAGTTGCGTACGGTGGTGCATCGCCTAGCCTTCCAAGCCCATGATCGCCCGCCCGATGGTGATGGGCGTGGCCTGCTGGATGGCGCGACGATGGAGGGCGAACTGAACCGCTTCTTCCGCCGCTATAGCCCCAACCCTGATGCAACCACCCAGGCTTTTCTGGCGGCATTGGCCGAGGATGCCGGCCTGCTGCAGGCCCGCGCCGATGATCGCTATGCCTTCCCGCATCTGACCTTTCAGGAATATCTGGCTGCCTGTTACCTGGCCGATCAACCAACCGAGATGATCCAGCTCGCCTACCAGCGCTGGTCGGGGCCAGAGTCGGCTCGTTGGCACGAAGTGTTGCTACTCTTGGCTGGGCGTTTGCGCCGTCAGGGGCCAAAGGCGATTGAGCGCGATGCGTTGCCCTGGCTGGAATTGTTGATTAGCCGCCGGATTGGCCGCACCGATAAACCAGCCACCCAGCGCCGCCGCGATGCCGTGCTGGCGGTCCAGAGCTATCTTGAACTCGGCGGTGCTGCTGCGTTCGCCAATGGCCTGTATGACCCCGAGGAAAAGATTGAGCGGCCATTACGTGAAGCAATTGTCGATCTACTCAGCGCACCAGAACCACAGATCTCGACCGATGATCGAATCAAAGCAGCCCAGGCACTTGGCACTCTTGGCGACCCACGCTATCCGATCACACATGCTGCATGGCGTTTAGCGCTGGAACAACGCAATCGCGATTTTGGCAAGCCCACTGGCTACTTCTGCTATATGCCAAATAGAGCCTACACGATTGGCGGCTGGGCCGATGGCGAGACTGCTGCTCAACTCGCCTTGAGTGAATGCTGGATTGCACAATTGCCGATCTCTGTAGCCCAGTATCGCGTGTTTGTTGAAGCAAATGGCTATGCGACCAAGCGCTGGTGGACGCCGGAGGGCTGGACGTGGCGACAACAGCGTGACACATCAGAACCATATCAATGGAACGATCCGCAGTATCGTCAACCCAACCAGCCCATGTCGATCATCACCTGGTACGAGTCGGTCGCCTATTGCAACTGGCTGACAGAGCAGCTTGCTGACAATCTGCCAGCAGGTTATGCGATCCGCCTGCCCACCGAAGCCGAATGGGAAGCTGCCGCCGCCTGGGATGGAACTGATCAGCGCCGCACCTATCCCTGGGGCGCGGCAGATGTGGATCTGGATCGAGCCGTGTATGCTCAGGCTGGCGTGAATGCGCCTGCTCCAATTGGCTGCTGCCCAGCCGGTGTAGCGGCCTGTGGTGCGATTGACTTGGCTGGCAATGTGTGGGAATGGACGAGTAGTTCCTATAAGGAATATCCCGATCAGGCAGCGATAGAAGTAGAAGCCTTTACACCTAATGATAGGGATGTTCCGCGTCGTGGTGGCTCATACTACCAAGATAGCACAAATGTTCTCTGCGGGGCGCGGTACGGGAACTACCCGGACAACTACGGCGACAGCCTCGGATTTCGGATTGTTGTGGCCCCGCGTCTCAACCGATAGCCGATAGCCGATAGCCCGATAGCCGATAGCCCGATGCGAAATGTGTAAAGGAATGAGTACAAGGTTCGGCATGCGCGGCGCGGAGAGGGGTCTGGGGAGAGCGGTGCTCTCCCCAGAATCGCGCAATTTTTTTTGCAGGGTGGCATCCTCCAATGAACCGCCATGCATACGGGCCGACCTGTGTGTCGGCCAGCATTGGAGAACCTATGCCCAGAACGGCGCGTAATCTATGGCCGCAGTTCAGTTCGTTCGAGAACCTATGGCATGCGTACAAGGCTGCGCGGCGTGGGAAACGTGCCCGCCCGGCTGTGGCCGCCTATGAACTCGCTGCCGAAACACGCCTGCTGCGCCTCCAGGAGCGCCTTGAGGATCGCAGCTATCAGCCAGGCGCGTATCGTACATTTGTCATCCAGGAATGGAAGCGTCGCCGGGTTTCGGCAGCGCCATTCGAGGATCGGATCGTCCACCATGCGCTCTGCCAGGTGATTGAGCCAATCTGGGAAGCCCGTTTCATCCACGATTCGTATGCCTGCCGCAAGCATAAGGGCACCCTCGCAGCAATCGATCGGGCACAGCACTTCGTACGAGCCTACCACTATGCCGCCCAGCTCGACATCCGCGAGTTTTTCCCCAGTATCGATCATGCCATTCTGGAACAAATCCTGGCCCGCCAGATTGGAGATCGGCGGGTGCTCGAACTGTGCCATACCATTATCGCCAGCGGGCGCGAC
>JBBQSD010000199.1:0-8412 GCA_038214135.1 Chloroflexales bacterium | reverse complement strand
TATTACAGGACGATTGAAGAAGAATTCAGAATCAATACTTCTCTACGAGAGGCTGTGCCACTTGCCGAACTGCTCAGTAAGTAAACATCCTACAGAATATCCAACTGACTCCTGACTCCTGACTCCTGACTCCTGACTCCTCGCTTCAGCCGAGCAATTCCCGTCCACCCTCATCTAATAGCGCGTCGGCCAGTTCCGCCCCGAGTGTGGTTGGGTCTGATATGAAGCCATAGCGCGTGCCGCGCACTGCTCGCCCATCAAGCGCACCAATCATCGCGTCCAGGGTGATCTGATCGGCATTGATGCGAGCGTAGGCAGCCAATGGCACCTGGCACCCACCACCAATACGAGCCAGGAAGGCGCGTTCGGCGGTTGCCGCAATCCGCGCATCATGGTCATCGAGCACGGCCAGGAGCGCAGCGGTTGCAGCATCTTCGGCGCGGATCTCGATCCCGATGATACCCTGCGCCACTGCGGGGATCATGATCTCGGCTGGATCAAGGAATTCGCTGATTTCTGCAAGCAGACCCATGCGTTCAAGCCCTGCTGCCGCAAGCACGATGGCATCATACTGGCCATCGTGGAGTTTACGCAGCCGCGTATCGACATTCCCGCGCAGGTCTTCGATCTGCAGATCTGGCCGTACCCGGCGCAACTGGCTGGCCCGCCGCAGGCTGCTGGTTCCAACAATCGCACCATCGCGCAATTCACTCAGCCTCTCGCCATGTAACGCAATCAGTGCATCACGCGGATCGGCACGGCGTGGGAACGCCGCCAGTATCATGTCGGGCGGCAATTCGGAGGGCAGATCCTTGGCGCTATGCACGGCAAGATCAACGCGACCATCACGCAGCGCCTCTTCGATCTCGGTCACGAACAGCCCTTTGTCGCCAATCGCGCTGAGGGGCCGATCCAGCACAATATCGCCCTTGGTAGTGATGTGTTCGAGTTCGATTTCAAGGCCAGCGTGGGCGGCCAGCAGCGCATCACGAACGAAATTGGTCTGGATGAGGGCTAGTTTGCTTGAACGGGTGCCAATGACAAGTAGCGGTGCGCCTGCCTGGGTGTGGCGTTGGTTGATTGCATGATCTGCATGTGTCGATGTCATGGGTTGGTGCTTTCTCTTCAGGGTTGCTATGAGCCATGCTGCCCCCTCACCCCAACCCCTCTCCCACATGGGCAGAGGGGCACATTGCCCTCAATGGTATAATCCCCCCTCTCCCGTTCTGGGAGAGAGGGTGAGGGGGTGAGGGAAGATGAAGTCCTATCGGCTATTGGCTATTGTTGTATCGGCTGTTAATACCACCGTCTGAATAACATCGACGAATTCGGGATCGGCGTTTGGCATATGAATGCGGCGCAGCGTCATACCCAGTTCATCGGCTTTGTGGCGCGCTTCGGTGTCGATATCCCACAATACTTCGAGATGGTCGGCAACGAAGCCAAATGGCACGCTCAGAATATTGCGTACCCCTTCGCCATACAGTTGCTCAATATAATCAACAATATCTGGGCCAAGCCAGGGCTCGTTGGTTGGTGCGGCGCTCTGGAAGCAGAAGCGGTGTTCGGGTAGCCCAACCAGCGTAGCGATTCCAGCGGCACTTTCGCGCAACTGCTCGACATATGGGTCGCCCATGGCCAGGATCTTCTCGGGCAGGCTATGAGCGCTGAACACGACCTTCACACTATCCTGATCCGCATCTGGGAACTCGGCCAGGGCCTCGCGAATACGGCTGGCGATCAGTTTGCGGAATAACGGCTGATCATGCCAGTGCTCAATGAACTGGAAACTGAAGGGTTGTTCAAGTTTGGCAAGCCCTTTTTCCACATAGGTGCGGTACCCTTCCAGGCTGTAGCGCGAGTAGTGTGGTGCCAGCACGACGCCGATCACATGTTGGAGGCCATCGGCGGCAATCTGCGCGACGACATCGGCCAAAAATGGATGCCAATGCTTCATGCCTAGATAGACCTTGTACTGGCCGGGGAATTCGGCTTCCAATCGCTCCCGCAGCTGGTCCGCAACGCCCTTGGTCAATGCGTATAAGGGAGTCTGCCCGCCCACTTTGGTATAGCGGTCGATCAGATCCTGCAATGCCTCCGGCGATGGCTTCCGGCCACCACGAATATGCGTGTAGTATGGTTCGACATCTTCAAGGGTTTCGGGCGTTCCATAGGCCATCACAAAGATGCCAGTTGGTATCTGCGCTGCCATAACATTCCTCTTGTATTACCCGCCACCAGCCAATGCTGGTACGAGATTATAGTTCTGGACAAATTCCGCCAATTGGCGCACATGCTCAACCGGGGTTTCGGTCAAAATCCCATGGCCAAGGTTGAAGATATGGCCTGGCCGCCCAGCAGCACGATTCAGAATGTCGGCAGCACGGCGCTCGATTTCGGGGATTGGTGCGAACAACACTGCTGGATCGAGGTTGCCCTGGACGGCGACATCATGCCCGAGCCGCTCCCAGGCATCATCCAACCCGATCCGCCAATCGACACCAAGCACATCTGCACCGGTTTGCCGCAGAATTGCGCCCATGCCCGCCATGTCGGTGCCGAAATAGATGATTGGAACCAACGATTGCTGATCGAATGCCCGTACGCGCTCGATTGCACGCTGGACATGTGGTAGCACGTACTCGACATAATCGCTGGGGGCGAGTGCGCCAGCCCAGCTATCGAAGATCTGCACGGCCTGTGCGCCAGCAACAATCTGGGCAATCAGGTAATCGGAAACCAGCAGCGAGAGTTTTTCCATCAAGGCATGCCAGGCCAATGGTTCGCGGTACATCAGCAGTTTGGTGCGCCGATAGTCACGTGATCCGCTGCCCTCAATTGCATAGCTAGCCAGCGTGAAGGGAGCGCCACTAAACCCGATCAGCGGAATACGTCCGGCTAGTTCACGTTTCACCAGCCGAATGGCATCCAGGGTAAAGCCCATCGTCTCATAGGGATCGGCGTGGCGCAGGGCATCAATATCGGCCAGGGTTCGCACAGGGTTATGGATAACCGGCCCTTCGCCCTTCTCATAGGTAAGCTGGAGGCCCATGCCTTCAAGTGGCGGCAGGATGTCGGAATAGATGATCGCGGCATCGACGGGCAGTGCGCGAATTGGTTGCAGCGTGATCTCAGCTGCCAGCTCGGGCGTCTTGACCATCTCCAGGAATGAGTGATGCTCACGGATGGCGCGGTATTCGGGCATATAACGGCCTGCCTGGCGCATAAACCACACGGGTGTGCGCTCGGTTGGTTCACGGCGGCAGGCGCGTAGAAAGTGATCATTCGTAGTCAAATGCTTCTCGCTTTTCGATCAGAGATTGTGGATATCTGATTGCTGAAATAGGCCCTGCGTTGGGCGCGATATATCGCCTGTGCCTTTTATGAAGCAAATAGGTTTATAGGTTGTTTGCCTCACCCCTGCTGCGCTTGCCCTCTCCTAATGGGAGAGGGGTAAGGGGTGAAGGAGATCAGCAGTTCTGTGGTTAAGAAAGTATCAGCCAATCAGGGATAGCACATCGCGCAGTGGCCGATGAATACCCGTGATGATTGGCGTGTCGCGCAGTGTGTAGCGGCGGGCCTCTGTATCGCGCAGGGCCGTGACGAGTGCGGTAAAGCGTGGCATCTCCTCCATTTCGTAGGCCACCACAAACTCCTGGTCATCGAGGCCAGTTGAATAGAGCAGCACCTGGCGCACATCCTCGAACTCATGGCCAATCCGCATATGCTCATTCATCATCCCCTGGCGCGCATCGCGGCTCATCAGATGCCACTCGGTCGTCTTCGTGAAGGGATAGACAGTCAGGTAGGTCAGGCGATCATTCAGATCAATGGCCTGTTCCTGGCTGGTTGGGCGGCGGGTATAATTGGAGGGCCGCGTGAAGCCCCATAGTTGGTGGGAGATCTCAAGATAGGTGCCGATTCCAGTCTGCAGCAGGCGTCCGGTCATATCCTGCATCGCAATCGGGTCGCTGCCACGCCGCCAGAGCAGCAGATCGGAGCCAACCTTTAGTCCAAGGGTGCTATAGGCCCATGTGCTGATATCGGTTGTCTCATCGATCACGCCAGCAAACGCCGCACGGCCATCCTCGCGGGCACTATACGGCAACCGACGCCAGGCTGGGTCAACCCGAAAGGCAGTATATTGCACGAACCAGGGGGCAGCGGGGGCAACATTCTCACTCATGGCAACGCTCCTTATGTGATAGAACAAGAACCGAGTATTCAGAAGTCAGGAGTCAGTATTCAGAATGCCGAGAACTAAAACCTGAACAAAAGAACAAGAGAACAAGAACCGCGACCTGCCCTCACCCCCGGCCCCTCTCCCAAGCCGGTGAGAGGGGAGCCACTATCAGCCACCAACGCCAACTCTGAAGCGAACAAGCCGGTCGTATTCGATATGCTCCCAACCAGCCACCAACGCCGATTGATCGCAGCCGAGGCATGAGACACGGCGTTAACGGGCCACCAACCTTCATTCGGGGTTCGGGGCAAGGCCCCGACCGGAGGAAGGTGCAGGAAACCGGGTGCCCTCTGGGCGGGAACGGTTTTCTGCCGCAGGGCGCGTAGCCCAAGAACGCGCAATGGAACGATTTCCTGGTGCCTGCCGCGCACAGTGGCAAGAGATCTGCCTGCCGTGCGTAACGGCATTAGCTTTCAACCTGAAATAGCTGCCTTGCTGCGCCAATCAGATCCGCGCCAGCATTGGCCTTCAGGCTGCTGATCGGTGGGTGCAATAGTTTATTGACGATTGCCTCGCTCAGGGCTTGGATGGCGGCTTGCTCGCGTTCACTCAGCTGCAGGTGGGCGAGGGTGCGCTGGACTTCCGCAGCCCGTATTGCCTCTGCACGCTCACACAATGCGCGAATCGTTGGCGTTGCCAGGCGGGTGCCCCACCATTCCAGGAATTTGCTAACGGCTTCCTCAACCAGTGCATCGGCGTGGGTGATCTCGGCGGCACGGCTAGCGCGGTTGGCCACACAGATCGCCTGTAGATCATCGACATTGAATAGTTTCACGCCCGCCATGTTCGCCGCAGTGTGGTCAATATCGTGTGGAACCGCCAGATCGAGCAGCAATAATGGTTCCTGGCGACCAATCATCGCATGTGCAACCATTGCACCATCGATCACCACCTGCGGTGCAGCGGTGCAACTGAGCACCACATCGGTGTTGTCTAGCGCCGCACCAATATCATCCAGTGCGACCGCCTGCGCGCCATGGCGTTCGGCCAGGAGTGCTGCACGTTCGCGGGTACGGTTTGCGATCATGATCTGAGCCGGAGTCTCGCTTTTGAGATGTTTTAGCGCCAACTCGGCTGTTTGCCAAGCACCAATAATCAGCACCCTGCGCCCAGATAATGCCCCGAACGATTGGCGGGCCATGTCGAGAGCAACCGACACAACCGATAGATGGCTGCGGGCGATGCCCGTCTGAGTGCGGACTATCTTGCCAGAGGCCAGCGCGCCCTGCAGCAGCTTACTCAGCACCTGGCCGAGTGTTCCGGCGGCTTGGGCAGCAGCCATGGCGTGCTTGAGTTGCGCCACGATCTGATCCTCGCCAAGCACCATCGAATCAAGCCCAGCCGAGAGGCGGCACACATTCCGCACCACATCGGCATTGTGCAGCATACGCAGCGTTGGCGCGAGTTCGTGTTGCGGCAGGCCACTATGATCGGCCAAAAAATGCACAATCGATTGGCAGGCCTCGTCGCTCGTGACAACCGCGTAGATCTCCATGCGATTGCATGTCGAAAGGATGAACACCTCCAGCGCAATCTCGCTGAGGCTGGCGAGCGCTGTGGTCAGTTCATCCGGCCCGAAGGCAAGCCGTTCCCGAATAGCAATTGGGGTGGTGCGCTGGTGGGCACCGATCATCACAATCTGCCGGTTGCTCATGCATCTTCCCTGCCAGGCGCGCAAGGCACCTAGTGTTGCTGCTCTTCGAATCCGCTGATCGTCCCGAGCAGTGTCGTGTCCATAAAGCGCTGGATGCGGGCGTGCAGATTGGCGGCCTCGGCCAAGTCGGTTGGTTGGGCAATGCCAGGAATTGGGAGAGCGAGTTGCGAGAAGGAGCTGCGAAAGAACAGAAAGGCTTCGACGGTATCGTACATCGTAATGCCAGCGTGGCGTGCCGCGCGGCCATAGCTTGCGCCGACGCTATGGGCTTCATCGAGAAAGCGTTGATCCTCGGATTGGCGATTGATAAACTGAATCAGCAGCCCGAGCAGCCGTTGGCCAAGCCCGCGCAGATGATCTGGGGTTGCCCGTGCTGCCAGGCGTGCATGCCAGTTCTGGCGTGCAAGCTCGTGTGGATCCACACCCCACAGGCGCGGTTGCGCTACTTTGGCTGGCACCACCGCAACCTGCGGGGCCATTGATTGCTGCAATTCCTCGATGGCCGCAGCCAGAAAGCGCCGATGGCCGCCGAGTGTTCGTTTCATTGGGATTTTGCCAGCATCACCCCAGCGCCGTAGCGTAGCAGTTGCCATGCCAAGTCGCTCGCTGGCCAATTGAAGCGAGATCCATATGCGGCCATCTTCATCTATGATCTCATCGTGGGTGTGCGCTGGTTCACTGCTCATAACACATCCTGATCAACAGCAGCGCTGATCTGGCTAACAATAGCTTCGGCTATCTTCCGACCCTGATGTATGCAATCTGGAATTCCAACACCATGGTAGGCTGCGCCTGCCAGATAAATCCCATCTGGCAGCAATTGCTCAATTGCGGCGATCCGCTCGATATGCCCAACATCATACTGTGGGTTGCCGCGCTCCCAGCGATACACACGGGTGAAGCGTGGTGTCGCACTGATTCCAAGAATATCACGCAGTTCGTCGCGTACCAGCGTAATTAGTTGCTCATCGCTCAGATCGAGCGCCTCTGGTGTGCGCGAACCACCAACGAATGCGCGAACGAGGGCATATCCAGTTGGCGCACGCCCAGCAAATTTGCGCGAACTAATCGTACAAGCATTGATCTTGCGCCCCTCGCCGCGTGGAATAATGACGCCATACCCGCCGATTGCGCGCGTGATATCCGCCTCGCGGACACAGATTGTGACGGTTGCGGTTGAGACATAGCGCAGTTCACGCAATGCCGCTGCAAGGCTTGGTATCACATGTTCAAGCAGATCCGCCGAAATGTAGGCCGGAGTCGTTACTATCAGTGCATCAGAAAACATGTTGGTGCCATCATCCAGCCGTACCTGGTAACGACCAGCGTCGGCGGTATGTTCAATCGCAGCGACACTACGGCCCAACAGGATCGTCGCCTCAATCTGCTGTGTTAGCGCCTCAACGAGCGCGCCAACCCCGCCGCGCAGTGTCATAAATGGTGTGCTAGGCTTGCCTGTATGCTGCGGTGCATTGCGGCGAGCGGCAATCATGCCACGAATAATGCTGCCATGGCGGCGCTCAATATCCCGAAAGCGGGGGAAGGTCGCCAACAGACTCTGGCGCTCACACTCGGCGCTATGAATACCCGACATCAGCGGCTCGGCCAAGCGGTCGAGTGCCTCGTGGCCCAATCGCCGCCGAATAAAATCGGCCAGCGATTCATCGGCTTCACTCTGGCGAGCCGGAATAATCAGATCGAGTGCCATTCGCAGCTTGCCAAGCGGCGAGATCAGCGGTGAGGCCGCAAACGGCCAGAAGCGAGTTGGCACAATCAGCATCGTGCCATCTGGCAATGGTTGCGGTGTACCGTTACACAGCACATAGGTGGCTGGTGCGGCTGGCTCACTGCCGTGAATCTTCTCGCCGATGCCCAGATCGCGGGCTAATTCGGCGGCCCATGGCTTCTGCGCCACAAATGAATCCGGGCCACCCTCAATAACAAAATCGCCAGCGCCATCTGCCACTCGCTCGGTGCGAATCTTCCCACCCAAGCGGTTATCACGTTCCACGATTGTGCAGCGAATTGGCTGGCCAGCAACGCGGGCGGCTCGTTCGAGATAGAACGCAGTACTCAAGCCAGTAATGCCGCCACCAATGATCACGACATGCGGTCGCTCATCAAATTGATTGGAGAATGCGGCCATAGCAAACTCAGTATATCTATCAAAACGATCACGATGCGATGCCATTACTATATTCGATGATTGCAAAAGTGTCAAGAGAAATACTGGAAAAAGTGTGTCAATCGAGCCTGTGACGAATTTGTGTATGAACCTCTACAAGGTATATGCTTTTGGAAAGCTATATAATGAGAAAACTGCTCATAAATGTACATCGTAGTGTGGAGGTCTTGTACAGTATTTGTGAAAGTATGGCAAAAATGCTTTACACAATGGCTATATAAGGAAAAGAAGGGAATGTTAGATTTGATAGATTTTCAGGAGACAGGAGACAGGAGACAGGAGACAGGAGACAGGAGACAGGAGACAGGAGACAGGAGATTCTTGGCAACA
>JBBQSD010000198.1:0-8483 GCA_038214135.1 Chloroflexales bacterium | reverse complement strand
CAAGAGAAGGCACATGAAAACGCTGCATAACAACATTCCTTCTCTGATTGAGCGAGATGATATGCCATTGACTAGCAATGCCGATAACAGTAGCAATACGGGCATATCGCCCTTTATGGTTATTGCCGATGATATTGATTACACTGCGAGTGGGTCCGATTGTGATTGTGCCTGTGCCCAGGCGCTGCCAAGTCGCTCATTCGCTGATATGCCAGATGATGCGCTGGTGCAACGGCATCCGCAGCAACATGCATTGACACTACGCGATGGCTATAGTGTTGCGTTCGTGCCATCGATCAGCCGTGTTGCGCTGGTGAATGATGCAACGCTCGATCTATTACAGCGCTTCCAATCGCCGCTGCCACTTGCTGCTGCCGGCTCGGCAACACTGGCAGCAGCACAACAATTGCTCCAATTGGGCCTACTCCAGTTCGCTGGCCATGTTGATGCACCGCCAGCGCCGGCCGATGAGTTGGTGGCCTGGTTGCATGTGACGAATGCGTGTAATCTGCGCTGCACCTATTGCTATGTGGACAAAACCGATGAGGCGATGTCGGCGGAGACGGCTTTTGCGGCGGTGGATGCGGTGCTTCGTTCAGCACAGCGCCATGGCTATGTACGCGTGCTGCTGAAATATGCTGGCGGTGAGGCCAGCCTGAACCTTGCACTGGTTGAACAGATGCACCGTTATGCCCAATCACAGGCGGAACAGGCTGGCATTATGTTGCGCGGTGTCGTGCTGAGTAATGGGGTGGGGCTGACCCGCCATAAGCTTGGGCGCATCCGCGATCTTGGGCTGCGGCTGATGATCTCACTCGATGGGCCGGAGGCGTTTCATAATGCCCAGCGGCCAACGATTCATGGCCAGGGGACGTACAAAGCCACAATTGCAAGCATTGAACGAGCACACGAACTTGGCATTGAATTGACGATCTCGGTGACAATCACGGGCGCGAGTGTGGCTGGCTTGCCGGATGTGTTGCCCTGGCTGCTTGAGCGTGGCATCCATTTTACGCTAAATTTTTATCGCGAGAATGATTGTAGCGCCAATTTTAGCACACTAAAGATTGAAGAACGAGCACTGATCGATGGCATGCGGGCGGCCTATCGGGTGATTGAGGCCAATCTGCCGCGCTATAGTCTGCTTGGTTGCCTGCTTGATCGTGCTAACCTTGGTGCGGCACACAGCCGCACGTGTGCGGTTGGCGATAACTATCTGGTGATTGATCAGGTTGGCAATGTGGCAAAGTGCCAGATGGAGATCGCGAAGCCAGTAACGACAATCTGGGCATCCGATCCGCTCAATATCATTCGGCTTGATGCAACTGGCGTTCAGAATGTGCCCGTTGATCAGAAAGAGGGCTGCCGCGATTGCGAATGGCGCTATTGGTGTACGGGTGGCTGTGCAATCGCGACATATCGAGCAACTGGCCGCTATGATATTCGCTCACCCAACTGCGAAATCTATAAGGCGCTCTATCCCGATGTGCTTCGACTGGAAGGATTGCGGCTCTTGCGCTATCATAGCCAATACTAACGACACTGCTATCTCTTGATCTTGATTGCCTTCGATCACCCAGGCGGCTGATTTCATGAAACTCCATGCCGACCAAATCGCAACCTTGAATGGCCTTGCCTATCAGGTACACTCATTCATTGGCAGTGGTGCTGTGAGTGATGTATACCTGGCAACGCTGACTGGTGCGATGGAACCGGCACAGGTTGTGATCAAGCTCGTTCGCGACCAGGTTGGCCCCGATACACCCCAGGCGCAGGGTGCCCGTATGGAAATGGATGTCCTGACAATCCTCAATCGAGTTGAGGATCCACGCTGGGCTAACCTGAATGGGCCAATCGAGCGCCTAAATCACGCCCAACAGACCATCAGTAAGCGTCGGATTGTGGCGCTGATCGATAGTGGTATTGATGCTGATGGGCGTGTGTTTCTGATTCAAGAACTTGCACCGCCAGCGTTTCGCCGACTTTCCCTGAAGAAGAGCGACGACGGGCCTGCGCTTAGTATCGATGATGAGCGTGCCTTGATCAGTGTTGCAGAAGCTATTGCACGCGTGATTGAATTAGCACATGGACAGGGGTTTGCACTAAAAGATTTTGAACCACGCGGCGAAAAGATTGATCGCATCCGAGTCGATTGGGATGCACCAACCAATATCAAGCTGATTGACTGGAATGTCACAGCTGGGCCAAACACAACCGATGCCGAGAAAGCAACTGATCTGCTGTACCTTGGCGGCCATCTGTATTACTTCTTTACTGGCGAGCATCATGATCTGAATAACCAACCTCCAACTGAGTTCGGCCAAGCTGTTGGCAGCGGAAAGAGGAAAGGAGCGTGTGAGGGTAGCCGCCAGATTATGCTCCGGCTCCTCCAGCGGCGCTACCGTCATGCACGCGAAGTGCGCGATGATCTGTCGTGGTGGTTGGGAACGCTGGCACTCACGCGGGTTGGTGATCTGGAGCGGCGGGTACGGTTGGCTGGCGAACGCGCTGATCGTAAGCTGGCAGTGGCTGATCTGGCCCTACGATTAGAGCTTAATCCCGCAGAGCGTGAACGATTCGAGCAGGTTGAGGCACAGGCACGGCGTGAACGGGATCGCGCAGATCGAATGCAACTTGACCAGGGCATCATCAATCTGCGTACTGGCCTATACCGTAAAGCAGTCGAGGAATTCACCAGTAAGCTGCGCGATCCCCAACTTGCCCCCGAACTCGCCCAACTGGCCCGGCTCTACAGCCTGCAGGCACAGTTCGCAATCTGGTTGCGCGATCAGAATCAGGGGGGGAGCCTCTCCACGAATCCAGTGTGGCAACGGGTGAACCGAGCTGTCGATGACATGCAGCGCCAGGAATGGCAGATGGCGATTGATGCTCTGTGTGATGCCCAGAGCAGATTGCCAACAATGAGTGCTGGAAGTCCACTCGATCAGCTGCAACGATTGGCGGAAGTAGGCCAGCTTGTTAGCCAGCATAGTGTGCTCCAGCGCCAGGCTCGCCGCAGTCCACAATCTATTGCAATGCTCGATCAATGGATCAAGGACGAGCGTACACACCAGGCCGAACTCGCGCCAGTGATCGAGCAGTTGCGCGAGGCACTTCAAAGGTTGATAGTAGATGAGCCGATCTATAGCCAATATTATCAAATCGCCCAGAGTGCCTTCGATAAACGCAAACAACAGCTCGACGAATATGTGTATGTAAGCCTGTATCTGCACGAATCCGCGATTCAACGAATGCACGCTGACGAATTGCTGACCCTGCCAACTCTCTATACTGGCGATCCCCAATCGGATCGCAACCCCTTGGTTGCCTTTGGCCTGGTTGAGAAATCATTGCTGGAAGCCCACACAGCTGCAACACGATCAGAACAGTATGCAATGGGATTTGCTGAACAGTCCTTGCTGAGTGTGGCAATTCAGGAGCAAATTGATCAGGTTCAGGCGATCCAGGCAAGCCTCACACAACTGCCAGCGATTATCCGCCTGATCCAACAGGCACAATACGACCAAGGGCTTATCCACGCCGAGCAGGCACGTATCAGTCTGCCAGATTATCGGCCAGCACAGATTATCTATACACTTGCTCAAACGGGTGTTGTACGCCGCAGTGAAGCACAGACCCTGATCGACCGGGCGCGGGAGGCGATTCGCCAGCGAACATTTATTGACGCCCACGACCGACTCGCCCGGGTGCTTGCCCTGGATATGCAGCCATTGGCCGCTGAAGCGGATCGGGATGCGCTTTCCGCCAATAGTGATCAGCTTGTCTTTCGGCTGCGCGACGCAAAAGAACCTCAGCATCTTTCTGAGGTGCTTGATCATATTGAGCGTGTGCGCATTCAGGTGCTGGGAGTCGATGATCGCAATCATGACGATGTGATCGAACTCCTTGAAGGCTTACGACGCGAACTTGCCTCCGATGGCTATGGCCTGCGCGACGATGAGTCTGCTCGCTTGGAACAAGCCCAGAACGGGCAGCGGGGGATCACGAATGCGCTGCAAAATGTAGCACGCGCCCGCGAGCAATCTGGGGCCGATACTGCCACCCGCGCTCTGGCGTTGCAGGCAGCGCTCAATGACCTTGGAAGTGATCCAACACCGCGAGCGCAGCAACTTCGTGAAGATGCTGCAAAGGCATGGCTGCAACTGTGTATACAGGAGCCAGATTTCCGTTTGGCCTATCAGCTGCTGGATGATGGCATTATCCTGTTTAGCCGCACAAAATCGGCTGATGAACTTGGCCGTCTGCGAGCGCAGGCATTGCCAGGAAACGCTGTTAACGAGCAGCTATCGATCATTGAAACTGAACCACTAGAATCGTTTTCGGATGCCAAGCGAACAGAGATTCTTGCAAATCTGGGCTTCAATCTGCAACCGTTGAGCGCAACGAATACTGAATCTCGGTTGCTGGCATTAGATCTGGCCATTCCGCGTTGGTATGGGCAACTCAAGATTGCGCTCACGACGCTGTTGGGCAATGCATACACACACGCCTGTGAGTTGGCTGATGCTGATCGGTTTGTTGATGCGTTGGAGCAATTGCAGAAAACCTGGCGCTCAGTGCCAAAATCGCTCGTAAGCCTGGTGACCGATATACAGGGCAGTGCAAACCATCTTATTGATGCGCTTGAGCGTCGAAGTCAGCTCGAAGAGACGTTTGGCCGTGTTATTCAGCAGGTAGCGATTGATGCGATTGGCTTTGATAATGCGTCAACGTCGTTGCCGCAGCTTCCGCAACTCCATGCACATGTCTCGGTAGCCGATCTCGAAGCATTCGCAGATGGTCTGAACAACCTCGCACAACTGAATACAGCGGCATTGCCGGGCGATACAGGGGCGAAGTGGATATTTCGCCTGTATACGCACCACGATGAGATTGCCCAGATTGAGCGCCAATTAGGGCGGTTTGCGCCAGCAGAACAGCTCAAGGCGACCCTTGATCAACACGGGCAGGCTGCAAAACAGCAGGCGATCAATGCAGGTGATCGGCTGTGCGATGTGTTGCGCCGAATTGATGTATTGAATGAGCCTGATCGGCAACAGCTTGAGCAGTCGTTCTGGACGTTGGCCTGGTGGCAGTTGACGACAAGAGCGCAAGATTCAGAGGCTAGCCTACGAGCGGCACAAGCATTGGATTACACACGTGCAGCATTACGCACGGCAGCTCAACAGGTGCGTGAACGCTTTTTTCGTATCGCAAGCAGTACTGATATCACAAAAGTTGTTCAAGCACTTGCACTGATTCGTGATCGCAATACACTGTTTGCTGTTCGCCCTCCTACTGTTGATCTACCAACGAATGCTGCACCTGCGGAACAACCATTGCTCTTTGATGATGGCGCACTCGCCACTTGGCAGCATATTGCCACCCAGTTTGCGCGTATTGCAACTACGCCTGTGACCAATCTCCAGCCCGCCTCCTATAGTGCATTCAGCGTTGCCGAGACAATCGATGCACTGCAGGAACTCAGGAACCAGTTGGCCCAACTTAAACGTGTGATTTGGCCAGTATTATTTCCAGCAGAAGATGTCGAGAGTCCAACAATGGTAGCCCTTGATCGCCAAGCTCAGCGGCTGATCGAATTGGCCAATGTGATCTGGCAGGCTCGTGCCCAGTATGCACAAGCGCCAGTGTTAGAGACGCTCGATCTTCTGTATAAGAGTGAGACATTGTTGGAGCGTGGAGATACCCCTTGGCTGCTGGCCAATCTGCGGGCTATCCTGTTCTATAACAAGCAGGCGCTCGAACAGGAGTTGCGTGATGGGCTTGCAGAAGATATTCACCAGATATTGAATACAGATAATCTAGATCTGGCAACTCAGCAGCTTCACAATGAGTTGCTGGCCAAATGTACATCAGATTACCTTGCAAGCCTGGTCGATGCAGCTATCAAAAAGCATGGCGAACAACTACAGACGCTCCCCAAGTTGTCGAAGGGATCGGCACTCCTTGAGCGAAGAATACAATTCTGGAAGATAGTGAAGCATGCGACAGCTCAGAGTCAACAACACAAATCGTCGGTCGCCGATAGCCGCCCGCCTGTGGATAGCCAGCTATGATCGAGCCAATGATCGAGCCAGCCCCCACAGCTACGTTAGATGCAAGCGCTTCGGTTATTCCCCAAAGTGTGGCTGATCGATGGGCTGATCTGCATCAGTATGCAGATCAACAACTACGCCGACTTGAAGCAGAGGCCGCTGTTCCCTGGCCTCTACAGCTCCTCCGCACCTACCGCGTGCTCATTATTGTTGTGGTTGTCTTCCTACTTGGACTCGCAATAGGCGTATTTGCTAAGCCATTATTGCAACCTTTACCACCTGCCACAGCTATACCAACGATACCAGCTAGCCCTGGATTGGTGCCGAGCAGCATAACAAATACGAGCAGCGTTCCAGGGAGTACGCCCTCAAGCAGTGCAACGTTGATGCCAACCAATACTGCACCATTGGTAACACCATCGGCAGGCGTGACCATAACGTTGTCGCCACCACAACCAACGCAACAAACTGCTACAGCACTGCGTTCTGCGACAGTGAGCGTGCCATTGACGCCGGAAAATAGCCCAACCCGTGTACCATCGGTGGTGACGACTCCAGGCGTTCCAAGTGGCGCAGGAACACCAACAGCGACACAAACGCCAACGCCAGCAGTGCCAACGAATACGCCAACGCCAGTGCCGTCGACAAGTACGGCAACAGCGACACGAACGCCGACGCCCGTGCCGCCGACGAATACGCCTGTGCCACCGACGACCGCAGTTCCGACGAATACGCCCGTGCCGCCAACGAACACGCCGACGCCCGTGCCGCCAACGAACACGCCGACGCTCGTGCCGCCAACGAACACACCAGTGCCAACGAACACACCAGTGCCGGGAGTATTCACTCCTGGACCTACTCTCGAAGTAGTGCCAACAACGATCGAGAATACGAAGACTTTGGTACCAACATCACCATAAACATATCGCAGGAACAGCCTGCCGAACGTATGACGCCTGAATTGTAAAGAGTGACACCCGTGGATGAATTGCCACTGAATGCACCGCAACCCGAGACTGCACAAGATGCCATGCTGGCTCAGGCACGGCAGCGGCTTGATGATGGCAGGGTCGCTGCATCGAATGGCGATTTCACATCGGCCAGCACAATACTCCAGCAAGCCCAATCGATCCTTGATGTTGCTCCAGCAGACGCAGCGGATCAGCCGATTCAGTACCTTCGCGATCAGATTGCCGACACTGCCTTGGTTGTTGGCTTGGCGGAGCAAGCAGAGATCGAGCGTTCGCAGGGGCAGCATGAACGAGCATTGGCGGCAGTACATCAGGCGGTGCAGCAGCTGAAGCAGTTGCGCGATGTTCCTGAAATTGCTGCGGTGGTACAGGCGTTGCAACAGACGATCACCGGTGAGCATAAGCGGATTAGGGATGAAGAACAGCAGATTACCACCGGCGAGCGCTTGCTGGCCCAGCGTAGCCTGGATAAAGCGGCATCGCGGTTTAAGGCTGCCTGTAATGCTCTGTTGCCAGAGACGCGCCGCCGTGCCGAAGAACGATTGCGTTATGTCGAGCAAGAGATCCAATCCTTCGAAGAGGATGTCCATCGGGCTGGCCAAACAAGCGATCTGTTTGCCGCTACTGAAGCATGGCAGCGCGCCTATGATCGTTGGCCGAGTGAGCGGGGAGTGACAGCTAGCCTGGCCGATGCTCTGGCCAATGCGGGAGAAGCGGCGCTTTCCGATGGCCAAGAGGAGATCGCCAGCGGGTATATCAATCGCGCACTGGCGCTGATCGCGAAGCATCCCAAGGCCACTGCGGCGCTGCAGTTACTTGAACGCGCCGAACAGATCAGGGTCGCGATCACACGCGTTCGGGATCAATTCGATCAACTCACCCGCCGTGGTATCCCTACCAGCGGAGACGATACGGGCTTGCGTACACAATTGGCCCAGCTTACTCGCGAGGCCAACAATGTCGCATCCCTGCGCAATGAGATCACGGCACTGCTGGAAGAACTCGATCAGCGCCAGCAGCATTGGCGCACCATTGCACTGGCGGATGAGCAAGCAGCGCAACTCGTGGCAACTGGTGATTGGGAGCAAGCACTACGAATCCATGCTCAGGCACTGGCGGTGCTTGGCGATCCGCTGCCAGCATTAGCAACTCGTCGGCATACCGCCTGGCAGGATGCCTGGACCGCCTGCGTTACTGCGGAGCGGGAAGGGCTGCGTCTTCTGAATAACGCTCAAGCGACCTATGAAATTGGCCGTAATGCAGATGACTTTGCCCTGGTTGTAGCCCAGATTACTCAGATCGATCAGGTGATTGATCTGGCCACGCACAGAACCCAAACGATTGGTATTCCGCTTCCCAATACACTCCAGAGCCTTTCTACAAATGCGAATATACTCCGACGGCGCGCAGAATCTGCTGCCTTAGCTATGAACACTGGAACCGTGCAGCAGGGCCT
>JBBQSD010000197.1:0-8498 GCA_038214135.1 Chloroflexales bacterium | reverse complement strand
AAGCTGGAGCATATCGAGATTAAATCCACCAAGCGGCATATTCAGGCGTATCGTTGCTGAACCAACCCCAACAACAAATGGTTTGCTATCAGCATCCGCATAGGTCGAATAGCTGCCGGTAAATGGCAATACGACCTTGTCGATCGCGATGCCATTCAGCGAAACCCCCATCACGCGGCCATAGTTCGGAACAGCGCTGCGTATTTGTATTTGGTAGCTTCCAGCCGCCAAAAAATTCATTTGATACTCGACCCACTCGCCATCGTTGATCCAGCCAACGGTATACCCGCCAGCACCCCGATCACATGCGGCACATGCCTCAACATCGAGCCCATCGCTACGGTAGATGCCGCCACTGTTCACGTCATCCGAATCACCAAACTGTGTTGCATCCTCAGCTTCAATATGGATGATGCTCGCAATGGCCGATTGCGGCGGAACGATACTACTCACCGTTGGGCTGGCCGGAACAGCAGTAGGCACTGCAGTAGGGACGAGTGTAGCACACGTAATCGTTGATTGTGTACCACTGACCGAGCCAGAAAGCGATGTTTGACACGTCAGATCAATGGTGTCGCCAGGAGCAAGTACGATACTCTGCTGGCGAGCATCGATTCCTCGAACGGCATATGGAAGAATGAAGGCGATCAGTAGCCCGATGGTCAGGATTGTGCCAAGCAAGGGACGATTGCGCGTGAGGCGTAGCATAGGTACTCCTTACAAAATGTTTACCTAGAGCGCCTGCTCTCAGCATGTATTCATGCAAGAAGCATGCTATTGACCGCGCAGGAGGTTACCAGAACATTACAAGCCTTTCATCCCACCCAACATGACTATTTCTGGAGTGCTTGATCACGTGTACCAACCAGCCCCTCCTGATGTGCTGGTTGTCGCGGTGCCAGATAGCGCAGATAGAATTCAATGCCAAATGCCAGAATAATCAATCCGAGCAGGTGGGCGGCAACCACATCACTCAACCAGTGTGCCCCCAGGTACATCCGCGATGGCCCGATCAAAAAGATCAGCCCGCTTGTCAGAATCAGGGCCAGCGCCCGCCAGATCGATGGCGGAAGGCGTGTCCAGATCAGAAAAAACAAGAAGCCAAAGAATACCGTGTAGAACATCACATGCCCACTTGGGAACGAATTCCCCGAAACCGGCACAAACACATTCACCAGCGTATCGAGTGGCCGTGGGCGGCCAATCATGATCTTGACCAGGTAATTTGCGATTCCTTGTACGCCTGTTAACAGAACAAGATAGGCCCCATGCTTCCATCCGAAAAGCATGCCAACCACAATTGCCCCGCCCGCTACCATAACCGCCGACCATGGCATATAGCCGAACGCCGAGACAAAAACCATCAAGCGCAAAAATGGCACACTGATCACTTCCTGCAACTCGCGTGTCGTGGCAAGATCGATGGGCAAGAGCGCAAGCGTTGTGGTGAGGAACGCTATCAGGCTTACAATCGCCAAGCTCAACAGGCTCATCAGGAATAGAATACGCTGTCGTCGTTGTTCATCATCGATCAAGAGGCGCAATCGGCCAAGCCGTCGATGAGTCTCGGCCACTTTTTCGTCTGGTGTCTGTGGAGCCACATTCATAGGTTTCATATTCTCATATCAGGCAGTATGCGGAGAGCATATTCCTCTGCGTTATATCACGATCCGTGCCATCGTGCAGAAGATTGATACACAATCGACGCATCGCATGCCCATATTGCGCGTTATACAGAGAGCAGATTGATTTACAATTATTCTGGCATTCTGGTGCCCACATCGCAAGAAGAAAGATAGGTTCATGAGTACCCGTATACAACAGCGCTTTCGTTCGAAACACCTCCGAGTACTGATGGGCTGGATTGCACTCCTGCTGATCGCCAGCAGCCTGAGTAGCTGTACTGATTCGCCAACGCCCGAACCACCAACGGCAACACAGGCCCGCCCGACGAAGACACCCAAGCCGACCAAACCAACGGCCACACCCAAGCCAGATGCCCCGAACCCAACCAATAGCCCGAATGCTGCCAAGGCCGATTGGACTATTCTAGTCTATCTTGATGGCGATAATGATCTGGAGCAGGAATCAATCGATGACTATGCCGAAATGGCGAGTGTTGGCTCCAGTGCATCGCTGAATATTATTGTGCAGTTTGATCGAATCTCCTCATCCGAGGATTGGGATGCAACCAGCAGTGGCGATTGGTCCGCTGTGAAACGCTTCCGGGTTGAGCGTGGCAAAAAGCCAACCAAGAGCAACCAGCTTGCCGATCTTGGCGAACTGAACATGGGCGATCCGCGAACGCTGACCGATTTCGTTACATGGGGCATCAAAACCTATCCCGCCAAGCGCTATGGCCTGATCTTCTGGGATCATGGCGCATCCTGGCCAGGGGTTGCCAATGATGATAGCAGCGATAGTGATATGCTGACGCTGCCAGAACTTGCCACATCACTCGCGGCGGTACGCCAGCAAACAAACGTTCAGAAGCTGGATCTGATCGGTTTTGATGCCTGCCTGATGGGCCAGATCGATGTACTCCAGGCTGTTGCCCCATATGGGAAAGTCGCCATCGGCAGCGCCGATCTGGAGCCAGGCGAGGGTTGGGCCTGGAATGCCTGGTTAAGCGATCTGGCCAAATCGCCACCCCAGGAAGCAGCCGCAATTGCGCCAAGTATTATCAAGAGTTTCACGGCCTTCTACAAAAAAGAAGGCGATTCATCGGTGACACTTTCCGCATTCGATCTTACAAAGATCGATCAGATGACCAAGCAGCTCGATATTCTTTCCAAGATTATGATCGAAAAGATGCCGCAATCATATAAAGCCATCGCCAAGGCCCGTTCCTATGCAACCGAATATGCATCTGGCGATGCCGATATTAGCGCAATCGATCTGGGCCAGTTTGTCGATTCACTGATTGCCGCAACCAATAATAAGCCACTTGCCGATGCCGCTCGTGAACTCAGCCAGACAATCAAATCGGCACGGATTGTCCAGGGCTATGGTGCGGATCATCCCAAATCCTCTGGCATTACGATCTACTTTCCCATGAAGAAAAAGAACTATGATGCAAGCTATGTCGATAGTTCACCCCTTACCAAAACAACAAGGTGGGATGAATTTCTTGTATCGTTCTATGCTGGCCGCAACGGAACGGCCCGCTCGGCATCGACCAAGCCAACCCTTGATCGAACTACCGCCGCACCAGACGCAGGCGTGAGCCTGAACGCAACTATTTCTGGCGCAGACACCGCCTATGTCTCCTATTTTGTTGGTGCCGCTATTCCATCGACACCAGGCAGCGTCCAGATCCTGAGTATGGATTATATCTACCCACCAGGCGTGACGAACAATAGCGACACACCAACCTGGAATGATGGCGACCCGGTTCAGTTAACTTGGAAGGCATCGAGTTGGTATATCAGCAATGGCAGTGATGTTGTGCTGGTGCCATTCATCCCGGTTTGGTATGGATCCAGCACCTATAGCGTCGATGGCACCTACACACGAAAATCCGGCACCAACATCCCGGTCAGTATCGAATTTTCCGTGTTGCAGGGCCGTGGGACGCTTCAGCATGTCTGGGCCTTCGATAAAAGTGGCAGCGATCATCCACGGCCACGCGAACTCAAGCCAAAGGCTGGTGATACTTTTACACCAGATCTGCTTTTCTATGCGCTGCAGAGTGATAACGCCGATCAGCAGACGACACCAGGCACACCACTTACCTTTGGCACAGATCCATTGATTGCATTTGAGGGCAATGCACCAAATGGCAATTATGTGATTGGATTGCTGGTTGAGAACACAAGCGGCGATATCAGCGACCAATATGCCAAAACAACCGTTAATCAGCCCAATGGCAATGGGCTACCTACTATTCCAGATCCTATCGCCGCGCCAGCACCAAGCACACCAGGCACAAACGCTGGCACGCTCAGCTACCACGACGATCAGCTTGGCTTTGCGATCAGCTACCCACAGGATTGGGAGCCACGCTCGCCCGGAACCGATAAAGTGGTATTTGCCAATCCAGAGGATGTCCTTGACGCATCGCTCAGTGTCGATGCCTATGCACTCGATGGCAAGCCAGCAAGCGCCAATCGAGCCATGCTTGCCGATGTTGTGAATGAAGCCAGCTCACAGCCAGATTTCACCCTCACCAAAAAGGCAACCGCCATTCGCTTGGCGGATCACAGCGCATTACAGATCGAATATACCTACCTGAATCGGGATGGCACGCTGATGCATGTGGTTGGGATTGCCGTCAGCGATACACCAGCCGATGTGACGTACCTGATCACATTCGAGGCACCACAGGCAAGCTTTGCTGATCGTGCCCTGACATTGGAACAGATGCTGGCCGATTTCGTGATCGATTAGGTTGTAGGTCGCAGGCTTCTATCTGCGGCCATAGTTTTATGGAGTGCGGCAGCCATGCTGCCGCCGCGCAAGCATGGCTTGCGCACTCCACATCGGCAACGGTGCATTACAGGTTTTGGTCGTCAGACTTCATCAGCCTGTGGCCTGCCAGGTATGAACCGTACCACCTTGGCCAAGCAGAACGGTACCCGGAAAGACTCGCAAGCGCCATGGATCCAGGCGTATTACCGCGAATGCATCTGCACCAGGGCTATCCCAACCAGGCACAATCGTCGGGTTATACCCAACCGGTTGCGGGCCATGCAGAAACAAATCCCACACCATCGTCCGCGTTGCAAGATCAAACGCCCAACTTGCATGGCATTCAGCCACACACGTATCGTGCGATGGTGCCCAATAACTCACCGATGCAACCGGGTGTGCAGCAAGATGGGCACGTTTGGTTGACGTTGGGCCAGTCGCGATCCAACCAACCAGTTGCGTTCCATCCCACTGCCAGATCGGGTGCAGAATGCGAGAACGCGGGCGATTCTTGGTGTCAACTGTCGTGACGTTACACCACACAATCCGATGAGCCATCTCCACAAAAGCTGGTGCAACCTCTGCTAGGTCGTGCATCATATCTTCCCTTCTGTGCTATGCATCACACAATCAGCATAAAACGAGCGATTACCTGTGTCAAGCCATAACAAATAACACCCCAGCGATGCCGTGGCATCACCAGGGTGTTATTAGGGAGCAGCAAAGGTGGTTACAGACAGGGTAACGCACCTCGTGGGCGCTCGTTAAGCGCAGCACTCTGGTCGCCAGAGAAACGACGCTATACATTGGAGTATAGCAAGCAGGCAGCACCATTACGGCAACAATACGCAACGCCAACAGCAGTTATGCAACCAGCTCGTTATCCACACCCTGGCCAGCTAACACCCAGATGACTTCGTTGGTGGCTGAAGATATTCGCATTACCTCGATCAAGTGATGATCACGCAGTTCTCGAAAAATGGCTTGGTGCACACGACGAACCGGATTCTGACCGCGCAGAATAACCGGATGCTCCTCACTGCTCCCCTGGCGCTGAAACACAAGCAGAATCAACTTGGGATCAGCTCGCAAAATAGCAAGCACCTGTTTGGCGGAAATGCTCAACGGAACGTTTTTCATGAGGCTGCTCCCTTTGGCAATCAAGCCTTGATGAACACCTGTACTCCGGCCTGAGCCAATGGTTCTGCTCTACTTGAAACGATTTTCTGCTTTTATGATAGCACATCTTCTGAGTTCGGCTATACTATGTGCATGCCAATAATGAATGAACTGATCGAACAACTTGGAGCCATCAACGAACGGGATCGCCGCCGTGCTGGGGATACGCTGCTTATGCAGCAGCACCGTGCGCTACCGGCATTACGTGCTGCACTCCAACATGCTGAACCACGCATCCGCCAATCAGCAGCCTTTCTGCTTGGCCGGCTTGGTGAATCCGAAATTGCCCCTGCCCTGTCGAGGGCACTCAGCGATGATGACCCGAAGGTGCGCAAGAACGCTGCTGTTTCACTTGGCCGCTTGGGCGGGCCAGATCAACTGAACGCACTGTCAGATGCGCTTGATGGCGAGACGATCTCGTGGGTGCGGCCATCGCTGGTGCTTGCACTTGGCGCGCTTGGTGGAGCTGCAGCCAACCAACTGCTGTCCGGCATCGAGCCACACAGCGATGAGGAGCGCGATGCCCTGCGCAAGGCGCTCGACCGAACCGCGCCAGCGCGGCCAGTTGCTTCGTGGGTAGTTGGTGGCTGGCGGCCTGCATGCCTGCTGGAAATGCCACCTGGCCTCGAACGGATCGCCCAGGACGAAGCGCTTGCACACGGATTGCCATTGCCCCACCAAATTGATGATGGCCGCCTGCGTTTGGCTCGTGATATTCCACCAGATGGATTAACGGCCCGCTTGCGCTGTTCCTATGGCCCGCTGCTCGTAGCTGGCGATGGGCCGCCGTTGCCGCTGCACGATGCACATGCATGTGCCAATCAGGTTGTAGCGCTGGTAACGGCGAGCCAGACAATACGGCGTTGGCGTGAGTGGATTGCAATCGATGGCAGCGAATTACGCTTTCGGCTGGCCTTTGGGCCGCGTGTTCGCGCAACCACACTCAGGGCCGTGTTACAAGCACTGCGTGAGGCAGTCGTTCCGCTTGGGCTTGTCGATAGCCCATCGCGCTATGTGATTGAGCTTGTTGTGGAAAGTGATCAGCGCGGCTCACGGCTGCTTGTACGGCCATCATTTGCGCCAGATGGCCGCTTCAGCTATCGAGAACAGGATGTTCCCGCCGCGATCAACCCAGTTGTGGCAGCAGGGCTAGCCCGTGTGGTGCGGACACGAACAGATGCAACGATCTTCGATCCAACATGTGGCAGTGCGACATTGCTGATTGAGCGGGCTAAACTAGGGGGCGTAGCGCAGATGTTTGGCCTGGATATCATGCCGGCGGCAATCGATGCCGCAACCGCCAATCTGCGGGCCGTTGGGTATGATTGGATGACCGAACTCGCCGAGGGCGATGCTGCCGAGTTCCGCAACTGGCCCG
This sequence comes from Chloroflexales bacterium, assembly GCA_038214135.1. Classification (GTDB taxonomy): domain Bacteria; phylum Chloroflexota; class Chloroflexia; order Chloroflexales; family Roseiflexaceae; genus JANLSE01. The sequence continues at coordinate 1,531 of JBBQSD010000197.1, read as the reverse complement.
ATTGTGATGAGGTAGTGGCAAACCTGCCATTCGGCCTGCGAACTCGCAATATCGAGGCAGATCTAGAAGGGCTGTACGAACGCATCGCGCATAATCTACGCCAGGCCCTGCGCCCCGGTGGGCGGGCTATTCTGTATACGGCCCAACCAACGCCACTCGAAATCGCCCTTGACCGGGCGGGTGGGCTACAGCCAGATGGGCACCTGCGTATTTTTGTTGGCGGCCTGTGGGTCAGCGCCATTGTGGCGCAGCGCTAAAGGATACGCAATCTCATCGAATGAAGCGACAGAACGTTTATTGATTACGAGGCACTGTGATCAATCGCTGGTTGCTTGTTGCTTAATCAAACGATGGATCTTCGCCAGCAAACTCGAGAACGATACTGGTTTGGTCTCATAATCATCGCAACCAGCCTCAAAGGATCGGCGGCGATCCTCGGCCATTGCATGCGCCGTGAGTGCCAATACTGGGATCGTTGATGTCACCAGGTTGGCTTTCAGGCGGCGAGTTGCCTCCCAGCCATCCATCAGTGGCAGGCTCATATCCATTAGAATAAGGTCAGGCCTATCGGAAGCGGCCATATCCAATGCCTGAATACTATTATTGGCGGTGACAACGGCAAAGCCGTGTAATTCGAGATAACGCACAAACAGATCGCGATTCATGTCGTTATCTTCAACAAGCAACACTTTCGTCATATCACACCATTACTTTACTTGTCTGCAAAATACGCAATTCCTGGAGATCCGCTATAGTGAGCGTACATGTCGTGCCCAGGCCTGGATGCGCGGCCACCGTGATGCTGCCGTGCAATAATTCACACAATTTACGTACGGTTGCCATGCCAACCCCCATTCCTTTACCCTGTTGAACCATCATTGCACCTGCTGGTGTAAGCGGTTGGAATAACTGCTCGATCTGTTCGGTTGTCATTCCAATACCGGTATCAATCACCTCCACCACGATAGCGCTGGCCATTGGCTCCTGTTCGAGGCACCTGCGGCGCAGCCGGAGCGTCACCGTTCCTTGTTCGGTGAATTTGGCGGCATTATGCAACACATGCATCAACGCCCTGCGTAGTTTTGCTGCATCACTATTGAGCACCAGATCAGCTGGGCAATCGATGATCAACCGATTACCCTGTTTTTCGAACAATGGTGTGGTGGCTGCGGCAATTCCCCCGATCCACACGGGCAGCTCGATTCGTTCAATAAACAGTTCAACTGTTCCACTATCAAGCTGAGTTAGGTCAATCATATCGGCAATCATAGCCAGAAGATGTTGGCCAGAATCGGTAATCCGCTGCAGATCCGTCGTAAATGATGTGAGGCCCAGTTCGCGGCTTTCCAACTGGAGCAGTTCGCTATAGCCAATGATCGCATTTAATGGTGTGCGTAGTTCGTGGCTGACATGCGCCAGAAACGCGCTCTTTGCGCGGCTGGCCATTTCTGCGGCATCCCTGGCGGCCCGTAATGCCACATCGGCAGCCCGTTGCTCGGTAATATCGCGCAGAAGCACCAAACGGCCACGC
>JBBQSD010000196.1:0-8569 GCA_038214135.1 Chloroflexales bacterium | reverse complement strand
TCCAACGGCCTGGCGCATGATCTCGGCTGGCGCATCATCTGGCCAATGGCGCAGTTCGATTTGTACATTGAGCATGGCCAGAATTGAATCGGGTAGCGCGACATCAACAAGCACAATCTGCGGCATGGTTTGCTCCATTCCTCAATATAATGAAGCTATTCTACCGTATGCCGCGCTAGCTGTTTAGCATCTTATCTGGCGTGATGAGCCTTTCATCCAGAATGCTTAACAGCTCATCTGACAGGTGCCACGTTCACGAATTGTCAGCATATGGGTTGCCTGGGTCAGATGTATGCTTGCCGGATCGCTTGCAAGAGTGAGAACCAGTGTCTCGCCATCGTCTGGCTGTGCATCATTCGCGAGTAGGACGCAGCCTGCTGCGTCCTTACGGATGTGATGACATGGAGATTCCGGAGTGCGATCAGTTTAGCGCGCACGCATCCGATTGTTCTTTGGGTTGTGCTCTACTTCTGCAAGGCCAAGCGCCTCCATAAGTGGCGGGACATACATTCCAAACCGCCCGCGCAGGCCGTTCTTCAGGCCATACCAGCCACCAATCGGGTTTTCCGGAGATCGCCCCCATGCCTCAACGGTACCTGGCGCAGCTGGCTTCTGCTCATCAGCGCTGCCAAGCGGCATCCAATCGCCATGGGATTTGAGCATGGCATGCAGATCGGCGATGCAACGTAGATCATAGCGCAGTATCGTCTTCCCAACAGTGCAAACCAACACTGGTGGATTGGCTGCTTCGTCGCGATACATTTGGTAGGTAGCCGACCCGCTTGGCGTGGTGAGTTGCCAAGGCCGTTCCTTGGTTCCATCTCCTTCAACCATGGTTGCCATATGTATCTCCTTTGTTATCGGCCAGAGGCGAGTACCAGACCCAAAGGGTACCCCGCTTTGCGCTACGCGCCTTTACAGCTCACATAGGAATGCTATATCAGTGTGGCTGCAATGGTTGTCGTTGAGCTAAACGATTTCATGAATACTCCTTCTATGAACATGCGTAGATTATGAGTGCTACTCAATCACACACACTGCTGTATAGGCCGCCAGTATATGATCCCAACTTGCTGCATAGATACTGAAGTTGCGCTCCCAGATGGCCCCGATCAGCTCTGGCCCACGATGAAAAACATCAACACGCGTCTGATGATTGCCAAGATCTGTAAAGCTGATAGCAACTCTGCTTGGCTGTTCACTACTGCTCCCAAGATACCAATGGTAGGCCAGGCGCAGCGGTGGTTCCCAGATAATCACCTGCCCCCATAGATATTCAACCCCAGCTTGTGTACGTTCATACAGCCGTCCACCGATCCATGGTTCGATCATAACTGTGGTGTTTGGATCGCCGCTGCGCGAGTGTGATTTTGGCCACCACTGATTCAGTTGAGCGCTGAAGACCTGAAATGCCGTTGTAATGCTGCAGCGCACCGTCATTGATCGCTCGACGCTATTGGGTATCATTATTCGCCAGCTCCTGAGCTTCTGCGGCGTGTTGAAAGCGCGTAAGCGCATCCTCCCAGAAGCGCTCAACATATGTGCGAGCAGTTGCAAAACCAGCGACACGCAGCTGAAAGATATTGCGGGTGCCAATCGATGTGTATTCCACCAGCCCAGCTGCCTCAAGTTGGCGGAGGTGCTTGGAGACGGCCGGGCGGCTGATTGGTAGCTGCATCGCGATTTCGCCAACAGCAAGTGGCTGCTCACGCAGCAGTGCCAAAATCTGGCGGCGCGTTGGATGCCCCAATGCATCAAGCACATGATCGGTTTCTGTTTCATTCGTAACCATAGGGTTACTGTAACCCATAGGCTACCATGTTGTCAAGCCCTACGAGTGGTTATTCCCTCACCCCGGCCCTCTCCCAGTAGGAGAGGGAAGGCGCAGCAGGGTGAGGCAAGAATACTGCGAAAGGCACTTTACCGAGGAGCTATGCTGATGGGGAGTGCGCAAGCCATGGAGGCGATTGTGCATTTGCCAGAGTATTGCAGCAGATGGTATGATCCAACTACGTCACGACATGCGCTACAGATGGTATAAACTCTTACTGTTAGCTTCAGCATGTGGGATGCGATGCGCTTGTTACAAAGATATGCACATATGCGAAGAACCAAGCTGACCCAAGAACTTGCAGCAATCAAGCCCTCAAAAAAGAAATCATCGAACGTAAGCAAACCGAGGCAGTATACTCTTCGCACCGGCACCCGCTCCGCTTTGGGTGAATGAGGCTTGCTAGTCGCAAGCTATTTGCTCAAGCCCTACCCAATGAAAGTAGGGAACCGAGCCGGGTGAAGTCAAACACTTTGCGCTTCGCTATAGGACTTCGCTTTCGCAAGCGCGGCAGTATCCGCATTGCTCAGGTTGGCAAAATAATCGTGCAACAGAATATGGCGGAAGCGATAGACGCCGCCATCGCGTTCCAACATACGCATTTCCGGAAGGTTGTACTAAACTGATTGCACGATGAAATCTCCCTGCTATCACGTCCGTGAGGACGCAGCGCGCTGCGTCCCGACGATGCCCTATTCTAGGGCACGGATCTCCGGCGTCAGCAGCCACATCAGCACCGCGACCAACAGCCCAGCCACGGCCCCACTGATCATCGCAGTTGGCGCGTTGGCAAGCTCGGCCAACCATCCTGCCCACAGCGCCCCAATCGGTATGCTGCCGAAGAATGTCATGCTGTAGACCGCCATCACCCGCCCGCGTAGCGCGTCTGGCACGAGCGATTGCACCAGGGCGTTGGCTAGATTCATGATTAGGATCACCGCCATGCCAGTGGTGACGAGCGCCAGCAGCGCTAGCGGAAGAGAGCGCACCAGCGCGAATACAATCAGGAGCAACGGGAACAGGAACGTGCCAAGCGTGAGCAGCCGGCCCTTGAAGGTGAAGCGCCCGAGCGAGGCGATCGCCAGCGCACTGATCAGCGCGCCGAGGCCACGCGCAGACTGCAGCAGCCCATTGGTCGCTGCGTCGCCGCCAAGGATGTCGGTGGCCCACACGGGGAAGAGGGTGGCGAACGAGATGCCAAACAGGCCGGTGGCACCCACCAGCAAGATCAGCGTCCGCACCACTGGAGTGCTACGGATGTAGTGTAGCCCCTCGGCAAGCTCATGCCATGCCGTGGCGCGGTTGGCAGAGCGCTGTTGCTGTGGGATACGCATGAGGAGCAGCGCCGCGATCACACCCAGGAACGAGAGTCCGTTGAGGGTGAAGCACCAGGCTGGGCCGACGATGGCGTACGCTAGCCCAGCCACTGCCGGCCCGGCAAAGCTGCCCATGTTGAACATCGTGGCGTTAAGCGCAATCGCGTTGGTCATGTCCTCACGATCCACCAGCTCGCGTACGAACGCCAGCCGAGCTGGGGCGTCGAAGGCATTGGCGACACCGAGCGCAAACGCAAGCACGGCGATATGCCAGGGCTCCACGATTCCCAAGGCTACCAGCGCCGCTAACATAAACGCCAGCACCATCATAATTGTCTGTGTGAATAAGAGGAGCGTGCGGCGTGGAATTCGGTCGGCTACGACGCCGCCGTAGAGCGTAAAGATCCATGAAGGAACACCGCCCGCGAAACCGATCATGCCAAGGTAGGCGGGTGAGCCTGTGAGCTGGTATACGAGGAAGCCCTGCGCCGTGGCCTGCATCCAGGTGCCGAATAGCGAGATCATCTGGCCGACGAACCACAGCCGGTAGTTCCGGTGTTTCAGAGCAGCGAAGGTTTGCCGAAAACCTCGGACGGGCACCTGTGGCGTGCTCGGTGCCGGCTCGGAAGGCTTGGGTGCCATTGCCATAGATACACTCTCTGGGCAAAACAGATAAAGGATGTCATCATACCACTATTGGCGCTGTGGGCTGTTCTCCGGGTGCGACGTATTCTTTTGGAAGGGTCGGGTGCGGACCCATGTGTCCGCCAACCAGTGCGGAACAGCGCAGGCCGACACGTGGGTCGGCCCATACACATGGACGCAGCGCAGGCCGCCGCAAAAGTTTACGTCACACCCTTGTTCTCCTGTGAGCGGATTATAGTGAACAGATGCTCTCTGATACGTTCGTGCAGCTCATAGTATGCCTCAGCACGCTAGCCCTTGAGGCGCGGCATGACCTCGTGAACAAACAGATCCAACCCGGCAGTGTTTGGGAAATCCATGAGGCGTACAATGAAATGCTCAACACCAAGATCGGCGAATGGCTGAAGCTGTGCGGCAACCTGCTGCGGCGTCCCGATAATCGCAGTGCTGTTGTTATATGGCGATCCATCCGCTATGCGCTGCGCCTCTGCCTCAGTTTCTGCCACCGCAATCGCCTCTGGCGACCACGTCTTGACGATGGTGACCTCATCGCGGCCAATCTCGCTGCAGTACTGCTTCAGAACCGAGAGCTTATGCGCATAGGTTTCGATGGTGCCACCCGGAATATTCCACCAATCGGCATAGTTTGCAACGATCCGTAGCGTCCGCTTTTCGCCGCCACCACCAATCAGAATCGGTGGGATCGGATCTGGTCGTGGCTCGCAGTAGGCATTCGTAAGATGATAGTAGGTTCCATCAAAACTCGCTGGCGCTGTCGTCCATAATCGCTTTACAATCTGAATCGTTTCTTCTAACTGGGTCAGGCGTACTCCTGGCGCTGGGAAGGCATAATCATAGGCGTCGTATTCCGATTGCATCCATCCGGCACCAATGCCAAAAATGAAGCGCCCGCCAGTGAGTAGCTGCAAATTGGCCGCCATCTTTGCTAGTAGACCAGGGTTACGGTACGATTGACAGAAGACGCTCGCACCGAAGCGTAGTGTCGGGTAGACAGCAGCAAACGATGCGATGGTTGTTGCACATTCCAGGTAGGGCGTTGTATTGGGCTGCCAGGTTGCCCATGGCATCAGGTGATCATCGACCCACACCGAGTCGATCGATGGATGGATGTGCTCAAGCGTCTGGTGGATTTGTCGAATGAAGCTTGCCCCACTACTCCCATCGACGGGGAATGAGGGCATGTGCCAGCCACATTTTAGGATGCCCATCGAACCAACTCCTTTGTCAGAGATTGCTGATGTATTCTACCTCAGTCGCTATTTTGTGGTGCGGTCAAATGCGTGATAATGATTCTGCACTTTGCAGTAGAAGGTACAATCAAAGGCTCATAAAATCGAAGGCATGCGCCTCAATTGTGTGGAAACTATCCCAGAAGGCCAGCCGGCAGCGCCTGCTCCCGCCAGGTTGCAGCGCCTCGACGCGCAACGCTAACGCATCGGCTAGCGTCGTCTTTCCAGCTGCCGAGCGACCATCGATTGCCACGAGCGTAGGCTGATCAGCGTGAAGGGCTACAATGGTTGCAGCAAGCCGATCAATGAGTGCCGATTGCGTCAGGGCGAATTACTCCGTATTGCTATGCCGATGATTCTGATTGCGCTGTAGGCGGAGTATCTGATTCGGGCATGGCTTCCGGGTTGTTCTTATGGGCAGCAGGGCTATCGGATCGGATGTCCAGCAGGCCCGTATCAATCTGTGCTGCCAACAGTTGAACGGTGTTGTTACTCACCAGCCCCTGCCGCTGGAGTTCCTGGAGCATCGTGCGCTCGATGCGTAACAGCTGTGCGCGAATGATGCGTAATTCCTGGGACTCGAGCTCGCTATGGCTTTGGTAGATCTGATCGAGTTCGTCATCAATCTGCTGCCCGGCCGCCCGATATTCGGCGTTGAGCTGCGCGAAAATGCGCGGTGGCAGAACGGAATCCTCCTCCAGGCGGCGCAGTTCATTCCAGGCTGCACGCAACATCATCAGCTTGGCCCGCTTGGCCTGGTAGCCCTCTTGGCGCGGATCGTCGCTCGAAAGCCCAAGTCGCTGGACGAGCGGGCTCATGGTTAACCCCTGCACCAGAAGTGTAAACAGCACCACACCGAACGTCAGGTTGAGCAGCAGTGGGCGGGCGGGCAGATCGAACGGCAGGCTCAACACCACCGCCAAACTGACAGCACCGCGCAGCCCGGCCCAGAACAATACATGCAACCAGCGAAGCGGCAGCACAGGGGGCAACGGTAGCACAATCAGCCCAAGCCCATACACGACCACCGCTCGTGCCAGCAGTACCGCGCCAATTGCAATTGCAGCGGGCAACCAATCGGCGAACAGGCTACTAAGATCGACTTCCAGACCGATCAACAGGAAGATTGCCGAATTCAGCAGAAACGCGATATATTCCCAAAATGTGAGCAACGCCAGGCGTGTCGTCGGCGACATGCCACGCCGTGCGCCAACATTGCCAAGCACCAATCCAGCTGCCACCACGGCGATCACGCCCGAAACCTGCAGCGCCTCAGAAACGATGAATGTGCCATAGGTCAGGATCGTTGTTAGTGTGATCTCGATCAGATGATCATCGATGTGTGCGGTGAGCCGTGAAAACAGCGCACCAGCTAGCGCGCCAATCAGTAGCCCGCCGCCAACGACCACAACGAAATTCAGAATTCCGCCAGCCAGGCTCCATGTACCTGCCAACACGACGCCGAGCAGGATTCGGGCGAGCACAACCGCCGTTCCATCATTGAACAGGCTCTCGCCCTCAACGATCACCTCCAATTCGTGTGGGACACCAAGGTGCTTGAAGATCGCCAGCACGGCAATCGGATCGGTGGCGGCCACAATCGCACCAAACAGCAGTGCTGTCGGCCAATCTAGGCCAATCCCCCAATGCACCAGTGCCCCGACAATTGCCGTAGTCAGTAATACCCCTGGAATGGCCAATAGCCCAATCGGAATCAGCGTCTTGCGTAGCGTGGTTGCCTCAATATGTAGGGTTGCTTCGAATAACAACGCTGGCAGAAACAGTACCAGGATCAGATGCGGTGTCAGATGAAGCGTCTCCAAATTCAGATCGCGCACGAAAGGCAATGAGCTGTGCAAAAGAGTGCCCAACGCTAAACCAGTGATCACAAGTGCGATTGGGTAGGGCACCCGCGATGAACGAGTGGCAATGCCAACCGCCGAGATAATCAGTAATAGGCCAATGATGGCGATATCGAGCATATCAACGTACATGCGCATTCCTTACCGGTATTTGGCATCATCAACTAAAGTGGCTTAGCCTGCGCTCGATTTCGGCATAGATCTTTGGTATGGCGCTCTCTGGGAATGGAGAGACACAGCTGACATTCATTTCACACAGGGAATACGTTCGTTCGGAGCTGGTGTGAACCTCATTGATGAAGAAATCCGCATCCCAGATGATCGGCAGATCATTCTTTGATAGTTTGAACCGATGTGCAAGCTCGCGTATCCATGTGGATTCCATGAATTGCCGCAAATCTGAGAATAATGCACAGTTTTCCGTGAAGTAGTATCGTTTTCCAGGCGGAATGACTCCTCCATGTTCGCCTGGGTAGAGTGCATTAATTTCTTGGTACCCGAAGCCAACAACCATATCAGAAGTCATATAGCAGCGAACGATACCATTGGTGATATGATCATTCCAATCTTGATTGATGAGCGGGTTTCCATGATCAAAATAGCCTTTGAAGCTCGTAAAAAATGCTTCTGTGGTTATTGTTTCTTCAGTAGAGTTGCGCTTTGCATGAAGGATTTTTATCCTATTCATGCTAGAATCCTCAAAATGCACCTTAAAGACACCATTGCCCCCATCGCCGCGATATTGCTTCAATACACGCGTGTTCGAGCGTTTCAGCGATTGCAAAAATCGCTCCTGGAAATCCTGGAATGTGGTATACAATTCGACATCGGAGCCCCATTGCATATCCCTGGTATCGAACAGCACCCGCTTGGTGCCGAGCTGCATAATTGTGTCCGGGTGTGTGCTGATCATCACCCCGTTTGCGTGTAATTCGATCAGGAGTTGATCAAGCACACTCCTATCCTCACCCTGCTCAATCGGATTAACCCACACAAGCAGGGCATCTAATCGGCGCAGTTGCTCGCGCAATCGTTCTGCTTTTGTATTGTTATACAGTATCGTTTCTACATTGGTGCCTGATTCAACAAAATATTCTGCCAATAGCTTGTACTTCTCGTCGGTAAATACACTTCTTTCCGTGCCTTCCGCCGCGTAGATCATGAAACCAACGACATTGGTCTTTTTCATATTTGCTCCTTCAGTTATCAGCCTGCTCTATAGTATAGCAATCCTATCGGATTTGTAAAAAAGAGGGTGGGGGATTTCTTTTGGGACACCCAGAGGGTACCCGGCCCCAAACCCCACTTGGCGCTACGCGCCTTTACAATTCAAATAGGAATGCTGTAGCAGAAATAGGATCGGTATCGTCGACGCAGCAGTGCGAGTCCCACCAGGGTTCGCGTGTATACTAGGGCGAGGCAAGAGCGCACAGTGAGGTGTGGCACGATGTGGTGGTTTCTGATTGTTTTGGCGCTTCTGCTTTCCACATGTGGAGCGAAAGCTGCGCCGTTCACTGGCCAAATGGCGCTTGATGAGTTGACAAAGGCAGGGGTTCAGTATACCGATGCCGTAGCGATGACCCGCCTGCCCGGTTCACCACTCCCCAATGTCTACACCGAGCAGATCGCCTTTCGCATCGCCGTCACCGGATCGTGTGTTGTCGA
>JBBQSD010000195.1:0-8612 GCA_038214135.1 Chloroflexales bacterium | reverse complement strand
GCAATCGCTTGCGCCGCTTCGCTGGTCGAGCCGCCAATGATCGTCACATACAGCAGAAATTGCCCGGTCGAATCGAGCTTCAGGACGATCATATCGCTACCACTGTTCCCCGCGAGATAGGTATTGCCCGCCGCATCCACGGCAATGCCGCGCACAATGTTCATGTCCAGCAGCGAACTATAGCGGATGGTCGGGTCGATGATCAGCGGCTGGGTCGGATCATAGGCACCAACGCTGAACTGGATACTCCCATCAGCAGCAAGGGTGTAGCGCACCGGAATAGGTACCTGCTGGTCGCCACGTGTTTGCCAGGCCACGGGCGCAGCTTCGGTCAAGGTGATGGCCGCTGCGCCCGGAGTGGCACGGCCAGCCGTGTCGGATGGTGGCGGGAGGACAATCTGTAAGTCACCGGTGGTCGGATCAATCTGCACGCGCTAGGCACCGGTATAGTGCCAGCGAATCTGGCGCGGGTCGTGCTGGGGTGCAATCGTATAGGTGCCTTTGAGTGCCGCACCCGAACCAACATAGTCGAGATCAATGCCGGGGTAGAGATCCTGATAGCGTAGCCCAGCATAGGTTGGCAGATCGCGCTGCCAGGCACGCGATGATGCCCCACGATAGCTGTTGACTCGACCAAATTGCGGATCAGTGCCGTTCAGCAGTGGTGCGGGTTTCGCCCCCAGAAACTGGAGGGTCACGGTGCTTGATGGGATGGGAGCCAGGTTGGTGGTCTGCCATTGGGCCAGGATGGCTTGGGGATCGCGCCCGGCCTCAAGCGTGGGAGCATCCACGGTAGGGACAGATGGTTGTGGCACGGTAAACGTAATCTGCTGATCGCCAAACCCGACCAGACCACCCAAGCCCAGCGCTTCAAAGCGCACGGCTGGGTCGCGTTGGCCGGCGTTCGGCAGAAAGATCAACGGAATCGTCGCCCGCCCAGACCGCGAGTCGGTCGGTTGGAGTGCCGCATGGGCAGGCAAACTCGCCGGTGTCACATTCGGCGTCGGTGGCAATACCGAACGGCGGGCTATCTCCGGGCCAAGCGGCTGCGTCACGACCGCATGCGGATGTGCAACGGGCGAGGCGGGACGTGCGGCAACAGGGAGCAGCGTGGATTGGCTGAACAGCACCAGCACCACGACCCAGGACACAGCCCGAACGCGGTGTCGATGTGACCACTGCATGAAGAAATGCATCGGTTCCTCTGATGACCAAGGCAACCTCCATGCGTTCTGGCATGCAACGCATCGACGGCACCAGATAGGATCGGTAAAGATTTCGTTAAGATACTGTGGAGTATAGCAGAAACAGAAGGTGCCCAACAATAGATATACGGTACTGCATGGCAATAGGAGTTGGGCTATGTGAGATAAGGACCATCGTCCGATTGCATATATCGTGATCGCATAGCAGCAACAAAAAGAGTACCATGGTTTGGCGCGGTGTATCGATATCAACGTGCGGTCAAACGAGCCGAATGCAGCACATATTAGGCGCAGTCCTATTGGAACCGTCGAACCATACAGTGACACGGAACGTACGCACGCCCACCAGTCTATCTCAATGCCGAGAATCGGGGCCAGTTGGCGTACTGTACTAGAGATGAGGCTATCAATCTATCTATGGGGGAGCCGATTCGCTTTCCAGCCAGATTTTGAGGTGCGCGAGATGCTACGCAATTTCGCCGCTGGTATGATGAATAATTCCTACTGTCCCTGGCGATGCATTCGCCACCGTGGCTCGATCGGGCTGTCCGCCATAGATAGCCTGCTGGAGACATGCCATAGGTTGAGGAATGCCACGGGCAACGCAGCGGATTACACGATGCCGCACAAGGCCCATCCGCTGATCATCATACGGAATGGGCTCGATGGTGGGGATTGAACCGAGCACAGCATCTCCCGCGCATAGTATGCGATTGGGCGTCCAAGGCCTGCTATCGAAAAGTGAGCCAAACCCTTTCGTGATTGTATATTCTCCAAGGGGAAAATGCTTGATTCCTGTTCACTGGCGGAGATTTGGCCATCCTGTGTTTCTCGCCGTCCTGTAGCAATCTTCGCAGCACCCTCAAGGCACGCTGCGCTCTCTCGGCCTTGACCGCGCTGCCGTTGTGTTGGTGTCCGGCGAATGGCTGGAAAGACCATATGAACAGGAGGCACGGCATGGAAGGCTTTCTTGCACGAGCAGAGATTATGGGACGCGCTGGCCATCAACCGCCACTGCGTCAGACGACCGATGGGCGCATGGTCACGAACATCACGGTCTATACGAATTTCAACCAGCGTCGCGCTGGCGAGACCAGCATCGAGATCACGGATCGGCACCATATTGTCGTCTGGGATCGCCTCGCCGAGGTATGCACCCAGCATATTCGGGCTGGCACCCGGATCTATGCCGAAGGGCGCTTGACTACCCGCCACTGGATCGACCGTGAGACCGGTGAACGCCGTAGCCGCACTGAGATTCATGCCACGAATGTCATCTTCCTGGGTGGCGTGCAACAGACGAATCTGGTGCCCGGCTATGTCGAAGACATTCCCGAAGAGTTGTACGAGCGTGAGGAGGACTGACACGCGCGCAGGGGATCGCAGCCGTCATCTCCCTTCCTCCAGAGACGGTGTCTGTGCAGGGAGGGAGACCGTGTAGGCGGTGTGATGCTTTGTGTGGCGTGTGCTCTGGGAGCGCATGTGGAGGCATGGCCCTACGATTGCGCGTTGACGTTGTCCGGACAAGCCGCTACAATCAACGACAGAAGGAGGACGACCATGGCGATTCTTTCCCAAGACATGACCGATGCGGATGAGCAACGCCTGATTGCTTTCTGGCGCAGCCTCCCGGTCTGGCGCAAAATGGAAATCATGGGCGATCTCTATGCGGCGGCCAATGTGCTGGCCCTTGCAGACTTGCGGTGCTGTCATCCGGATGAATCCCATGAACAGCTTGTTGCACGCCTGAATGCACGGCGTCGGCTGCTGGAGCAGTGCGATGGCGTCTCGCCTGCTCCAATGCATGCGTGCAGTGTCCTGACAGAAGCTCCGCTGCTGACTGATGCGATCCCGCGTGTATGAGAAACAGACAGAACGACGAGGTCGTCATGACGGTCAACGCCCTTGAAAGAGCGCTCATCACAGCGGCATTTCTACCACTATCAACATCACGGTTATAGCGACTGACACAGCCGAGGATCTGGCGAGCCGCGTATTGCCACCCCGCCACGACCCTCAACGAGCCTGCCAACCCAGATCGCCCAGGTAGCACGTGCTGGAGCCCTGACAACGATGATCGTGCGAACGAAGTGCCAGGAGCGCTCGGTGATCCGGCAATCCTCGATTGGCTGGCCTGGCTATGGTGTCCCCTGTTCGGTTGGTCACCGTGGTTGAGGTGTTCGCCATCGCCTGCAAGGCGACAAAACGCCTGTGCGTATGCTACACTATGCACACATACAGCGCTGTGCCCGCACGCCAGGAGGTAATGTGATGACAACGGTAACGCCTGAGCAGGTCCTTGATCTTGCTCGTCGGCTTTCTCCAACTGATCAGCGTTGGCTGGCGCTGCACCTTCAGGAGTATCTGGAGGCAACGCTCCCGGAGCAGGCCACGCTCAATGAAGCCATCGAGCTCTATCTCGCTGATGCCTGTAGCCTCGGTCGTGCCGCTGAGATTGCCAGCGTCACGCGCTGGGATGTGTTGGATGCACTGCAGGCACACGGCGTGATGCAGCGCCCTGGTGATGCCCGCTCAGCCGATGCGATCGATGATCTGGCTGAGCGTCTGGAGCAGCAGGGAATTCTGTGACGATCGTGAGCGACACGAATATCCTCAGTTCGCTCGCCGCTGCAAACGCCTTTGGCGAGCTACAGCGGCTTTTTACTCGATCAACAGTGAGCATTCCACCAGCCGTTCGTGACGAACTTCAGGTTGCGGTTGATCGTGGTCGGATCTATCTGGATATCGTGATCACCGCAATTGCTGTGGGCGACATCCCGGTGCTCGCATTGACTGATGCTGAGCGTACATTGCTCTCCACGCTCCCGCGAAGACTCAACGCTGGCGAATGTGAAGCAATCGCGATCTGTCAGCAGCGTCATGTTCCCTTGCTGAGCAATGATCGGCGTGCGGTGCGCTATTGTCAGGCCAACAGTATTGATGTCGTTGACCTCCCGGCCATTCTTCGCCTGTTCTGGACCCGGCAACTCACCACACGAGCAAATGTTGAACAGCTGATCATCCGAATGGAGCAGATCGAGCGGCTGATGCTGAGTGATGAGCAGCGGGCAGCGATTTTCGCACCCCAGCGGCGTCGGCGATAGACCAATCCCAGCTTGTTATTGGTGGCCAGTATTCTATGCAAGGATATTGGCCTTTTCTTTGTGCGTTACGCGACAGCCCACCAACATCTTCGCACTTCCGCACCGCCTACCGATGCCCTGGCATCTCCCTCGCGCTCCACTGAGCCCATCAGCAGCCGCTGAGCACTCTGGTCATTGTTGAGGGAGGTGATGCCGTCGAACATAACCGATAGTCGAAAGGAGACGCCTGGCCCGCGCGAACGGTACCACTCATCACTCATCACTCGTCACTCATCACTCAGAAAGGAGGTCTCACGCGCCATGCGGACGGGATGAGCCGACCTGAACGCGCTCCTCACCCCGGTGCTGACCTGGGCGATAACAGTGATCGCCCTGATCGCTGCGATCATCGTGATCTGGAGTACCTCCGAGAACTGAACCAGAACCCTGATAAGGCCTGCTGGATCGTTCTCTGAACCAACACTGTCATCATGCGATGCTGCTGATGGTGTATCTGCTCCGTTTTCATTGCTCCCCAAATATGCCCACATGCTGTCTGTGTCCATGTTGACCACCCGGCCCTATACCGCTGAAGATCGCTGAGGAATAACAGCCAATCGATCCGTGTAGCCTCTTCCTGCTTCCTGGCACATGCCCCGCATTGACCACGCCCATCGTGACGTTCATGGTGAGCATCGCACGGCGCACAAGGCCAAGCCGAGGCGCACGCGCACCTTGCACCCCGTGCCGTTCCTATTCCGCACGCCACTGGGCGTGGACACGCGAAAGGAGCCAGGGATGTTACAGACACTGCTCAAACGCCTCGCGGATCTGCTGCTGCAGGAACGCATCGGGTATACCGAGCTGCAGGCGATCATCACTGATCTGCCACACCTGAGTGATGCCGACCTCGACACACTGATCACGCGCTGGGATGCCATCCATCGTTTGCTGCTGGTGCTCAAGGCCAAACGGCATGGAGCAACGAATCTATCCGGCACTGCAGCCCAGCCGGAGGTGCACTGATGCCAACGATTCGTGAACTGCCGGAGCAGGATCGACCACGTAGCCGCATTCAGCATGCGGGTGGCGCGGCACTGAGTGATGCCGAATTGTTGGCCATCCTCTTGCGCGATAGCGGGGTTGAAGGCATGAATGCGATTGAGTTAGCCCAACAGTTATTGGTTGATCATCGCGGTTGGGCCGGATTGCAGCGGGCAAACTTTGCAGACCTCGCCGTTCAGCGCGGCATGGGCCAAGCCAAGGTGGCGCAGATCAAGGCCGCACTGGAGATTGGGCGTCGGTTGCTGTTGACCAGCGATGAGCAGCGCTTGCAGATTCGCTCACCCGCCGATGCTGCGCAACTCATGCTGGTTGAGATGGCACAGCTTGATCAGGAACATCTGCGCACGATTTGTTTGGATACCAAGAACCGCGTGCAAAAGATTCATACGGTGTATATCGGCAGCCTGAATAGTTCACTGGTACGCATCGGTGAGCTGTATAAGGAAGCTATCCGATTAAATAGTGCTGCAGTCATTTTGGTGCATAATCATCCAAGCGGCGACCCGACGCCTTCACCGGAGGATGTGTTGGTCACTCGCCAGGCGGTTGATGCTGGTAAGCTGCTTGATATCGATTGTCTTGATCATCTGGTGATTGGGCAGGGCCGCTATGTCAGTATGCGTGAGCGGAAGCTGGGGTTTAGTGGATAGTGTTGGGGCTCACATACTTCAAGCAAACAGCTATTCGACGGTATCGTGCTCGAACGTCAATCATCACCGTAGGTTTCAGCGGAGCCTGGTGCAGTCCTGACTGACGATGGCTCTGCAAACCTACCCGCGTTGTGTAGAACATTGAACCGCATGTCCCTATCAGTTTCCCACCCTGGCAGCGCGTGAGCACTGTCGGCGTTACGGTGTATCCGTGGTCACGCGTGAGCCGGTCACCTTGGAGGTCGGCAGCATGCCCGCCTTTGATGTGCCGATCATGGTGCTCCCCTGGATGGTCACATCAAAGACAAGATGCAAGCGCATCGGCCGCGTAATCGATTGCTTCCATGTAAGCCGATCACCTTCACGTTTGAGATCAATCAGGGGGATGGTCTCAGTCGTCCCTCGGGCGACCCCGGCTAGCGCGCCGCCCTGTTCGCTCAGTTCGAGCAGTACCAGCTGTGTCCCGATTGGGGTGACGATATGAAGCTGCCAGATCCCAGTTATCGACATAGCTCTTCCTCGGTGCATCGGCATCAAGCCAGGCTCATCCAGAAGCACACGTTGGGCGATCAGAAAGCGACGGGTTCGCGACCAGTCGCCTTCCAGACAATGCCGCGACGTTCATACTCAAAGAGCTCTTCGACCGCCCGCGCGATACGCGGGCCAAGCTCACGCTCAAGCAGATAGAGCCCGAGGTCGAGACCAGAGGTAACTCCGCCAGCGGAGATCAGATTGCCATCATCGACTACGCGGGCACGAACCGGGATTGCCCCGGTCGCGCTGAGCACATCCATGCCAAGAGCGTGCGTGACGACATGGCGTCCCTCAAGCAGCCCTGCCATCGCGAGTGCCAGGGAGCCACCACAGACCGTTGCAACGATCATCTGCTGGTTCTGGAGTGCGAGACGGATACGCTCTGGCAACGCGGTTTCGATGGTGCGGGCGAGCAGCACCGGGATGGTTGCGATCTCCGGCCCGTCATTGGGTTGGTTGATCGGCCCCGCCGCCCCCGGAACAATAATCAGACCGGAGCATGTCGGGTCAAGGGTGGCTGTTGCACGGAGCACCAGATCGCCAGAGCCGCTCACGACCGCACGTGGCCCTTCAGCCGAAACGAGTTCGACCGACACGGCCCCGCCGGCGGCCATGCCACCCGCCACGAGAACTTCGTAGGGAGCGATCACATCGAGCGGGTCGAACCCATCAAAGAGCACAATCTGTACACGCATGGTGCGGTACCTTTCTTGAGCGTCATCAGCGAGCAGCACGTTATCTGGGGGAAGTATAGTGTACTGTTCCACGGATCAATAGTGGCGCGAGCGCCACTCATCAACGGATTTGTGCCAGCCGTGCTGGTCAAGCAGATCGCGTATACTGAGCGCAGGCACAGTGATGGGTATGGTACTCGGTCGGCGCGGCCGCACACGATTACCGTTGAGGGAGACCGGCATGGTGCATCGAATCGCCGTCCTTGCATGCGATGGAGTAGTGGCATTTGACATGTTCACTCCGGTAGAGATCTTTGGGCGTGCACTGCTCTCGGGTGCGCAGCAGGCGTATGATGTGGCACTGTGTGCGCCAACACCGGAGATAGACGCTGGCTCGCTGACACTGCACATCCCGGAGCGATTACAGCGATTGGCGGCGGCGGATACGATCATTGTGCCAGGACGAACTGATCCGCTGGCACCGCTTCCTGACACAGTGATTGCGGCACTCCAACAGGCCCACGCACGGGGAGCGCGCATCGCGTCGATCTGCGTGGGTGCCTTCACACTCGCCGCTGCTGGCCTCCTCGATGGTCTCCGTGCGACGACGCATTGGGTTGCGGCGGGCGAGCTTGCGCGACGCTACCCAAAGATCCAGGTGGACGCCGCGGTGCTGTTCGTGGATAACGGCCAAATGTTGACCTCAGCCGGCGCGGCGGCGGGAATCGACCTGTGCTTACACATGATCCGCCAGGACTATGGGGCTGCTGTGGCAGCGCATGCAGCGAAGCTCGCGGTCATGCCGTTAGTACGCGACGGCGGGCAGGCCCAGTTCATCGTGCATGCACAGCCCACCAGCGCGGGCCGGACACTCGAACCGCTGTTATGGTGGGTGGAGGCGAATACGCATCGCCCGCTCACACTCGATGATCTTGCTGCCCAAGCGCAGATGGGTCGCCGCACACTCACGAGACACTTTCACAAAGAGACGGGCACAACCCCCATGCTCTGGCTGAACCGCGTACGGTTGCGTCAAGCCCAAGTGCTTCTGGAAACAACGAGCCTGTCGATGGAGGTGATTGCGAGCCAGGTTGGGTTTGGCTCGCTGACCACCTTTCGGGATCGATTTAAAGCGCTGGTTGGCGTGAGTCCCCGCAGCTATCGGCAGACATTCCGCGGACAGCATGGATAGCTATTCGTATGCGATGAATATGCGATTGAGACGTTCCACACGCTCCCCTAGACTCCGCAGCCTAACCTGCTCCGGCTGCTCAAACGGCAACGTCGCCTCCGCCAGATTCCATGGCCGCAGTGAGCGCGGTCTACCGTACATATTGTGCCAGACCCACACGCTGCGGCCCTCGGACAGATGCCAAACATTCCAGGGCAACGGCATCTGGC
>JBBQSD010000194.1:0-8869 GCA_038214135.1 Chloroflexales bacterium | reverse complement strand
GTGGGTATCGCACTCGTCGTCGCCTCGGGTCAGTTCATCCATCGGCGGAGCGGGTGGCGGCGCTGTGGTGCGCCGTAGGTCAGCGTCCGGTGGCGCTGTGGTGCGCCGTAGGTCAGCGTCCGGCAAGCCATCCAGGTCATCGCCCATCCGCACCAGATCGCCCGATGTCTGTGCAATCGCCCGCCAGTCGGTTGGTTCCTGCCTGCCGGTTGCGCGGAGCCAGTTCGCCAGTTCCTCCGCGCTTGGTGGCTCCATCGCCTCGCGCAACTGTGTCCAAATCCAGCCACGATGATCACGCGGGAAGCGGGCCACCAGCGCCGGATGGTCAATCAGCGGCTGCCACTGACGAATGAGCTCCAGCGGCACACCAGCCAACACCGAGCGGGAGCGCAGCCCCATCGCCCGCAGCAGTTTGTCCGCATCCGGGTCAATCGCTGGCTTCGCCGGAGCGGCGCTGGTGCATCGACTCGGACGCGATTCGGGTATCCGGTCGGGATCGGCGGTTTCGGGCGCATCCTGGCCCGCTGGTGCGGTGTCAGACGGCATTGCTGACCGGCACGGTTCATAGCGCGGCGGCTGGTATGCATCAGCGGCCTGACGTTGGGCGCACGTGACGTAGTAGGCTGGCACGACCCGCCCAGACGCGGCCTGCGTGCGTCGCTTGGCGCGGGCCTGCCAGATCAGCAGCATCGCCGCACCGTGCTGCTGTTCGAGGCGTGCCAGTTCCAGCCACTCACCGGGAGGAATGGCAACCCCAGGGTTCAGCGCCCCATGCCCTGCTGCCACCTGCGGGTCAAGTTCGTGACATTCCTCACGAGCGCTAAGGAGATTCGGACTCGGTGCAGGGGTGCTGCTACGCTCTGTCGGATTCGTCGCTGGTTGGTGTTCCGCACCAAACCGATCAGCCCCCGATCCGATCACCAGATCATGACTCTTGGGGGGATTCATAGTATTTATTAATTTATTACATGAATCCCATGCGATCTGCGGGATCGATCCCACTCGTGGTACGGGATCGCATGCTGCTGCGGCCGATGCCCCAGTATCCGCGTCATGATCAATGTGTTGGTCTGATCCGGTCATGATCGGTTGTGCGTGCCGCGTCCGTGATCGGGTTCGGCGGGATTCGGGAGGAGGATGGGTACTAAGCGCCACCGAAATGACCGCCCCCTGGTTGTCCAGGGTGGTCAACGTGCCCGAATCCCGCCATGCGCGTAGTTGGTCGAGGGTGTGGAGTGTGGTTCCAACGATGCCGAGGTGACGGAGTCGGGGCGTCCACACCACTGTTCGGTGTAACCCGATCACCCAGGTTCCGACATCCTGCCCGTCTAGGAGCGGATGATCCCACCATAATGGATGATCGGCAGGTGTTGTGGGATGCGGTACCAGCTGGCCGAGATAGGCATCAAACAGGGTCAGCGGCACCCGCCGCCCGCGCTGCCAGTTGGGTCGCCCTCGGTCACGCTGCTGCCAATCCCAGGCGCGTACCTCGCCATCGCGGGAGCGTCCCCAGGTTGGCGCAAGCACCAGTTTCGTGCCCGTCGTCGCTTTGGTCGCCGTCAGCCATCCATCAGCCACGAGGCGTTGGATGCGCCGCATGATCGCGACACGCCCTGGCTCACCAGTGAGGGAGAACCACTGCGCGAGATCCGGTGCGGAGAGCGGCACTGGCCCGCTGGCCGCAACGCAGCAGCGAGCAATGCCGGCATAAAGAGCGACGGTGAGTGGGTCATCGTGGTAGCGATCAATGACGAGGTCGGGAACAAAGAGAAATGGTTGACAGGGTTGATCGGCCATGATTAGATCCTTCTACAAAGAGACAACAAAAAGGCCCAACGCAATGTGCGCTGGGCCGCAAAAGAAATCGGCGGATATGCTACGATAAAAGAAATGGTTGCGAGAACAATAGGTTCTTCGCCTATAAAGACGGTTTATATGTTTAGGCTAAGAGGCACCTTTCATGCAGCCATTGAACCACGCACACGTAGCCACATCGCCACGACTGACGGATCTCATTGAGCCATATCGACGGTATCTGGTCGCGGCAGGTCGTCGACCAAAAGGCATTGCCCGATACATCTGGGGATTCCGACGCTTTTGTCGTTGGATTGGTGCAGAGGCTGTTGTCAATGATGTAAATCGTCGAGCCGTTTTGGACTATCGCTCCTACGTAGCCAATGATTGCAGGGTTACGTCAGTTACGGTAATCAATGCGCTGGCGATCCTGCGTGATTTCTCACGCTTTGCGATAGAGTATGAGTATCGTACAGATGATCCCACGGTAGGTGTGAAACGACCACTCAAGCGGCGACCAAAGCCGAAGCCCTTGTACCCCGAGGAGATCACCGACTTGTTGGCGGCAATACAAATGCCCGACGATCTTCCTGAGCGACGACACTGGTATTGGCAGCGTAATCAACGGGTCATCTATCTGCTCCTCTATAGTGGTCTGCGCCTCTCGGAAGCAGCGAACCTGCGCTGGTCTGATATTCATCTTGTTGATGGGGTTATCGAGGTGAACGCCGAAGGTGCGAAGAATGGAAAGGAACGGATGATTACAATTCACCCACGTCTTCGTGCGACCTTTGAAGCGGTTCCAGAGGAAGATCGGCGTGGTGCGGTGGTTGGACGCAAAAATGGTGAGTGTCTCAGCGATAAAGGCTTAGCAAAGGTGTTTAGCACGTGGATTCAGCGGGAGCTTGCATACACGAAAGTGCATGCACATCGGTTGCGCCACTCCTTCGCATGCCTCATGCTTTGGAATGGGGCAAATCTCAAGACCATCCAAGACCTTCTTGGACATGCCCAGCTTGGGACGACTGAGTGGTATCTTGAAGCGCAGGCGGATCAAAAGGCGCAGGCTGTTGCCTCAATTCCTGATTTTGGCTAGGGTATACCGTGGGAACATCCCACCCTTCCCGCCATATCTTTCTTGTAGAGAGAGCAAGTGTATATTCGCTTCCTGTTCTCTTGTTCAGTAACAAAGGAACAAACAAGTTGCACGTTGCTTAATGTTTACTTGTTTTTGTATGATCTTACCTTATGCTGGCCCAGATCCGAAGATCTGGGCCGGCGTTTTTTGGGCTATGTAGCTGTATCCAGCAGGAACTTCAGAATGCGTTCGGATACCGCCGGGCCGAATTGTGTGGCAAATAGATCTGTGCCATGCGCTGTGCCAGGGTAGGTCTGCCATTCTTTCGGTTCGGCGGCCAGATCATGGAGCGCTCGTGTTGCTGTGGCTGGTACAACTGAGTCGTTCTCAGCGGTGATGAACAGCTTGGGAATGGTGGTGGCAACATCGGCGGCATCAATCCGAAAATTCCATTGCTTGATTTCATCTGGCGAAGCTACGGCTACAAGGCCAATCACACCATCTTCGCCAGATAGTTTCGCGGATGCGCAGCCACCCAGGCTTGCGCCAACCAGGATAATCCTTTGCGCACCGTGTGAACGGGCGAAGGCAATCGCGCCACGGGTATCTTCCACAAATTGTTTGAGCAACGTCTCATTGTTGGGGTCTGTTGTGCATCCGCGCCACTGATAGGTCATTGCCAGCAGGCCCTGTGCCGCTGCTGCCTGCGCTACTTCTGTCCATCCTTGTTTACAATTGCCCATCACCGAAAAGATCACCGCTGTATCGCCCGCCCCATACAATTCCGCGCTGATCGTTGCGCCATCGGCTGTTTTGAAGGCCACCACCTGAGCAGCCAATCGGCCAGCAGTCGGAATAGCTGTGTCCAGGATTGGTGTGAGCGTGGGTTCAATAGGGGGTTCAGTTGCTGTCAGAGTTGGTTGAGCAATGGTTGCGGTAGCCCTGATCGGCATGGAGGTAGGCTGAACAATGGTTGTGGCAGTTGGTTTGATAGATGTTTGGGCAGGCGGAAGCGGGGCTGTTGCCTGCGGAGCGCACATCGCTGCTGTAAGCGTAATGAGGAAGAGGATCGCGAACAGTTGAATGCGAGGCATCTGTTTCATAGAATTCCCCATTGTTTGATTCAGAAATACCGTGGCTTCAGCGGCAGTAAACCGTAAATCATCTTGGCAGGATCAACAATAAACCAGCGCAGCCGGGTAGCTCTCTGATCATCGCGGACAATCGCAACCGAACCAATCACCAGATCGCCATCGAATGCCAACCACAGCCCCTCGCTTCGTGGGTCAAGTCGTTCGAGAAAGTCGGCTAGTCCGCGCAACCTTGGCTTCAAAAAAGATGCCGAACCCACAGTGGGCATGGTAGTATGTGGCAGGCAGCGCAACAATACGCCCAATCACACCAGGCTGTCAATCTGCATAATCTGCGGATAGTTTCCAGCTTTCAGGCGTGAGCCGTAGAGGATCGGAGATTGTTTATGAACCAGCAGGACAAGGTTATCATCACATGTGCCCTAACAGGCGGAATTCATGGGAAAGAAGCGAATCCACACCTGCCCGAACAACCAGATGAAATTGTCGCTCAGGGAATTGCCGCATGGCGCGAGGGAGCTGCCATTCTGCACGTCCATGCCCGTCAGCCGGATGGCAGCAATACCATGGATCGGGAAATATATCGAACGATCCACGAACGTCTGTGTGCCAAGACGGATGCGATCATTCAACTCACAACTGGTGGCAGCCCGACGCTCACAGTAGAAGAGCGACTGAATACGGTGCTGCTTGCGCCAGAAATGTGTTCGCTCAATCTTGGCCTGCTCAATTTCTTCATTCGTGGCCAGCAGGTCTTCTTCAGTAATCATCGCTCCGATATCGAACGCTTTGCTCGTGAGATGGCCGCTCGTAGCGTGAAACCAGAACTAGAAGCCTATAACGAAGCAATGATCGAAGAAGCCGAACACCTGATTGCCGCAGGCTTGCTCACGCCGCCATATATACTTAATTGCGTGTTGCACACACCAACTCAAGGCGGGCTACGTGGCACACCACGAAACCTGATGGGCATGATCGAACGTTTGCCGCAAGGCACCATTGCTAATGTCAGTTCTATGGGCCGCACCCAACTACCGATCACAACAATGGCATTAGCCATGGGCTTGCATGTGCGCGTCGGCATGGAGGATAACGTCTACTATCGGCGTGGCGAATTGGTCGAAACGAATGCTCGCCTCGTTGCTCGAACGGTGCGAATCGCCTGCGAACTCGAACGCCACCCAGCATCACCCGATGAAGCTCGCGCAATGTTAGGGTTGCGTGGCCGCGAACCAGGCCAGATTCCATCAGTATAGATGCCCAGTTCAGCAGAGGTTTGATGGCGCAGTCCCAAGATTCTTTCTAGGATCTGTCGGGAGAAATGCCCAGTTCAGCAGGGTTTGGGGGCGCAGCCCCCAAGATTCTTTTTTTCTGGTGCGCCGCAGCGCACCAGAATGAATCAGAAAGTACCACGATGCCCCAATCACCATTCGACATAACAAACAAGATCGCCCTCATCACCGGTAGCGGGCGCGGCTTAGGAGCCACATTGGCCGAGGCATTCAGCCAGGCTGGCGCACGCATTGTCGTCGCCGATATCGATCCAGCCACCGCCCAGGCCACCAGGGATCGTATCATCGCTCAGGGCGGCGAGGCGCTCGCGCATCCCTGCGATATCAGTGATCCACAGCAAACCCAGGAACTATGCGCCGCCACACTGGCTAGGTTTGGTGGATTGGATATTCTGATCAACAATGCTGGTGTGAATATTCCGAAACCAGCCGCAGATCTGCATATCGATGAATGGAATCGTATTATTGGTACGAACCTAACGGGCACATTCCTGTGTTGCCAGGCTGCGGGAACGATCATGCTGCATCAGGGTTCTGGCGCGATCATCAATATCTGCTCGATCCATGGCCACGTTGGTAGTTATGTGCATCAGGCAGTTGCATACAACGCAAGTAAAGCAGGCGTGATCAATCTAACCCGCTCACTGGCATTAGAATGGGGTTCGCAGGGCGTCCGAGTCAATGGCATTTCACCCGGCCCACTCGCAACCGAACTCATGGCCACCCGTCTCGCCAATCAGGCATATGTTGATCGCATGCTTGATCGCATGGCCATCAAGCGTATCGGCACACCCGCGGATGTGGTCGGGGCTGCACTGTTTCTTGCATCACCAGCCGCTGCCTGGGTTACAGGCCAGATCTTGGCCGTTGATGGTGGTTGGCTGGCGGCCTAAGCTCAGGAGTATTGGGATGAACCTTGATGAATATCAACGCCTGGCATTACGGACCGCACGGGATCTACCAGCGGAAGAACGGCTGCTCAATGCGGCCCTTGGTCTATCCGGTGAGGCCGGTGAGTTCGCCGATAGTGTCAAGAAGCTCCGCTTCCATGGCCATACACTCGATCAGGAAGAGTTACTCAAGGAGCTTGGCGATCTGCTCTGGTATACAGCACTCGCTGCGAATGCATTGGGCGTGCCACTTAGCGATGTTGCCAAGCGGAATATCGCCAAACTCAGCAATCGCTACCCAAATGGTTTTAGTGAACAAGCCAGCCGTGATCGTATTGATCTGTAGGGGTGTATCGCAGACACCCATATCGCTCGTATCGCATACGCCAAGCGCCGAACTGTGCTACACTGCAAAGTACGCTCACATCACGCCCAGAGGATAAAAAGGTGGTCGTTGATTGTATGGCTGCCGCCCTCAAAGTGGTTGAACTGGCATCGGCTAGTTGATCGTAGAAAAGAGTTGTGCCCATGGAACGACGCTATCGGCGTATCTCACGCCAAGGACAGATCTACCGCTTTACACACAACGGCTCAGATTATGCAGCATTTGTGTGGCAGGTCGGCAAGAAATTCCACGGTCAGTTGTTGGATCATCCACAGATACCGCACAGTATGGGGCTCACCGCCCTTGCCGCCCGCGATGCCCTGGCAAAATGGCTGGTCAGCAATCAGGTCGATGAGAAACCAGTATAGGCCGAGGAGCAATCCATGGCGGAACCTCCATACCGCACCCTACAGTGGGATGCGTGCTTGAATATTCGTGATCTCGGTGGCTACCAAACTGCCGATGGCAGCGTCACTCGTTGGGGTGCAGTGCTACGCGGCGATACGCTCACACGCCTGAGTCCCGCCGGTTGTAGTGCGCTGATCGAGTATGGTGTGCGCACAATCATTGATCTGCGCTCGCCAGGCGAGATACATATTGAGCCGCATCCCTTCGCGGAATCAACCACTGGTGTCGCATATCACCGGATTCCGCTGTTCCACGATCAGGATACCAGCAAGGCCTCCTGGATCGATGCTGCG
This sequence comes from Chloroflexales bacterium, assembly GCA_038214135.1. Lineage (GTDB taxonomy): Bacteria > Chloroflexota > Chloroflexia > Chloroflexales > Roseiflexaceae > JANLSE01. The sequence goes on along the minus strand of JBBQSD010000194.1, from coordinate 1,638 downwards.
CGCTCACTTGTCGAAGTCTATGAAACAACACTTGCTCAATCCCAGGATCGGATCGTCGCAACGCTCCGCACAATTGCCAATGCCGATCCGGGCGTGGTGGTGTTCCATTGCCATGCTGGCAAAGATCGAACAGGGCTGATCGCCATGTTTTTACTCGCAATCGCCGGTGTCCCCGATCAAACAATCATCGCCGATTATGCACTCAGCGACCAAAACCTGGCATCCATCCACAACGAAATCCTGGCCCGCTTTGCCGATCAACCAGAACGCCAACAGTACGTGGGAAGGCTGCTGTATACTCGGCCAGAATATATGCACGCCACACTCCAACTCCTCCGCGATCGCTATGATAGCCCGATCAGCTACCTTACCACCGCTGGCCTCACCATTGCAGAGATCGATCTGCTCCGCCAACGGCTAACACAACTCTGACTCGTATGTCTCCCGCCTCTTTTACTCTAGAGTACCAATTTCAGCGTAGCCGCACTCACATTTGCCCCACACAGCACCACCACAACACGCCTACCACGAAACTCCTCCGCACAGCGCAGGAACGCCGCCAATGCCACACCCGCCGCTCCCTCAATCAACGTATGCTGTGCATCGATAGCAAGCCGCATCGCTGCAGCAATCTCCTCCTCTGAAACAAGCACAAACCGATCAACCAGTTGCTGGCACAACTCAAACGTAATTGCGTCTGGCTCTATTCCACCTGCCGTGCCATCAGAAAGCGTCGGTTCATCGGCCAGTTCCACAATCCTGCCAGCCCGTAGCGACTCAAACATCACAGCAGAACGCGCTGGTTGGCATCCAATCACCAGCACATGCGGCCAGTGTGTTTTCACATAGCTCGCCACACCGCTCACCAACCCACCGCCACCAACCGCCACAAACACCGCATCCACATCCTCAGCCTGCCGCACCAACTCAACCCCCAGCGTGCCCTGCCCCGCCACCACCCGCAGATCGTTATATGGCGATATATAGCTCATCCCCTGCTCAACAGCATATCGGCGGGCTGCCACCTCAGCCACCAGGCAATCGTCGCCATATTGGTACACCTCAGCACCCAATGCCCGAATAGCCGCAACCTTGGTTGGCGAGGCATCCTCTGGAACAAACACAACCCCAGTCACCCCCAATGCGCGCATCCCAAACGCCATTGCCATCCCATGATTGCCCGAAGAAGCCGCCACAATCCCACGCTCACGCTGCGCAGGGTCTAGGCACAGCAGCGCATGCAACGCCCCACGCACCTTAAACGAACCAGTATGCTGCGTGTTTTCGAGCTTCAGCAACACCTCAACACCAGTCAGCGAACTCAGAAATGCCGAATAATCCAATGGCGTTTCACGCACATATGGCCGAATACGCTGCTCTGCCTCAATAACCGCCTGCACCAGATCCATATTCCCTCGCATACGCAATAATCCCCCGATTATACCCGCTCGTATGCCTGCCTTTTTTTGGTTAGAATCAGCACCATGGCCCATTCAAGCGTCGTGGCATGCCCGCCGCGCTCGTGGCACCCGCTCCGTCTTTCTTGCGCCAGTGCCCACCAATCCACCGTTCGGCTGCGCCAGCTGCACATCCCGGGCGCTCACCCCAGGGCATGCGCAACGTCCCTCAAAGGGGGGT
>JBBQSD010000193.1:0-9044 GCA_038214135.1 Chloroflexales bacterium | reverse complement strand
AAACCCACGTGTCCGCAGCTCTTCGCTACCCATAAGTCCGAGCAGAATCTCATAGGCAGTACCACGCAATTCAGGATGATACTCAAGCCGCTCCCGTTCGAGCCATTGCGTGAGATATGTTTTGCCATCCGTCGCGCTCTGTTCATCGCGAGCTGCTGTCAGTGGCAATCCAAACACCGGCAGGCCACCGCTGCGTTGCCAGAAGGCTTTGATTGGCGGGCAAAGGGTGTGGCCCGTCTCATTGAAGCGCTCACAACCCGGCCCTGGCGTCCCAGTTTCTGGAGCTTCAACACTACCGCGGGCAAATAGTGTACCGGCCGCCAGCCGCCCAAGCAGCACTCGGAATGGCTGCTTATTCTCGGTGTGCAGCTCCATTCTGGCCCGCTCGAAATATTGTACTCGTATGATCTGGCCAGTATCAGGGTTCAATTCATCAAATGGTTCGGAAATTGGGTAGCCAAACAATCCGAGCGATTCGCGTGGTGTTGTGTTGCGATCACCCAATTCCAGCCCGTGGGTCTCGTAGTAGGCACGGAATTCACCTGCCAAGGTATGGCCAGTCTCTTCAAAATAGCGGGCACCTTTGGGTACCTGTAGGGCGCGATCAGTTGGCAATGGATCGGCTGTATAACGCATGACTGCGCCACCAGATGCGGCCCATTGCACATCGTCATTGAGCAATGTAAAGGTCTGCGGAATACGCCGAGCACCGCCACTCACCGGCGTCATCACGCCATCCTCGAAGCGCATCAATCGATCGGGTACTGCGGGCCTGCCAGCCGTGCAACCGCCAAGGCTGATCCAGCCGCGATTTGTCCCTGGGATCAACCCCAACGCGATACTCGATGTATACTCGTGATCGACGGCAATCCAGGTACCGCCACGAAAATGCAAGAGTTTCGCATTTGCACAGGTCGTGCCAGCATCACGGAAGGTTGCCCATCCCTCGCCTGCATCACGCATGATGATCTGGCCCATCGAAAAAGGCTGCGATGAGATCGGAAGTGATGGTAGGCGTTCCTCAATCCATTGGCCATCACGCAGATGCAGAATGACAGGCCGCACTGCATCATCGCCCTGGCCACCAGGGCGGCCAAGCAAGCCCGTTGCCCAGCCTTCGGTCGGGCTGACCATGCTGATCGCTGAGAGATAGCCATATTTCCATGTCGCTGGAGTTGTATCACGCCACTGATTGCCATCCCATATGACAACCAGCGGTCGCGGCCAGTATTGCACATCGGAAGGCACCTGCCCGACGGCAATCGCCGAATTTGCAAAAACGGCCAGATCATTGAGCATGCCAAGTTGTAGGCTTGCCGTGCCATCCTTGGTGAGGATGGCAACGCGATTCAGGACGTTTGTACGTACATCGATCCGTGCGAGGAGGATTCGTGAGCCATCAGAATCCACACCATCCCGCTCGTAGCCAGCAACCCACACATTCGTTGGCGATACAACACTGAGCGTATTCAGGTAGGTTATTGGCGAAAGCGCAATCTGCCGACGCCACCAGCGGCCATCAAAGCGCAGCACACTGCCATATGTGATCGCCCAGCCATCGGTGGCGCTGAGCAATTTCATCGAATAGACTCTATCGGGAACCTGTGATGCCCCGGCTACAGGAAGTTTGGAGTTTACAAGCATCTCTGGATCAGCCACCCAACGCTTAAACGCCTGTGCCTCAGCCGAACGTGGCCCTAGCGCTATGACCAGAGCACATACCAGCAGACAGATCAGGATGAGCCGCGATCGAATAATCATGGGCAGATCTCCTCTCTCATAGAATTCAGAAACCAGCATTCAGGAGTCAGGAACGCTTGTGCATCATAGAACCTTCTGATTTGCTGAGTAATGTTCGATGTTACCGCTCTGTGTTCTATGGATCTTCATCATAACGTAATCATCTCAATCACACTATGGCTCAGCGATGAGAAGCGGCTTCCAAAACTCTGGTATCATTCATACTGATACAATCCGCCTGCCCATATCATCCAAGGAGCATTTATGTCAAGCGAAGCATCCATACAGCACCCCGCACTCGCAGATCTCTTTGCGGCGCGTGCCAAGAACATAGGGCCAGCTCAGATCTGGCCAGATGGCCCAACAGGAGTGATTAGCCTTTCCTATGGGTTCGCCGGCCCGGAGATGTTTCCTGTTGAGGCGCTCACCACTGCTGCTGCCGAAGTGCTCTCTGAAGATACCGATGGAGCCCTGAATTATGGCCAATCCTATGCTGGGCTGGTCGAACTCGTTGCTGCCCGGCTCCGCAGCCAGGGCACCCAGACCCAATTCGATAATGTGCTGCTCACCTATGGATCGAGCCAGGTGCTGGCGCTTCTGCCACAGATCTTGGTCGACCCAGGCGATGTAGTGATCGTCGAAGGGCCAACCTTCATGGGTGCGGTCAAGAACTTTCTGATCGGTGGGGCCAAACTTATTACTATTCCGGTTGATCAGGATGGAATGGATCTGGATGTACTCGAACAGACACTGCGCGATCTTGCGACCCAGAACATTCGCCCAAAATTTATCTATACCATCCCGACCTTCCAGAATCCCAGTGGCACAGACATGACCCTGGAACGGCGGAAGCGATTAGTTGCGATGGCAGCACAATATGGAGTGCTCATCGTTGAGGACGATGCCTATGGCGATCTGCGCTTCGAGGGCCAAGCCAAGCCACGCCTGGCGGCACTTGATACCGATGGCTGGGTATTACACGTTGGAACGTTCTCGAAGATCGTCGCTCCTGGTATGCGCATGGGTTGGGCAGCGGGCCCGAAAGCGATCATCGAGCGACTGAGTCAATTCAAAATGGAAGGATCAAGCGGCCCATTTCAGACGCGCATGATCGAGCGTTTTTGTGCCGATGGCCGCCTGGATGCCCATATCAAAGTGCTCAACGATGGCTATCGCCAGAAGCGTGATCTGATGCTACAAACGATTGCCAGCGAATTCCCAGATGATATTATTGCGCCAAAACCAGATGGCGGCTTCTTTATCTGGGCCAAACTACCAGATGGCCTGAGCGCTCGCGTGATCGCAAAGAAGGCCGAAGAATTGGGCGTTGCCTTCGTTCCTGGAACTGGCTTCTATGCCAATGGCCAGGGCGATGATGCCATGCGCTTGGCATTCAGCTACCAATCCGAAGAACGGATCGTTGCAGGTATCACGCGGCTTGGCCAGGCAATTCGGGCAGTGCGCTAATAGACTTGACAAGGTGAGAGGGTGACTTGGTGACATTTGCTGGATCGAAGCTGTACCACGCCAATCCAGCACTGTCACCTTGTCAGGTCTGTCACCCCATCACAACGTCACCCAGTCAGGGCTGTCACACGATCTGCGTCTTCATCCAACCAGATGTATTATGAAAATCGACCACTGCTGTTCCTGGGGGAACGAGTTCATCGCAGGCTACCCGCAGCTCGTTACTGAGTTTCATCTCGGTGATCGGCAACACCTGCTCAAGCTGTTCCAGGGTTCGCACACCAAAGATCGGTGCGGTAATACCAGGTTGTTCCTTGACCCATAGTAACGCCAGTTGCGCTGCTGTGAGGCCAGATTCAACTGCCAGCGATGCAAACTGTTTGCCAACCTCAATACCACGTGCGGTCACACGTTCGGCATAGATCCCGCCACGCTGCACAAATCGTGAATCGGCAGGTGGGGCAGCCACATCCGTATAGCGGCCAGCCAATACACCCTGCGCCATTGGTGCCCATGGAATAATCGCCAGGTTATACGCCTGTGCCAGTGGTACCAGTTCATTCTCGATCCGCCGATCAAGCAGATTATAGGGCGGCTGCTCGGAAACATAGCGCACCAATCCCTTCAACTCGCTCACAAGCAGCGCCTCCATCACCCGCCATGCCGGGTGGGTTGAGCAACCGATATAACGGACTTTGCCCTGCCGTACAAGATCAGTCAGCGCCAATAATGTCTCCTCAACAGGTGTGTGTGGGTCGGGGCGATGGATCTGATATAGATCAATATGATCGGTCTGCAAGCGTTTCAGGCTCTCCTCACAGGCCCGCAATAGGTGTAGGCGCGAATTCCCGCGATCATTTGGCCCAGGGCCAACCGGAAAATGGCCTTTGGTCGCCAGAAACACCTGATCGCGCCGCCGATTGGCCGCCAGCAACCGACCAATGATCCGCTCACTCTCGCCGCTATTGTACGAATTGGCCGTATCAAACATATTGATGCCCGCATCGAGTGCCCGATCAACAATTTTGCCAGCCTCTTCTACATCGGTCGGGAAGCCAAAGTTCATTGTGCCGATACACAGCGGAGCCACCCGCACGCCTGTCCGGCCAAAATAACGATACTCCATTGTTTCAACCTCAGAGCATAGTATTCAGAAGTCAGGAGTCAGAAGTCAGAATGACTCAAATGAACCATAGTCGCTTATCGCACAACGCCGAGCTACGTCAAGTATAGGCTGGCTTCTGACTCCTGACTTCTCGTCCTCAGAACAATCCAATCGTGCGGCCATCATCATCGATATCAATCGAATGGGCGGCTGGATGCGCTCCCAAGCCCGGCATGGTCGGCATGCTGCCAGCCAGCGGGAAGATGAACCCCGCGCCAACGCTTGCCCGAACCTCACGAATCGGGAAGACAAAGCCCTGTGGTGCGCCCTTCAGATCCGGGTCGTGGCTGAGGCTCAGGTGCGTTTTGGCCATGCAGATCGGTAGATTGCCGAATCCGTTGGCCTCGAATGATGCGATCTGTTCATCGGCAGCAGCACTATAGCTGACATCAGCAGCGCCATAGATTTCCGTCGCCAGCGTCCGGATCTTGGCCTTGATCGGCAACTCAAGCGCGTACAGAAATTGCGGTTGGGCATTGGATGCCTCGGCGGCTGCAACAACCATACGCGCCAGTTCTTCGCCGCCACGGCCACCCTGGCTAAAGACATGGCTCACAGCAGTGCCGATTGCGCCTGCCTCGGATGCAATCTGCCGAATGGCTGCGATCTCGGATTCTTTGTCGTCCGGGTAACTATTGATCGCAACTACCACTGGCACCCCAAACCGGCGCGCATTGGCGATCTGCTTGCGTAAATTGGCCCCACCGATCATCACATCATCCGGGTTCTCGCGCAGCAGTTCGGGCGGCAATGGCTTGCCTGGCGTAATCTGATACTTGCCTGTGTGGCTCTTTAGCGCCCGCACCGTCGCAACAACAACGGCCACTGCTGGCCACAGGCCCGAAGTCCGGCACTTAATATCAAAAAACTTCTCGCCACCAATATCCATCCCAAAACCAGCTTCGGTCACAACATAATCAGCAAAGCGCAACCCGATCTGATCAGCCAGGATCGATGAATTGCCATGAGCGATATTCGCAAATGGGCCTGCATGCAATATCGCCGGAGTCTTCTCGATTGTCTGCATCAGCGTTGGTTTGAGCGCCTCGCGCAACAGAACTGTTGCGGCACCCGCCCCGCCAACCTGCTCGGCGGTTACTGGGCGGCCCTGTGTGTCGAAGGCAACCACCATGCGTCCGATGCGGTTACGCAGATCGCGCAGCGCCGCACGCGCCGTTCGGCCATCAACGAGTGCCAGGATGGCCATGAGTTCACTGGCGACCGTAATATCGAAGCCAGTTCGGCGTGGGATTCCGTTCATCTTCCCGCCCTGGCCGATTGTCACATCGCGCAGAAAGCGGTCATTCACATCCATCACGCGCCGGATCTGAATACGCTCAGGGTCGATGTTCAGTTTATTGCCGTGATACCAGGCATTATCGACCAGCGCAGCCAGTTGGTTATGGGCCTGGCCGATCGCGTGAATATCGCCAGTTAGGTGTAGAATACTTTCTTCAAGTGGCACAACCTGCGAATAGCCACCGCCAGCGCCGCCGCCCTTGATGCCAAACACCGGCCCAAGTGAACTCTGGCGAATAGCAATCGCAGCCCGTTTGCCGATCTGATTGAGCGCCATCCCAAGGCCAATGGTGGTGGTCGTCTTGCCTTCACCAAGCGGAGTCGGCGTGATGGCCGTTACCAGGATGAGTTTGCCGAGTGGGCGATCATAGTGATCATCAAGGATCGAGAGATCGATCTTGGCTTTCGAGCGGCCATGCGGCTCGACATAGGCTTCCGGGATGCCAAGCCGTTCGGCAACGGCGTTGATTGGATCGAGTTTCGCAGCAGCAGCGATTTCCAGGCTGGTTGGCATGTGTTTGCTCCATACTACAATGTATAGATCGCGGCTCAGGAGTGTACTATAACTGCCCGGTCTGACCCCATGATTCCAATAGTGTTCGATACGCCGGATCGTCATAACGGCTCAACAAAAACGCTGGTGCATATTCCGGCAACGGCTCACCAAGTATATGATCGGCCAACAGATCGGCTGCACCACAGGCGGCCATCACCCCGTAGCCCGAAAGGGCACCCAACACATATGCGCCCGCCACCGGTAATGGGCCGATCAACGGGCGATTCTCGCGGGTTTTGGTATAATATCCACCATCAAGCGTTGGTCGCGGTGGCCGTTCGAGGTATGGGCGCAATCCCGGCACGATCTCCGCCACTCCATGCATCGCAATCTCGGCAAACTGTGGCTCAATCTGCACCGGAAACATCTCCGCAACTGGCGCAGCAGCATAGGCCCATAGTGCCAGCACCCACGGGCTGCCACCATCGCCCTCTGGCCGCAGATGCGCCCCGGCTGGCAATTCGCCAAGCAGATGTACGCTTTCCGGCTCTTCAGTAAGCAATTCGCGCTCTTCCTCCGTCCACGCAATCCTTACGCGATCAGTATTGATCAGCATTGGCACATTGCGTGGAATGGCACCCAGGCGATCTGCAAAGGCCAGCTTCAGATGCCGTTCCGAAAAGACCGGCAGCTCAACACCCAGCATGCGCCCAACCACACCAAGCAATGGCCCGGCACAATTCACAAACTTGGTTGTCGCAATATGATGCAGCCCATCTGCGCCACGCAACTGTACACCCGCAACCTGCCCATCAGCCAGATCAACGCCCTCAAGTTGGGCATTGATCAGCTGCACTCCATTAGCACGAGCTTGCTCAAGCAGGTACATCCCGAGTTGTTGCGCGCTGAACCAGCCGCAACGCCGGGCGTGCAGCACCGCAACCACATCCTCCGCCAGATACGGAAAGTATTGTCGGATGAGCGCTGGATCGCGAATGAAATCCGCACCACGCGGGGCCTCCACCCAGTTGTGTGCAGTCGCTGGTTGATAGCCCTCAGTTCCTGGATGCATGCGCAGCGGCCCCGCACCCAGGATCGTTGCTTCCTCGGCGGCTCGCAATAACGCAGCGGCCCCAGATTGGGTGCGGGTCACATACAGATAGCCACGCCGGTTCATGCGGAAGATATTGCCGCTGATCTGGGCTAGTTCTTCAAGCATATCGATACTGCGGCCAATCAGGCGCACCATCGCATTGCCTGGGCCAGGCCAGAAATCGCGATAACACTCAGTCGATTTGTCGCTGGTTAATGAAAGCGGCGGGCGCTCATCGACCAACACAATATTGCTGAGTCCGCGTTCGGCCAATATATAGGCGGTTGCAACACCGGCAATACCAGCACCACAGATCACAATATCGGCGTTGTGCACCTGAACCATAGAATTCACTATTCTCACAGCAAGCGAACAAATAGCTGTAGGGGCGGTTCGCGAACCACCTATCGTGACAAACATTGATCAGGCACAGCGGGCGGTTCGCGAACCGCTCCTACCCATTTCCTAACTGCCCATTCGCTTCAGGAAATCGGCCACACTCCGAATGGCGGCATAGTAATGCGGAATATGGAATTTCTCATTCGGCGCATGCACATTATCATCAGGCAGGCCAAAACCCATTAATACGCCAGGCAACCCAAGAATGCCCTGGAACAGTGCCGCAATCGGGATCGAACCACCAGTCCGAACAAATTCAGCTGGATGGCCAAATTCCGCCTCCAGCGCAGCTGCCGCTAGTTGCAATGCTGGCGCATCAAGTGGGAACGTCACGCCATCACCACCATGAAGCAGCTTGACCTCAAGTGTGACACCTAGCACGGCCAGTTCTGCGACACGCTGCTTCACCAATTCAAGCACCGCCGCAGGCTTCTGATCCGCAACCAGACGCAGGCTAACCTTGGCCGTCGCCGTTGCCGGAATAACCGTCTTGGCACCTTCACCAACAAACCCACCACGGATGCCATGCACCTCGAACGTTGGCCGCGCCGTTGCCCGCTCAACAACACTATAGCCAGCCTCGCCGGGCAACACAGACAAACCTGCCGCAGCGAGTGCGATTGGTTCCTCGTTGATCGACTGGCGTTCAAAGGTTGCCCGCTCCTCGGCGCTCACCGGTCGCATCATCTCATACAGGCCTGGCAGATTGATCACGCCATCGCGGCCTTTGAGTTCCGCCAGCACCCAGCACAGCGCCTGGATCGGGTTTGGCCCAATGCCACCATAGCCGCCAGAGTGCAGATCATGGGCCGCGCCGTTTGCGATGATCTCGAAATAGACAAGCCCGCGCAGGCCATAGGTCAGTTCTGGCTTCCCTATCGCGCTCATGCCGGTATCGAGGATCAGCGCACAATCGGCGGCAAGCTGCTGCGCATGAGCGCGAACATAGGTATCGATCGACTCACCACCCGCCTCTTCTTCGCCCTCCAATAGCACCTTGATATTGACTGGCAAAGTGCCATCGACGGCTTGCAGCGCCTCAAGCGCCTTGATCGTCGCCAGTGTCGGGCCTTTATCATCGACGGCACCACGGCCACGCAGGCTATCACCATCAACAACCGGCTCGAATGGTGGCGTATTCCATAGTTCGATTGGATCAACAGGCTGGACATCATAATGCCCATAGATCAGCACAGTTGGCTTGCCCGGCGCACCAAGCCATTCGCCATACACCAATGGGTGACCATGGGTTTCGATCAGCTTGGCATCGTTCATACCAACCTGCACAAGCTGTGCGACAAGCCATTCAGCCGCACGGCGGCAATCGTCAGCATGTTCCGAAAGCGTACTAATGCTTGGAATAGCCACCAACGAAATAAGTTCAT
>JBBQSD010000192.1:0-9057 GCA_038214135.1 Chloroflexales bacterium | reverse complement strand
GTTCTGACGATTGCCGTCGGGGAGGATGAGCAGGAGTTTTAAAACGCGAAGAAGGCGGTGGCAAGCGAGAATCAACGGCAGGGAATTAATCAACATGAAGTGACCAAGCACCTGGGGATTGCGTTTACGCGCGCCGTGTATGCACGAACCCCGTATTAGATGGCACGCTCATTCGGCCAGGAGCACGATTATGGATTGATCGGCGCGCTATCCGAATCTTCCGAAAGCTCAAGCTCATCGTAGATCGTGCGAATTGGAAGCGCGGCCTGGATCGAAGGCAGGGCAATCGTTGCACTGAGATCAGTATATTCGGTCATCGTCCATATCGTTATCGTCTGCCGTACAAAATGCTCAACGCGGACACTTTCCTGTGCGACAAGAAGATATTCTTCCAAATCGGGAATTCGACGATAGGCCTGAAACGTGCGGCCACGATCATAATTCTCTGTGGAAGGCGAAAGGATTTCGATGATGACTTTTGGGTTAAGCACGGTCTCTGGATCGCTGGCATCAAGCATCGTGGTGCCACAAATGATAGTGACATCCGCATACACATAGTGGTGGCGTTGCGAAATCTTGATTCGCATATCACTTGGATAGATGCGGCACGAACTGCCACGTAGTTGGGGGCGTAGTCCAGCAATGATATTGGCACAAATCAAATTGTGGGCAACACTCGCACCGGCTTGGAGGTAGATATCGCCATCAATATACTCATGCTTGTCCTGTTGACCGCGCTCAAAAGCGAGGTATTCGGCAACCGAGAGTGTATGTTTTGGTTGTGCCGACATCAATGCCTCCAGGTGCATGTTCTCTAGCCTGTGCTCAGGTTAGTATAGCATATCCTATCGATTGCCCTGGTTGTCCAGCAGGAAGGCCAGTGGCTGCTCGACACGAGCGCGCCAGGCTCGTTCGTTATGTTCGGCACCAACAAACTTTTTGGTCAGCCAATCCTGGCCCTGCCGATACCCAGCCTGCTGGACAAGCCCATCCATGCGTTGCTGATATGGTTCATAGGTCGCATCGAGTGTTTTCGTGCCATAATCGAAATACAGCCGCTGTTGGCCAGCTTGTGGCAGATTGCCGCCCATCCAATCGACCAGCATGTTGCCACCGGCTGGCCAGTGTGTGGAGACGCAGCCAGCCCCGGCAAACACATGCGGGTACTCAATCAGGGCATACAGCGAGATCAGGGCACCACGGCTAGAACCCATCACGAAGGTATGCTCGCGATCCGGCAATGTGCGATAGGTTGTATCGATCAATGGCTTCAGCTCATTGGTGATAAACGCAAGATACTGATCGGAGAGCGGCGCGCCATTGGCTTGCTCACAAAACTGCATCAATGCAGGCTCATGCTGTGGCAGCGCCAACGGTTTGTTGGGCATGTATTCGCGCTGACGTAGTGCTGTATTCCAGATCCCAACAACAATTGCACCAGAGATAGCATGAGTATCAATCAAATGAGTAATGGCCTCATCGATGCCCCAATCGACACGCGCATACGAAATGGCTGGATCGAACAGGTTCTGGCCATCGTGCATATAGATCACCGGATATCGAGCATGTTGGTTGAACTCATATGCTGGCGGGCACCAAACATCGACAAAACGCGGTGCAATTGATTGTGCAGCCACATGATGCCGATACAGCAGCCCAGTTCTATCCGAAAATGCTATCGCCGTCGCAGCCATAGTGTTCCTTACATAGAAGCCTATTGCTCCCAGAGTACCACACCAGCGTATTGTGGGAGCAGGCACATCGTCTGATGCAGCTCGCTGGCTGGATCACTTGTGAGCGCTAGCGTGTAGCCTGTGTGCTCAGGCAGTTGTACACGTTGTGTATCCAGGCCAATATTCAGGATAACCAGCGCACTGGGCTGGCCTGTACCACAGCGATAGATATATAGACCATTGGCGTCATCGATTGTGAGTGTAGTGCGTGGGCCACGCCAGATTGCGGGTGCCGAACGGCGCAGGGCGATCAGTTGCTTATAGAACGAGCGCAGTTCCGCATTCTGTACCGCTCCCCACAGCATCGGGCTACGTGATTCCTCGGCATAGCCACTGCCATCTGGCCGACGCACATCATTGGCTTGGGAAAGACCAACCTCTGTGCCATAGTAGATGATCGGCGGGTGTGGCAACGTGAATTGGCAGAGCGCCGCCAACATCAGCCGCCGCGTGTCGCCGCCAACCACCCACAGAAACCGGTTCATATCGTGATTATCCAGAAACGATGGCAGCACATAATCGTTGGAGAAATAGGCCAGATGCCGCTGCAAGAAGCTGTCGAAGGCTGAAACATTGAGTGTCCCAAAGGCAAAGAACTGGCGCATGGCCTGCATCAGAATAAAATCGAGGCAGCCATCCAACCGGCCCATATAGCTCCGTTGCAGTACTGGTGTCTCAACGATCTCACCAAGCGTGACACTCTCGACGCTTACTGCACGGGTTGCCGCTCGAAATTCGCTCCAGAATGCGTGCGATGGTCCATTGGCATAATCGAGCCGGAACCCATCGATGCCCTGTTCAAGCCAGAACTTGGCCTGTTCGATCATATACTGGCGCGCTGGCGCAGCATCGCTATTGATCTGTGGCAGATCGGTGACGCCAAAGAATGAGAGATACTGATCCGGCCATTTCGTAAAGGTAAACCATTCCGCCGCCTGGCTGTTTGGATCAGCGAACGCCTGCTGAAAGATTGGATGAGCACTCGATACGTGATTAACCACATAATCAAGCAGAATACGGATGCCACAGGCGTGAGCGCCATGAATGAGGGCGCGTAGATCATCAATCGTGCCAAGGCGTGGCTCAATTGTGCCATAATCGGTTGAATCATAGCCATGATGCGATCGACTCACAAATATCGGCGAGAGCCACAGACATGTGATTCCCAGATCGTTGAGATACTCAAGCCGATCAAGAGTGCCGCGCAGCGTGCCGCCGAAGAACCCGCTGAGCGAGCCTGGGGTAGCAAATGGTTGCCCAGCATCAGGAGCAAACCGATCCACAAATATATGGTAGATCACTGCATCGCGTAGCCAATCCGGCACATGCTGCTGATCCACATGGTAGGCATAGCTGCCCTGCCGCCGCACCGGCCACAACGCGGGTGAATTGGGTATCTGAAACAGATTGGCATCGGCGGGATCAAGATCATCTGGCGGATCGCCACCAACAACACCAGCAATCTCGCGGGCCCAATGCGCTGAGCCATGTTCCGACCACGCCTCGATCCGATAGCGCACCAGCGTCCCATCCTTCTGCGGTGGCAGCGCCGCGACCCAATAGCTCACATACCCCCAGACAAGCGTATCCCATTCGATATGGCTGCGCGTCAGCAGCACTGCCTGGCCAATATGTGCATGGCCACGCTCGCCCTGTGGATCGCTCCCGTCGTTTGTAACATAACAGGCAACATAATCTGCGGCGATATCTGGGCCAATCGAGACAGAGATATGTACTTCGTCGCCTGGGAGCGGATCGGCTGGCGTAATACGTTGGGCATGCACCAGGCCACGCCGCTCCGCCCGCAGACGCGCAAGCCGCAGTTCATCGGTTGCAAACGTTCCGAACACAAAATCCGCCGATGCTTGGGCACTCGCAGACTGTTGACTCGCCACCCTCTGCTCCTCTCGTACCAACATCTACGATGCCAGCGGCCAGCGATATTCGAGGTGGGTTAGGCCGGCGCGCTTACTGGCGCTGAGGCGGCCAGCATAGGGGGCGATGTAGCTTCCCGATGTTGGCGATACATCGTGGTAATCGCGCCCAATGGCGACGGTAATATAGGCTGGTGTTGTTCTGCGATGGTTGGTTGGATCGAACGCAACCGCTTGATACCCGCCCTGCTGATCCACAAGCAGAACCTCAACCCAGGCGTGTGAGCCACCCTCGCCGAGCATATGCCCAGATATATAGCGAGCAGGCAATGCTGCCGCATGGCAGATCGCCAACATAATATGGGCGTAATCCTGACATAACCCCTGGCCGATGGCCAACGCCTGCGCGGCTGTGGTGCTCACATTCGTGGCACCAGCGCCATAGCGCATGGCACGATAGACCCAGGTGTTGATCGCATCTGCGCGTTGCTCGGAATCGGGATACTGCTCAATAAACTGTGCGGCAATGGAATTCATCGTTGCATCTGGAGTGGTGAGTGTAGTGGCAACCCGATAGGGCTGGATGTCCGCTGGTGCAATCTGGGGCAACACACGATCATCGAGATCACGTTCGACAACTAGATGCATCTCAAACGTAACCTCGCTATCGGCTTCGGGAATATAGACCAGGAAGACCCGATTGCCAAACACATCCTGCTCGGCATGTGTTGTCGCTCCTGGCACCGAGACATGCAGATCATAAGCACACAACCGCTGATCGCCATACTGATCGTTTGGAATGACGATCAAGCGCTGGCACAGTTCACGAATAGTTCCGGGGTAGTGATACTGGAAGCGTTGATACATCCAATAGCGCGACTGCCGCACGCGGCTCCATTCCACCCCGTGATGATCGAGCAGCGTTATTGCGGATGGTGTGGGCATTGCAGATGGTTCGTCGGCACCCAAGCTTCACCCTTGCCTCTCGTGCGCCTGCGGCGGCGGTTCGAACAACGGCGGCGGCGGTGCTTCATCTGCCCAGACGGTAAATCCCGTCAGGAGGCTATTGCCATAGATCGTCATGAAGGCGGTATCAACTGCATCGCGGCCATGGGCGATCACAACACGGCCTGTTCGCGGATAGTTATGGCGTGCATCGAAGGTTCGCCAGGCACCAGCAATATAGGTCTCGAACCATGCATGAAAATCCATGGGGGTTGGATCTGGTGTAACGCCAATATCGGGCAAGTAGCCACACACATAGCGTGCTGGAATATTCATGGCACGGCAGAACATCACCGCAATATGGGCAAAATCGCGGCAGACGCCCTTACGCTCCATGTAGGAATCGAAGCCAGATGTTGTCGCAAAGCTGCTACCAGAACTATAGGCAATATTGGCATGCGTCCAATCGCAGATCGCCTGCACACGCGCCCAACCATCTGGCGTCGCACCAAACAGATCCCAGGCAATATTCAGCACGAGATCGGATGGGCAGTAGCGGCTTGGCAGCGTGTAGATCAGCACATCATCTGGCAGTTGATCGACAAAGGTGCCTGGCAGATCGAAATAGACTGGATCGGGCGTGGGGGCCACCTCGGCAACGGCCTCATAGCGCAGGCGCATGCTGCCAACTGGCGCGACCCAACGCCACACATGATTGCCAAAGGTATCGGTATAGGTATGCAGTGGCAGTTCTGGCACAAGCGAATACTGCTCATAGAGCAGGCCAATCGTATCCGAGTGGCGGGGCTGAAGGATCGCCGCAGTTGGCGTCGGCCCGCTTGACTCAATCACAAATTCACAGCCAATAGAAACCCGCATGTATTCGCCTATTCCGCCAAAAAAAGAACACGCTGAATATGCCAGTCTGGCACGATCAGCGTCACTGCATTCGCAGTGTGTATCTTAACATAGTATACCGCAGAAACGGGTATATAGCATTCCTATTTGAGTTGTAAAGGCGCGTAGCGCAAAGTGGGGTTTGGGGCCGGGTACCCTCTGGGTGTCCCGAAAGAAATTCCCCCGCCCCTTTTTTACAAATCCGGTAGGATTGCTATATGATGTACACGTGTGATATGCTTTCATGGACATGTTGCTCTATGGGTGTAGTTCTCTACACTCTAAGACAGCATTGCGAACCGGCAACCCCTATAAATGAGCCAACACTATTGGCCAACTCATCGAGAGGCAACCTATGCAGATCAGAAAATATCGGCCTGGTGAGGAATTAGCGCTTTGGGAACTGTTCCACAGCACGATTCATCATGTAAACATTGCCGATTATTCGATTGAACAAGTCAACGCATGGGCACCAGATCAGGTTGATACTGAACGCTGGCGGGAGCGTATTGCTGGCATCGACCCATTTGTTGTTGAGCACGAAGGGCAGATCATTGGCTATGCCGATATTCAACCAAGCGGGTATATCGATCATTTTTATGTTCACTATCGATGGCAGCGGCGCGGTGTCGGAACATTATTGATGCAGCAGATCCATGCGGTGGCAGAACAAAACCAGATCACACGGCTGTTCTCGCAGGTAAGCATCACGGCTAGGCCATTCTTTGAGGCGTGGGGGTTTTCGGTTGAGGCAGAACAGGTTGTCCAGGCTCGCGGTGTTACCATGACCAATTTTCGGATGAGTAAGTAGGGGCGGTTCGCGAACCGCCCGAACCGCCCTTACCCGAACCGCCTAACGGTTTGGCGTTCAGCTGCCGCGAGCGCGTCCACTAGCTTTCAAAACGCTGTGATCTCGCGCGCGCAGCGGTCAGTTGCAACACCGGGTTGGGCCGTAACACGAGAAAGGCAATTTGCTGACACTCTTTGCTATACTCAGAAGCTAAATTAACATACCACAAAGCTTTTGCCCTCACTCGACTAGAGTAGCGCTCGTGTTCTGGCTATCTTGAACTCTTCATAGCTTTCAAATGCTTAATCGTGCTGTCGTTCTTTAGACGTGTGTACTCATCCGAGCCGAGTGGATAGAGTGCAATCTTGGACTTATCATCGAAGTGAATACCCCAGCCATACGTTTTTGCAAGAGGTGAGGAGCGCAGACAAGGCTGTCCTTTTGAGAAGAACTCGGCTCGTTTGCCTGCTTGTTCGGCTTCTAAAATGCCGTTTCGACTAGCATAGATCGCAAAAATCAGGTCATCCGAGGTAGAGTGATACGGATGGTCGTGGAGCAACTCGTATTGCATTCGAGCAACCGTCTTGTCTTGCTTGTTAGGAGGGGCGAAGCCGTTAGTGGCCTTACAGTCCGCAGCCACCTCAATAAAGGTGTTGGTATAGTTCGTCGAGTGCATCAGAACCTCCATATGTTGCCTACTATATAGATATTTTACTAGAAATAATCACACGGGCGCTTGCGACCTCAGATGGAGAAAAGCGGTTGGTATCAGGTTGGCGAAGGCTTTTTATCGTTGCGGCCCAACCTCTATTTCTACAGATCGCCTGCCAGAACCAGCCGATTGCGCCCGCTATGTTTGGCGGCATATAGCGCCTGATCGGCAATACCAAGCAGTGTTGGCGGAGTTCCATCCTGTGGGTACTGGGCAATTCCCGCGCTCATGCTGACAGTAAACGTCGTTTCAGTTGCCTGGTGCTGAACATGCGACCAACGTTCGCGCAAGGCTTCCAGCGCAGTATATGCTCCAGCGCTATCGGTCGCTGGGAAGACCACAACAAATTCTTCACCACCATAGCGCCCAATACCATCACTGCGTCGTAGTGTCTGTTGGAGCAGGCGGGCAAAGCTGCGCAGCACCCGATCACCGATCAGGTGGCCATAGGTATCATTCACATGCTTAAAGTGATCCAGATCGAGCACTGCCACAGCACAGTGCCCCTGTTCGCGTTGGGCACGCGCCAGTACGGAATCAAGCTGAGCCATAATAGCGGAATGATTCAGCAGCCCGGTCAGGCCATCCCGAACCAGGTGTGCCCGCATGGATCGGGCACGTTCGATCCGGCTGGTGAGTGATGCGATCAGATGATCCGGCTGAATCGGCTTGGTCAAGAAATCATCGCCACCATCGCTGATCGCCGCAAGTTGGGTGGTTCGATCCGATTCGGAGGAGAGGAACACAATCGGCAGGCTGACATAGGTTGGTTGTTGGCGGATGACAGCGGCTAGTTCACGGCCAGTACAATCGGGCATATACAGATCCATCAGCACCAGATCGGGCATAAAAGCTTCGATAGCGGCCAGCGCATCCATTGGTGCATGGACGATCGCAACATCCATTCCGGCCCGCTTGAGCATTTTGGCAGTATAGGCAGCAACCATGGGTGTATCGTCCACCACCAACACCCGGTATGGCGCAGCAATCCGCCATCCCGTCAGATGATCGAGTGTTTCAACAAGGGTTCCTATGTTAATCGGCTTGGGCAGAAAGGCTTTGCTGCCCAGGCGCAGTGCCTCTAAGCGGGCGCTGAGATCGATGCGGGTTGATACAACAATAATGGTTGGTAGGGGCGGTTCGGGGGATGCAGCAGTATACTGAAGCAACATTTCGGTGGCCTGCATATCGATCAGCAGCGCAATTGGGCGAATATCTGCAATGAGTGTGTCGAGATGATCTATCGTATGGCGCACCGTGACGGTATAGCCAAATAGGGCCAATTGCACTGCGATTTCCTGAGCCGCCTGATACTGCTCATCAATCAGCAGGATGTGCCGATTGGTATCCGGTGGCGTCGAAATAAGCTCGGTCATCGAACCCTCACAGATGAAGTGCTGCGCGAATTGGCTGGAATGCGAGTACTGATTGAGCGAAGCATTGCTCAATACGCGCAATATGGCGCAGTACATCATCGAAACGTTCGAGTGCAGCATCGGATTCCAGTGCTTGACATGCGGCCACCAGATTCATGGCTCCAATAATTGCCGCACTGGATTTGGTGGTATGGCTGCTGCGCCGAAGGACGATTGCATCGTGATCACGATAGGCCTGCTGCATTGCTGCAATCTGGATTGGTGTATCGGCAAGAAACATATCGATCAGCTCAATCACGATCTCTGGATCACCGCCGCCTAGTTCATCCTGCAGCCGTTGCAGTACCTGCTGATCGATGATTGGCGGGATAGCATCTGCTTGTGCTGGCTCAACAGGCAGATCATGCAGATTGAGGGCACAACGCTCGAGTGCAGCAAGCAACTCTTCCCGACGAATTGGCTTACTCACATAATCGTCCATTCCAGCAGCCAGGCAGGCCTCACGATCACCCTGCATGGCATTGGCCGTCATCGCAATGATATGTGGCCGCCGCATCGGCGCATATTCGCGATGAATGCGGCGCGTTGCCGCCAGCCCATCCAGTTCGGGCATCTGCACATCCATCAGTACCACATCATAATGCTGGCGAGCAAGTGCGTCCAACACCTCCAGGCCATTGGCAGCCACATCCGCACGATAGCCCAGCCGGCTGAGCATTGCAAGGGCAAC
>JBBQSD010000191.1:0-9088 GCA_038214135.1 Chloroflexales bacterium | reverse complement strand
GCTTCTACCTCAATTGCCCAATGTTTGCGTAGGGCGGGCAGCAGAACGGCTGCAATAGCGGGGGTGGCATCGAATGCGGCCTGCGCGCCGATAATATCATAGCGCAGATCAAACGGGCCATCTGGCGAACTGATCGGAAAGGTGACCAGCGTCGAATCGGCAGATGCTTCGATGATTGGTGTATGGAGTATTAGTCTCGGTGCTATTCCAGCCATGCCATGATCCTCACGATATTCGTTCTCATGTGGGTCGAGCATATGCGGCAAAAGTGACTTTTCGGTGAACCAGGTGAATATCTTGTTGAACAGTTGAACATCCGTACCGCCAACAAAGCCATTCCGAACAACGATGGTATCTATCTATATACAGAGAGAAGTCTAACAATATCGTCAATCCCTTTGGGCATTACATCACATAAGATTCATCGCATATCCCTAGTATTGGTATCACGATAGATATCCATGCGCCGCACACTGATCGATGAAAGCAGCCGCCAACATTAGGTTTTCGGCTATCGGCTATCGGTTTATCGGCTATATTCACGTTAGTATCCAGAGCGGAGGGCACAATTCATGAGCGCAACCGAACAGAAGCGGACCATCTTCAAGAATGCATCAATGCTGATGTGGTCGCAGCTGATGTCATGGGTATTTGGTCTGTTGCTGCTGATCGTGATGTCGCGCTATCTGAATCCAGAGTTGGTTGGGCAATATGCGCTGGTTGGCTCACTATGGATGATTGTTAATATGCTGACAGCCTTTGGTTCAGAGACATTTTTGATGAAGGAGATCGCACGAACCCCTGAGCGTGTTTCCGAGCTGGTTGCCACGGCCCTGACATGGCGGCTGCTGTTCTATTTGGTTGGTGCAGTTGCAATCGCGGGCTATATCGCGTTCATGGGCTACAGCCAAACGATTGTCTATCTGGCGATCATTCTTGGCCTTGGGCAGCCACTCGTTCACCTTTCGAGTGTCTCAAGCGCAGCGCTACAAGGGCTTGAGCGGATGAGTGAGATCTCGGTGGCTGGCATTATCAGTAAGATGCTCTACACGCTGCTGGGATTGTTGGTGATCTTTGCCAATTTGGGCATCTATGGGGTTGCAGCGGTCAGTGTTGTGTGTAGCCTCGTCTACACAGTCATGCTGGTTCGCGCACTGCGGCGCTCACATCGGTTGTGGGTGCCATTCACCCGTGAACAGGCTTTGGCCACACTCGGATCCGGGTTGCCATTCCTGATGAGCGGGCTGTTGCTCATCCTCTACCAGCAGATCGATGTGATTGTGCTCTCGCAGCTGATTAACTACCAGGCGGTTGGCTGGTATAGTGTTGCCCGCCAGATGACTGCCTCACTATTCTTTATACCAACAATCGTTGTGGCTGCATTGTTTCCGGCGCTCTCACGCTCATATGCCCAGGGTTCGGCTGTGCTTGGGCAACTATTGAGCAAGGGCCTGGACATGATGTTGTTGGCGAGCGTGCCGATTGGCCTTGGGCTGGTGGTGATTGCCGAACCATTGGTGCTACTTGTTCTTGGTAAAAGCTATGCGCCGAGTGGCCCGATTGCTGCTGCACTTGGCGTTGCATTGATTGCAACATATCAGACGACGATGCTCGGGCAGTTTCTGATTGCGACGGATCGATTGCACTATTGGATGGGAGTCATGGCAGCCGGCATCATCGCAACGATTGGGCTTGATATTGTGTTGATCCCCTGGTGCCAACAGGCCTTCAACAATGGCGCACTCGGCGGAGCATTCAGTTATATCATTACCGAGACACTGATGACCGCCGTTGGTTATATGCTGATGCCTGCCGGGGCACGTTCATGGCGCAATCTGTGGTTTGCGCTACGGGTTCTTGGCGCAGGGCTTGCAATGGTTGCAGCAACATGGTGGCTGCGCGATCTGTTCATCGGCATCCCAATCGTGGTCGGTGCGATTGTGTATATTGGCTTGATTGCCGCGATGCGGGTTGTCGATCCAGAGGATGTGCAGCTTGTTCGTGGGGCCCTTCAACGCAAGCTCGGACGCTTCATCAAACCACGCAAGATTGCGACTGCTGCTGCCGATATTGGGCCACCCATCGATCCAGTGTAGGTTGATGGACGATGCATACCCAGAATCCGCAGGCTGAATCCTGCGGCTAAAAGATTACACGATTACATGATCGCAAAGGATTCCTGAATTGCCACTGAACGCTATCGAGCTGCTCGGAAACGATTGGGGTGCTTTCACGGATATAGTGTATACTCGTTGGGCGCTTCATTCTTGAGAGTAAGTTACTATAGCGCAAGCAGACGAGCAATTATACGATATGATCAAGAACGCACCTGGGAGCAACGCTGCCCCCGCCCCCTCTCCTGATGCGGCGAGACTTACTTACCGTGTCTTTCGCTTTTTCGATGATCGCCCAGTACGTGTCAAGCTTATCGTTGCCTTCCTGATTGTGACAGCCCTGTCGGTTGGTCATGCCTCAGCTGCAAATAGGTAACCACCGTGGCCAATCGCGCCCGATCACACTGATGGACAATGCATGTATGGGCGAATGCGATTCGCCCATAACAGAGGTTCAGATAGCCTTATGCTTCATGGCGTTGCGCTGGCGGTATTCACGCTGAATGAATGATGGCGCATATGGCAGATACAGCGCTTGCTGGGCGGTGCTCAACGAGAAAAAGCTACTGGTGACTGTTCCCTGGCAATTTGCGCTCCCGCATATACACTGCCATTGCTCACCGGTAAACGCATTCAACCGATAGTCAATGGTGATCTCTTCGCCGGCGCGAATGGATTTCCACGCAAAGACCTTCACACCCTTGCGCATGGCATTTGGATCGCAGGCATGGTTCAGATAACACCCTGGTGGCAGTAACACGGCACTATGCTCCCAATCTAGCTCACACAGATGGCGTTGGTCATCTGATGAATCATATAGGTTTACTATCGTACTCATCTGGCTTGCGTGCTTCGATCAGATACGCACCAGCGGCAAATCGTAATACGTCGCCATGCGCAACTCGTTCGTGCAGAGCATAGAGTGGTGCGCTATGCGTTGCGACGCTGAAGCCTGGGACGAGCCAGGGGATGGCTCGCAAAAAGTAGACGAGCGCGCCAACATCGTTGAATGTTTCTGCGCCCCAATGCTGGCGCTGTTCGATCAGAACCAACCCTGCCTGTTCCAACATTGGGATGTATGCTTCGGGCGTTGCATCCGGCCATTGCGGTGTTGCGCCAAACAGTTCCAACAGGTCGTGCAGCGTCTGCCCATGAACTTGCTGTGTGAACAGGGTTCCGCCTGGTTTCAGCACGCGGGCGAGCTCGGCAATATTCAGCCCGCCATGGCGATTGAGTATCAGATCGAAGGATGCATCGCCAAATGGCAGGGGCACTCGTTCATCGGCTGCGGCATCAACGACCTGCACGCCCAGTGGTGTTAATCGTTCGGTTGCCAACTGCACATTCGGCTGGTAGCTCTCGGTTGCGACGAGCCTGGCTGGCCAGTGTGATCGCAGCTGCAACAGCCGTTCACCGCCGCCTATATCAAGATCAAGTGCCGATTGAGCATTGTGCATCAGTTCGATGGCACGGGTTTCGTATGACCACGGTAGTTCTTCTGAAGCCATGCGGCCATGCAGATACGAGAAATCCCAGCCAACAAAAGGCTGGCGTTGCTCGTTCTCCCATGCAGCGATCAGTGTAGTGTTGTCCATGCGATCCCATCCAAGGTTGAGCAGGGTGCGATGCTCTGCTGGATATCGTATATCACATGGACAACAGTTTGCAAGGTGTACAGTATACTTATCGCAGGCGGCGGCGATCGTCAATGCCATCGTTACAATACTGTCAGCACAAATGCACAGACGCCATAGATCGCTGCCATCATTGCATGGCATAAGACTAGGGTGGCAAAGATGCTGGTGAGTGCTAGCACATGCCGTTGGCGTCCATCCGGCCCAAGCGAGCGCAGCAGCGCATACATCGCAATTGGCAGCAGTGCGGTTGTTATTGCAAATGAGGCTAATACCGGGATGAGCGCTAGGCAGCAAGCCCGTCCAATATCGGCAACAATCAGAATAGAATGGCGGCGCAGACGATCAATCCAGACGCCAATAAAAGGGCCGACCACCAGCCATGGCAGGCCGCTCGCAGCTACTAATAGCCCAAGCTACACCGGTGTGGCGTTAAGCAGTGTGATGGCCACAAATGGCAATGCTAGGCCGGTAAAGCGCGAACCGAACCCAGAAATGGTTTGACCAACCCATAGTTGAGGAAATCCGCATGACGCCACAGGGTTGGTATCGGTTGAGGTATCACCCAATCCTTCCTCTAAGCCATGCAAACACTATGGCACACCAGGTTTGATATGAGCTGGCTCTTATGGATTTGCTGCCAGGCGAACAAGTTCAGCATACAAGGTGTGAGTTGTACTTAATTTCGACGCCTGGATTCTAACCTTCATCTGACCCTGTGCATTTCGATAATTGCTTGGATTCTTGGTGATAGCTATAGTGCTCATAGCCTCTGAAGTTGATAGAGTCGAGCTGGAAACATCTACCCACGATGAAGAAGAATAACTATAAAGATAGAGTTTTTGGGTTACATTGGACGTGGAAGACTTCGTGCGAATAGTCAGCGTATAGGAAGATGGGTTTCCGCCGACGTTTTCAATGGTGAAATCGTCACGAACATAGCGCGTTAAACCAGATGTCTCACTTCTCGTGGCGAGGTACACATTATTATCACTGGTGACATCCCCGATACTCCCGGATGTATAGCTTCCCGTAGTGATAGTATGGTTGACGGGATAATAGACCACAGATGGCAGAGGCGTGGGAGTTGGCGTTCGGCTCGGTGTAGCTGTTGGGAGTGGAGTTGGCGTAGAGGTTGCAGTAGCTGTTGGGAGTGGAGTTGGCGTAGAGGTTGCAGTAGCAACCATCGTTGGTGTGGGCGATGGCGTTGGACTTGGTGTGGCTGAAGATGTGATACCAGCATTGACGAGTATTTCTTGTTCGCTGAACAGCGCTATGGTTTGATTGTAAAAAGCTGCTAGTGGTTGAATAACATGTTCATTTGCGACGAGACCATTACCAACCGCCCCTAGATGTCCGACTGAGTCTCCGAGCTGCATATGATGCGGCTCATCTCCCGAATTTCGGGTATCAACACGTTCTCCCCCGATGGTTGTATAGCCACTGGCATCGACTCTATTGGTATAGAAGTTTATTGCCCAACTGTACACATCTACGACACTGACGCCTTTTTGAATCGCCATAGCCGCTAGGCCTTGGTTATAGGACACAATTGCATCACTGACGCGTTGGCGTTTGATCGGATCGGGGAATATTGATTGAAATGTCGGATGGATGCTAGGATCTGCTAGATTGTTAACAAGGATCGGTACCGTACCTGCTCCCTGAATCGTCTCTACGGCCAGCGTCATATCGGAGAGCATCTGTGCTACCTTTTGCTGGATCTCAATATCGGAAAGTGTGCCATTGTAAATACCCGCGTAGGTGCCATTCCATACATGAAAATCATTGATGCCAATACTGATGATGACATAGGAAACTTCTCCCGCAGACACTTGCGCTGCGAGGCCGGTGTGTTGACCTGCTGAGATCATGTCGCCAATGCGTGCGCCTGAGCGCGCCCAGTTATATTTGTAGCCGGTGCGCCGCGGTTCCCCCCAGCTGCCCCAGACACCAAAGTTGAGCGCCCGATAACGGCTCAATAATTCAACCCAATTCAATGTCGTTGTGGCATAGCTACCGCCTCGGTTGTCGTCTGCGCGGTATTCGTCGCTATTGCTATCCCCCAAAACACCTATACCACCGCTGATCGCAGCTCGCACCGGGAGGATAGGAGTAATCAGCAGCATTGCAAATGCTATAAGGAAACTAGTACATAGAAGTCGAATGAGTTTCATCTTGTGCCTCCATTGGCAAATTTATCTAGCCCGCCTCCGCCAAAGCAATACAGCTTTTTAAATTCTTATCGGGGCTTTTTGATGTACTGGTTTGACTGAATTGCGACGAAATCTCTCTTCTGAAGGTGGTTGCGCAGCTCCACGAAGGTGGTGTTACAAATTAATAATAAGTAATATTACAAACTCATAATAATGTAAGAATGGCTGACATGCAATACATCGCAATGAGGTTTTGCAGCCATAACACAAAGCCATTCAACTACAGCCACAAGCGATCAGACTGTAAGCACATGTTGGGCTGCTATGCGTAATGAGCGTTGCCAAACGTTATATAATAAAACGAGATATACTAGTACTCTATCCAAGCTCATGTGATGGACATCTATCGCACCTGGGCGTATGCGCTACGTCCAACCGCATATACGGTTGGATGCACTACGAGCAGTTGGATTTCGATGATGAGGAGATATCGATGGGCTCATTATTCGAACCAAGCTGGCATTCACTCCGCCAGCACCCTACGCCACAGTGGCTCAAGGATGCTAAATTCGGTATCTATACGCATTGGGGCATTTATTCGGTACCCGCCTGTGGACCAAACGCAACCTGGTATCCCTATAATATGTACCGTGAGGGCGCACCCCAGTACGAATATCATGTCCAAACCTATGGGCATCCCTCGACATTCGGCTACAAAGATTTTATCTCCATGTTCACTGGCAAGCTGTTCGATGCCGGTGCATGGGCCGATCTGTTCAAGCGATCTGGGGCACGCTTCGCTGGGCCAGTTGGTGAGCATCACGATGGCTTTGCCATGTGGGATAGCCGCCTCACGCAATGGAATGCGGTACGGATAGGCCCGAAGCGCGATGTTGTTGGTGAGTTGGCAGCGGCCATTCGCAAACAGGGCATGCGCTATATGGTTGCAATGCATCATGCCGAGAGAGGTGATCGACACCTATCAGCCCGATCTACTGTGAACTGGACTGGTCGCTTTCATCACAGGGATTGACGATTACACCACCGGTTGAGCGCCCATGCCAGCATGCTGTTGTGTTCGAAATCGCTCGCAAGCGACCATATTAGAGAAAGAACAGGAGTACTCGTGAAAGAATTCGCCATGACGCTCAATTTGCGTGATGATCCGCAGGTGATCGAGCAATATCAAGCATACCATCGTGATGTCTGGCCCGAGGTGCTTGCCTGCCTCAGAACGATTGGCCTTGCGAAGATGAATATCTACCTGCTTGGCCGAAGGCTGTTTATGGTTATCGAAGTGCCAGATGATTTCGATCCGCAACGAGATTTCCAGAAGTTGGATGGGATGCATCCACGCTATGAAGAATGGCAGCGGCTGATGGATACCTTCCAGGAAAAGGTTCCAGAAGCACAAGCAAACGAGCATTGGGCACAGATGCAGCGCGTGTTCCAGCTCTAGTTTTTGGAATGCGCAAGCCAGGCTCGGGCGGCGGCAGCATGACTGCCGCACTCCAAAAATTGTTACCGATGTTGATTGTCAAATTTGATTAGGCGTATCAGCGTTTCGGTGCCGAGTGTCGTGAAACTGCCCAATGCCCAAACTGCCTGGAGTTGGTTTGGGTTGTCAGCATCGATACGATAATCAAGGAAGGCGATCTGTGACATATCGGGGTACCAACCAGCAGCCAAGCCCTGTGATGTCGCCAGGCCAATCCCTCGGAAGTGGATGCTCTCGCCTTTGCTCCACATCAGCCGATAGATGTCATCGATACGCTGAATCGAGAGTGTCCACTCCCCATAGATCTGCCCATTTGGCAGGTATTGCACCAGTTGATGTTGCCCTTCCAGTGTTCCAGCCCAGGGCGTGGTGAATATGCCGGTTCCAAGTACGCCACCTAATTCAGCGCTGGCCCATTGAATGCTGGGTGGTGCTTCGGCAGCGGTGGTGAACTGTATTATGCCAAGCCCTGCATACTGCTCGCCGCAACTGACGACGAGATGATCGCCGTGTATCAGGCCAATACCAACATAGTGGCCAGCGCTGATATCCCAGGTTAGTTGGAAGATTGCGGCCTGCGGCTCGATGCGAATCTGCCCGCTATAGGCAAACTCACCATTCGGCAGCGTCGCGTGTGTCACATCCCACAAACCCGCGAATGGTGATGCAGCGGTGTTTACGTGCATATAAGTTTCTCCAGATAATCTTTTACATTATAAGCAGCAATTGCTACGCAACACGATGGATGAGTGCCTGGCCTGCCAACCCGGCCAGCAGATTATCGATGGCCATGCGTGCCATGGCGCTGCGAGTCTGGCGAGTGGCGCTGCCAAGATGCGGTGCGATCACCAGGTTCTCTAATGCGAGCAGTGGGTGATCGCGGGGCAGCGGCTCTGGATCGGTGACATCCAGTGCCGCCCCGGCGATCTGCTTCGTTCGCAAGGCCTCATACAGCGCCGCATGATCGACAACAGCACCGCGAGCGGCATTGATCAGGAATGCATGTGGCTGCATGAGTGCAAGCTGCTCACGCCCGATCAGCCTAGTCGTCTCGGCTGTGAGCGGGACGTTCAATGTGACATAATCCGATTGTGCCAGGAGTTCTGGCAGGGTCGCATAGGTCGCCTCCAACGCAGCTTCGGCCTGTTGATCGCGGCGGCGGTTATGATAGAGCACGCGCATATCGAAGGCCCGTGCGCGCTTTGCAACTTGGCGGCCAATATTACCCATGCCGATGATGCCAATTGTTGCGCTATGAACCTCACTGCCGATCAGCAGGCTTGGGTCGTAGTGGGTGAATGCTGGGCTGCGCGCGAAGCGATCGCCAATGATTAGATTGCGGGCTACTGCCAACAGCAGCGCCATGGTCATGTCGGCGGTGGCCCCATCGACAAGCTGGGGCGTATTGCCAACCGGAATGCCACGCCGCCTGGCCGCCGCAAGATCGATATGATCGACGCCGACGCCAAAATTGCTCACTACCCGCACCAGTGGGGTTTTGTCGAGCAAGGCATCATCGACACGCGGATGTCCATAGGTGAAGATTCCAACGGCCTGGCGCATGATCTCGGCTGGCGCATCATCTGGCCAATGGCGCAGTTCGATTTGTACATTGAGCATGGCCAGAATTGAATCGGGTAGCGCGACATCAACAAGCACAATCTGCGGCATGGTTTGCTCCATTCC
>JBBQSD010000190.1:0-9096 GCA_038214135.1 Chloroflexales bacterium | reverse complement strand
GAGAGCACTGAAACTTACACCACCCCACTGGTCACATTTGATTGACCGAGCTTCCTAATCAATCGGCTCGTGGAGAGCACTGCCGTGTCCTCAATGCAAATCAATGGGGAACGGGCGCAGCAGCAGCGTGCAATCACCATGTCATACACAAATAATGGCTGCTGCTGCGCCCCTACGGGGCATTGCGGATCATTATGATGTATGATGATGGTGGTGATGGTGATGATGGTGGTGATGGTGGTGATGGTGGTGATGGTGGTGATGGTGGTGATTAGCCATGCTATCGCACAACGATGCCACACGCTGGGTAGGGGCGTAGCAGCAGCCTAGTGTATGCCACCTCTCTCGATCAAGAACTGCTGCTGCTACGCCCTCAATGCTCCACGCTGCTGCTACGCCCTACAGGGATTATTGCGGGCCATTCATTGGTTATACGCGGTTGCATGGGCAATGCGTAGGGGTGGTTCGTGAACCGCCTACCCTGATGGACCTGATGCGCTACTTTTGGGATGCAGCCATTCTTGGGTGGCCAAGGTACAGCCCCAACCTATGCCATATCGCTCACGGAGGCAGCTCGGGTGGAACTTCGAGAATGCATACGAGCGCGCCTGCCAATACAAACCGATGGGTCAATCTCGTTAATGGCGCGTGCGTGGGCAGTTCGTGCAATCACTACCTAACTGAATGGATGTAATACCTATGCCAATCACCCATCGTATTCCTGGATTGGTGCTGACCGACCACGAGCTTGTGGTGCCGTTGGATTATGCTCGCCCCGGTGGGCCGCAGATTTCTGTATTTGCCCGCGAGGTTGTTGCGGTCGGTAAGGAGCATGCTGATCTGCCCTGGTTGGTATTCTTTCAGGGTGGGCCTGGTGGCAAATCCCCACGTCCAGCCAGCCGGAGCGGCTGGATTGCGCGAGCGACCGAAGAATATAGAATATTGCTGCTCGATCAACGTGGGACTGGTCGCAGCACGCCAATAACACGCCAAACTCTTGCTCAGTTTGGTTCGCCACAGCAACAGGCGGCCTATCTGATGCACTTTCGTGCCGATTCAATTGTGCAAGATGCCGAACGGTTTCGTATTGCACTGCTTGGAGAAGCGCAACCCTGGAGCGCCCTTGGCCAGAGCTATGGTGGTTTCTGCCTCCTAACCTACCTGTCGTTTGCGCCGCAGGGGTTGCGTGAGGTGTTCTTTACTGGCGGGCTTGCTGCGCTTGATCGAACGGCGGATGAGATCTACCGAATGACCTATCGGCGGGTGCGTGAACAGAACCGGCGCTATTTCGAGCGCTATCCTGCCGATCAGGAGCGGGCGCAGGCAATTGTTGCTCACCTACACGCACATGCTGTTCGTTTGCCAGATGGTGATCGTTTGACGCCACAGCGCTTTCAGTACTTGGGCATGGCCTTGGGAGCCAGCGATGGCTTTGAGCAGATCCATTATCTGCTTGATGAGGCTTTTGTCCAGGGTGCCGATGGGCTGCAATGCAGCGACACATTCCTGTATGGGCTGCTTGAAGCGCTGACATTTGCTACCAGCCCGTTGTTTGCAGTGCTGCACGAATCGATCTACTGCCAGGGCATGGGTGCGCACTGGGCTGCCGAGCGGATTCGCGCTGAGTATCCCGAATTTGATGCGGCGCCAGGTATGCCATTTGCCTTTACTGGCGAGATGATCTACCCATGGATGTTTGCAGAAGATACGACGCTACACCCATTCCGCGAGGCAGCCAAGCTATTGGCGCAACACGACGATTGGCCAGCGCTCTACGATATTCCTCAGCTACAGGCTAATCGGGTGCCGTGCGCTGCCGCCGTCTATGCTGATGATATGTATGTCGAGTTGGCCTTTTCGGAAGAAACCGGGCGGACGCTGCGTGGCTGCCGCATGTGGATCACCAATGAATACCAGCATAACGGATTGCGGGCAGATGGTGAGCATGTGCTTGGGCGGCTGATCGCAATGGTGCGCGGCGAGGTGTAGGAGTCAGGAATCAGGAGTCAGAAGTCAGAATAGTTGGTGCTTCTGGTAGCCGTGCAGCCTATGGAGATTGACCAAATAATTGGGGAGAATGATCGATACCCCTCCACTCCACCCGCAGGCTGAAGCCTGCGGCAACGGGACGATCTACCCATAGCCGCGCGGCTTCAGCCCGCGCTGGGTAAGCGAACCATCCCCGATGAAATACGCAAAGTCTATCAGCCTGCGGATTCCTGGGGATGAACGGTCAGTTGCCATCCAGAAATATCATTGAGTGGAACATCGTTGAAGACAACATTGCCATTCTGATCGGATGAACCACAGAGAAGTTGTTCGCCAATGTTCAGCTCAATTTGGCTGCCCGCCTGATCAAAAGGGCTACGATCTGGTAGTTCCACACAAATGCGAATAATGCCAATATCAGGATGATCATCAGAAGCTAATACTTCGATTGTTATCGTTGGATCGGTTGACGATGCTGGCGAAATTGTGCGTGCATAGCGTAGCCGTGCGTCGCCTGCCCGCGCCAGCATGTACACCTGGCTTTGTGCGAGCAAGGCTGGGGAGAAGGATATCAGTATTGGCGGGGTAGCGGATGGCATGGGGGTTTTCGCCCAGGGCAAGGGTTTAGGAAGAAATGTGAGATCTGGTGCTTGGGGCGCAGGATGCGATGGCAACGTACCAGAATAGACCTCAGTCATCAAGCCTTCGAGAATCTCCGCCTCGCTCCGGCAGACACTACATAACTCAAGGTGCCGCTCGACTGCATGCCAGGCGGCTGGTAGCTGCTGCCCAAGCACGCGCATCATCACATACTCGGGAAGCAGCCCCATGATGACAAGGTGATTCGTGCCATCGAATGCTTTCGTTGAGCCGTTCCCATAGGGGAAATATTCTGCTCCCATGCTGACCATCCTATTCCCGTATGTCTATGCTAACAAGCCCAACTCTTGTGCCATTGATTGCCAGGCGGGCGTGCTGCGTAATTGATTGAGCCCGCGTGAGCGTAATACATGGATACTTGCCACTGGCTTCGCCATGTACGCACCAATCGTTTCGTCGTCCACATCGGCGATATATTTCAGCCAGACCGCTTCGAGTTGCTGGCGCGCTCGGGGTTGACGCCGCAGTACTTCATCAAAACACGCACGCACCCGTTCCTGGAACTCACGGTCTAGGGCTGCTGTTACTGGATCGCCAGCCTCGGTTGCAAGAGGCAGATAATCATCGGATTCGATTGAAAGCGCTGGTGCTGGCCGCGACCAGCAGGGCCGCAGAACATTGTGTAACTCCATTGCTGCAACTGCCAGGAATGCGCCCGGCTTGTAATAGCTGTGGCGCTTTTCCCAGATCCGCAGCAGTGTTTCGTTGATGATATCCCAGCGCAGATCGGGCACCAATTCTCGTGCCTCACGGAACGAGATTTCGTATAGATACTGCTGCAACTCAATGAATGCCCGCTCCTGGCGATCAGAACCCTCGATGCCAAGACACGTACTATACAAACAGCAACAATAGACATTGATTGCCGCATGGCGCGGTTCGGTTATTTCGCCTGTTTCCAAGCATGCCACGACGCGTCGAACATATTCATCATAATCGAGCAGATTCCAACCATGCCGCATCATGATCTGTGTCACCACAGCGCGGCATTGTTTGTGAAGGTTCTGATCGACATCTACGCGTTCGGTCATGGGTGTCTTCACCATCCCTCACATACGCTGGTGTAGCCTGTGCCACACCAGCATATTCTGTTCCGAGTGAACTACCCGGTTAGTTTTGTGTCTGTCGGCGTCCAGAAGACCCGATAGCGTTCCACTGCTGTTTCGGAATTCTGCACCAGTGCCGGTGCCGTCGCTGCAACAGGCATCAATGGGATCGCCACATATGGCAACAGCGGAGCATAGGTCGTCAGCGAAACCCACTTTGTATTGGCCGCATCCCAACGATGGATCAATAGATCGCCACCTCGTTTGGTCGCTTCCCGATCATAGTAGAGTACCAGGGTGGCCGGGAAGCCCGATAGATCAGTGTTACTGGCAAGGCTGAAGACATAGCTGCGTGCCTCAGCTCCATTTGAAAGCACCTGCTGCCCAACTGTCAGTGTGGTAGTAACAATCCGCACGCCCTCATCCGGCTGGCTGCCTGGCTTTTTGCTGAGTGGCGGATCATTATCGCGGAAGAAGACCATCGCATTCCCATCAGCTGATCCAGCAGTGATTGGCAGGCGACCGCCGCCGCTTGTATTTGGGCCACCACCCTGCGAGTAGCTGACGATGAACAGCCCTTCCCATGGTGTTGAGGGATTCGTCCAGCGTAACAGGACATGCCCATCGAGATGCGGAACCTTGCGGTCGATCGATGTCACACCAACCTGATCGCTGACCCACGCCAGCGGTGTTGCCTGATCGGTGCTGCTATAGCCGGCTGGGTAGATCTGGATCTGATCGGGTTTCTTCCTAGCGGTTTCAACCTGTACATACACATCTGCCTGCATCGTTGGTGTACCAGGCGTGAATAGTATTGGAATCGGGCGCGGGATGACATCCACAAAGAATGAGCTATCAATATCAGGTGGTGTGACATCCTGCCAGGGCAGCGCCACGAGCTGTTGTTGGTTCGCCGCTGTCGGAAGCTGAACTGTTGTACGTTGAACAACCACTCTGCCCCCCACTTGGCTGATCAGCAGCACCGCATCGTCTTGTGCTGCGCCATACAGCAGAAACCCATTGTCGCGATCAACATCTCCGGTTTTGCCCTGTGCGATCAGTTGTTGTGGCAACTGCTGATTGCCGAACTGTTTCAGAATATACAGCCAATGCGATTGATCCGCCCGCTGTTGTGCTCCATTACGCTGTGCATAGTTGAGTGCAGCGGCTATTGGCAGATACCATTCAGCACCCTGGCTTGGTTCGATAGCAATACCCTGCGGAAATCCGTTGGCAGCGAGATCGATAAATTCCGGAAGCGGCAATGGTAACTCATTCGGGCCATCCAATGGTCTTGGATCGAGGGCGATCACACTCAATGATTCACGTAGTTTTCTAATGATCGTAGGCCATTCGATAAATTCGCTGATCTTGTCATTGGCCATGAGTGTATTGACAGCCAGGGCTATTTTTGGCGCAACAATACTCAGATCGGTCGCTGAATCAGAGGAATATGGGATCGCTGGTTGTTCATTCCATAGACGCCCGGTCGCCTGGCGGGTGAGTGCTATTGGTTCAAGATAATCATCGGCCAACCCAAAGGCATAGTGGCCCCATTCGTGAACCAGGGCGCGATAGCCCTCTGGCGAATCCCATGGTGAAAGAATCGACTCATTCTTCTGCCATAGCCCACGCCCAACCCGAATGGGTTTGAATTTGGCTGGTTGATTGAGTGCATCGACCCAGGCTCGCGGATGCAGGCGATTCGATGCCATGATCTGAATATCGGCAGCTGGCATCAGATCTGGCCCACCAATCACAACCAGCCCAATCGCCGCATAGCCATTGGTCGCATCATACAGGAAATGAGAAGCCTGTTTGAGTGCATTGCGGATCTGCTGGTGGTAACGCGCCGATGGATTCCACTCAACTGCGACGATTATATGATAGAGGTAGAGTGCATTGCGGAAGATCGGCTCTTCATTGAATGAGCGTACGGCCTGTGCATATGCGTCCGGTTCATATAGTGTATATTTTGCGGCGCATGGCAGTAATCCATTCAGCAGACCATTGCTCGTCAGTTCTGCCAAACGCGGGTCGATCTTGTAGAGCAAATCACGCTGTGTTTGATTGCGCTCCACCGATTGTGGGTTCGAGAGAACGACATTGATAACAGGATTGCGATGGTTGGCCGGATCATACTGAAATGGCATGCTTACCTGACTATTACTGTTCATGATAGGCTCTCCGCTCTCTATTGATACATGAAATACATCTTTAAACCGTATACATACTATTTGCTATCGCGTATGCTATGTTCACCCGAGCATGATCCAGGTATCTGGTTCAGGATATCAGTAGATATCAGTAGATATCAGTAGATATCAGATGGATGAATAAGATGGATGGATTAGAACGCCTACTGGAGACACCAACACTATTCATGGGTGCAGTGTTCGATCAGTTTGATAGCATAGCACTTTGTGCAGTCCTCGATCTGAGCGATTCCGATGCTGCCGGGTTGTTGCGTAGTCATGGCATCGGGCAGGTCGATCCGCTGCTTGGCATCTATCGCTTCCAGCCTGATACATACATGGCTCTGCTTCAGGATCTGCGTCAGCGTGCGCCACAGCAGGAATTGCCACTGCACCAGCGCGCCTTTCAGCACTTTCTGGCGCGTTTGCGTGCGTTCAGCCCCGCCAGTAGCACAGCAGCACACGCCTATGTGGAAGCAGCCTGTACCCATCATTTGTGGGCCATCCATGAACTCAACCTTGATTATATGCGCTGGGATGAAGTTGCCGTACTGATTGCCGAACTACGTGCGGCAGCTCCTGCTCTAGCGCAGCAGCATGCCAGTCGCCTGGCATTGCTTGATGCCTATAACAAGTTTCGCAGCCAGGAATACGAACCAGCCAACATACTTGTGAATGAACTGCTCCAACAGGTGGATCTTGATCCGACCCTCCGTGCCCATGGTTTGCTCACCCGCGGGCTGATTGCAATGAACCAGGCCAAAATCGAATATGCACTGTATATGTTTGATCAAGGGCTGGCTCTTGGCGAACAGATACATAATCAACGAATTCAGGCGAATGCATTAGTCAATCAGAGCTGGGTGTATAACCAGATCCAACAGTTTGAGAAGGCGTTACATCTTAGTAAACGGAGCCTTGAGCATTTTCGGTTGGCCGGCGATCAATATGGTGCTGCCTATGCACTGTATTCAATTGGCAACAATACAATCTATCTTGGCGATTGGGCGCGTGGCATTGGTTATCTGGATCAGGCGGCGGCTATCTACGAACCGGCTGGCATGCTCGGCCAACTCTCACTTGTCGATTGGGCGCGTGGCTTCCTATTCTTATGCCTTGGGAACGATCACGCAAGTATCAATGCCTTTGAACGTGCCCTGGCTATCGTCCAATCGCCGGATTCAAGTAATACCGTTACCGCCGCCGATACGCTGACTGAACTTGGGTTGCTCTACCAGATCCAGGAACGCTGGGATGTTGCCGAACGTGCGCTGACCCAATCGATTGCGCTGACTGAGCGCCTCGGTGATGATCTCCGGCGGGCGCTGCTTATGCATCGCTATGGTAATCTGCTGCAGCGGCGCGGTCAAGCCGACGCTGCCCTTCAGATGATGATTGCGGCAATTGATCTGCTTGAAACCCTGCGGATCACAACAACTGCCGAACAACTCAAGATTGATCTGCTTGGTATGGCCAGCCAGGTGTATGAGTCGGTTGCCCTCGATCTGTATGAACGCCAGGATATTGCAGCGGCATTTACCTATGTCGAACGCGCCCGCGCCCGTGCGTTTCTGGATCTTCTGGCACTCCGCGATGCAACTGCGGACATAACGCCCTATCGAACAACGATCACCCTTGCGGATCTGCAATCCCGATTGGCAGCAGATGTCGTTGTGTTGGAATATTTCACCTATGGCGTACAGCCACCGGGTGGCTCGTTCCTAAGCCGCATTCTTTCTGCCAACGCTCGATTACAGGATCAGCTACGTGTTCGCAAGGGCATCCTGGTATTCGCCATCACTGCCAACAGCGCACAGGCATTCCAGATCAACTTTGATCCCAATCTGTTGCAACCTGCCCCACACGATCCCGCTCCTGGTTGGCATCTCATTACCGAACAGAAACTTAGCTGGCTGTATCGCCAACTGATAACTCCTGTCGAAACGCTGATCAGTGATTGCCGGATCGTCCATATTATCCCGCATGGCCCATTGCACTATGTGCCATTTGCCGCATTGCGAACTCGTAATGGTGGCATGTTCCTCCGCGAGGATGGGCCAGCACTGGCCTATGCGCCAAGTGCAACGGTATTGTGTGCCTGCCTGGCCATGCCCAGCGATACTACAGGAATGGATCTCACGCTTGGTTACGATGACCATGGTGCTTCGGCGCTTAGGTTGGCCGAGCGGGAAGCCCGCTATGTCGCTCGTGTAACAACGGGGCAATCCATCACCGGCTCATCCCCCAAGAGCCACGAACTCCTTGCCCATGGGCCACAGTTGCGTCGGCTACATATCGCCAGCCATGCGATCTATCAGGCTGGTGATCCATTGGGTTCAGCGCTGCGGCTTGGCGAAGGCGATGAAATCGATGCACGCACCCTGATGCAAACCCTCAAACTTGGCAACACGCTTGTAACCCTGAATGCCTGCATGAGTGGCCTGAGCCATGTTGCTTCTGGCGATGAGTTGCTTGGTTTACCTCGCGCCTTCCTGTTTGCAGGTGCCGCAACGATTATCTGCACCCTGCATCAGGTTGATGATCTAGCTGCATATATCCTTATGGTCGTATTTTATGAGAATCTTGCACTTGGCATGCCACCAGCCGAGGCGATCCACCAGGCTCAGATCAGCCTGAGTAATGCCGATCATGCTCAAATCAGCCTGTTGGTTGAACGAACCCTTGGCGCAGATGGTGTAGCAATCCTGGCTACATTCCCATCCATGAATGGACAGGATCAACGCCCGTTCGCACACCCACGCTACTGGGCCTCGTTTATACTGATCGGGAAGCCGTAACAGAAGTCATAACCACCCTCACCCCTGCTGCGCTTCCCCTCTCCCAATGGGAGAGGGGCTAGGGGTGAGGGAATAAAGCCATCGCCTAACAAGAGATGATTACGGATTCCTATGCAATGACAGCCATGAAAACACTATGCTATCATCCTGAAACGTTACGAAACCTTGTGCAAAATCATCATTCGGCAGCCGCCGAGTTGCTGTGGTTCAACAATATTGTGGTGGTGGTTTCGGCGGGCAACAGCGGCACCGCAGCACTGGCTGCGCCTGCCAACGATCCATTTGTGATCACGGTTGGGGCCACCGATGATCGCGGCACACCAGCGATCACCGATGACACGGTGCCAACCTGGTCGGCATCTGGCCGAACAATCGATGGCTTCAACAAGCCCGATCTGGTCGCTCCAG
>JBBQSD010000189.1:0-9096 GCA_038214135.1 Chloroflexales bacterium | reverse complement strand
CTGATAATGTCACGTTTCTCGCGCAACGTAGCATTCTCCTCGAAGCGGCCAAGGCGAATAGCCTTGTCAAACTGATCGAATTGGGGTTGGACATTGGCCACAGGTGCCTCCTTACATTATGCGTTCGTGGCGATCAAAGAGAGTGTAATTTCGCTCTCAGCGAAATCCTACCATGACCACTCTATTTCTGTCAAGGCAGAATTTCTGACGAGAATTCCGTTATTGACGCAATTCGCTTCAGCAACTATGATAGTATGGGCGTTATATGGTTCGTGTTTGCTAAAATAGAATATATGTTCGTACTATAGCTGCCCCAAGGAGATAGCGATGAAGCTCGGCGCACGTCTTCGACAACTTCGAAAGGAACGTCGCTCTACGCTGATGGATCTGAGTGAACAAACAGGTTTGTCCGTATCATTCCTGTCAGAAATAGAGCGTGATCAAACGAAACCATCGTTGGAAACGCTGGAGAAACTAGCGCTGTCATATCAGTTAACCGTGAAGCAATTGCTAGAAGATGTCGATTTAGGAGAAACCGTTTCATCGGTCTACTATCCGCGCGGATTTGCAGAGTTTCTTGATCAAACCCGAAATCTACCTGATTTCGATGAAACGATCGTCGATCTCATGTTGAAAGTCGAACAACGCGCATCTCGACGGGCAGAGACGGTAGAAGATTGGAGGAAATTCTACTATTCTTTACGAACAATTCTTGGGAAGTAATCCACAGCTTATTGATCATCAAAGAGGCTTTGCTGGAGTGCTGATTGAACAGGGGGAGACGTAATATTGAAAGCTGCGTAGACTTTACCCTTATAGAAAGTAGCTTCACAATCAACAACCCATGGTCTTCCGCTACGGAAAGGTATCGTATCTCGACCGGTAATATGTGATTGGTTTCGATAGGCCACATCAATAATGTGGCCTTTTGGTATGACTGTGTAACGCCCTATTGCGTATTTCTTGATACTTGGGGACTTCGCGGTATATTGAATATAGAGTTGGTGGGGAGTCGCATACGGTTGAGCGATAGATTTCATGGGCTGATACGACGTAGATCGCTTTGGGACAATACCGTGTTCGCACACAACAACAAAGCACTCGTGAGAAGAGCAATGGGCTATTTGCATCGCTATCGCTGGTTTCGACGCCGGATAGATCTCCTCGAGTTGCTCAATAAGCAGCACACTGAAACCCTGATCTCTGATATGCCTACGCATATCCTTTGATGGGATAATGAACTCGGCAGCACCTCTATTGCAAAATGCTTCCAAGGCATCCTTGAAATCTTTGGCGCTCTGGGCATACTCATTCAGGAACGAATAGAGCGGGCCATCTTCATGGACAAGATGATGGGTGATTTCATGGAAAAAGGTGAAGTTGAGCCGGTCTGGATCTGACACACGAGAATCAAGAATGATGAGTTTCTTGTCTGCGTAATATTGTCCCTCATCGAAGTCAAGCTCTGCCTCCCGCACAGTCAGCCCTAAATGAGTTGCGACGGGATCATGAACACCACAATAGCGCGGCGGATCATAAAGTGATAATGTTTCCTTGAGGTGGACAATAATATCAAATAAGTGTTGGTACGCCTGTTGCTCAGTCTGTATATTCATGCAACGAGTTCCTACAAATGATTGACAATTATGGCTGGAGCTAGTTGTGTTGGCTGTCGACTCACAGCGTGATCCAGAGACACTGTAAGGAAGCAATCAAGTATGTTATCCATTTACTTCTGTAGATCGCGGTTTCTGGGTAACTACGTGTTTTGTCGCACGTGCTCAATCGTTGTTTGAAGCGTTGCAATGATAGCTTCGGTATTCTGTGGGCTCAGACTCTGACCCTGCTGCCACAAATCATCTGTATGCTCAGCTATCTCATCGACGCGCCAGACTGGGGTGGCTGGTTGATCAATCGTGATCGTCCCGCGTTGTTCGACTGAATCGGTCTCGTCATATGACCACAGCACCACTGGCTGAACCCAGTTCACCGGATGACCCTGTTCGGTAAGAAAGTCTTTAAGACGCACTGCATTTCGACGAGCTTGTTCACCTGGATGGATCGAGAGGCGCTTCCAGCCCCGTTTCGTGCGCACCTCCCATATGTCGCCAATCGTACGCACTGTACCTGTGTACGATTTGACCTCGAACACCCAGATTCCTTCTGGGCCGATGAGGATCAGATCGATATCGCCTCCGCGACGACCAGGCCAGACGAAGTTGCGAATGAGAGTCCACTGCCCATCAAGGAGATACTGAAGGGTCTCAACGACCCGCTCTTCACCGAGGCGACCAGCACGATAGTTCGAGACTGAATCGACCCGTCGCATGGAGACGTAGTACGTGATGATCATAACCACGAGTAGGGCTAGGCTGAATATTCCATAGATGGCGGGTAGCACGGTGAATCTCATCAACAGGAATACGGCAATACTGGCCAGGATGAGCATTCCCATGAGCATGCTGAATGCGCCAACCATGAGCAATTCCAGCCGCTCTTGCTGTTCGGTATAGCGACTACCGCGAAGAACCTGGAGCGGTCGTGGTGGCTGGGCTGGTTCGACCGCGAGTAACTCGGTCAACAGGAGTGTGCGCGCCGCACGCCGCAGCCGATCATCGTGGAGATCGAAACTCGCCCATATCAAATCCTTCCGGGTGATCGTGCCCCGATCAAGACTCTGGCCGATCGGCTGATGAATCCCACGAAAGGGCCAGATCACCGCACGTGCCTGGGCACTGGTCATGCCTGTTGTCTGGGCAATGATTGCGGGCCAATGCGTTGATGGCGGAATGACCTGAGATTGGCTAAAGCGCTGTTGGACATCGAGCAGCACCCGTTGGGCTAGTTCGTGTGATGGTTCAATTTGAACCGCTAACTGTGCTGCAAGGCGGGCTTCGTCTGCATTCGTGGTTGCGCGAGCGAGCCGCAGCAGTGCAGCTTCGTAAAGTAGATATGCCCGCAGATGGGCATGCGCCCCGGTACTATCACCCAACTCACGGGCCGCAATGGCAGCGTGAATGAGTGCATCTGCGCCGTTGTTGGCATCATCGGCGCTCATCTGATGTTCGCTTTGCATGCATAGCTTGCTTAC
Source organism: Chloroflexales bacterium (assembly GCA_038214135.1). GTDB lineage: Bacteria > Chloroflexota > Chloroflexia > Chloroflexales > Roseiflexaceae > JANLSE01. The sequence goes on along the minus strand of JBBQSD010000189.1, from coordinate 6,005 downwards.
TCTTCCTCAAACCCGGCCTGACCAAACTTGAGTGTCCGGCTGTTCTCGGTGACGGTGCGAACCACATTGTCGGGGGTGCCGTTCGGGATATCGGCCTCAATCTCTAACGTCACCCGGACGTTTGCGCCTAACAGCCCGACCAGATGGGTGATCACCTCATCAGCGATCTTGCTGGCATCGCGCCCAACCCGCGCTGGATCAAGCGTCACCGAGCCGTGGAAGCGGCGCGGCTTTGGCTTTGCTTTCACGACTGGCTCAGCGGGCAATGGTGGTGTGATTGGGCCAGGCCCAGGTGGTGGCACCACCGGCCCCGATCCCTGCGAAGGCAGCACAGTAGGGCTCGGTGGCGGTGCGGTTTCGGCATCGATCTGGTGGCGGGCGATGTCTGGTTTGACGAGCAGTGCGCCATCGCTCTCGCTGACCGTGATGATCTGGCCGGTGCGTAGGCTGCGATAGCGCCTGGCTGCTTCATCATAGCTGTCCGCATAGGCAAAGGTGTCGATCTCCCAGGTGAGCGAGTTGATCCCCGCCTGAATGGCGTCGAGTAACACAGCAGCATTGCGCAAACGCGGCAGATAGTGATAGCGCCCGAAATCCTCAACCAACTGTTTGATCATGACGTGATCGCCACGCCAGAGTGGGATCTTGTCCAGTTCCAGGCGCAGGCTCGATGGAGCCAGGTTCAGCACCAGCAACTCATCACTACGCAGTTTCTTGCTGGCCCGAACAGCCAGCGCATCCTGGCCGGAAAGCCGGATGGCCTGCCAATCAACGGGAGACTGGGGCTTGCTCTGCTTTGGCACGAGCAGCCACTGATAGGTTTCGGGAATACGCGCCACGACCACGCTGTCGGCGGTGGCCTTCTGCGCCTCAGCTTGCTTCACCTGGTGCGGCGAGAGATCGAGCGTCTCTTTTTCGCTCAGGATCGATTCCCAGGCCAGGTATTTACGCACTGCCTCGTCCAAATCCTGAATGCGGGTTTTGTCGGGCACGAGAAACACGAGCGTATTGCGATACAGGCGCGGGGTGTTGCCGCGCTGTTCCAGGATGTTCTTGGCGGCGATTTCCGCGCTATTGCCGGGCTCCTTGCTATAGGATTGGCCGATTCCTAACACCACCAACCGTGCCTCAAGATCGTCGGGCACATCGGCACTGGACCCGGGCAGGGGATGTATCCGGCTGAAGTCGCCCATCTTGCGCAGATCGGTGCGCAGGCGTTTGTCAAGCTCGTGCGTGATTTTGTCGGGGTCGCGCTTGAGTTGCTCGGCCCGATCATCGGCCAGCTTGGTGACGGTTGGCTGGGTAGAGTACCAGTAGCGTGGCCCATCCTGATAGAGGTAGGTCGCCGATGCGGCCAAGCGGCGTAGCGCATCACCAAAGACCGCTGGCGACTCACCGGGCATCACGCAGCCCAGTTTGACCCGTCGATCCTCCATGCCGCGATTGGCCGCAGTAGCGGTCGGTGCCGAGCCAAGGTAGATCGTCCGAGCGACCCGCCGACAGGCGGCAAACTTGCCCAGGTTTGGCACCTCGCTGTCGATCTGCAGCGGCAGTGAGGTTGGGCCATCGACATCCTTTTCCAAGATCGGCACCCAGTTATCGGACAGGTAGCGCGTCAGTTCGAACTGCACCCGTGGCTCGTCAATCGGGATATTGGCGGGCAGGATCAGCGGGTTACGGTCGCCCTTTTCCCACAGGCTATGGATGACGGCGGCCATCAGGCGCAGCACGCCACGGGTGCGCTGGAACTTGACCAGTGTTGACCAATCGGTGTACAGCCGATCAAAGATTTCGGGATGAATCGGGTAGGCGGCTTTGAGGCGCTGCTCGTACCCACTATCGCGACACTCGGGCGGGAACTCCTGGCCCTGGGTACGGTAGAGATCGGCAAAGGCGCGTGCGACCACATCACGATCTTTGAACTGCGCCGCGTCAGACAGTGGCTCGAACAGCCGCCGCCGCACAATCTCGAAGCCCTCTTCGGCGCTGGCAGGTCGCCAGGAGGATTCAACCCGCCCGACGACATTGCGCAGCCGGTCAAGCGCTTCGCGCCCGCGCTGACCACCCACTTCGGAGTCATCGGCCTGAGTGTGTGGCGAGCCAGTGGTATCGGACGCCGGCAGGCTGATCACCAGCAGACAGTTCTTGGCGAGCTTGGCCGACTCGGTCAACGCCTGAGCGAAGGTAAACTGGGTCTCGAAGCCACCAGCGGGTAAATCGCTCTGGTCATGCAGTTGGCGTGCATACGCGACCCACTCATCAATCAGCACCAGACACGGCCCGTACTCATTGAACAGTTCGCGCAGCACGTCGCCCGGGCTGGTGGCGCGTTCGTCATCAAGCCGCACGCGCTCGAAGGCTTGCCGCCCGCCCAGTTGCCAAGCCAGTTCGCCCCACAGTGTCCGCACCACCGTGCCATCAGCCTTGACCACGGGATTGCCAGGTGAAATCTTGTTGCCAACCAGCACGACCCGTCGCGCCGTCGGCAGTTGGGTTGCACCCGCCGCTTGCATCACGCGGTCGATTCCATCCAGATCGGTGGACGAGATACCGGATGCCAGATGGTAGAGCGCCAACATGGAGTGGGTCTTGCCACCACCAAAGTTGGTCTGGAGCTGAATCACCGGATCGCCACCCGCGCCCGCGAGCCGCTGCAACGCGCCAACCAGCAGCCGCGTAAGGCTCTCGGTCAGGTAGGTGCGTCGAAAGAACTCAACCGGATTGCGGTACTCATCGGTGCCCTCGCCCAAGTGCACCTGCCAAAGGTCGGCGGCAAACTCGGCCTGTTGGTAGCGGCCACTGGCCACGTCTTTATGCGGCATCACCACTTCGCGCCAGGGCTTGAGGCCACCAGTGACGGTGCTCTCGATTGCGGTGCCAGTACTTTTCCGGCGTTCGCTACGCACCTGCTCATCGAAACGTAGGCGCAGCAACTCCATCTTCATGCGCTCGATCTCATCGGCTTGGGGGGACGAGATGGCGGTGAGCAGGCGGGCAGCCGAGTCGAGTGCCCGGTAGGCATCATCGGTCGAGAAGGGTGCCTGATGGGCCCATTTATTGCGCTGCTCGCGCAACTCACTCACCAGACTGCGCTCCGCAAAGCCAAGGGTCTTACGGAACACATCGTTCCACTGATCCCACAGCATCCGCAACAGCGCTGCGACATCCAGGTGCGGGGTGTCATCGTCAGCCCAATTCAGTTCATTGCGCCAACCATTGGTAACGGTGGTAATCCAATATTTGCCGTACTGCGCCTGGAATTCGCGCTCAATGAACGGTTGCAGTCCCTGCCGCAGCAGATCCATCGCTTTGCCGACGCGCTCGTAGTTGCTGATCGCCATAGCTGATTCCTCGTTGCACATGTATAACGCTCGTATGCTGCGCAGACGTGGCGTATGAAATGGTGCTCCATCGCAAGGGAGCACCCTGAGCCAATGAAAGCGGTCTAATGAGCGAAGGCGGTGGTCATCCAGCCCTGCTCCTGCAATCGCTCCCAGGCGGTTCGGATCTGATGGGCTGGGAATGAGCGCTTATGCGCATTCCAGCTATGCACATGCGTGATGATTTGATCGGGATCATCGGCAATACGCGGGTCGTGTGTGCTGACCCATTGCACGGTGGCAAGCAGTTCAAGGCCACGCGGTGTCTCAAAGCCGTCAATTAATGCTGCAACCCGATCAAAGCGTTCAAGGGTCGCCTGATGTGCCTCCAGCCGTTCTTGTGCAGCCTCATCCGCTCCTTGCAGCAACGTGATGCGTGCTTCCTCACTTCGATCACCATAACCGCGAATGTGATGGCTTTCGAGTCGCTGGAGTACGTGATTAATTGTCTCGGCGTATGGCCCGTATGGTCCCTTGACGAACTCAAGTTTCAGATCCTCACCAGCGGTTTGGAGGAAGTAGGCCAACTTCTGAATCTCCAGCATGCTCAGACGATACCCTGGTTCGGCATAGCGTGCCATCAGGCCAATCAGGGCGGCACGCGCTGGCGTCATCTTTGGCGGGCGCGTTCCGACCGGCATGGTATCGGCATCGGGCGCGCCATCGGGCTCATAGAGCAGCACCCGCACATCCGGAAGCGCAGCGAAGGCCGCCTCAATCCGTGGGCGAACATCCTGCCAATCAAGGCCACCATTCCCACAGCCCAAGGGTGGGATAGCAATGGATTGGATAGCGTGCTCGTGAACAACGCGCACCAGGTCAATCAGACCTGCATCAATATCTTCGATCCGCGATTTCCCTTTCCAGTGGCGCTTGGTCGGGAAATTGATAATCAGGCGCGGGCCAACCAGTTGATTAGTTGGTACGACCAACATGCGCCCCGGTTGCACCTCTTTGCGGCGGCAGGCCGCTTGGTAGGCGGCATAGTTCTCGGGAAAGGCCTGCCGAAATTGCAAGGCAATCCCCTTCCCCATAACACCCACCGTATTGACGGTATTCACCAGGGCTTCAACGGAAGCCGCTAAGAGGTTGCCCTGTGTTATCGTTATCATTGCTGCTGCACTTTCAGTAATACCACTGGGGCCGCACGAGGACACGCGGCTCGGTTGTTCCGGATGGTAGTGCTGCGCTAACCTGATCAGCAACGTCCTGGTTGAGTACACCGATTGCGCCGATCAGTGACCAGGGTAGTTCGCCATGAACGAGAAATTCAGCATTGCGACGCCGTTCACGATCATTATCTGCGGCAGTATCATTCCAATAACGTTCCTGCATCAACGGCATGTCAACATGATTTATCTGGCTGAGATCGGTATAGAACTCACTGAATTGCACCACCGCGTGGCCATCCGTGAACACAAACGCCAGCCCAGCATCACGTACCCGTTCAACAGAAGTAACCAGGCGTATGACGGGATGTTGCCCTTCATTATACCCGGCGACATTGCCTTTGTTAATCACATACAGCATCGGTGCGCGTGGTCCAAAATACCACGGGACATAGTCACTGAGCACACCACCTGGTCCGACCGGAACATGCCGCATGGATCGTCGATGTTTGAGATCACGGTAGCCAATGGTAACGCTGGTCAACTGATCGCGATCAGCAATCGTATGGCAGCACAATGCACCACGTGCAATGATCGCAGGGAGGTTGCGCACATGCGTGATATGGTAGAGATCGATCAAATCGGCCATTGCTTATAGATCCATCCCCTGCTGCACCGGCGCATCGCGGCGCTGCTCGCCGGCCAGGCGCAGCATCTCGGGCCAACTCTGCACCAGCCCGTTGTACGCTAATGCCTCCGGTGCCCGCTTCTTGCGCTCGCAGATTGCATAGAGGCGGTAGGCTAGTTCACGAGCAATATCGACGCGTGCGCCCAGTTTGGCGATGAGTGCAGCAGCGACCTGTTCGCCTTTGTCGAGTGTGCGTACCAGGTGATGCACCATCTCCCAGACGGTCAGGCGCGTATCGGTGGTTGGGTCCCAGGTTGCAGGCAACTCCTCGGGCCGTAGCAGCCGAACCTTGCCACTGCCTGAGGCAAGCAGGCCCGCGCCGACCATGCCGCTGACACTGGTATTCTTGGCCTTGGAGAGCGTCTCAGCAACGCCATACTCGCCCTCGGCAAAGCCGTACTGCTCGAACCAGGCCAGCGCCCAGCGCGTCTCGGCGTCGAAATCGCCCTCCTGCTCGGCCAACACCTCATCGAGGGTTGCATTGATTAGCGCCAGCGCCTCGCGCACCGTGAGCGCCTTGCCGGTGGCATCGAGCACCTTGCCATAGCGCGTGAAAACCGCCATGCCGGGGCCGATTGATGCCTGCGCCAGATCGACTGGAGCGATATTGCCGCGCTGCAGGTGTGCCAGCGCTACTGTCAGTTCTTCCTTCAATGTGGCCAGGAAATCGCGGCGAGTGATGGTTGAGGCATCCTGTGGCAGTGGACGACAAACCAGTACTATACTGGAGGCGAGGACGTTAGTACCCTGTCCGAGCATTCGGCTATCATTCTCCGTACGCATCGGCCAGGTGCCGCTGATCGCAAAGCCTGCTCGGATAACTGCGTC
>JBBQSD010000188.1:0-9148 GCA_038214135.1 Chloroflexales bacterium | reverse complement strand
ACGATTGAGTCGGCATTGAATGGCGGAACCAGCATCTTCGTCCGCCTTCCATTGGCCGCCTACGCAACAGTGTAGGGGAGGTTCGTGAACCGCCCACCGATCTACGGTTCGTGAACCGCCCAATGATGCATGGTATCCCCGATAGTGTCAGGTAAACCCTGACACACAATACGGGATTTTCCGGATTGCGCCGAGTGCCTATGCTTGGTATTGTTCAGATAATAACAAATAGATAACACTATTTATTGTCGCAATTGTTTCCACGGCGAATAACAAGGAAATATAGATGGCAACGCTGCGAATCTTTCTGGCCGATGATCATGCGATTGTGCGTGAGGGGTTGAAAGCGCTGATCAATGCCCAACGCGATATGCTTGTAATTGGTGAAGCTAGCGATGGGCAAACAGCCTGGCAACAGGCCGCTGCGTGTCAACCGGATGTGGTGATTATGGATATTACCATGCCAACCCTCAATGGCGTACAGGCAACCATTCAGCTCAAGCAAGCATACCCTGCTGTCAAGGTTCTAGCATTGAGTGTTCACGAGGATACCAGCTATTTACGGCAACTGCTCGCCGCTGGCGCTTCTGGTTATGTGCTCAAACACGCCGCCGCTGATGATCTCATCCAAGCCATTCGGATGGTGGCGAGTGGTGGCGTCTACCTCGATCCAGTACTGGCAGCCCATGTCGTAGCTGGGTATGTCCGCATTCCATCCGCCGCTGGCGCGCTCTTAGGAGCCGATCTCAGCGAACGCGAAACGGAAGTCGTGCAGCGTATTGCCGAAGGCTATACGAATAAAGAGATCGCCGCCCAATTGACCCTCAGCGTCAAGACGGTCGAGACCTATCGCGCTCGAGCTATGGAAAAATTGGGACTTCAGGGCCGCGCTGCATTGGTGCGCTATGCCCTCGAATGCGGCTGGCTTCACCCCGATCACGCCACAAACCATCCATAACCATAATCCACTCCCATAATCAACAATAGCCAGAAACCCTGCGCCTAAAACATAGGACAGACTCATGCGTCTGCCCAAATTGACTGCGCCCTGCGGATCTACTTCCTCTCTCTTTGGGAGAGGGCTGGGCTGAGGGAGCTAGATCTGCTCATTGGCATGCATATTGCTATAGAAACTAGCAGTGATCGAGATCATGAAGATGGATGTTGGAGGATCATCAAACGAGCCCGGCTACCAGGCCTGACACTGTCAGGTATTTTACGGATACAAAAGGCAGAGTATCCCTGCTATCCAGTTCTGTACAGCATTACTATCCTGCATATGCAACCAGGTAATTCTGCCTATGCCACTTATGCTAAGCAACCGAAGAAACGATAAGGAGCATTCTATGAACAAGCACACAACCATCGATCAAGGCCAGCAGCGCGTCGTAGCACTTCAGCAGGAAGCAGCGCGGCTCGCCGATCAAGCCAAGGATCAACTTGCCGATTATGCACGCAAGTTTGATGTTTCCAAACAAACCAAGATCGCCAAATCGGCCGTCCAGGATGGCCGTGAGCACATCCAACAGGCTGCATCCGATGCCTCCGAGCAGGTGACAGCAGCAATGGCAGTTGCACTCGAAGAAGCGGCTGGGCGATTACGCAACTACAATGGCACTGGCCCAGCAGCACAGGTAGCCAATAGCGCAGCTGGTGCGCTTGAGTATGGTAGTGAGAAACTCCAGCCATGGGCAACCCGCAGCATCCTCCGGCGGTTGACCCGCGTTGTGCGGAATTACCCCCTGCCAACCCTGCTGATTGTTGTTGGTGCCGTTGGCGCGGCAGTTCTGACCAACCGTGGCCGGAACGCTGAGTAGAACTGCCATCACCGCGCATCCGTAAGGGCGCAGCGTGTTGCGTCCTTACGGATGCGATCGCCTCTTCTAAAGGAGCACCATGGAACTACCAATCAATGCACCAATAACCTGTACCGATGGAGCAGGCGGCCATTCGACAGCCATCATTCTGAATCCAGTGAGTGAGCGGATTACTCATCTTGTCGTGCGCGAGCCGGGCCTTCTGGGGATCGAGCGCATGATTCCAATTGAACTGGTAACGGCCAGCACACCAGAACAGATTCAGTTGCACTGTACCAAAGGCGAACTGGCGCAGATGTCGCCATTTATCAGCAACCACTATCTTCCACCCGCAGCTGGCTTTGTTGGCGTCTATGGTGCCGGCATAATGCTCTGGCCGTTTATGAGCGACCAATCGCAGACGCAATTCAACCGCGAGAATGTCTCAGTCGATGAATTAACCATCCATCGCGGAGCGCATGTCCATGCGACCGACGGGCATATTGGTGAAGTTGAAGAGTTTCTGGTCAACCCAACAAACTCTAGTATTACCCATCTCGTTCTCCGTGAGGGCCATCTGTGGAATAAGCAGGACGTCACGATCCCGATCACCGAGATCGATCACATGGAAGACAATAGAATCTTTCTTACGCTCAATAAGCAGCAGATCGAAGCACTGCCAGCCCGTGCCATCGCCAAGCAGGTCGGCTAAACCTTTGATGATCGGCCTGTTGCCCCGATACAAAAATATAGATCGATACGCCTCGCTGGGGTATCTGGTTTCAAAGAGTAGGAGCACATTCCATGTCGCAGGCTATTGTGGCAAGCAGCCAACCATTATTTGCTCAGCACGGAGCAGAGATTCAAGCCTATGGCACCCTGCGCCTATTGCCGATTGCACTAGCGCATACCGCTCGATTAGAAAGTTGCCAACTCCTCAACCAGCTTCTGGCCGATACGATGATTCTGTATAGCTTGTATAAGAAGCACCATTGGCAGATGCGTGGCCATACATTCTACCAACTACACCTTCTTCTGGATAAGCACGCCGATGAGCAGCTTGCATTGATCGACCTGATCGCTGAGCGTGTCCAAATATTGGGTGGTGTCGCCATCGCCGATCCACGGCATGTTGCCGAGATCACAAAGATCGAACGTGCGCCGAATGGTGTCGAGGAAGTTCCAGCCATGCTCTCGCGGCTGCTCGTCGCCCACGAGACGATTATCGAGGAACTTCGTGAGTCAATCACCAAAACGAGCGAAAATCGTGATGATGGCACCAATGATCTGCTTATGAGCGATGTACTGCGCCTGAACGAAACCCAGGTTTGGTTCTTGGCCGAGCATCTTGTCGATACACCACTCGTACGCGCCTAAAACAAAAAGGAATGCCGATGACCAGTCTATCGACAAACCCCATATCTACTGCGGATATAGTTCGCAAGAGCCAGGAAGCCGATGACCTGCTCCTAATTACGGCCATTAGTGCAGGCGATACGCACGCACTCGAACAACTGTATGATCGCTATATGCGCCACATCTACCAGCGCGGATTACGAATGCTTGGTAGTCCCGAACTGGCCGAAGACGTGGTTCAGGAAGTCTTCTGGCGGGTATGGCAGCATAGCAAGAGTTTTGTAGGGGAGCGCGGGCAAGTATCCCAATGGCTTTCGGGAATCGCCAGGAATGTGTGTATTGATGAACTACGCAAAGGGCACGCACGTCCAAAGGTCGTCTATGAAGATGCGACCAACGAGATTATTATGGCGCAGATCGATGATAAGAGTGATATTCCGGCAACCGTCTGGACAATAGAACAGCGCCGCTTGATTCTGGATGCGCTCCAGCAACTTCCCATAGCACAACGCCAGGCGATCACGCTGGCCTATTTCAAGGGCCTGTCGTGCCAACAGATCGCAAATCACTTTAATCGGCCACTCGGCACGATCAAAACCCGCGTCCGGCTGGGCTTGAGCAAATTAAGCCGCTTGCTCGTTTCACTCGAACCACAGGCAAACTACGATTGGTGATGATCCCAAAACTGCGGGCTTACTGTGAGCGAGCGGATTTGACAAACGCAATGCTGAGGCTAGCCATAACTCCCAGAAGCAATGGCGGCCTGGCAGTACTTGGGATTGCAAACGCTAGCAGGAGCACAATCACAAAAAGCATGGTGGCGAGCAGATAAGGGCGAAGTGATGTTGGCATAACTATTCTTTCAAACTAATCAATTATCGAATGATAACCTGATACTAACTATATCAGAGTTTATGGAATGTTTATGTTCAATTCCTGTGCAGTCACGTTTCATTTCGTTCACGTTGCCAGGGTATAACAGTAGGAACAGGTTCAGATGCAACCACCAGAACCCACTCGGCCAGCTCCAGAATCGGCCAATCAACCCGCTGAGAATCTGTCATCGCCTCTGGGAATGCAGCCATCACCCGAGGCAAAAAAAGCTGCTGAACCAGCCAAAGAGGCAGTCCAGGCGGCATTGCAGGCGATCAAAACTCCTGCACAGGCCGATCAGATTGCAGATGCAGCGATTACAGCCGCTGCTGGCACAACGGAACAACAGGTGCGCGAACAGACCAACTCAGTGCCATTATCGGAAACCAGTGTGCCTGCTGACGCAGAACAAACGCCAGCCGTGATCATTGATGCTGCTAGGCAGGTCGCCAGTAGTTCGGGGGAGGCGCGCGAAGCGCTTGAACAGGCATTCCAGGAAGCAACCAACCCAGAACAACAGGGCGATGTAGCAGCGACAGAACGCGAACCACTTGATCTGCTGCGTGAAGCATTCATCAAGCGTATGAATCCATATCAGGCTCTTGATGCACGCCTATTCCTGGCGATTAATCATCTTCCGCATACCAAATGGACCAATCGCTGCATGTTTGCTGTGACAACAATCATGACTGGTGGTTTTGGGTGGTTGCTGGGCTTACTGCTTGGGGCAGTATTGGAGAAACGGCGGGCACGGCGGGCACTCCTGCAGATTGTGCCACCACTCTGGTTTGCGACAATTATGGTCGAGTATCCGATCAAATATTTCTTCCGGCGCAGTCGGCCATTTGCCGATATTGTTCAGGCAATTGCCATCGGCAAGAAGCCAGGCAGCTATTCCTTCCCATCAGGGCATTCGGCGGCGGCATTTGCAGGAGCCTGGCTGCTGCGGCGCCATTATCCAAAATTCACCGCGCTCTGGTATGCAATCGCTGGGCTGGTTGGCTTCTCGCGGATATACTTGGGGGCACACTACCCCAGCGATGTCGTAATCGGTGGGCTTGCTGGTACCGTGATCGCCGAGGCAACCCGCCAGGTGATCAACGAAGGTGAAGAGATTGCATAACCAAATCCGATAGATCGCACGATTGGGCAGTTCAAAAGCAACCAATCCTACTGATACTTAATCTCGCACGAATCATCAAGAATATCGCTGCCAGCTCCACCAATACAGACATCCGTGCCGGAATTGCCAGAAAGAATATCGTTGCCATCACCACCAACAATACAATCATCGCCACCCTCACCACTGATTGTGTCTGCGCCGGAACCACTCAATATCAGATCGTTTTCGGATGTGCCGCTGATTATGCCAGTAGCTGCGATCAGATTAGTCAGATGAATAGCATCGCACTGCGCTGGTTTCAGATCATCCACCGTGACTGAACGGCTGATCTCAGCTAAATTAGTTTCTGAAACCGTATTCGATGCAGCCATGGCCAACATCATGCTCGACATCACAAGCATCGCCAGCCCGACCGCGAGAAACCAGTAGATAGTTCTGATACTCATTTGGGATCGACCTTCCCCGCGAGTGATTCGCGCAGTGTGATGCGTGCTTCCGTCCATGCCTGTGCAAACGCAGGGGCACACATCCGCTCCTCATATGCTTTCGCGATTCCGATATTGGCGCTCCGGCAGGCCTCTGAGATCGTGCCATGTTCACGCAATGTCTCCAGAAAGGCCGATTGCCAGGCTGGCGCAGCCTGTGCCGCAGCCACCAAATCCTGTTGGGGAAGAGCAATCACAGGCTGTTCTGCACCAGCACATTGGTAGCAATAGCACACTCCATCGTCGTGTAGAATGTAGCGATGCATCGTGCCAGAATATGCATGCAGAATCATTCGGCCACTTTTCTCCGCCAGCTTCGCAAGGTCTGCAATAGTAGCCACCTCAACCATACGCTCTTCAGGCCGATAATCGCCACCTGCCACATCAATCAGCAAGGCTGCATAGTTTGATTGGATCTGCGCTGCTTCATTGGGCCGATTTGGATGCAGCAGCAGCCTGAGTGCCAGCAGGTAGCCAATCACACAAGCAACTGCCAGTATACCCAGCGCAATCCAACGGGCAATCGGCACTTCCAGTTTGAGGAACAAGAGTGTGATGACGTTCGGCGCTTCGTGCGTGGCCTTGAGCAACCCAGCCTGCACGGGCTTGAGCGGGTCTTGGTCCGTACCGCTCGCTTCCAGTAACTGAATTTGAGTCGCATCCAGCCGAAACTCCATGCGTGGGTCGAACCTATCCTGAAGCGCCTGCCCAGCAAGTAGGCCGTTGATCCGCACTTCGGGGATAATAGCAAGCGTATACTGCTCGCGCAGCAGACCAGTCTGCTGCTCAAAATTATTCATCAGCGTCTGCAGCTGCCCAAGTTCCAGCACAGCATTGGCCTTGAATGCGCTGCCACTGAAAGCGGTCGCTGGCTGGAGCTCAATCGTCCGCCGCCAGCCATTCGTCGCCCGAACCTCGGCCACCATTCGATAGCTCCCATGCAGATCAGTCGGCTTGTCCGCTTCGAACTGGTAGTCAAAAGCGAACGCGGCAGTGCTTGTCAGTTGTGGGAACAACGGCTCACCAGTCTGGATGGTGGTTGAATCATAGACTCCCGCTGGTGCAGCGGCGGAATAGCTAAACACACCAACATGTTGATAGGTAATATCTTCGCTAAGCTCACGCGTGAGTGGCAGGCTGAAGGCGAATGCAGCCAGTGCAATCGATGCAATCGCCAATCCTACCATTGCTATAAGTAGGCCCTCGCGGCTACCCTGCTGCCGCACTGTGATCTGCGGCTGCCCATCCTGGCGCCGTCCACGTTTGCGCGCCATGGGCTGGTTTAGATTGCCGATCATTGGTGCCATGATAATACCTCCCGCCACCGCCACAAGGATAGCCATATTCAGTGGTGTGCGAAGTTGAGATAAAACAGTACCGACCTTAGGTAGATAGATCCACGATTTGCCGATCAGTTCAGATCTGAGTGGCCGGTATGGATCAATAAAATTATTATGATCGCCTTTAAAAACAAAGCGCTCAGCCTTGCGCCCAATGATACGATGAATAACCGGGCCAATCTGCGGATGGCGGTAGGTGACAATATCGCCGATCTGGTAATCGGGCTGCGAACGAATGATCACCAGGTCACCACGATGGTACAGCGGCTCCATGCTATTGCCATTCACGATCACATAGGCCGCCTGGCCACCAAACTGAAGTGGCGCAAAGGCTAACCAGATCACGCCAAACAGTACCAGAAAGAGCGCTGTGGAACATGTAGCGAACCAGTGACGATGCGTATTCATGGCAATTCATTCTAATGAGGGGCGTGGCCACAAGTGGCCACACCCCTCAGCGTGAGATACTGGGCGTTTAGTCGTGGGCGACAATATGCAGCGTGGTCACAGAGGCGGTGGTCAGAGCACCAGCAGCAGGGTCAACAACCCAGTCGTTGCCACTCACATTGCTGGCGGTATACCATGTGCCAGCAGCAGCCAGCTGGACTTTCACAACGCTTGGTACTGCGCCAGTTGCATCAGGTGTAAGCGTGAAAGTTACCTTGTCGAGCTTCGTTGGGTCGGCGGTCTCCAACAAGTAGACAACACTCGAGGCGGTATAGCCGCTGATTGTGCCAGCGCCATCACCGGCATTGGTCGCCGGAACCGTGTTCGCTGCGGCAAAACCATAGGCGCTTACAGATAGGATGAGAACCATAGCGGCCATGACCAGGGTACGTGGGCGGAGGATTGATGAGATGTTCACTGCGATGCTCCTTGGGTTGTGTTGTTTGTTTCTGACCAGAAGTTCCTGTTCAGTTGTATGTACTATATACCTCTCGTGTCGTGGGCACAATTACATAATGTACCCAACTTGACATAGCCCACACAGCACTGTTGTGAGGGCCAAATAGTACTAGAGTACCGTCCTTTATAGTACTACAACCAGTATTAGGTTATTTCTTTGATTGATGGGAAATGGCATTGAGGAGTCGCAGCAGAATCATTCTCACCCGCATCCGATGTACAATGCGTGTATTGGCGGCTGAATCTGCTAAAAGGGGATGGCGCGGACGGCAAGGATCGAACTTGCGACCAACAGTTTAGAAGACTGCTGCTCTATCCACTGAGCTACGCCCGCATACACTAATAGTAGCATATCAATTCGCCAAACGGAAGATCCGAAAGGAGCCACGCATGCCCCGGCCACGCATCTATATCACTCGCAAACTGCCGAATGCGGCAATTGCGATTATTGCCGAAACCTGTGATTATCGCCTCTGGGACAATGAAGCCAACCCGGTTCCGCGTGATGTATTACTGCGTGAGGTTGCAGATGCGGATGGGCTACTGTCACTGCTCACCGATCGCATTGATGATCAGCTTCTCACAGCAGCTCCTCAACTGCGAATTGTCGCCAACATGGCCGTCGGCTACGATAATGTCGATCTTGCTGCGCTCACCAGGCGGCAGGTACTGCTGACCAACACGCCTGATGTTCTGACCGAAACAACTGCTGATCTTGCCTGGGCCTTACTCATGGCTGCTGCACGCCGGATTGTGGAAGGGCACAACCTGATTGCCGCCAACCAGTGGAAGACATGGTCGCCCATGTTTCTGACGGGGCAGGATATTCATGGCGCAACCCTTGGCGTGATTGGGGCGGGGCGCATCGGCACAGCGGTACTGCGGCGCGCGGCGGGGTTCAACATGCACCTGCGCTACCATAATCGCAATCCAGCGCCAGAGTTGGAGGCGCAGACTGGCGCAGCATACTGTGAGCTCGATGATCTGTTGCGCGAATGCGACTTCGTGGTTGTGTTGGTGCCACTGAATGCCGAGACACGCGGCATGTTTGGAGCGCCACAGTTTGCATTGATGAAGGATACTGCTGTGTTCGTCAATGCCTCGCGTGGGCCGGTGGTTCGCGAACTGGAGTTAGCCGAGGCACTCAAGCGAGGGCGGCCATGGGCAGCAGGGTTGGATGTGTTCGAGCACGAGCCAATTGGAGCCGATCATCCATTACTCGCGCTGCCGAATGTCATCGCCGTACCGCATATTGGCAGCGCGAGTGTC
>JBBQSD010000187.1:0-9227 GCA_038214135.1 Chloroflexales bacterium | reverse complement strand
GCTGGCCTGCCTGTGTATTCCAATAGCGGGAGAAAGATCGTGAATGTACTGCGGTCACGCACATGCACAATTGCGGGCGCAATATTACCCAGGTAATGAATCCCATGTAATGCGCAGCTCTACACCATAATGATCCGAGAGATAGCCACGGCCTGTATTTGTGAGTGGGAGCTGCTGATCAAAGCAGAGGTCACTCTGAACGCTCACTCCTGACATGGGCGGCAGCCGGAGCAGTGCAAAATCGATTGACCGTGCCAGGTGTACAGGAATACCTGGCGGCACACGATGCGTTGGCCTGGCGTCACCAGCCAATGGATCGATCATTCCGCTTTGTTCCAAGAAATCATCATAGAGCCAGCTGCCGCGTGGAATATTAAAATCCCCTGCCACAATCACTAGTGCCTCTGGTGGCTGCGCGCGGACGATCTCGGCAAGCTGGCGAAGCTGGCTGTGCTCGATCCGCGCATAGCGATTATTGGGGTTCCAATCGACACTATAATTGGCGCTGAGATGTGTATTAAGCACAACAATCGGCACATGAGCGATGCCTATTTGGACAAGCAATACCCCTTTATGCAGCAACAGATCCATTGCCGCCAGCGGGCTAACGATCTGGCGGGCGTGGTAGAGTGTGAATTCACGCCGTTCAATCGGCACTTGGGCCAGCGTCAACAATCCGCCCTTTGGCGCATGGAAAAACGGCTCGTCAGCATGCGCGGGATACTGTGTACAGGCATCGATGATCAGCTTGCGATACATGTGGGCCTGGACTTCTTGCAGACAAACGACGCAATATTTGCGCTGATTCAGTTCTGTGGCCAACGCAAGCAGGCGCCGACGAACCATGGGCGTTGGCGCGCCAAAACAATTAAATGTGACGAGCGAAAATCGATTCATGGCACAATCATCGGCGGAAGCTTATCGGTGCAGCAATCACCTCTTCACCCTGCTGTGGCACTGTATGTGCGGGCGAGTGCTTTGCGATAGCATCTTTGTCTTTGACAAGCGATTGTTGGTGCAGGCCCCATAGATTAAGAAACGCCGCAACAACAGCGCCGCCGGTGTCCAGCATCATATCAGTGATCGTATCGGATAAACCCGAGACGATCTGCTTGGGCGTCAGAAAATCGGCCAGCCATTCGGTAATCTCCCAGAGTGCGCCAAGGGCGATGCCAAGGCTGGCGATCATGATCACAAACAGAACCCGATGGTCATAGAAACTCTTCATCAGTGGACTATAGAGCATGAAACCGAGGGCAAGTGTGATCGCAAAGATCGTGTAGAAATGAGCGATCTCATCATATGGGCCTGGCTGATTATAGAGATCCCACGTCCAGCCGCCGGCGTTAATCAGCGCAGCAATCACGAACAACAGATCGAATAGGGTTGGCAGCTTGCGATCAAACGCGACAAACAGATACGAAATCAGCAAAAAGCCCGCCAGCGTCGCAGCGGCGAGCCATTGGCCCTGGATCAGAACGACAGCAATGGCGATTGCGAGCAGCGCCTGCCCAAACCAGGCGGCTTTACGATAGCCTTTCCAGTTCGTGCTCGACATACGCTCCTTCTTTCAATATGATGATGATGTTGAAGTAGCAAGATGCGCGCCGACAGTGCATTCAAGCGCAAGGAGTTTGCTTGCATATGCTTGTAATCTCATGCTATGCTAGCCGCATTCAGATGCACTTCATCATGAGGCCCAACCGTAACAGAACAGAGGATGGCAATGACCGCGAAGATATTGGTGACAGGTGCTTCGGGGAATCTTGGGCGTGGGGTCGCCGAGCGCTTGCAGCACAGCTATGATGTCACGTTGAGCGACGTAGCACCATTTGACACCACGCTGCCCTTTGAGGCAGCTGATGCACGTAGTTTGGCGGATCTGCGGCGGGTGATCCGGCCCGGCTATGATCTGCTGGTGCATACGGCAGCCTGGCATGGCGTTCATTCTCGCCAACATCCGGCCACAGATTATTGGCAGCTGAATGTGGATGGCACCTATAATGCCCTGACGGCAGCGGTCGAGGCGGGTATCACACGTGTGGTGTGGGCATCAAGCGCCGTGTTCTATGGCCCACTGCGCGATAAATACTCCTTTAGCAAGCAGATTGGTGAGCAGGTTCTCGATCATTTTCGTGAGGCCCACGGCGTTCAGTCCGTCCGGCTGCGCTATACCAACTTTACTCCCTATAGCGATTTCAGCGCCTATGGGCTACGCCTGCTTGGTGGTGGCGGGCTTGATCGGCGCGATGCAGCGCTGGCGACTGTGCGGGCGGTGGATGCGCTGCTGACCGGAGAGGTTGGCGATGATTGGTTCGATGTGACCACCGTCTCGCCGTTTAGCGATGAACAGGCTGCTCGTTGGGCCGCTGATCCATGGTCAGTGCTGGATGAGGTATTCCCCGCCGATGGTGCGCTCTTGCGTCGGCATCTCGCCACGTTGCCAGCCAGAATCGGCACCGAGCGTGCCGAAAAACTCACCCAGAAGCTGGGCTATACGCCACAGTATACATTCGCAACCTTTGTGGAAGAGCTGCGTGAGCGCGACCGGACCGGCGATCTGTCGGCACCAGACGGCTACAGCGTCTATTCGGGCTAACAAAGATGCCTTATAGAGAGAACAAGTAAACATTGAACAAGAGTCTGATGTTGCGTTGTTCTCTATACATTAATCGCACCAGGCACCTGCGTATCGCACCATTCGCGCCCGCCATGCTGAACATTGCGCACGATCTCCGGCGGCACCTGATGATTTGAATGCACAATGGTGCGAAACAGAGTGAACTTGGCGGCGATGGCTGCTTCTAGCGCTGCGACTGTGGCTGATCAACATCACGGCGGTCGACGCCATGGCGAAGCAGCATTGCGCCAAACACCAGATATGGCTTGGGCACAAAATCGAGGCGCAATGTGGGTGGTAAAGATGCGATCTGAGCCGTAGCAACGCAAAATCTTGCGTTGCTACGGCCTGTTTGCCCTACACAGGGAACATTCCGCTGATCGACTCGTGGGTGGAGATCCGCCGGATCGCTTCGGCGAACAGTGGAGCCACCGAGACGACCTCCATCTTTGGTGAGAACTGTACTGGCTGGGTTTCGATAGTGTCGGTGAAGAACAGTTTCTTCAGCGGGCTGCTTTCGATCCTCTCGATTGAGCCAGGGGTGAATACGCCGTGGGTCACCATTGCGTAGATCTCGCGGGCACCGGCCTCGCTCAGCCGGCGGGCCACCTCCGCGAGTGTGCCGCCCGAGATAGTGAAGTCATCGACGATCAGGGCCGTCTTGCCGGCGACATCGCCGATGATTTCAAGCACCTCGGCATGCTCGCTATGGTCGGGACGCTCTTTATTCGCGATTGCCAGCGAGGCACCCAAGTAGGCAGCGTAGCGCCGGGCAGCCTTGACAAATCCTGCGTCTGGCGAGACCACCACCAGATTGGGTAGGTTCATGGTGCGCACATAGTCGCACAGCACCGGCAAGGCATATAGGTTGTCGACTGGAATGCGAAAGAATCCCTGGATCTGTGGCGCATGCAGATCCATTGTCACCACGCGATCCGCTCCAGCGGCCTCGATGCAATCGGCGCAGACGCGAGCGCGGATGCTGACCCTGGGCTCGTCCTTCTTATCGCCTTTGGCATAGCTGAAGTAGGGGATGACGGCGGTGACTGAGGCGGCGCTGGCTCGACTGAGGGCATCGATCCAGAACAACAGCTCCATAAAGCTGTCATTCGTGGGGAAGACAGTGCTCTGGATGACGAACGCCTCACGACCGCGCACATTTTCGCGCACGCGCACGAAGGTGTTGCCCTCCGAGAAAATCTTTGTCTCATTCTTGCCCGGCAAGATATTGAGGTGGGCACAGATGTGCTCGGTCAGGCCACGGCTGCTGCTGCCAGCGAAAATGACGACATTCTCGAATCCCACGGTGATCCTCCGAGTCGGGCGAGTTTCAGCGGCTAGTATAGCAGGCAATCTCTCTATGCATCTCTCGCTTGTCGTTGGGATGCGATGTATTTTTCTATAATGAACCACCATGCCCAACCATTGCGTAGGGGCGAACCTCGTGTTCGCTCGCGATGATCGTACAGCGATGCCCAATGCAGGCGAATACGAGGCTCGCCTTTAGCGCGTGATGCTGCCTTGGCAGTCAGCGCTTATTTATCGAGCTTGAACGTCGTGGGCTTGGGGCGAATAGTGTAGGATGTGCAGTAGCCCGTTCCGAATGCTAGCAAACGCCTCCTCCAACCGCATCTGCCGCCCAGCGACAAATGCCTCATCAAAGACTGCCGGGTCAAGCGCTGCCCGCACCATTGCCAGCGCAACATCAGCTAGGGTCCGCATTGGCCCGGCAATCACATACTGGATGTGGCTGTGCATCTAGTCTGCTACGCCAAAGAGCGCGGCGGTGCGTAGATACTGCTGGTGCGCTGTCGCCAGACGGGCAGCCACAAACAGTCGCGTTACCTGGAACATGGTGATCCGCTGTGGATCAGCCAGATGGCCCAGGCTTTGCTGTGGCCAGCCGCGAAGATCTCGATCTCGCGATCCGCACTCTGGAACAGCGCGATGTGCCCCATGGCGAGATCGAGGATCTTGGAAGCGATTTCGGTTTGTATGTCCTGGCACTCCGCGACCCAGACAATATCCAGCTTGAGCTGACGGCAGCATACCGATAGGACTCGCGACTGTTCGGTTGTACAAAGAAGCGGCACAGCGGCCCTCCTTGGGTAGCTGTGCCCTTCGTGCGTTTGTCGTTGTTCGCGAACTGATCGCCATACGTTAATCCGGGCCGAACAGTGGCTTAATAACAGGATAACAGCTGCGAATTAGATTCTAGGTGCTACTCAATGGAGTGGCTCATAGATTCTACTCGGAGGAATGTTTCCATGCGAATGCTCTCAGGACTCCTGCTTTTCGTCCTGCTCCTCTCCGCCTGTGGCGGCGCACCAGCCAACGCGCCAGCGCCGACCAGCGCACCAGCCAGTGCGCCGACCACCGTATCCGCGCCGACCACCGTATCCGCGCCAACCACCGTGCCAGCGCCAACCACTGCGCCAGCACCGACCACCGTGCCTGCCGATACATCACCGATCATCATTGCCTGGTACCCGAATGAGTCGGGCGCTGAACTCAAGGATGCGCGCGACGCGCTCGGTGTGGTGATTAGCGAGGCTCTGGGCCGCCCGGTCGAGCACCAGACCACCACCGACTATATTATCGCGATCGAGGCTGTGGCCAACAACAACGCCCATCTGGCCTTCTTCGGTGCCGAGGGCTACGTTCAGGCCCGCGCCAAGAACCCCGCGGTTGTTCCGCTGGTCATCCCAAGCGGTGCCGATGGCACCGTCAAGACTGCTGTGTACTATAGCTGGCTGGCCGTCCAGAAGGGCCAGGAGAGCAACTATCAGGACGGCGGCGCGTTCAAGATCGACAATATCCAGGGCAAGCGCTTCTCCTTCGTCTCCAACAGTTCGACCTCGGGCTTCCGCGTCCCATCCTCGAACATCATCAAGCACTTCTCGTCCATGGATAAGTGGAAGGATATTACGAGCGATGATCTGCTTGAGGGCGGTGCCGATAACTTCTTCACCGAGGTGCAGTTTGGTGGCTCACACCAGGGCTCGGCCGTGAATCTGATCTCGGACAAGGTTGATGTGGCTGCCTTCTGCGATACATGTCTCAGCAACTACGTCACGCTGGCCGAAGGCACCGAGAACACGCCCGGCGCTATCTATCGCGTCAACAAGGATGCCAGCGAGCCATTCGACAAGTACCCGGATGCTGAGTTCGTGGTAATCTCATCGACGCCGGTGATCAACGCGCCATTCGTTGCCAACAGCAGCATGCTGACTGCTGCGGAGATCAAGAAGCTGCAGGATGTATTTACCTCGGATGCCGTGGCGATGAACACCAAGATCTTCGCCACCAAAGATATAACCGATGCCGGCTACAAGGCGCTCTTCCGCAAGACGAAGGATGAGCGCTTCCTGCTGGTTGAGGATGCCTTCTTCGACCCAATCCGTGCGATGCGCTAATTTCGCGTGACCCTGATCGGCCCCACGATGAGCGGGGCCGATCAGCATCTCGTCCACATGATGGCTCATGGAGGATTTGGAGGAGGATTCTGAATGTCGCTCTTGCAGGTCGACGCGCTCACAAAACGCTATGGTAGCGAGACGCTGGCGCTGGATAGTATCTCGTTTGATGTCCAACCAGGTGAGTTTGTGGCTGTTATTGGGCCATCGGGTGCCGGGAAGTCGACGCTGCTACGCTGTGTGAATCGGCTGGTTGATGCCAGCAGTGGTGATGTGCGTTTCGATGGTGTTAGCATGACGACGCTACGTGGAGCTGCCCTACGGCGCCATCGAACGCAGATCGGCATGATCTTCCAGCACTACAACCTGGTCAATCGCCTCAGTGTGATCGAGAATGTGCTGCACGGACGGCTTGGTTATAAAGGAACGCTTCAGGGTATGCTCGGGCTCTACACGGAAGATGAGAAGCGCGACGCGGTTCAGATTATCAACAGCCTGGGACTGAGCGAGCAGATCTATAAGCGCTGCGATCAGCTGAGCGGCGGACAGAAGCAGCGCGTTGGCATCGCTCGCGCACTGGTGCAGCGTCCGAAGATGCTGCTCTGCGATGAACCAATCGCCTCGCTCGACCCGAACTCGGCCAAGATCATCATGGACACGCTCCGCGACATCAATCGCAACACGGGCATCACCGTGCTGGTCAACCTGCACCAGGTCGATGTAGCGCTGCACTATGCCGAACGAATCATCGGCATCAACGGCGGAAGAGTGATCTACGATGGCTCTCCGCTAAATCTGAGCAACGAACAGATCTACCAGATCTATGGTTCTGAAGCCGGGGATCTGATCCTTGACCTAAGTGAGCGCTATGCAGCCTGATATTTTTCAGCTCCGCAGGCGTCAGGGTGCGCTCTTCTTCGTAATCCTAGCAGCGCTCACCTATGGCGCGATCCTGATCACCAATTATGATGTGGTGCGCGGGCTGACGGCTGTTCCACGTGCGGCGATCTGGGCGGCGAGCAACTTTGTTCCCGATCAGGAGTCCCTCAAGCGCCTCCCACGCATTCTCGACAAGCTGCTGGACACTGTGCTGATGTCGATCGCGTCGGCGACGGTTGCCTCGGCATTTGGCCTAGTCGTGGCATTGCTTGGTGCCAACACAACTCGCCTGCATCCCTGGTTGAGCCTGCCAGCGCGCGGCATCGCTAGTGTCTTCCGCAACATCGATGTCTCGGCGTGGGCGCTTATTCTGCTCTTCTCGTTCGGCCAGAGTTCCTATACTGGCTATTTTGCACTCTTCTTCGTCACCTTCGGCTTCATCGTGCGCGTGATGATCGAGACGATCGACGAGGTCAGTACCGATTCGGTCGAGGCGCTACGCGCCACCGGTGCAGGCTATCTGGCCATTATCAGTCAAAGCGTCATCCCGGCCTGTCTGCCACAGCTGCTCAGTTGGGTGCTGTTCATGATCGAGACTAATATCCGCAGCGCAACGCTGGTCGGAATTCTAACCGGCACCGGTATTGGTTTCCAGTTCGATTTGTACTTCAAGAGCTTCAACTACAGTTCGGCCAGCCTGGTTGTGCTGGTGATTGTGGTGTCAGTCCTGCTGATCGAGATGGTCTCGAACGCTATCCGAAGGGCGGTACTCTGATGGCAATAGGTACACAGACATCTCGCATCCGCGTTCGCCCGTTGACGAGGGCCAATCTGAGTATTCAGGTGACGCTGGTTGCGCTGCTGCTGCTCACGATCTACAGCTTCTCCACCTTTGATTCACGCAATATCGAGCCGGTGCAGGCAATCCGCGATATGTTCGACAACTTTCGCCTGTTGTTGCTCGAGCCGCGCCTGAAGAATCTGAGCCTGATCGAGATGCTCCAGCAGATCCTCGTGACGTTTGGCCTTGGTCTGCTGACGACGGTTTTCGGCGCAGTCATCGCCTTCTTCCTTGGCTTGCTGGCCGCGCAGAATCTCGTGCCGCGTTGGGTGACGAGCATCATCAAGGGTATAACGGCCTTTGTGCGTGCGGTGCCGACTGTGCTGTGGGTGCTGTTCTTCGCCGTATCGGCCGGCTTGGGCAGTGTGGCTGCTGTGCTGGGTATGACCTTCCACTCGGCCGGCTACCTGATCAAGGCCTATTCTGAGTCGTTCGAGGAGATTGAGCCGGGCGTGCTTGAGGCGCTGCGGGCCAGCGGTGCTAGCTGGTGGCAGACGATCTTCCAGGCAGTAGTACCCGCTTCCGCCTCGGCCCTACTCTCGTGGACCTTCGTACGCTTCGAGATCAACTTCTCCACTGCGATCGCCATGGGCGCAACTGCGGGTGCCGGTGGTATCGGTTTCGATATGTTTATGGCCAGCGGGTTCTATCTCGATCTGCGCGAACTCGGTGCCTTCACCTATGCGATTCTGGCCTTCGCTATTGCATTAGAATGGGGCGCGACGCGGTTGAAATCGCAATTAGGGCCGCCGCTGCACTAGTACAACAGGGCCTAAGTAACTATAGGGTTTCATGTCATCCTGAGCAAAGCGAAGATCTCGTGTTTGGCATCAGCATGCGAGATGCTGAACGAAGTGAAGCATGACAGACCGTTGGTGGATTTCCGCCAAACTGTACCAGTACTCCGGATGTTTGGATTGGGAACGCATGGATGCCGCCTACTTCCGAATACTGGCAAACGCCTCCTCCAACGGCATCTGCTGTCCAGCGGCAAACGCCTCATCAAAGACTGCCGGGTCAAGCGCCGCCCGCACCATAGCCAGCGCAACATCAGCCAGGGTTCGCATTGGCCCGGCAATCACATACTGGATGTGGCTGTGCATCTGGTCTGCTACGCCAAAGAGCGTGGCGGCGCGCAGATACTGCTGGTGCGCCGTCGCCACACGGGCAGCCACAAACAGTCGCGTTACCTGGAACATGGTGATCCGCTGTGGATCAGCCAGATGGCCCAGGCTTTGTGCCAGCCAGTGCTCAGCTTGCGCGACCTGCCCTTCCCACAATGCTAGCTCCGCTAGATACAGACAGGCCCACGCTAGGAAGAACTTGTTTTTCAACTCAATACAGAAGTGCCAGCTCTCGCTCAAGAGCCGGCGTGCCTCCGGCACATCGCCGCCATACAGGGTCACGATACCCAGGAGCGGCTGCCACTCACATTGCGCCATACGCAGGTTGAAGGTCGTGGCGATCATCA
>JBBQSD010000186.1:0-9269 GCA_038214135.1 Chloroflexales bacterium | reverse complement strand
TTCTTTGTTTGTGGGCGGTTCTCTCCCCTGATTTTTCAATCTGGTGGGGCGGGCCCCCACCCCCCCCTACCCTGCCAACGACCTGGACGATTCAACATATTCTTATAGCGCGAGAAAATTAATGCAAACATTCATAACCGATAATGGAATACAAATTGCCTACCAGATCGACGGGATCGCTGATGCACCCGCCCTGGTATTCAGCAACGCACTCGGCACCGATCTGCACATGTGGGACGAGCAGGTTGTTGCGCTTGGCCGATTCTTTCGGATCATTCGCTATGACACCCGTGGGCATGGGCAATCGGCGAACCCAACCGAACCAGCAACAATCGACCGACTTGGCCATGATCTAGTGGGGCTGCTTGATTATTTGGGGATTGAGCACACGCATGTGTGTGGCCTCTCGCTTGGCGGCTTAACCGCACAATGGCTCGCGGCAACATACCCACAGCAGGTTGATCGGGCGATCTTTGCCAATACCGCAGCAAGAATCGGGTCGTTCGAGAGTTGGAGCACCCGCATCAGTTTCGTCGAGCGGGGTGGCATGGGTGCAATCCGCGATACTGTTCTGGCGCGCTTGTTTCGGCCTGCGTTTCGCAGCCAGAACCCAGAGATCGTTCAGCACTATAGCGCGCTGCTTGATACAAGCAACCCGGATGGTTATATTGCTGCCTGTGCCGCGCTGCGCGATGCCGATCTGCGCCCGATCGTTGGCGCGATCCGCGCACCCTGCCTGATCATCACTAGCACACTGGACGAAGCCACGCCAGCAGCGCAAGCCGAAGAACTCCAGCGGGCCATTGCTGGCAGCACCCTAGTGGTGCTTGAGCAGGCTGCCCATCTCTCAAATGTTGAGCAGCCAGAGGCATTTAATGTTGTGCTGCGGGAGTTTTTGGGGGTGGCGTGAGGAGGAGTCAGAAGCCAGGAGTCAGGAGTCAGAATAGTGTATACACGTCGATTGGTGATCATGTAGGGGCGGTTTGTGAACCGCCCACAATGCCAATCATTATCACATCGATGCCATCCCCGCGGAGGGGCGGTTTGTGAACCGCCCACAATGCCAATCATTATCACATCGATGCCATCCCCGCGGAGGGGCGGCTCGTGAACCACCGGTTATGTCTATGGGAACTGGAACGTCAGCCCTGGCAATCCGCTCGGGAGACGTTTCGGCACCAGTCGCCGCAGCCGTTCTGGCTTAGCGCGTGGGTCGAGCAAACCATCGCGCACGAACGCGACCAACTGGTGCAGCTCATCCTCGGTCAGGTGTATTGGTGGGCGCAGCAGCTGGTCAAGCTGATCGAGCAGCGGCGCGGATGGTCCAATCGAGCCAGCAAGATCCGGATCGAGCATCTGGTCAGTTGGGGTGTAGTGCAGGAGTGCCTGGCGCACATCCAGGTGGTGGCGGATGGCATCCTCTAGGCTCGTATAGGCCCCGTTATGCATAAAAGTGGGCTGCAACGCAATATTGCGGAGCGGCGACGTACGGAACTTATAGCGATCAAGCACATTGCCGGTCACCTGTTCGCGCCCAAAATCCTCGTTTGCGCCTGGCCCATCAAACGAGTTATTGGTCAGGCTTGGGGCGATTTGTGGCACGCCAATTGAATGTAGCTGGAAGTCGCTGAACAGCTCGCTCGATGGCCCTGACACGCCGTGACAGCGCACGCAGCCAGCCTTTCCAAAGAAGAGCAGCGCACCCTGCTTCTGCTCTGTGGTGAGCGCACGAACATCCCCACGTGCATAGCGATCAATCGGAGCGTTCGCGAAAGTGAGGGTGAACTCGAACTCACTGATCGCCTGGGCAAACATCTCGATGGTTATTGGCGCACCAGCGCGCACCTCGGGGTAGACGCGACCGAAGAGTTCGCGGTAGCCAGAGGCGGCATTGAGGCGGCGCATTAGCTCGGCCCGCAGTTCGTAGTTATCACCAGGCACATCGAATCCAGCCGCCTCGGTGCGCTCGGTTGGGGGAATAAACGCTTGTGCAACGAGCAGGTGGCTCAGGTATGTGAGCGAGCGCCCCTCAGGCGGTGGAAACTCAAACCCAGCGCTATTGTCGAACGGATCGCCTGAGTGCGCGATGAAACGCGAATTCCACATCAGGTTTGGGTAGAGCGCGGTGTTGATCACCATGGGCGTACGGCGCATGTTACGCGGCCCGGCGCGGTCTGGGCCAACAATGCGGTTATTCTCGATCCCAATCGCGATCGACTGTGTATCGCCAAAGCCGTTGGTGGGCGAATGGCACCCGGCACAGGTATTGTCACCATTCAGCCCGCCGATTGGATCGAACCAGAGCATACGCCCAATATCTGCGAGCTGATGATTCACGCGCCGACCCAGCTGACGCTCAAGTGATGCCTCGATCTGGCCGGTAAACCCAAGCTGCTGGAGGGTCGCTCGCAGCTCGCGGTCAAGCGCGAGTGTCCACTGCGGCTCCCGCTCTTCGGCGGCTACGGTGACCGAGAGGCCAATCAGTACGATGGCGGCGCTGAGTGTTAGGAGGGCTGCCAGAAACTGTCGACTCATGTCTCTTCTCCAGGAGCACGCATAGCTTCTTGAAGATACTGCCTCGCTACACGCACCCAACGAGAGCATTATCAGAAATACGGAAACCAGATATGTGTGTTGGTGGGAGGCTACCAAACACACATATCCGGATGACTCACCTGTGTTGGCTCAATGCCGACGATTCGTTATACCGGATCACAGTCAAGGCCAGTAGGGATCACCGTAAAGTCGCCAACCGTCCGCAGCTTCACGAGGTTGCGCTCAGGTGGCCATTGGCCTGTGAATGGTGGCATATCCCCAGCGTTGGTGTAATCCCAGCGCCAGACCAAGCCGATGGTGAAGGGGCTGGTGCCAAGCTTGCCGCCACCTCTCAGCGAAAAGAAATCGCTCATCAGGATGTAGACGCGACCGTTGTTCGGTGCTGCGGGAATCATTGCGTGCTGGTGGTTGGTGTAGCTTCAGCGATAGCTCACGCCATTATCGTCGCTCGCTGTGTTGTCAACAGTATCGCTGACGAAGACATCGATACTGCCATCGTTGTGGCGCTTGATCGTCACCTTCTCTACCATATTACCAGCACCACGTGTTGTGGCCTTGAGCCGACCACAGCGCTCTGGGGTCATCTCCCAAGAGACTGGGATCGTTGTGGTATAGTGCTCGGTTGTCGTCCGCCCATCGCGATCCTCACCATCACCATGATCATCGGCCCTTGCTGGCACACTGGTCGAGATCCCGACCAGTATGATCATCATGGTCACCATCAGCTGAATGAGACGCCGTCGTCGTGCCATGCTGCCCTCCATATACTACGATTGGCGACAATGCTGCCAGCCTGGCGTCGCACAGCGCGTTACCAGGCAAGAAACCAAGAGGAGTGGCGTACCAGGGCTATAGGCATACGTTGTTAGGATGTGGTAATATGATAGTCTGCCTAGTGACCTGGGATTGCACCATAGAATCGACCAAAGCCTGTCGAATACGCTGTGTGAGCGCTGTAAGAATTCGTCGTCTGCGCTGCTGGCGCGAGACACATGCTTCGTTATACTGCCGAGAGTTGCTGGTGATACCGAGATTTTAGTAGAGCGATTGGGGTGCGGGGTATCACTTGAGTGATACAAAACGAGGTGTTAAGTGGTACAAAATGCGGTTGGCTTGATGGTGTGCAAACGAGCCATACCCGCTTGATTTGTTATGATCCATATACGCTACAAGTGATCAGACGCCCGCTCGGCGAGACCAGGGGATAACAGTTCATGCAGCATGATCATTCCATTCATACGGATCATACTGATGCAATCTTTTCATTTGGCAACTGGGTGAGCCAGCGCCGGAATGTATTGCGGCTGACCCAACAAGAGGTTGCCGATCTGGCCGGCTGCTCAGTCGTGCTAATCCGCAAGATCGAGTCCGATGCGCGCCGTCCATCCCCGCAGGTTGCCGAGCGGCTGGCACGCGCACTACATCTTGCACCCAACGATATTCCGGCCTTTGTCCGTACTGCCCGCGCCGAGCAAAGCCCGCATCGGCTGCCACCGCCCGATCATCACGGTATCAGTTCGCCGACTCTGCTGCTGCTTGATATGCATCCGCGTGTCGAAGGCAATCTCCCGGCAGCTGTCTCGTCATTTATTGGCCGCACCCAAGCGATCCAGGAGCTACGCACGCTGCTTACGCGCCCCACAACACGCCTGCTCACGCTGACTGGCGCAGGTGGGACGGGCAAAACGCACCTGGCCCTTGCCATCGTTCGCCCGCTGGTCGCACAGTTTCCCCACGGCGTCTGGTTCGTCGATCTGGCACCGATTGCCGACCCAACGCAGGTGAGCCGTGCCATTTTGCATGCGTTAGGCGTGATGGACGATTCGCGAACAGCACCCCACGAGAGCCTGATCGCCTGGCTGCGCCATCGGCATCTGTTGTTGTTAATTGATAATGTTGAACATCTGCTTGATGGCGCACCCGTGATCAGTGATATGCTGCGCGCTGCGCCAAAGCTCCAGGTACTGACCACCAGCCGCGTGCCGCTGCGCCTCCAGGGCGAGCAGGAATATCTAGTCGCGCCGCTGAGTCTCCCAACACATACAGCATTGCCAATCGAGCAGCTTGTGCGCTATGAGGCGATCCAGCTATTTACCGAACGTGCCACGGCAATCCAATCATCGTTCTGTCTCACACCCGCAAACGCATGCGCTGTCGCTGAAATTTGTCTGCATCTCGATGGCCTCCCACTCGCCATTGAGTTGGCTGCCGTCCGGATACGCGTGTTTACCCCTGAGCAGCTGTTGACACGATTGAAGGCCGACGGGCTGCGCGTGCTGAACAGCGGCCCGCGTGATCTGTCAGCACGCCAGCGGACGATGCAGGCTACCATTGAATGGAGTTACCGCCTGCTCAGCCATGCAGAACAACGCATCTTTGCGCGGCTGGCCGTGTTTATTGGTGGGTGTTCGATGGAGGCTATTGGGTGCGTCTGCAGCCCAGATACGTTTGGATTAGCGACACACGCCATCGTGACTTCGTTGGTGGAGCACCATCTGGTCCGTCGCCTGGAAACAGATCCCGAACCGCGCTTCGCATTGTTCGAAACGATCCGTGAATATGCGTTGCTGCAATTACGCATTCATGGGGAGGAACATGCGATTCGCGTCCAGCACGGTACCTTCTTTGTCGAGCTCGCCGAGCGACTGATTCCCGAATGCTGGTGGCCGCCCGATGCCGCCAGCAGTGCAGTGCTTGATCGCGAGGTCGATAATCTGCGCGCGGTGCTACGCTGGTCGTTGGCCGCTGAACCAGACAGCATACTCAGCCAGCGCACATACGCTGAGCAACGAACGAGCCCGATTGGCCTTGGACTGCGGCTGATCACCGGCACGCACCAGTACTGGGAGATTCATGGGGGCCGCCAGGAGGGCTACCACTGGCTGGAAACACTGTATCCCCTGTCACACGGCCTTCCAGTCCATCTGCGGCTATCATGCGCGCTGGCGCTGGCAGAACTGCGCAAATTCTCTGATCCGCGTGGTGCACAAGCGTTACTTGAGACAATAGCCCCCTGGGTTGTCGAGGCCGCAGATATCCAGTTCCACATCCAGTATCATTGCTTCATAGGCTGGGTGGCGATCTTCTGCGATGAGCCTGAGCGTGCGATTACATATTGGAATATCGGGCTGGAAGCAGCACGCACACAGGACGATAAGCGTTGGGAAGCGGAGTTTGTGACCGATCTAGGCGTAGCGGCCCTCCGATTACGACACTGGGAACAGAGTGAGCGCCTGCTCCGCGATGGGCTGCATATCAGCCGCACAATTGAACACCACTACCAGATTGGTGAGAGCCTCAGCTGGCTGATGTTGCTCATGGTGGAGCAAGACAACTCCCGTCAGGCGGCTGCCTTTGCCTACGAAGCTGTCGATGTGGCGCACCGGATCGGTAATCGACGGGCGGAGTCGATTGCGCTGGAGCATATCGGTTATATTCTTCTGGAGCAAGGAAATCTGATCGAGGGCATGGAGTATCTTCAACACGCATTATCGATTGCACGAATCCATAACAACACTCGTTTGATGGAAGCGCTACTCTATCACATCGGGCGGCACGCTTTCGATAGTGGGGATCTCGAACGTGCCGAAGCGTTGCTGCACGAGGCTGCATTGTATGTCCAGGATCATGTGCGCCGTCCAGCATACTATCCCGAGCGTCAGGTTATGGCCGGGCGAATCCATGCGGCGCGTGGTGAGAGCACGCGTGCGATCCACTGCTACCAATCTAGTCTGAATGCAAGCCGCACATACCCATATCCCTATGGTGTTGCCGTCGTCGTTGATCTCGTGGCATCACTCGCTGCACAACACCAGGATGCCATGCAGGCCACGCGATTCTGGGGAGCCGCAGCAGCGCTGCGCGCAGCCCATGAGTCTGCTATTCGGCCAGTGGAGCGCTTTGCACCAACATTATCTGGCATGGCCGAAGTTCGCACTCAGCTCACCCCGCAGGAATGGGACTCCGCCTGGGATGCTGGCCATGCACTCACCTGGGAACAGGCCGCCGATGAGGCGCTGGCATGGTTAGAGAACCTATAGCAAACGATTCACCACCCCACCGCACCGACCAGACGCCCCATCGGGGGTCAAAGGGTTTCAATAGGAAAGGATCAGAACGGTTCATGGGTCGATAAACGGTCTTTTTTGCCATCATGAAACGCTCCCTAATGGGAAATCCGTGTTAGGGAACTGCTCAAAGATGCTGGCACGCATCACTGAGCAGTTTTTCTGCATCAGAATGAGCTTCGTCATGGTAGGTGAAGCCCCTGACTCCCATCGGGGCGTCTCTCAACAACCAACGTCGAGCGTGGCCAATTGCCAACGATGCCACAATCCCGTAGGGGCGGTTCGTGAACCGCCCACAATGCCAATCATTATCACATCGATGCAATCATCTTGGGCGAACACGAGATTCGCCCCTACGCACCCGTGTCGCTGCCTACCCATGCGGCTCAGGCACGCCATACAGCCTATATGGATCAGCCGTGCGCCAGTGCCGGTACAATTCGACAAGCGCCCGTGGTTTGAATAGATGGCATGCTGCCTTTCCAATTTTGGCATGCCGAATGAGCCCCTGCTGGTCGGCGAGATTCCAAACCTTCTGCCAGGCATCCTCGGGTGTATCGCGATAGCCAATATTCCAGTGTTGGAGATCGTAGAGGCTCCGCACCGATTCGGGAATCTCGCTATAGGCGGCGATTGCTGCTGGCAGTGACGCATCTTCAGCGGCGTGCATGCTCGAACAGCGATGAATGCCAACCCCAAGCAGTAAACACCAGCCATCCATATCGAGCAGATGCTGGTAGCCTTCTGTATGGGCTTGGGCATCCTGGCCCCATGCACAGGTTCGGAAGAAGCTCTGGCCAGAAACAACATCAGCGCGCTGTCGGAAGGTATCGGCAACCAGCCCCATTCCCGTTGGTTCAGTGCCATCGAAGGGCAATATACGAACCTTCCATGTCACACCCAGCGCTGTGTCAGCATCATCGAGCGGCACTGCCGGGCTCACCGGGTACGCCGACATCACCAGCGTTCCATCCAGGCCAACGGTGTCGATCAATGCGGCAATGATCGCCTCCGCACCACCATCGATCCAGCCGAATGCGCTGAGTGAACTGTGTACCTCGATAACTGCACCATGGGTTATTCCTAGTTCACGCAACCGAACGGCTAGATCGTGAATGGTGACGGGCATAGGATCTCTCCAGAACCGCGAACCACAGAACCACGGAAGCGAGACCTGAACCGAAACAACGGAACAGATCGGTTCGCTGTATTTCAATACATCTTCGATGCCACCACAATGCTGTAGGGCGGTTCGTGAATCCCACGATGGTATTGCTACGTTGAAGCACTCAGCGAACCCACCCGAAACATTGTACGTATCATCCATTGTTCGCACGTATTGCTATACGCGCTCTACACCCGGATATGTGGGCTGCGCTGTGGCTATGAATGCCGAACTGCACTCATGATCCCGCTAGCGGGCTTGTTCACTTGCTCGCTTGTTCGCTTGTTCAACATTCTGACTCCTGACTCCTGATTCCTGACTTCTCGCCCCTACCAGCGTGGGAAGCGTGCCTGCCAGCCCGGCTCGATCTTCTGCATCTCGAATTGATCATCACGAACAGTCAGGCCGCAATCCACATATTGCTGATGCATGCGCGCTAACTCACTATGATCCAGTGTCACGCCTAGCCCTGGCTCATTTGGTACTGCCAGGCTACCATGCTCAAAGTTCAGCTTGCCGCCAACAATGATCTCTTCGGCCTGCCAGGGGTAGTGCGTATCGCAGGCATAGGTCAGGTTTGGCACAGCAGCAGCCAAGTGCGTCATGGCGGCGAGTGAAATACCCAGATGTGAATTTGAATGCATCGAAAGGCCAATCTTCCATGTCTGGCAGATACGCGCCAATTGCACTGATGCGCGCAGGCCACCCCAGAAGTGATGATCGCCAAGAATGATCTGTACCGATCCGAGCTGGATCGTCGCGGGCAGATCGGCAAAACTCACACAGCACATGTTGGTCGCCAATGGCAGGCTGGTTTGTTTTGCCAGCATAGCCATTTCTGCCTTGCCGGCCACCGGATCTTCATAGTATTCGAGCAGCCCTTCGAGCGGTTTGGCACAGGCCATACTGGTCTCCAGGCTCCATGCGGTGTTGGGATCGATCCGCAATGGCGTTGCTGGCCCATAGGCATCGCGCAGCAATCGAATCGTGCGTATCTCTTCTTCCGGTTCCAGCACACCAGCCTTGAGTTTGAGCGATGCAAAGCCAAAGGCCTTCGTCATGGCCAGCGCCTGGGCAACCAATTCCTCGGCATTCAGCGCTTGTTGTTGGCGAGCCAATGGCCAGCCATCAACGGCATTCGGATCATCTGCAAAGCCATATGGCCCACCAGCACCATGGTGTTTATAGAACAGGTAGGCGCTAAAATCGACCCGCTCGCGCACATGGCCGCCTAGCAGATCGCCAACAGATCGATTGGTCGCTTTGCCGATCATGTCCAGACAGGCGACCTCGATCGCACCAAAAGTGCGTGGCGATGAGTGCAACCGCCCTTCCCAGAATGGAGTATTGGCGCTACTATTCTGCTGATCGCCACAGATCTGGTGTTCCAATTCGGCTAAGCGAAATGGATCACGGCCAATTACCAGATCGGTAACTTTATTGAGATCCTCAACCACCGCTGCGCCGCCATGCGTCTCGCT
>JBBQSD010000185.1:0-9451 GCA_038214135.1 Chloroflexales bacterium | reverse complement strand
CGCAGGGCTGCTCGTACAAACCGTGGGATGACCATGCCATAGCGCCCGGTTTGGCGCGGGCCGACGGTATTGAAGAAGCGCACCACAATCACCGGCAGATCGCGCTCACGATGGTAGGCCAGCGCCAGAAACTCATCGAGCAGCTTCGAGCAGGCATAGCTCCAGCGGCCCATATACGATGGCCCGAGCACCAGATCGGCATCCTCCTGGAATGGGATCTGGGTGCTTTTGCCATACACCTCCGATGTGCTGGCGATCAGCACCTTCTTGCCCTTCTTGGCCGCCCACTTCAGCACAACCTCGGTGCCAGCAACATTCGTCTCGATCGTCCGCACCGGGCTCTGCACGATCAACTGCACGCCAACAGCCGCCGCCAGATGCACAACCGTATCGGCCTCGTCAATCAATTCCGCCAGCACCGCCTCGGTCATGATCGTATCGAGCGTATACCGAAAGCGCGGGTGCTCTTTCAGATGGCGAATATTGGCAATTGCCCCAGTCGAGAGATCATCAATAATGCTGACATAATCGCCACGCGCCAGCAGGGCCTCCGCCAGATGCGAACCGATAAACCCCGCACCGCCTGTGATCAGAAACGAACGTGCCATAGTATTTCTTCTTTTTGCTATGAACCGAGAATTCAGGAGTCAGGAGTCAGAATACTGAACCGAGCGACTACTCTGAACCTTCTGGCAATCCTGTCTGGTTTGAACACGAACCATGAACCTCATACCCAGTTTCATGTTTGAAAGTATCATCGTGGCTGATGCAGCCCTGTATCGCTCTTTCTGCCAATGCGCTGATTCCACGCCGCCGTATGCTGCTAGGTTGGGGTGCCTGGTACACATTCAGGGTTACCCGTAGAGACACAACAGCTTACTTTTGTACCCTTGTTCGTTTGTACCCGCATTGCATTCATGGCGGGCGGTTCACGAACCGCCCCTACATTCATTGTTGTTCGTAGACGCAATATCTTGCGTCTCTACGGGCGTTGTTCGTTTGTACCCGCATTGCATTCATGGCGGGCGGTTCACGAACCGCCCCTACATTCATTGTTGTTCGTAGACACAATATCTTGCGTCTCTACGGGCGTTGTTCGTTTGTACCCGCATTGCATTCATGGCGGGCGGTTCACGAACCGCCCCTACATTCATTGTTGTTCGATCATACTGTCAACAATCTTTGCAAATCCCGCCGCCCGCACCACGCTGGTGTGTTCACGCAGAACATATTCGTGAGCCGCACGCCCGATTGCTACACGGCGTGCCGCATCGGTTGCGAGCGCCATTATACCCGCATACCAATCTTGTGCATTCATTGTCAGCATACCAGTTTGCCCATGCTGGATCAGCCGGTATGGTTCAAGATCAGAAGCAACCGTTGGAACGCCAACCAGTGCCGCTTCCAGGAATTTGACGGCGCTCTTACTACGGCGATGTGGGTTATCGACCAACGGTGCTAGGTTGATATCGGCCTCAGCGATGGCAGCGAACAGATCGTGATATGGCACGAATGGCCGCCGTTCAACACGCCGTTGCAGATCAACAGGCAGCATGGTTGTATCGAAATGGCCAACGATCAGCAAGCGCGCATCAGGCAATTCTTCCAGCGCCCGCCGTAGGCCAGGCACCATCGTATCAATATCGATCTCGTGGGCCTTCGGCCAGCCACTAAAATAGGCAATCGTCAGTGGCGCACGGTCTGGGGCCGCCATACGCCGTGCGAAAAACGGCTCGCTTAATGCAACCATGTGTGGCGAAATGGCATTCTGGTTCACAAACGCAGGGCGTTCAAAATGCTCGCGCAGCAACCCGGCCAGGTATTCGGTCGATGCCACAAACAGATCGGCATTACGCAGGAATGCATCAGAACGGCGGAACTGCGTGCGAAAGCGAGTAATCTCGGGCGGCGTATAGTAGCGCTCCATCTGGCAATCCTCAACAATCCGCTCATCCCACGTCAGGTCGTCGGTATCGCACACAATCGTCAGCCCGCGTGTTCGGGCCACATCCAGAATATGGCGCGTGCGTGGCGTATCGTCCAGCCGATAGAAATACAGCAGATCGCAGGAATCCAGCAATGCAAAAAGCCTGATGTAGTGTTGATCGCAACAACACACATCAATACCAGCCATGCGTAGTTGTTCGGCCTGGTTGAGCACCCGATACTGCAGCGTGGCACCCTCGGCGTCGCTCAACATCAGCACTCGTGGCCGCCGCCCACCCGACCAGCGCGCCAGTGGGATCAGCCGGCGGCGCAACGCTCGGATCACCAGGCGCGTCGCAGTCTGCCCCTTGCGCACAAGCATGGTCATCGCCGCCTCCGCAGCCAGTTCAGCAGATGAATCAAGGGCCGCAACGGAGCCAGGCGCTGCTGTAGTCGATCATAGGCCGCCAGTGTCTCCTGGTAGCGAACCATATAATCAATCGTCTCGACCGATGGCACCGGCCAGCGGAA
The DNA here is from genome assembly GCA_038214135.1 of Chloroflexales bacterium. Taxonomy (GTDB): domain Bacteria; phylum Chloroflexota; class Chloroflexia; order Chloroflexales; family Roseiflexaceae; genus JANLSE01. The sequence continues at coordinate 6,994 of JBBQSD010000185.1, read as the reverse complement.
TGGTTGGCCATTGGCAATCAGCAGCATGGCCAGTTCTGGCCCCCAGCGCTGGTAGAGTTCGGGATGCAGCGCGATCATCCTGTCGAACAGATAGATTAGCTGATCATCATTGGCATTATGCAGCATCGAATCTGGCCGCTGGCGATAGTACACCAGCGGATCGGGCAGGCTCACGCCCAGGCACCCAGCAGCGGCCAGCCTAATCCAGGCATCGTGATCCTCCATGGCATAGGCCATTGCTGGCTGATTGCGGCCATACGCCAGGAAATCGGCCCGCCGAATCACAATCATTGGGGCCAGCATGTTTCGGGCCAAGAGAAAGGGCAGCTCGGTATTCCAGGTTGGCACACACGCCTCGACCGCGCCAAACTGGCGAATCCAGGAGAACACATAACTGACATTACGATAGCGCCGCAGCAGATCAACGCACCGCTCATAGAATATGGGAGCCACGCGATCATCGGCATCCAACAGCGCCAGAAACTCGCCACGTGCCGCATCTGCACCGGCATTGCGTGCCTGCGCCAATCCGCCATTGGGCGTCCGCACAATCCGCACTACATCACCAGAGCGCACCCGAATGCGTTCCAGCGCCGCCAGGCTGGCCGAATCATTGCTGCCATCATCAAGAATAATTACCTCAAGTGGCTTGTAGCTCGATCCAATCGCGCTGGCGACCGTCTCTTCGATATAGGTTCCCAGATTGTAGAAGGGGATCACAATCGAGAGCAACCCGCCGATCTGATCAGAACGGGATTCGACCGTTGTTCCTGTCAGTTCGGGCACCGCTGATGGGAACACGCGACGCGGGCACATTGCCGCAATCGCCTGTTCATAGCATGCCAAACGGGCCTCAATCGCCCGAGCTGGATCGGCAAAGAGCGTTGCATGGCTTCCACTGGCATCCGCTTGTCGTTCGTGTGTATTCGTTGACAGATCAAGCACCTGTTCAATCGCTGCTGTACATTCACCCGGCACATCCCAGCGGAAGCGCAGCCCTACACCACAATCCGCAAGCACCTCGGCAGCGGCACCCGGTTGCGCCACCACCACAGGCTTGCCAAGTGCAATCGCGTGCAGGGCCGCCATTGGCGAGGCATCCCAATGGGCTGGCAACACAATTGCTGCGGCACGAGCCGTGCGTTCGTGTAGGGCCTGTTGCGTATATGGTTGCGGATCAAGCACCAATTGCCCGCCAGCGATCCAGCGCGCATAGCGCTGGCGCAGAAATGCCGCAACTGTCGTCGCCCGTGGAACAAATGGCGCATCTGGGCCAAGCAGTGTGAGTTGGAACACTCGACCCTGCTGCCATAATTCGGCACACACCCGCACAAGATCGATGGCACCAAGTCGCAATTCCAGCGCACCAGGGCACAGCAGATCGCCAGGCGTTGGGTTCTGGTTCAGTGGTTTCGGCAGATCGAGGAATGGCGGAATGATCGTGATCTGATCGGCCACTTGCGGAAGTTCATGGACTAGTTCATCACGCAGGAAGCGGCTTGTCGCCAGCAGACCATCGGCAGCAACGATACCGAAGCGCTCCATCTGGCCGACCCAATAGCCAGGGAAGCGCTGGCGTGGTTCCTGATTGGCGCGTGCAATCAGGAATTGCGGGCCGTGCAGATCCAACAGCAGCGGGGTATCGCTGAGTACATGGCGTTCCACCAGCCGCCGTTGGATCAGGTAGTAGGGTAATGCAGCATATTCCGGCAGATCAATAATATCGGGCCGCAGACCATCGCGGCGTGCGAGTGCAGCAGCCTGATCGGCCAGTTCATAGCTGAGTGCCAATGGTTGCGCCATGATGTTATACGGAAACGCCGGGTGGTTCTCGGTTTCATCTGGGGCAGCATTGCCAAGTAGCAAACGGCGTGAGGCGAATGTTGCCAGCCGCACACCCGAAGCGAATGTGCGCTCCTGATTGTGTGAACCAGGAATCAGCAGCGTCACCGTATGCCCGGCGCGAGCCAGTGCATCGGCAAGTGGATCGTCATCAACAGAATCGAGTTGTGCTCGCAGCAGCCAGAGATTCATTCGTGCAGTGTCATTGCCAGGCCGGTTGGCAGATCGGTTGCGGCGCGGAAGCCAACCTGTGTTGTTAGGCGGCTGACATCGGCTCGTGAATGGCGCACCTCACCAGGGCGGGCTGGTTGGAAATCGATCTCGGCTGGCACCCCAAGCACGTTGGCAATCGTGCCGATCAGATCAAGAATAGTGGTTTCCTCACCACGGCCAACATTAAAGATCCCACCAGCGGCACCGGGCGCATGTGCCGCCGCCCACAATGCCTGCACAATATCGCCAACAAACACAAAATCACGGGTTTGCAGCCCATCGCCAAACACGGTTGGGCGGCGGCCATCGCGTAACGCCTGGACAAAACGCGGGATCGCTGCGGCATATGGCGAGGCTGGGTCCTGGCGTGGGCCATACACATTGAAGAAGCGCATGGCCGCAACATCAAGGCCATACAGATGAGTATAGAGGATGCCAGCCTGCTCGGCGGCCAGCTTGGTTGCCGAATAGGGCGAGAGTGGCTGTGGTGGATCATCCTCGCGCACCGGCAAGCGCTCGGTATTGCCATACACCGCACACGTCGATGCCTGCACCACCCGCCGCACCCCGGCTGCCCGTGCAGCCTGCAGCAGCCCAACCGTCCCAACGACATTCAGATCATAGGCAGCCTGTGGCCGCTCAATCGATTCAACCACCGAAACCATTGCCGCCAGGTGGAAGACGATCTCGCAGCCTGCAACGGCTCGGGCAAGCGCCTCCGGATCGCGCAGATCGCCAACAACCAGCTCGACTGCGCTACGCGCCGGGCCAAGCGCCGCCGAACGCCCGCTACTCAGGTTATCCAGCACCCGCACAGTATGGCCCTGCTCAACCAGCCAGCGAGTGAGGTGTGAGCCAATAAATCCAGCTCCGCCAGTGATCAGAATATGCATATGGTGGCCTCGTGTTGTGTCAGCTTCCAACCATGCCGCTGCGTGCGGCGGGCGGCAAGAAACCGTTCCATTCCTTTTCTTTGCCGCTGTGCGCGGCAGGCACTAGGAAACCAGTTGGAACGGTTTCCTGGACCTTCCTGTGGCCAGGGACTCTTGTCCCTGGACCCTGAATCGCCGTGGTTTGCCAATGCCCGTTGCTCATGCCTCGGCTGCGATCAATAAACCATTCGTGCATGTGCTCGGTTCTTGTTCGCTTGTTCGCTTGTTCGCGGTTTTTGCGCTCTCGTTTCCTCACTCCTGCTGCGCCGCCCCTCTGCCAATGGGAGAGGGGCCGGGGGTGAGGGCGGCTCTCAATTTTCGGCTATCGGCTATCGGTCTATCGACTATGGGTGAAGTGCCAGTATAGCTTCTCGATGTTATCAGTGCAACCGCAATTGGCGCAATCAGGTACACGCCATACTGGTAACGAAAATCGTGGGCTGTTGCCAGGATGATCCAGGATGCAGAATTGATCAGCGCTGGCGCAATTGGCAGCATATACAAAACACTCCGCATTCGAATGGCAACCAACGTGATTGAGACCATGATGGCATACAGATACAATGCCGGATACCAGATCAACCAGACCTGCCGTGGTTCAAGGGTCCAGGCAAAGAATTCGGTCAATGCTGTATGGGCTGCTGGCCAAACGGGCTGCTGAACGACACCCAGCGAGTTTGGATCGATACCGGTTGAGTCTGCATAGATCATCGTATCTGGATAAGGGAAAATACGCCAGATCATGGCCGTCAGGCATACCTCATGTTTGAACAATATATCCGGATGAGCGAGTGTCGTCTGCCACCAGATCGGCATAAAGGCCGGAATAGTGTCTTCATAGATCTTCAGATTAAACTTCCCATTAAAAAATGTGGGGTTGACGTTATAGCATCCATAGTTATCCCGCCAACTATCGATTGGCTGAATGCGACTGATCACCTCCTGATCGGCGGCACTGAGAACGACACCATTATGAATATAGGCCGACATCTGAAAGGCAAAACTGTTATATTTCAAGACCGATGGTGTCGGGCCAACATTTAGTGCCGGATACAACCCATAGCGTACCAATCCGATCAAGAGCAGGCAGCTTACGCCAGCAATCAGCGCTTGTCGGCGGATCTGGCCACGAGAAACCAGGATCAACAGCAGCAGAACCGGCACACCCACCAGAATCCCATTATGCCGAAACATCGAAAGGCAGGTGGCGGTCACAATCAGACCCAGGAGCGCATAGGAATTGTTTAGCACCCTTCCACGCGTTCGGACAAACGCCAGGAGCAGGGTAAAGAGTGCTAGCATGGCCGTCGAGTACAGAATATCCTTCCAGAGTGTCACTGTCATCATGCCATTGACCGGCGAAAGGCTGTAGAACAACGCCAATATAATGCAAACAATCCGCGGTACGCCCCATGCAGATGCCTCACGAATCGTGATACCAACAACCAGCGCCAGAACGACAATCTGTGTGACTGTTACAGCAGCGGGCGATGGCCAGATATGAATCAGGAGCCAGATCAGCATGCTATGAATGGCCGGGTGCCAATCATCAAACTGCCCTTGTATCGCCTGTTGCCATTGCGAGAGAGAATCCGCAGACATAATCCCAGGCCAGAATGCCAGCAGATAGATGCCCCAGCAGACTATACACAGCAATGAACCAAGCAACCACCAAGGGCCGATGTGCTGTGGCAACATAGACATACTAGGCGCGATTGGCCTGGTGAAAAATAGCGCGAGTGCGAGGATCGCCAATGCCAGGCAAACAATGGTTGCAATTCCATATAGTACAGCCAACAGCAGGCCATCATCTGCTCTGCTTGATTGTGTTGCGGGGAGCACAACTATTGGTGGTTGTGTTGCGATGGTATCAAGATTCAGCTCTTGTTCCTGCTCATCCCACATTATTTGGACATTGCCAGTGGGCGGATGGGTAATGAAAGTGATATGCAGATCGCCTGCAATTGGCCCACTCCAGAGCAGTGGATCTGGCTTGCGCCGCCGCGAAACAACCAGATTCTCACTCACTCCCCAATCTGTAGATACGACATTCAGGGTGCCGATTAAGCCATTGCTCCCCTGCAACTGGATAACCCACACCTCGCCTCCGCTGGACACAGAACCAGGCTTTGCGGTTGCGATCAGTGTGAGGGTATGATTGCGTTCGGGCGTTGGTATTGGCAGCGGGGTAACGATAATAAAGAGCATGCTGGCAAGCAGCGCTCCGATAACCCACAGAACACGATGGTTCTTGTGAAACGCACGCAGTCGTGGCGTAACTAGCTGTGTCAGCGTTACATAACTCAGGCAGGTAAGTAACACAACACTAGCGATACTCACAGGGATAACAACTTGCCCATGCTGGGCATATCGAGCAATCAGATGACCATAACACACCAAACCACCAAGGGCCCCAATAATGAGGGCGCTGATCCAGGAGATCCATCCACGAAATCCTCCAGCAAGGGACTTTTGTATCATCATAGCAATCGTATATGCGCAAGCTGTTGCGCCAGGGCGGATAGCGCGCAGATAATGTATCGTACGGACGCAATACAATGCGCCTCAGCGGAGAATGTACAACGGCGAGATTGTGTGCTGCTGCTACCGACGAAAAATCTGCAGAACGCGACGTAGCAGCCGCAACCCACCACGCTCTCGGAATGTGCGCACCAACCAGGACCGTCGGAATTGTGCGACAACCCGACCGCCGCGCAGCATATCGCTTATCCAGATACCACCCGCTATCGCATCGCGCAATGGCTGGAGATCCGTTATCTCTTCCATGGGCAGGGTGTATGGCAATACCGGGTGGTTCCATGTATATGCTGGGCCATTCGCATTCTGAAGATGAAACAGTTCGGCCCCCCAGCGCTGGTATGCCTGCGGGTGCAATTCGCTGATCAGTTCATACAGGTATAGTTGCTGATCGCGCTGGCTTCCACGGAACATCGATCCCTTACGAATCCGGTAATTGACGAGCGGGTGTGGCAGGCTGACGCCGACACCACCAGCTTCGACAAGCGTGATCCATGCTTCAAAATCCTCCAGGCTATAGGCTAGCTCTGGCTTATTGCGAGCCGCCTGAAGAAATCGTGCTCGTGGCATCACGACGAAAGCCGCCAACATATTATGCCCGAGCAAATAGGGAAACTCGGCATTCCATGTGGGCCAGATATGATCAGCCGATTCGAACCAGCGCACCCACGAATACACAAACGCAACATTATCATAGCGATGCAGCACATCAATCGAGCGAGCATAATAATCTGGCTCGATGGTATCATCGGCATCGAGAAACGCCAGAAACTCACCACGGGCCGCATCGGCTCCCAGATTGCGTGCTCGAGCCAGGCCGCCATTTGGCACCCGAACAACCCGTATCTCAGTATGCCGGGTTGTGAGCTGTGCCAGTACGGCTGTACTGGCGGAATCGGTGCTGCCATCATCAACGATCACAATCTCAAGCGGACGGTAGGTCGATGCCAATACACTGGCGACTGTCTCTTCAACATATGCACCAAGGTTATAGAATGGAATCACAACCGAGAGCAGGCCCGATTGTTCTGATTCGCGTAATATGGCTGGCGCAACGGGCAGTTGGGCCTCAAGCATGGATGGAAAGATCCGCCGTGTTGTTGTCTGCTCGATCACCTGTCCGAAATGCGCGATTCGCTGCTGGAGCACCTGTTCTGGATTACAGAGTTCGCGAATGCGTTGCTGCGCCCGTTGGCCAATCGAGCGCCGTTCATCTGGCGAAAGCACAAGCACCTGCTGTAGTTTGTGCTCAAACTCACCAGGCACATTCCAATCGAACAGAAACCCATTGACCCCATCCTCCGCGATCATCTCGGCCTGGCCACCGCTGCGCGAGCCAAGCACCACCTGCCCAAGCCCCATCGCCTCAATACAGGTATTCGGGAAGTTCTCCCACAGACTCGGCACCACTGCCGCCCAGGCCCCGCGCACATGGGCCAACACTGCTGCCTGCGACATCTGCCCTGGCA
>JBBQSD010000184.1:0-9528 GCA_038214135.1 Chloroflexales bacterium | reverse complement strand
CGCCAATTGGCCAAGGATGCCATCGTAGCCGAGGAAGCCGGTGGAATGCTTACCGATGATGCAAGTAGGCGGCGAACGCCGGGCGGGATCTTCTTTGTGCTTGTGCGCCAACACCTGCGCGTGAGTGGACAGGAACACCTTGAGCGTGAGTTCTTCCCACGCCGCCAACAACGCCCGAATCCCACCAGTACGCCGCCACGCCCTGCCCAGGCTGCTGCGCCGCCACCAGCACAAGGCCGATTGCGGCCGCGTATGCGCGGGCGCACCGAATTACCGCCAGCGACACTGCTCACCCCGCGCCCAACAGACTCAGGCATAATGCCAGATGGGCAGCCGCCATCGCAGGCGGTCGTGCTGGCCATCCTGGATCGGCATCTCGGCCTGGCCCCCGATATCTATCGGCGCAGCTACAACCCCACCAGCGGTGCCATAACGCTATGGGCCAACTTTCCGATCATCGCCAATGCCCGTTATAGCACGGCGCTTGCCGCTGCAGCTGCCGAAGCTGGTGTGCCGATCAGCATTGGTCTACAAGCACACCAGGGCATGTTGGCCGCTGCCGCACGAGCGGCCCTGCCTGAAGATTGCCAGATTGGTCGGGTTACGGTTCAGAATGCATCGGAGGTTGTGTCAATCGAAATCGCAACTGCGCTAGATAGTGCTAGCCAGGAAGCAGCACACACATCCTTTCAGGCCACAACCGGCTGGAAACTGGAACTGATCGTTATTGATGATCTTCCACCACAGCCCCTAGCAACCGGCCCGCGTGACCCAAATGGCGCATTGAGCGATGCGCGCCGCCTGCTGCCGCCCGATAGTGGTTGCTATAGCATTGGGGCGCAGAATGCAGCACATATACTGGTGCTGCGCTTCCACTTCCCGGATGTTGCCCGTGGGCGCTATGCGGCTGCTGTAGATGCGATTCGGGCTGCTACCGGATGGGATGTGGTTATTCACCCATCACCACACCAGGAGATGCTGGCTGCCGCTGCGCGGGCAACACTGCCAGTGAACGTGCAATCATTTGGCGCACCCTCGCTGCGCTTTGAACACCGCACCATCACGCTGCGCTATCGTGGCGATTTCCCCGAAGCCGAGCGAACCGCCGCTAGCGCCCACTTTCAGCAAGAGACGGGTTGGTCGATTTTGCTGAGCTTGGATGAGTGACCTTCACCAACAGTAGGCGGATCGTATCTTCGTTGAGTAGCTGGCTTGTGTATACTGGTATTGTATTCTAGAACCAATACCTTTCAAATAACAGGCGGTGCCATTCTTTGCCCCTCACCCCAACCCCTCTCCCACTGCGGGGAGAGGGGCTCTGCGCGGCATTGGAATGCGGTATTCCCCTTCTCCCCGACGTGGGAGAAGGGGGCGAGGGGGATGCGCGGCCAGCGCACCGTTGACATGCACGATTCGTTATCTGAAAGGTATTGTATTCTAGAACAGCCGTTGGGTAGACAGGCATCCAATTTTGGATTACCAAGATCACCTACACTTGTCCGCTTGTTCACTTGCATTTCGGACAGGATTGCAGGATGTATAGGATGGGTTTGCTGTTCCTTGGCAGTTCATTCTGACTCCTGACTCCTGGATACTGTATAAGCACAACTCAACGAGGAGGTGTGGTATGTCTCGAATTTTTGTTCCACTGGATGGATCGCCATTGGCTGTTCAGGTGTTGCCATATGTGCGTATGTTTGCCAATCTGCTAGGTGCAGAAGTGCATCTGACTCATGTGGTCACCCATGGTAATCACTATCGTCTCGCACTTGGGCATGGGATCTGGGATGAACTGCAGAGCAAGAACCGCCCAAATTCGGCAACCACCGATGATCTGAGTAAGCTGCGAGAGAATGCGCATACCTATCTTGAACAACAAGCAGCACCATTGCGCGATGCTGGCATCACCGTTGGCACATCGGTTCTGGAAGGGCGGCCTGAGGAAGCGATTGTTGGGGCGGCTGAGGATTCGCTGATGATTGTGATGACCACCCATGGATATAGTGGCGTACGCCGATGGGCGCTTGGCAGCACCACCGATAAGGTCGTTCATGCATCCAGCGTGCCTGTTTTTGTTGTGCATATCAGGCCACAGAGTACAGTTGCCCTGCGGCGTATTTTAGTTCCGCTTGATGGTTCCGAAATCGCTAGGCGTGCGCTGCCAATGGCGATCAAACTGGCGCGCAGTAGTGGTGCGGAAATTGTACTGCTGGCCGTCGTGCCGCCACCAATCGGTGGAATTGAGGTCGCGTTGACGCCAGTGATCCTCGATGATCGGGATCGAGCGGCGATTCATGATCGCTTGCTATCGGAAGTCATTTCCATAGGCGGCGATTCGAGCGGGCTGAAGATCACGCCAATGGTTGTGGAAGGCTTTGTCGCCGAGGAAATCAACGATGAGGCCGAGCGTAGCCAAGCCGATTTGATCGTTATGTCGTCGCACGGCTATGGTGGCTGGAGGCGCCTGGCGCTTGGGAATGTCACCGATAAGGTGATGCATATCACCAGAACACCGTTACTTGTTATACATGGGGCAGAATAATACTTAGGAACGCATGATTATTGATGATCGGTTTCGTGGCCCGCTTGCCGCTCCCTGGCACACGCTCCAGCAGAATGGTGGGCGGGCAATCATTCTGGAAGATGGGTTGCGCTTGGCAACTGCTGGTGCAACCCGCCGCCTGTATGCTAATGCACAGATCGATGATTATACTGGCCTGAAGCGCCACATGCTACCATGGCGGCCACCACTCTCGCTACGTATTGAAGCCCGTTTTCCAACGCCCCTTGCTGGCACTGCCGGGTTCGGTTTCTGGAATAACCCGATTTCGCCACTTGGCAGTTGGCCAGCCCTGCCTGCCACGCTCTGGTTTTTCTATGCATCGCCACCATCGAATATGGCCCCGGTTCTGACAATTCCTGGATCTGGCTGGAAGGCCGCTACACTCGACACAACCACCCGATCTGCACTTACTGTGGCTCCCCTCGCTCCAGCCGTGCTGTTGCTCAATCGCATTCCAGCGATACGCCGCACAATCTGGCCACGAATCCAGCATACATTACGGATTGCGGAGGCCGATCTTGGGCTGCCAAGCCCGCAATGGTGCACCTACGAAATCGAATGGCGCAATGATGGAGCCAGCTTCTCGATTGATCGGCGCGTTGTCCTCGAAACCGATCAAGCACCACAAGGCCCGCTCGGCTTCGTCGCCTGGGTCGATACGCAATGGCTGATTGCAACGCCACAGGGCCGCTTCGGCTGGGGCCTGCTCGATGTTCCACAGGCCCAATACCTCGACATCCGTTCGATCCAGATTGGATGATCTCCCCTCGCCCACTGCGCATAATCTGGTATGCTGCTCCTGGCGGAAGCAACCATTGCCAGAAGAGCGGGGAGGCGATGACAGAATTAGATCATGAGCAAGCTGCGGAACGGATCGAACCAGCCACCCTGAACGAGTTGGCGCGTTATTTTGTGCATCTGGGTTTTACTGCGTTTGGAGGGCCAGCCGCCCATATTGCGATCATGCAGGAGGATCTCGTAAAGCGGCGGCGCTGGCTCACCCGCCAGCACTTTCTGGATCTGCTGGCAGCCACCCAGTTAGTGCCGGGGCCAAATTCAACCGAGATGGTGATTCATATTGGGTATCTTAAGCAGGGCGTCAAAGGGCTGTTCCTGGCTGGAATATGCTTTATTATGCCAGCCTTCTTGATTGTTCTGATCCTGAGTATGATCTATGTTGCCTATGGTTCCCTGCCTGCCACCAGCGCACTCTTCTATGGAATCCAGCCTGTGATTGTTGCCATCGTTGTGCAGGCGATAGAACGACTCGCACGTAGTGCCTGGAAAACTCCAGCATTCCTCATTCTTGGAATTGTTGCTGCAATCCTTTCGCTCATTCTCCCAGTTGATCCAGTGTTTGTGATCATTGGCGGCGGGTTGGTTGGGATGCTGTTAGCCGGTGGCTGGATCATGCGTGGCATGACAGTGCTTCTGGTGCTGCCAACAATGCCTGGGATTGCTCTACAGGTTGCTGATCCCGGTAGTACACTCTGGCAGCTTGGCCTGTTCTTTCTCAAAGTTGGTGCGACACTCATGGGCAGTGGGTATCTGCTGATCAGCTATATCGAACAGGATCTGGTTGGCTCTGGGCTGCTCACGGCACGCCAACTGATTGATGCGATTGCGGTTGGCCAAATGACCCCAGGGCCAGTGTTTACGACTGCCGCATTTGTTGGGTATATCGTTCAGGCTGGCACTACTGGGAATATCTCCGCTGGCATTATTGGCGCATGTGTTTGTGCATTGGCGATCTTTCTGCCATCGTTTATTATCATCTGGATAACAGCACCGTTGGTTCCGCGGATGCGCGGTTCCAGGATAATGGGCGCATTTCTCGATGGTGTCAATGCTGCTGTTGTTGGAGCCATGGCGGCAACAACCTGGATCATGCTGCGTGCTGCGATTATCAATCTGCCGCATCCGATCTATACCCTGCCAGTGGCCGGTGTGCCAATCGATCTGCCAGCCCTGTTGATCGCCGTGATCGCAACTGCCATCCTGCTACCCAAAAAAGCCCCAAACTCAACCTGGCTGATCGGTGTTGGGGCGCTGCTGGGCCTTGTTCTTCAATATACAGCAGGCAATGTGTAACCGGGTGATGTGAGGAGAGACACAATGTCTTGCGTCTCTCCTCACTCAAATATCAATCAATCGCGCTAACGACCTTTACAATCGCTTCTGCGATCTCCTCAAGCTGTGTGTTGGTCAGTTCTGGGCTAATATTCATATGAATCGAGCGGCTGAGCAGATCGAGGCTGCGCGGGCAGGCGGATGGGCTATAATCAAACGGGCCACCATGCCAAATCCAGGGATTTTGCTGTTCCGACCACGCCCGCTGATGAACAATTGGCTGCCAGTGTGTATAGATGTGATAATCCACATGCTGTGGGTGGTAGAGTGTGGAGCAATCAACCCCTTCTGCATCAAGCGCTTCGGCAATACGCCCAGCCTGTTCAGCCGATTTTGCCAGCAGAACCAGCGCAATTGATGCATCCCCTTCTGCGTCATTCGCCGCCCGGATGCTGATCCCGCGAGCCGCGAGTTGTGGGGCTATCGCATCCTGGATGGTGGATCGATTGGCGCGCATCGTTGCCAGAAGATTCTCGAGCTTGCCAAGCTGTGCGAGCACCACCGCCGCTTGCAGTTCGCTCATCCGATAGTTGAAGCCGGGCAGGATTTGATCCGCAGGAATGCCATTGCGCTGGCCGCCAACAACATCCTGATACATCTGCATCCGCTGATACACAGCGTGATCGGATGTGAGGATCATCCCGCCTTCGCCAGCAGTAATGATCTTATTGAACTGGAAGCTGAACGCACCAGCATCACCAATTGCCCCAAGCCGACGCCCACGGTAGCTGGCACCACAGGCCTGGGCGACATCTTCGAGCACGCGCAGGCTGTGATCACGAGCGATTGCCATAATCGCATCCATATTGCAAGGTGCGCCGCGCATGTGAACCGCAATGATCGCCCGAGTTCGGGGTGTGATATGGCGTTCAAGATCGTTTGGATCAAGGGTAAGCGAGGAATCGATCTCAGCGACAATCGGAATCGCTCCAACCGCCAGTACCGCCGATGCGCTCGCAATCCAGGTGTAGGCCGGTACAATCACCTCATCGCCCGGCCCGACACCCAAGCCAGCGAGGGCACAAACCAAACTCGCTGTGCCGGATGTCACTGCGAGCGCATACGGGCTACCCAGATGATCTGCAAATGCCTGCTCAAGCAGAGCAGCCTGTGATGGCCCAGGGTTTGGGCCATAGTAGCGAAACAGGCGTTTGCTGCGTAGCACGGCAAGCACCGCCTGCTCCTCTTCGATACCAATCTGCATTCCGCCGGGGTACATGGGCGGGAGTGGCTGTGTGATTGTTGGACTGCCTCCGTTGATGGCGAGTTGTTGATCAGAATTCGATGACATGTCCATCCTCCTTGAACCAAGAACCAAGAATTGCCCAGAGGGCACCCAAACCAAGAACTGAGTACGCGCCATTGATAGAATTGGCTATTGAGTCAATGCACAGAGTATGTTTGCACTATTATAATGGCAGACCGCCATGGCATTGGTTACGGCCAATCTGCTTCTCGCCTAGCATGTGACGATGGCAATTAGTGATGGTAGAATTGCGGCGAGTTGGCGAATACATGCTACACACACTAAAGGACGGTGCTCGTAATGGGGAAGCCTGCCTCCGGACGCAATGTAATCCTGGTGAGCCGCTGTTGCCTGCTCTTGATCAGTTGCGGAGGCAACATTCCTCGAACAGAATATCCCATTGCGGCAGCGCAGACTGAGCTTCAGATTGATATACATGTTGCCCAATCACCAAGCAATAGTAGTACCCTGAACGTCATTGTTGATCGGATCGCACCACGCAATCCTGGCGAAATGATCTGTTTTGATACAATCACACAGGTTGTGTCGATGAATACTCCCGATCAAGCGACCGACGGCGACCAACCAAACTATCGTGTTGATGTGCAGGCTGTATCAGACCCAGCAGGCCTATTGTGTATTAGCCAAACCGAGCAACTGCCAAATAACCGCTTACAGATAGCACAGCTTGCCATTGATATCGAAAGCGCTCTTTCCCCCTATGATCGAGTCCAGTTTTTACATAGTATTGTGATTGCCCAAGCCAAGCCTGCCCGCCAAATCCGCACCCATGTGGTATACCATATCGATAGTGCCGGCAGAGTCGTTGAACGCTTGCATGCATCGGAAGCAGGCCCAACAAGCACACCTGGCCTGGAAGTTGTCGAAATTATTCTGGTTCGACCATTGCTCTACCAGATTTTAGCTCCGATTATTCTTGGAGCCCTATTCACATGTGCGCTGCTGATGATGCTCATCCACGAGCGAACGACATTTATTCAGGCAACGATTGCGATGACGGTTGGCACCTGGAATGCACGCCAGCTGCTTGTGCCAACCGATACGCAGGCACATGTGCTTGATCAGGTTCTGTTGTGCATCTATGCGCTGATCTGGGTTTCATTTGTGATATTCACGATTCGCCTGAAGAGAAGGCATCCGCATTCGTAACGCCCTGTCATCCGCAGACTGAAGCCTGCGGCACCGCAACGAAACACCCATAGCCGCGTGGGGAGCACCGAATTCATGTATAAAGGAGGTTACAATGCCATGGAGTCCTGATCAATACCTACGGTTTCAGGAGCAGCGCTTTGCACCATTTGCCGATCTGCTGCCATTGGTGAAGGTTCGCCCTGGGCTGCGCGCCATCGATCTGGGCTGCGGAACGGGTGAATTAACCCGCCAACTGGCCGATGCATTGCCGGAGGGTGATGTGCTGGGGATCGATAGTTCTGCTGAGATGCTTGAGCGGGCACAGGCGCAGGCGCGGCCAGGGTTGCAGTTTGCTCGTGGCGATCTGCGCGAACTTACTGGTACGTGGGATCTGATCTTCTCGCATGCGGTGATTCAATGGGTTCCCGATCACGAAACGCTGATCCCGGATCTGCTTGATTGCCTGAACCCTGGTGGGCAATTGGTGATACAGTTACCATCGAATCATACGCATCTCAATCATCTGATAATGCTTGCAACCGCCCAAGAAGAACCATTTCGCAGCGCATTGGGCGGCTGGACTCGCCAGATACCAGTGCTAACCATCGATCACTATGCTGAATTGCTGTATGCCAATGGCGGGCGCGAACTGACCGTGTTCGAGAAGGTGTACCCACATGTGATGCCAGATTCCGATGCAATAGCCGAGTGGTCACGCGGCACCGCGCTGATTCCTTATTTAGAACGGCTACCCGAGGAGCTGCGCGAACCCATGATGCAGCGCTATCGTGAGCAGTTGCGTGCGCGTTACCCACAAACGCCGGTATTCTATGGCTTTCGGCGCATCCTGTTTGCGGCAACAAGGCCATGAGCATTCAGCTATCAGCATCCATCGCGTAGGGGCGCACCTCGTGTTCGCCTCCATTGAGCATCAGCGTACAATTATGGCGGGCAGGCACATGGGTCTGCTCCCTACGCATCGGCATCTCTGGGAGAATCATGACCATTCTCCCAAGCACTGGTACAATAGCGGATACTCGATAATCGGTAGACCAATCGATTCGTATACAGAAAGGCACCTATCGCGATGAGCGCAACGCAGCACCTCTACATTGGCACGGATGGCGGAGCGACGACCTCGAAAGTCGGAGGCGTTTGGAGCGATGGCACAACGGTTTCGACCAAACTACTCCAGCGATCAACCAATTCTAGCCAGGGCCCGCAGGTTGTCGTTCAGGGTTGGGTTGAGGCAATCAGCGATTACCTTGGGCAGCATGGGCTACACTGGGATCAGGTTCAGGGCGTGGGGCTTGCAATCCCTGGACCATACCAGCGCTATGGTGTGCTTGATCGTTCACCCAATCTGCCAGAAAGCTTTACCGGTTTTGATCTGCACGCCGCTTATAAGAACGCCCTGGCCGAACGAGCCGGGCGTGCTATTCCACTCGCCTTTGGCAATGATGGCAATATGGGTGGCGTTGCCGAGGCGCATCGGGTGCGTGGAACGGGCAATGGCACGGTTGTCATGCTCGCGCCTGGTTCTGGGCTTGGCTGTGCCTATGTTGGCCGCGATGGGTTGCCGCTCGATGGCGATACGCTCAATGGCATGGAGGCGGCGCATATGCCAGCACCATTGCATCTGCTGCAAGCCCAGCCCTACCCATGTGGCTGTGGGCGAACATGGGGCTGTTTTGAGGTCTATACAACGCTCTCTGGCCTGCCCTACCTTCTGGCCGAGCGGCTCGCCGATCACCCGAACCACGAACTGGCAACCTCCCCGTTGAGCGCCAAGGAGCGCGTGTTTGCGCTGCGTGGCCTGGCCCAGAAGGATGAGCCACTGGCTGTCGAGATTTTCAACTTCCAGGCCCGTGCCCTCGGCATTCATGTGGCTAATTTGGCCATGGCCTTTGATATGCAGTATGTGATTATTGGTGGTGGCCTGATGGATCCCGAGGCGACGACCGACGCATTCCGTGAGCGCTATCTGCGGATCGTTCGCGAAACCGCCGATCTGTACCTATGGGCACCCCAACGTGGGCGCATCAGCATCGTTCCAGCAGCACTGGGCGATCTATCACAGGCGATTGGGGCGGCATTGGTGGCGTTGTATCAGTCACGATCCTAACGAGTATTCAGGAGTCAGGAGTCAGAATTCAGAATGGCGCGTAAGCAACGTGGGCGGCAAAACCCCTGACTTCTGATCGTACTCGCTCCAGAACAATCACCAGCATGCCTGCTACTGAGGAGTCAGAATTCAGAATGGCGCGTAAGCAACGTGGGCGGAACCTTCTCCTGACTCCTGACTCCTGACTCCTGACTCCTGACTCCTGACTCCTGACTCCTGACTCCTGACTCCTGACCCCTGACCCCTGACCCCTGACCCCTGACCCCTGACCCCTGACCCCTGACCCCTGACCCCTGACCCCTGACCCCTGAC
>JBBQSD010000183.1:0-9620 GCA_038214135.1 Chloroflexales bacterium | reverse complement strand
GGCAATATTCCAGCAGCAACACTGGCTCCTGGCGCCAACTTCTTTGATCTGCCCGAAACGGCATTGCGCGAGGTGTTCGATCTAAACCTGATTGGCACCCTGCTGCCATGCCAGGTGTTTGGTGCCACACTGGCCGAGCGTGGGCAGGGCAGCATCATCAATATATCGAGCATGGCCGCTACACGCGTGATCACCAGGGTGATCGGCTATTCCGCCGCCAAATCGGCTGTGGAGAACCTGACGCGCTGGTTGGCCGTTGAACTGGCCCGCCGCTACGGTTCGGGGCTGCGGGTCAATGCTCTGGCTCCCGGCTTCTTCGTTGGCGATCAGAACCGCCGACTGTTGCTGAATGAGGATGGCAGCCTGACCGAGCGCGGGCAGCTGATCATCGATCACACACCAGCAGGGCGCTTTGGCGAACCAGACGAACTGGTTTCAACGGCAATCTGGCTGTGTGGGCCGGGCGCACGCTTCGTCACCGGCATTGTCGTCCCCGTCGATGGCGGTTTCGGGGCGTTCAGCGGGGTGTAGGCGATGATCGCCGTAGAGGCGCAAACGTAGCGACGCAAAATCTTGCGTCGCTACGGCCCGACAAACCAATGCTACCCAAAGCAACATTACATCCCTAATGTTGCTTTGAGAATGACGAAGAATGCACCCACCCAAACAGAAGTAAGAGCATCGTCATACACAAGCAATTGACAATCCCGCCTGCACTCGCTACTATGCCATCCGTGGATCAACACTGCGAATGCAAGGAAATGCCACTGATGAAGCTGCTTATTCGACGTTATGCATGGATACTCATAGCTGGTACATTGCTGGCTGCCTGTGAGGTCAGTGAACCAGGCAAGGCCACGCCGCCGCCCCTCCCGACGCAATCAAGCCCAGAGCAACCAAGTCCATTAGGTAATCCGACCGCCGTTCCTGCGCCGCAAGAAAATAACGTGGCACCAACAATAGCAGGCCCGTACCTCGCACCATATCCGGCTCCCTGAACTCACCCCATCTTCCCGATTTGGCGCATGTATCCAACATGCGCCACTTGTTATGTCTACTATTTCCTCAAATTGGCCTGCTATTTGTCACTTTTCCACACATCAACCGCTGTGAATTCTGTTAAAATAGCCAGCGACAACTTGTTCTAGCGATCTACAGGTAGCAAACGCATGGTGCCCATCACTGTTCGTGATGTTCTTCGATTAGCACTACCACCAGAGACACAGGTTGTTGCTGGAAGTGCTGGCCTCTCACACCAGGTGACATGGATTGTCACCCCGCGTGCGACGCTGCCCGCTTTTACCAATTTGCGTGGTGGTGAGTTGGTGATCGCCCCGCTTGTTTCGTTGCAGGCGCTTGATGATCAGATTCGGCTGGCAACGCTGATCGAACGCCTCGCACCGGTGCCAATTGCGGCGTTTGCTGTGCTTGGCCCGATTGATGATCAGGCGCGTGCCGCTGCCGAACTGGTGCATATGCCACTACTGGCGCTGCCAGCCAATGCCGATCTGCGCGAGGTTGAGCGCGAGATTCAACGGCTATTGAATGATTATGATGCCCAGCTTGAGCGGCGTGGTGCCCAACTTGCCACCCTACTTACGCAACGCTCGCTGGCTGGAGCCGGGTTACAGGGTTTGCTGGATGCATTGGCCGAACGGACGGGCTGTGGGATTGGGTGTTATGGCACCAATGGCGAACTGCGCCGCTTCCGTGCCCGTGGCTCGGCCCGTGTCGCACTCCAGACGCTCCAACCATCCAGTGTTGGCCTGATCCATCATCTTGGGCAATCGATCTGGGTGCAACCATTTGGTGCTGGCAGCGAACGCCTGGGCTACCTGGCGATCTGTAATGATGTGCTTGATGATTGGGATCGGGTGGCGGCCCAGCAGGGTAGCGCTGCACTGGCGCTGGAACTCTCCAAGGAACAGGCGGTTCAGGCAGCCGAAGAACGCTTGCGCGGCGATTTCGTGCAGGCGGTGCTTTCTGGGCAGGGCACCGATAGCGAGGCGGTGTTCCAGCGCGGGCGCGAACTTGGTTATGATCTGCGCCAGCCGCATATTGCGCTGCTGTGTTCGGTGACGGGTGATCCCGATGATACATCCGTGTTGCGCCTCTCTGGTGCGGTCAATTCTGCGCTGAACGGCTTGGGTGTTACCGTCCCGACCATGCGACGGGCCGATGGCATTCTGTGTTACTTGCCAGCAGCAGATCGGAATCGGCGGGTGCGCGAGATCGCTGAACATGTGCGTATCAAAGTAGGTGCAGAATTGCCGGTGATTGTGGCGATTGGCAAAGAAGCACCGGGAGTCTCCACATGGCAGCGCTCGCTCAATGAGGCAGAACAGGCCTTGCTGATCGGGCGTGAGCTTGTTGATACCACGCGTGTGTTCGATTTCGCTGACCTTGGGGTGTATCGGTTGCTGATTCTGCTGCGCGATAAACCCGAACTATGGGAATTTTACCGGACAACCCTTTCGGCATTGGCCGATTATGACCGCAGCCAGGGTGCTGAGTTACTCAAAACACTGTATGCCTTCTTCGATAACCTGGGCAATCTGGCGCGAACATCGGAGGCGCTACACGTCCACCGTAATACGCTGCTCTACCGCCTGGCACGTATCAGTGACATCAGCGGCATGAACCTTGATGACGCCGATGATCGGCTGGCGCTGTGGTTGGCGCTCAAGGCTCATCGGGTGCTGCAATCGCTGGAACGGCTGTCGTGAGAACGAAGTATTCAGGAGTCAGGAGTCAGAATGCTGCGCCGAGACCGATATAATATCCGTAAGGACGCAGCGTGCTGCGTCCCGACATGTGTTATCACCGCGAAACCACAAACATATCTTGAACGCAGCCGAGGCATGACCAATGGGCGTTGGTGAGGCACCAACACTCTTTATCCAGGAATCAAAGACCAAGAACCGAGAACCAATATCGGTACAGATCTGAAAGCTGTGTGCTGAAAGCTGTATGCTGAAAGCTGAGGGAATATGCCAATTCGGCGAGCTGAACTCAGGACAAATCTCTTGCGTGTTGGTGGTGATGCCACAGCCGTTGGCGCGTTCCAGGCGCTAGCCAAACGTCCAGCTAGTGAGCGTTGGCTGCTGCTGATTGATCTTGGCCCTGCTCGCTATGGTATCCTCGGTATCGCTGATCTGGCCCGGTTTGTTGAGCAGATCCAGGCCAACCCAGAAACACCATTGCATGCGCTTACCGATGCCTGCCTGCCTATCGATGCCGATGATGATGATCTTGCCGCCATCCGGCTGCACTATGATGCGCTCCTCCAACAGGGCAAGCAGCTTAATCGGCATGTGATTGTTCTGCGTGGCGATCAGCCAATTGGTGCCGTAGAAATCAAACGCGCTACTGGTGTGGGCGTGTTAAGCACCACAACCGATACTATTTTGAATATGCAGGCTGCCCCTGGAAGTAACCCCCAACAGCTTGAACAACGAACAGATCGTTATGTCAATACGAACTTCACGGCACTCGATTTGCCCCGAACGCGGCTTGATCCAGGGATGCCACTTGCACCACGAGCCAGTTATTATTTCCGCTTCTGGATTGGTGTGCCATCTGCTGAATCGATCGAACAGCAGCCAACCCAGATTCAGGCAGAACTATTGACCAGCGATATTGAACTGGTTGTTATTCTGTTTAGCGAAGATTTCGTGCTTGAGGCGCACCAGGGCACGATTTTTGTGCCGGTGCATGGTGCAACACACATTAAAACGGCGGCATCATTACCAGATGGGATGACAGCAGCAACATCTGATGGCTATCTGTTCTTCCGAGTGCAAACACCAGCGCAAACAGGCATTGCGACACTGCGCTGCAGTATTTATTGCAATGGCATGCAGATCCAATCCCGCCTGGTCAGTGCCGTCGTTGCTGCTGTTGCTGCGCCTGTACAGGCATTGGACGATCAGGGGCTATTACGGCGATCTGTGCTCGATTTCAACCTGAGCAGTTCGCTGGCCCCACAGGTGTTGGGATCGGTGCAACCGCATGTGCTGAGCCTGATGTTGAACAGCAATAGTGATGGCACGCATAGCTTCCGCGTGGCTGCCAATGATGGCCAGGAACTGTTCTCCAGCAGTGCCACACTTTCCCCAACTGCACTGGCCAATCTTGTCGATCTGGCCCGCCAGCGGCTACATGAGGCGGCCTGGGGCAATGCCGGTGAGTACACGCCGCAATCGACCTATCGCTATGACACGAATACTCCCTTGCAGACGCGCCTCCAGTATATGCGTTCCGATCTAATCGATATGGCCAAACGCGGTGCCATCCTATATAACAGCGCGATCAAGGATATTGCCAATGGTAAGCAGAAGAGCCTGCGCCAGATCATGCAGAAACCAGGAATGGTGCAACTGGCCAGTAAAATGAATGCTAGTGACATCGTGCCAATTGCGTTGTTCTATGATGCCCTGATCGACTCGCTTGGGTCGCCAACGATCTGCCCACAGTTTGAGCAGAGCCTTGCGAAAGCACTGGAGCAGGGCACATCGCTGATTGACGAGCCATGTTTTACTGGCAACTGCCCCAGCAGCGGCGATCTGAGTATCGTCTGCCCAAGTGGATTCTGGGGCTTTCGCCAGGATATTGGCATGCCCTACCCGGTTCGGCCTGGTGGCCCTGAACTCGCCACCCGCATCGGCTTCGTGGAGAAACCGCAGATCGGCATGGCCTATTTCAGCGATTTCCCGCTGCTCAAGGGGCACCTCGAACACCTTGGTACCTTGAATGCGGTACTGAGCGAGGCCTCACCACGCAAGGATGTGTTGGCGCTACTACAGAAGAGTACACCACAACTGGTGTATTTCTATTGTCATGGTGCCGAGATCAATACGATTCCATTGATCCGGGTTGGGGCAGAAAGCGGTGCAGAATATATCGCCACCGATAATTTTGCGAATTTCGCAATCGACTGGCCAGAACAGCGGCCACTGGTGTTCATCAATGGCTGCCATACAACGGCACTCACGCCCGATAAGGCGATCAGTTTTGTCAAAACATTCATGGAAGATACGAGTGCATCAGGGGTGATCGGCACCGAGATAACAATCTTCGAGCCGCTTGCCCAAACCTTTGCCGAAGCATTTTTTCAGCACTTTCTGGCTGGCGTGCCGCTTGGTCGGGCAATTCGCATGGCCCGTTTAGCCTTGCTCGCTCAAGGCAACCCGCTTGGCCTGGTGTATCTGCCATTCGCCTATGCCGGGCTACGGATGACGCAGACGTGATGCGGTGACCAGGTGACAACCCTGACAAGGCGACAAGGTGAATGTGCTCTATTGGGTGTAATACAGCCTCAATCAAGCACTGTCACCCCATCACCATGTCAGCATGTCACCTCGTCAGGGTTAGATCCTCGGCGCACTCGGCCCGGTTGGGTTATCGCCCATGCCGACATTTGGTTTCGTGATTGTATTGGTTGTGGGATCGTAGCCAGGGGCAATTTCATCGATACCCGGTTTTTTGCGCCGTCCATCGAGGAAGAAATCAATCGAGAAGTTCTGTGAACGCCCCACCATTGCTGCTAGGATCAAGAAGTAGCCAAAGAACCCAATTGCCAACCCGATTCCATAGGCCCCAAACAGATCGGAACGTGCCGGAAACAGCGCCAGAATCGCGCCGCCACCAATCGCCGCAATGACGGTGACAAGATCGCCAAGATCGACCTGGCTGCTCCGGTAGCGATTGATATAGTACAGATACCAGCCGATGATCGCACCGAACGCGCCTGAACCAATGATTTGGAGTGTTGTCGCAGGAACACTTGTTTCGGGCATTGCTTCCTCGCTTATGTCAGAATACGCTGTTCTAGTGATATAACCCAGATTGCCGCTAGTAGAACTCCAGCGAATACCCCACCAACAAACCACAGCATACCGAGTACCCCAACCAGGTTCGCAACTACTACTGCCTGAGCACTCAGCCCTAACAGCATGCGCAGCATAACTGCCCAACGGTTGCCGCGCAGGAGCCGCACCAGTAGCCAGCCCCATACTAAGCCAAGGCAGATTGTGCCACTGATCGCAAATAGCACAGGTGGTGATCCTTCCTGGAGAGGCGACACAGTGACCTTTTTGACACGGTGACACGCTGACCAAGTGACAAGGTGAATTGTCTTTATAAAAGTGATACCGCTTCGATCAAGCGTGTGTCACCATGTCACCCCTTCACCATATCAAAAGGGTCACGTCATTCAGCTCGCTCAAGTTTTGCGAAACTGGCCAACAGGCGCTTGACACCCTTGCCAGGGAAGGCAATCGTCACCTCTTCATCGTCCTCGATCAATCGTGAACTGACAACTACACCCTCGCCGAATAGTGCATGGCGCACCCGTTGGCCTGCAAAAAAGGCAACGGCGCGTGGCCCGGATGCACGTGGCGCTTCGGTACGGCTTTGCGTGCCGGATGAACTGGCCTGTGCGCGATTCGGCAACACGCGGCTACTGCCGATGGTACTGCGGGTGGTGAACATGCTGGATTGCTCAGCTGGTGTTGAATAGCCGCGTTTGGAGGATTGTTTGAGCAGTTCGCTGGGGATATCGGCCAAGAACCGTGATTTCTGCGATTGCTGGGTGCGCCCAAAGGTGGCGCGGCGCATGGCATACAGCAGATACAGGCGCTCTTTTGCCCGCGTGGCCCCGACATAGAACAGCCGCCGTTCTTCATCCAGCGCCTCACGGTCATCGGTTGAGCGAGCATGCGGCATCAACCCTTCTTCCAGGCCGGTCAGGAAGACGACCGGATATTCGAGCCCTTTGGCCTGGTGCAGCGTAATGCATGTGATTGTATCGCGTTCTTCGTTGAGCTGATCAATATCGGAAACCAGCATCACCTCTTCCAGGAAGGTTGGCAACTGGGCCTCACGCGGCAGATTGGCATAGTTGAGCGCCACGTTCTGCAATTCTTGCACGTTATTCCAGCGATCAGCACCCTCATCATCGCCATACTCGCGGATCAGCGCCTCCTGAAAGCCAACCCGATTGAGCACAAGCTGAATCAGATCGCCGAGATCATAGAGTTCACGCCCGCCAATGATCTCATCAATAAGGCGCAGGAAGCCGAGTAACGCCGCTTTCGTACGTGTCGCAAACGTTGGCGGTGTACCGGTAGCATGCAACGCGCTTCCTGATTCATCGAGCATCTGTAGGGCCACATAGGTTGGTACATGCAATTCGCTGGCCCAGCGCTCGAGTTCATCCTGGGTTTTTTCGCCAATCCCGCGCCCTGGCCAGTTCAGGATGCGGCCAAGGCCAACGGCATCGAACGGGTTGAGCGCCAAGCGCAGGTAGGCCAGCGCATCCTTGATCTCCTTGCGTTCATAGAAGCGGATACCGCCAACGATCTGGTAGCGCAGGCCGCGGCTGATCAGCGCTTCCTCGATGGCGCGGGATTGGGCGTTGGTGCGGTACATCACTGCAATATCGCCATACTGATAATTCCCGGCAGAAACCAGGCGAGCGATTTCGCCAGCAATCAGTTGCGCCTCCTCGTCCTGGTCGTAGCCTTCGAGCAACTGCACCTGCGTGCCCTGGCCATTCAGGGTTTCGAGTTGCTTGGGGTGGCGGCGTTGGGCCGAACGATTGATCACCGCCTGGGCAACATCGAGGATCGCCTGGGTACTGCGATAGTTGCGATTGAGCACCACCACCTGTGCATTCGGGTAATCATCCTCGAACGAGCGAATATTGCGAATATCGGCACCACGGAAGGCATAGATTGAGTTATGAACGACAATGCTATTCGCAAAATAATTATGCAGATCAGCGACATCAATATCATAGACAACACCATCATATGCGTGTTCTTCAACGGCGATAATTTCAGCATCAACAACACGGCCATCGTGCCAGACAGGTACAATCATTGCAGGGCGCAGATGGGATGCTGGCTGGAGTGCAAATTTCTCGGAAGTTGTGAGTATGGCCCAGCGAATAACATCAAGGCCACCAGCCGCCTCTGCAATTTGCTCGGCGAGCGCCGCACTCTGCTCTAACTTCGTATGCGAGCGTTCAATGCGCCATGTATCGCGTTTTCCGGCACGAGTCATTATTCCCTGTTGTACAAGTTGTTGCTCAACAATCGGATCAGTTGTATTCAGCCAAACACGATGGCGGAACCAGGGCGATTCGATTGATGGCGCATTACCGCCAAATACGGTCAGATGGACAAGCATGCGGTCAAGGCGAGTACCGCCAGAGCTTCCGTTTGGTTGATAGTGCGGATAGTCCTCATAGAGGCCCAATTCCTCCATCAGGCGCATGGCATGTGTTCGACTATCAATCGATGCAAACAGGCGATCAACCGTTTCCTGCGAAAAGCTGATGCTGCCTCGCCCAGCAACATCAAAGACCATCGTCGGTATACCATACTCTATCGCAAAGAAATGCTCATAGAATGCGGCCTCTTCACGGCTCGCACACGAACGTAGAATCCAGGCTTTATCGGCATGTTCCTGTCGGACGCGAACCTGGAGGCCATGCACGGTCAGATTTCGTTGCCCCTCCGAACGATACCCTCTGGTCAGCCCAATACGATAGCCTTTATCGCGACGATATATCAGATACACATGATAGATATCGGTACGCAATCCTAATCGAGCAAAACACATATGGTTGGGGGTCAGTTGGAGTTGTTGCCCCGTAGTAAGAGTCACATGCACCAGTTTGCCAACGTATGGCCGCGCATATGTTTTTTGGACAACTCGTTGCGTGGTTGTGCCACGGCCAGCCCCACAAGCGACCAGATCGCCTGCTCGAATAGCCTCAATCGAGCTTTCGCCACCTGGCGTTTGCACCAATGATCCCGCTGGAAGGCATTGGTCCTCATCGCCAACGACAAACAGGTTCTGGTTGCCGGGTGCGGCTTCGTAGCCGGTTGCCAGGAGATTCAGCAGCTTATACTGCGCCCGATTGGTATCCTGGTACTCATCGGCCAACAAATAAGTATAGCGCTGGTGATAGCGCTGTAAGACCTCGGGATGCTGTTCAAACAGTCGCACCGTTTCGACCATCAGATCATCGAAATCCAGCGCATTCGATTCGCGCAGCAATGCCTGATAGCGCTCATAGCAACGGGCGACAACCTCATCGAAATACGAGCGCGCATGCTGCTTGAATTCCGTTACGTCAACTAATTCGTTCTTGGCCCGTGAAATCGTTGCATGAATGGCG
This sequence comes from Chloroflexales bacterium, assembly GCA_038214135.1. Taxonomy (GTDB): domain Bacteria; phylum Chloroflexota; class Chloroflexia; order Chloroflexales; family Roseiflexaceae; genus JANLSE01. The sequence goes on along the minus strand of JBBQSD010000183.1, from coordinate 430 downwards.
CGTGGCGAATTTTTCTTCTCATCGAGATCGAGTGATTTGAGCACGCGCTTCATCACCCGCTGCTGATCGTCGCTATCATAGATGGTGAAATCCCGCTCACGCCCAAGATGCTGAATATCGCGGCGCAAAAAGCGCACACAGATACTATGAAAGGTTCCGACCGTGAGCGCTGCGGCTCGCCCGCTGCCCAGCAGGGTTTCGAGGCGCTCGCGCATTTCACGGGCAGCTTTATTGGTGAATGTGACCGCCAGAATATGATAGGGATCAACCCCAGCCTGTTCGATCAAAAAGCCGACCCGATGCGTCAGCACGCGGGTCTTGCCGCTACCAGGGCCAGCCAACACCAGCACCGGCCCATTGATGGCCTGAACGGCTATGCTTTGGTTGGCGTTCAGATTATCGAGTAAATCGGCCATGCCCGCTCCTGAAC
>JBBQSD010000182.1:0-9647 GCA_038214135.1 Chloroflexales bacterium | reverse complement strand
GCCCAGCCAGGTACAGTCGATCTGTAGCTCACTTGGCACGAGCGTTACGTCATCGGCCAGCTTTTGCTGGAAGAGCTCAAGCAGGCGCGGCTGCGGCACGCCCAGGTGGCTAAGGTAAGTGCGCGCCTGCACGTGCGCTAGGTCAAACGGCAGATTGAGCGGGAAAACCTCCTGCCTGAGCTTGGCGTACGCGTCCAGGTTGGTATACTCGGGATTGGCGCGCAGCTCGGCCGCCGATAGGAACGTCTGACGGGTTGGCAGCAGACTCAGCGTCGCCCCGGTCTTGAACACCTTATAGGCGTGTTGCGTGTCGCGGATGGCCCACTGGCTGCGGATGTCGGGAGCATACACCTGCGCATCGGCGCCGATGGCGACGCCGCGATTTGTCAATCTGATCAGCACAGAAGGCTTGATCGGTCCGGCGACCAGGTCTACTTCGATGGTGCTGCTCAGTGTCACCGCAGCGGGTGGCGCCACCACGTCCTCAAGAATCTCATTGACCAGATCGATGTAGGGCAATGGCGTATTTGTGTTCTCGCAGCTTAACTCGATCTCGCCCAAGTCGGGGCGGCGTTTGAGCAGCACCTGCTGGACGCTCTTGCCAGCATTGATCGTACTGCCCTGTGTGCCACGATCGCCAAGATAGCGCATGACATCTACGAAGTAGGCCGCCGGGCTGTACACCGAGCGACAGTGTGTGCATTCACAGTAATCCAGCGAGCCGAACAGCGCTTGTAGATTCGGAAGCGCAGCAATCTTGGCCTGAGCATCCACGTCCATGATCTGGGTGGCAACGCCGAATGGGGTCACACCATTGATTGCCATGTTGTGCTCGCCGAACAGCGCTAGTGACAGCGCATAGGTGTTCTCGGCCTTACGATACAACTTACTAACTTCGATTGTATTAATGCCCGATCCCTCCATTGCCAGTACAAACTGCCCCTGGCCCATGAAATAGATCTGCTGAGCCGAGTCGATCTTACGGGTCAGGAGTGCATTCACGGCCTGATGGGTAGGATTAAGTTTAAAGATGCGCTGGACAGATTTTAGACTGGCGAGCAGCGCCGTTTTGTCCTTATCCTCAATGCCCTGCAATGCCTCTGCGTGCTCGGCAATGTAGTGCTCTACCCGAAAACGGTCGAGCTGGAAAGTAGGATTATTGTCGAGGAAGCGTACTATTGCTGCTTTGGCTTGTACCTGGCTTTGTTCGGTACGTTCCAGCTTCGCAGCGAAGGAGGTTGTGGGATAGGCACGCTCGAACTGCTGCTCCAAGATAGCGGCGAACTGCTCCATCTGAGCCTCGGGGGTCTCGCCATCGATATTGGATGGAACACCAATCGGCTGACCATCCGAACGAGGGCGCATGAAGACAAGCTTCCACTCGGCGCGGTCGAGCTTCGCCAGTTCACGCTTGGCCTTCAGGTCGCCGTCCGCGAACTGCTTGACCAGTTCGCCCACGAGCGGGATGTGGTTACGGGTGAGCGCTCCCAACTCGAACGAGAGCTTCACTTGCTGGACCGTCTGGGGCTGGAGCACATGATCTTCTTCCAGCTTCTGCCAGAACGTAGCGATACTGCCGCTGTGAGCAGTAAAGGCCGCCATAAACGCGGTCTGTTCCTTTTTGGCGGCAGGGGTAAGTTCGAGTAGTTGACCGATAGTGCCCTTACCCCCTCCAAAGACGCTCTCAGCCGCATAGCGCAGCTTTATGCGGCGCAACGTTTCCAAGATTTCCTTCATTGAGGATCCGATGCTTGCCGGAATAACAATATTGGTGATCGCTTCTTCCAGCAATGATTGCTGTAGATCGGGTGCAATCTCGGCTATCCCATGCAGGATTTTGTCTTCCAGCAGGGCTATTCGGTCGGGCAGGTGTAGGTTCTGCAAAAGCAGATTGTAGGCGAACGATGGCTGGCCCTGGCGCATAAAGCCGAAAAACACTTCGGGCAGCAAGGGCGTTTTCTCGCGCGTAGTCTTATCAGCCAGGCAAAAGCTGGTCACCCAGATGCCGATAGTGGTGGCGCTGATGCCTGTCTCGCCCGCCAGAAAGGAAATATCCTGGAATTGGTCGTCCTCGCGCAGCTCCAGCGGCGAAACACCCTCCAGGAGGGGCATGAGCCCGTTTGTCAACAACTCCCATTCCGGTGGGCCGTTATAGCGCACTCCTTGCAAGGCGATATCCAGCTCTAGCTCATCGGGGATGTTGTACTTGATAGGCGTCTTGTAGAGCTGATTGCCCTCTGCATCCAAGACCTTCATCACCAGGTCGGCCGTGTCTTTCTCGGCCTTGCGAGCCAGCGAGCGCTGATAGCGAATCTCGTAGCGCCCTGCGCGCGCCCGTGTGATACCTAGCAGTTGCTCGCTGCGTAGATCACGGTCGAAGGCCTGCACGATCACGCCCTCTAGCGGCTCACCATACTCATTGCGCACCATGCCAAAGATGCGCGCTACAAGGCCGAATGCTCCCAGCTTCTCCAGCAGCGCATTGATCGCGTCCGTGGTTAGCTCGTCTACCTCGCCAGCGGTCGACTTGATCCCTTGCTCGCTTTGAAAGGTACTCACCGTCTTGAGCGTCACATCGCCATAGCGTTGCTGAGCCCGTTCAGGTCGTAGCGATTCGATGATTGCGTTGCGCGTGGTCTCATCATCGTCTGTGAAGATAGCGTCGCGCTTAAGCAGCTCGATCAATGCATCCTGCAGATCAGCGACGGCTGCGCCCTGGTCTTCCAACTTCAGTGGAAAGATAATCTTGTTCAAGGATAGCCTCCTAATGAGTGTAGCCAGACGCTGCACTGCCTGGATGATCAAGTGATTGTTGTTATCGCTGCCAGCCCGCCATTTCGTACGCCTTATCTCGCCGAGGCCTGCTCAACCACAGCTTTCAGTATCTGGTTCTGCACCGCCAGCCGTGACACGATCTCTACAAAGGTGCCGTTCTGTGTCATCGCGATATACGGAGCATCACTCTGGAAGAATGCGCTGAGCTGTTGCTCGGCAGTCCAGCTCTGATCGATGCACTCCCTGTGCAAGACAGGCCTGAAGAGTTCCTCAAGCCGTGTAAGGCTAATGCTCCTGGGGGGTTCCTTGGTTTCCACATGCTCGCCGAGATCCGACGCCAACAACTGTTCGGTTAGGAACTCGCTGTGGAGCCCTGTAGCATAATCAAACGCCATCCAGGAGTGTCGTGTTGCGAGCAAACCGGGTTGGGCTATAGGAGGTTGCGGTGGTATTGGATTTGGAGGGGTTACAGGTTCGAGCAAATCCCACTGATAGGAAGCGGCCCGCGCGGTCTGCAGGCTCCGCAGGTACTGTGGATGGGCGCGTACCAGGTGTGGCAGAAGATCTTCGGCTGAAGCCCAACCTTGGAAGCAATGCTGCTTGCCAGCATCGGTGCCGAGAAACACGAACTTGTCAGGTTTTTTCAATCGTACTGCGCCAGCAAGCAGAACTAATAGTCGCGTCTCCCACCAGGCCTGGCCTTCCTCAAGATCAATAATAACCAAGTCACAGCTCGTTGCAGCACGAAGCGAATCAAGTATTTGGACCGTACTGCTGTTTGATACTGGCTGACCACGAGTACCGATATTCGCTGGCACGGTGATGCCAGTCATTCCTGCTGGGCGAACATGTGAGAAATCAACCTTGATACCAGCATACTCGATCGCCCTGCCGCGCTCGATCACAATGTCCAGCAGCGGCAGTACAATCGGCAGGAGGCTCAAAACCAGGATGCCGATCAGCACGGCAGTCTCGGCGCTGTCGCTCGGCCATGCAAAGTAGAATCGCAGAATTGCGATGCCAAGAAGTAGCCCTATTAAGAGGAAGATTACCCAGAGCATGCTGCGTCCCGGCGGAAATGGCCATAATTTGCGATCCGCCTCGCGCTTAGAACCTATCTAATATTAGATTATCTCTAGCGCAGTATGTATACGCCGAAGCGTCATTCGTATCACAGCAAGTTTTATCATACCTTCACTTGATGTTGTCGTGGTTTCATAATCTTTACTCAACCTTCGCCACCACGTGAGCCAACTAAACGTCCGTTCAACAATCCAACGTTTCTTCTGCACTTTAAAACCATGTTGATCGGGATCTGGACGAACGATATCGAGGACGAAATGACACCACAATGCAACATAATCAACTAGTTTCCCTTGATAGCCACTATCAGCCCAAATCTTTTTGAGCGATGGAACTGTTTGATTGACGTCATCAAGAATTTCACAACCACCCGCCGATTCTGACCAATGTGCGCCAACAACCATCACACACAGCATAAGCCCGAAGGTATCGGTCACAATAAATCGTTTTCGACCTTTTATCTTTTTCCCTGCATCATAGCCACGTTCTTCGCCGTTGCCCGTTGTTTTTACCGATTGACTGTCAAGAATTGCCGCAGTTGGTGCATCCGTGTGGCCTTCAAGATGGCGAACAATTGGTCGAAGCACCGTAAGGATACGATCCCACGTTCCATCGCGTGTCCACTTGAGGAAATAATAGTTCACGGTATGGTAGTTCGGAAAGTCTTTTGGCAGCATTTCCCATTGACAACCAGTATAATCGAGATACAAGATGGCATTAACTACGTACTGGATGTCGACTGTTCTTCGTGGGCCAGGGCCACGCTGACGCAGAAATGGCTCGATAATCGCCCATTCATCCGCATCTATGTCCGTTTTATAGTGTTTTGATGATGATTGATTCACCATAGAGCGTTCTCGTGATAAAAAGCGGTCGACCGAGCGTCATGATACCACATGATCCCACGCTTTGCTGTCCAAAAGAATCGACACGATACCGGTTGCCTGCCCATGGCTAAGGCGCAACACACCCAAAATCGTGCAAATAAACCGTTCAGACATGTTAACGACCTCATAGTATTAGATAGGTTCTAAGATCCCCGCCTCGTTGATCGCCAGGCATATCACGCACGAGTCGTCGTATACCGACGGATGGTCGTGGTCATGAGGGTGAGATGCTATCGCCCTGGTGATGATCTCGATTGATAGCACAAACCGTATGGTGGCAAGAAACGCCAAGAATCTGGCAGTAGGATGGTATGTAGAACCTGTCCATCATCTCTCTGCACCATCTGTCGGTCAACTGGTGCTAGCATCTGTCCTATTGGCTGAGACGCACGCAGTTTGTGGTTGATTGGTTAGGGAACAGGTCATTCAGGGTTTGTGCTTCAATCGCGTGCTTATGGCTAAAGCGCAGGGTTCGCCGCTCTGCTTACCCGAGCACTTTGCGCATAAACACGCGGCGAAAGCCGTGCTCTTGACGATGCTCGTAGGTGACATAGCCGATCGTGGTGTACAGGGCAATGTTTTCGGTCATCGCTGCGTTGGTGTAGAGATAGATAGAGTTATAGCCGTTGGCGCGGGCCTGTTGCTCGGCGCACACGAGCAGTGCACGACCAATGCCCTGGCCTTTCCGCGTTGGCAGGACGGCGACGTTATCGATCAACAGCCCATCGTCGGTTTCGGAAAGAACCAAGACGCCCGATAGTTGCTCGTCGCATTCGGCAACAAACACCTGCTCCGTTGCAATGACCATCTGGTAGTCTTGCAGCATGGGCCAGGGCTCGCGGCCAATACGCGGTACCCAAGGTGCGTAGGCTGCGTGGACGCACGCGGTGATGCGCGGTGCGTCGCTTGGCACCGCACGTCGGATCACCGGAGTTGCGGTGATACCAGACAGGTCGCCGTGGGGAAGATCCATAGACATCCTTTAGCTCATACTGCGTGTGACAGCGCATCTTGTAGAAGTATACGCGATACCGATAGGAAGCCTCCCTATTCCGCCGGCCAAGCGGGAGGGCTCGGCACGGTCATACCCATACACCGAACCCCACGCATGATACACATGTCCGATCTAGCCGCTAAACCCCAAATTTCGTTCGCGCATGCTGACATAGCGACCCTGCCCGATCACCAGATGATCGAGGCAATCAATATCAAGTAGCTTGCCCGCCTCAACCGCTTGCCTGGTCACTAACACATCCTCTGGCGATGGCGTCGGGTCGCCGCTCGGATGATTATGCACCAAAATGACCGCCGCACTATTTAATCGAATAGCCTCCTTATACAGCTCACCGATTCGCACCAGTGAACTATTCAGGCTACCGATATACACCGTATGCACCTTCTGCACCCGATTCTTCGTGTCGAGGCAGATTGTCCGCAAATGTTCTTGATCAAGCTGGCCCATCTCAACCAGCATCAGTTGTGCGGCATCGGCGGGTGAGCGAATCTGCAAGCGTTGCTCGTCGCTGGTCAATAGCAACCGACGCCCAATCTCGAGGGCGGCCTTGATCTGCGCCACCTTCGCTTGGCCCATACCACGCTGGATTGCCAGGTCTGCAAAGTTGGCCCGCTGCAATCCAGCCCAACCGCGATGATCAACCAATAACTGTTGGGCTAACTCAATCGCATTCATGCCCTCAACCCCACTATCACGCAACAGAATCGCCAGCAGTTCAGCATCGCTCAGGGCCGCACCACCCGCATGCTGAATACGGCTACGCGGTCGGTCATGTTCTGGGAGTTCGCGAATCGTTGGCATTAGTGCACCTCCGTCTGGGCTGCTGCGCCGGAAGCACCGGTTTCTCCCTGCCGTTTGACCTTGAGTGCCAGCAGCAAGCGATGGATGGCATCCCAGCGCGTGATCAGCGTGTCGAGGTCAGCATCACTCAGGTGTAGTAGGTCGATGATGATCGCCTGGAGATCGGTGTACCCGATCCGTTCCTGCAGCAGCAGAGCAGCAAGGCGTTGGAGAAGATCGTGCAGCATCAGTGGCTCCTTTCCTATGTCCACGCCCAGTGGCGTGCGGAACAGGAGCGGCACGGTGTGCAAGGTGCGCGTGCGCCTCGACTTGGCCTTGTGCGCCGTGCGATAGTCGCCATGAACGCCACGAGGGCGTGGTCAATGAGAGGTATGGGTCAGGAAGCAGCAGGAGGATACACGCATCGATTGGCCGCGATGATGCATCGGTTCTCACTGCATAACAACGGCACTATGGAGATGTGGGTCGATCACAGCTGAGTCATCGAGCAAGACTCCACGGCTCACACCCGTAGCCGTGGCAGCACCAATCAGTCCTGACTCACGTGGATCGGGCCTGTTTGGAGCGATGTCATTGAGGGAGGTGCGGCGGCATCAGGAAGCATTCATCGCAAGTGGTGATGCACGGGAACAACTCGTGTTCAGTCGAACAGACGTCGCTGTGCAGCTGCATCATCGGCCGGGGTTGGTGGGCATTCGCCCGCTGCGGCACGCTTAAGTAGATCGCGCACACCAAGGGTTGTGGCCCACGCACGTAGGTAAACCCAGTCGAGCCGATCACCCTGCACCAGCATGATGGCCTGCACATCGGGCCACTGATGGGCACTGGCATAGTTGCCCATGCGAAACCACTCAAGCTTGGCCAGGATGATGTCTTCGGGCGACGCGAAGTTCGCCTCAGCCTCAGGGTTGGTGGCAATCAGCTGGCGGATACTGCGCTGCAGTTGCTGGTGCTCAAAAGCCCGGCCACTTGACACAAAAAAGTCGACCCGAAACTGGGTGGCACGATGATAGGCTTTTACAATGGCCCGCTGTTCTGGACGCTCACGATAGTCCGGCGCATCCTGAAGCGCATCAAGCAATTCGGTCGGATTGAGCTCAAAGTCTGTTTGAAACGCGGCAATCAGCGCGGTGATCTGCCCAAGCTGCGGCGCAATGAGGATATCGAGATCATAGGTGGTGCGTGCCTGACCATAGACGCCACTGGCAAAGGAACCACCAACACAGTACGTGATGCCGATTGCCTCAAGGCGCGCGGTCACGATGACGAGGAGTTGATCAGGCCGCATCGCGCTGCTCCAGGAGTTTGCGCCGTGCCATCAGGCGTGCAACAAGCTGTTCATGGGACTCATCTGGATGACAGCGCCGCAGATCAGCCAGCGCGAGCACGTTGGCGGCCTCATACAGCTCGCCCATGATTTCGAGCTTCCGCCAGACCGGTAGACTGCGCCAGAAAACGATCAGGCGTTGCTCATCCGCATCGGTCATGTCTTGGGAAAGAATCGCCATGGTCGTCCTCCTTCTGTCGTTGATTGTAGCGGCTTGCCCGGACAACGTCAACGCGCAATCGTACGGCCATGCCTCCACATGCGTTCCCAGAGTGCACTCCGCACGAATATCACATCATCTACGCGATCTCCCTCCAGAGCCGGGAGGGAGATCGCGAACTGCGCTCCCCTGCTCGCGTGTCAGTCCTCCTCTCCTTCGTACAACTCCTCGGGGATGTCTTCGACATAGCCAGGCACCAGATTGGTGTGCTGTACACCGCCCAGGAAGATGACATTCGTGGCGTGGATTTCGGTGCGGCTGCGGCGCTCACCAGTCTCACGGTCGATCCAGTGGCGGGTGGTCAGGCGTCCTTCGGCATAGATGCGCGTGCCAGCCCGAATATGCTGGGCGCACAACTCCGCCAGGCGATCCCAAACGACAATGTGGTGCCGGTCGGTAATCTCGATACTCGTCTCGCCAGCGCGGCGCTGGTTAAAGTTGGTATAGACGGTGATGTTCGTGACCATGCGCTCATCAGTTGTTTGACGCAGTGGTGGCTGGTGGTCAGCGCGTCCCATGATCTCTGCGCGTGCAAGAAAGCCTTCCATGTCGTGTCTCCGTTCAATTGGTGCTTCCAGCCATTCGCCGGACGCCAATATATCCGCAGCGCGGTCAAGGCCGTCAGAGCGCAGCGTGCCTTGAGGGTGCTGCGAAGATTGCCATAGGACGGCGAGGAGTGCGGAACACAGAGCAAACCTGTTGCGCACGGGATAAGCACGCGTGTCGTAGCATGAGGGGTAAAGCAATCGCAAGGCCGCATCGTCATGGTGCAAGATTTGCATCCTTCAAAACTCAAATGTCTGTTGCTCAACAATGAAACCGCTTGGGGTCGTTCGAAATGCGGGCCTGCCAGACAATACTGGCATCATAGGCTGGGCAGACGGTTCTGGCACCGTCGTACTTGGAGCCAACGGGAGGTGCACTTGCGTTTCGTGGGATGGCAGGAATGGCTCATTTCCGTGAAGAGGTGCAACCCCACGTGCCGCGATCGCACAACGGAGACCGAAACCGTTCAGACCGTAGCGCTTGAGTTGGACACATGCCATCTCGACACACAGTGGATCGACATCCATGCCATGATACTGCACGATCCCGAAATGATTGGCCCAGCCGGGAACGACGGAGGCCGCTGCCAGGAGCATGACGCCACTGCCGACGGTCGGCTCATGGATCTGGATGGGCGCAATGAACGGCAGAGCCGCAGGAATGAGTCGATCAACAAACCATGCGTGTGCTTCGTCAGGCGTCTGCATCAGGCTGCTGGTGCGGAGCAGCGCCTGATCCCCTGATCCATGCGGTTCTCTGGATGCACGAGGGCCGTGTGCACCCGTTCATGGCAGGTCGTCGCGATATCACCGAGCGTCATCTGTGCCATGAGCTGTGCAACGGGCCATGGGGTAAAATACTGCCCGTGCCAGTGCTTGCTCAACTGCCAGGTCATGAAGATACTGCCGAGCCAGTCGTTCCAGCCGGACTGTGCGGCGTGCATGAGCATGCCAAAGGCCCGCGCGAAATGGGTGAAGACGTCACTGGTGCGGT
>JBBQSD010000181.1:0-9657 GCA_038214135.1 Chloroflexales bacterium | reverse complement strand
TTTTGGGTGGTGCGGTATCGGCGCAGAACCTGCCCGATCAGCCACAGGCCCATACCAAGCGCAATCACGCCACCACTCCCCGGTTTCTGCAATATCATCAGGCCGGTGAGTGTTCCAGAACCAAGCAGGACCCTCACCCCCTGACCCCCGCTCCCACGTTGGGGAGCGGGGGAATTGGCACGTGTTGTCAATACATCCGTGGTTGTTGCCTGATACAATAACCAGATCGCCCCAAATGAGAACAGGACAAATGCGAGATCGCTGGTGGCATAGATCACTAATTTGAAAAAGAGTTGGCTGGTCAGCACAAGCACAACTGCGGTTAGGCCAACCCGCCGATCCCACAGACGTGCTGCGACGGCAAAGATGGCAAAGCCAAGCAGCAGAAGAATGATCAGATTTGGTAGTTTGGCGGCCCAGGCAGTTGGCCCGAATAGTGCAAAAAAGGGCACAATCCAGACGGGCTGCATGAGCGGCCAGGTCTCCTGCGGGCGGGTCACGCCAGTATAGAGCTGGTAGAATTGGGTCACATAATCAACAACCCAACCACGACCGGCCAGCAGATTGCGTGCGACAACCGCATTATCGGCATAATCGGCATGGCCAACATATGGCAACACCGCAACCACCGATGCCAGGTAGCCGCCCCAGATAACCAGAAACAGTGCAAGAATAACCCGCGCACCAATACGAGAGCCAATCGCTCCAACCAGTGTTTGGGCCAGGCGCGGCAGGCCGTTACGGCCAAGCACGAGTGTCAGCAGCAGTAGGCTCATGCCCAGCAGGCCATACAGCAATGAATCAGGGAAATTGTCGCTTGCCATATGCATAGCAGGCATTTGCAATGCCAGGCTGGCCCATGCAGCAACAACAAGTAACCAGACAGAGCCAGCGGCGATCAACCCATAGTTGAGTGCTTCACCGCGCCGATATACCTGTACAAGCCGAATAAGCAGGCCAGCCAGCGCACCACGCCATGCATAACAGAGGGCGATCATACCCAGAACCAGGAGCCAAGGCATCAGCACCGCTGCCCAGGCACGCGCCAGTGCTAATGCCAGCGCGACGCACGCAACCAGCATGGTTGTTAGCACGAAACTCAGGTTTGGGCGGCCAGTCAGCGCCAGTAGCGTCAATAACCAGAGCGCGCCATTCAGGGCGAGTGCCACAAGCGGCAGTGTTGCTGGCCGAGTAAACAGCGTTTCGGAAGCAGTGGCCCGAATACTAATATGCTCGATCCGAACGCCTTTGGGGCGTGGATCGGCAAATTGGCGTGTGCCAGTAAACACATCCGACATCTGCAACGCTATGGCCAGATCATCGTGTACGCGAATAGATGCTGGAATTGTGAACTGCTGATCGGCCCAGGTAGCATTTGGTGTAAATGTGCCAAGCGGTATCTGATCGGCCAATACCGTCACTGTTGGCTGGCGTACGCCGTGATTAAGGATATCGTTGGGCCAGCCCTGAGCGCGAATGGTGAGGTCTAATTTACCGGGGCCAACTCCTGGAAAGCGAATCTCGGCCTCGCTGCGCGTCCAGCGGCTGCGGCCACTGCGCGCATGGTCGGTGATCTCATCGCCATAGAAACTGCGGCTGTCATCGGTAGCCTGGCCTTCACTGGCTCGCAGAAAGAACCTATCACCAAGCCACCCGACCGATAGATCGGTAGATGCAGGTGCCTGATAGGCCAGCACGCCAACCAGCAACGCCAGCGCAACCAGAATAAGCAGGCGGGGATCGAAGAGCGCACGGCGAAAACGGGCAGTCTCAGCGCGCCAGTCGGTGCGATCCAGAGTGGCAGTTTCAATCAACACATGTGTTATTATACCGCATCTGAATGCCAGTACTCGCTTCTCTTCCGCGGTATCAGATTCTCACCATAGTGTGATATGAACGTAACCATCAACAGTGGCACAAGATGTGCTACAATAGCTCTACATGTTTTTGGCAAACTTGGATCACACAAATCAATGAGCGGCACCTGGGCCGGAGGTGATGTATGGCTCCCACAGAACTCGATGGTCTTGTCACCCTACTCCTGCCACAGGTCCTCGCCGACCGTGAGCTCGGCGATGGACGAACATTCACCCCACTGCATCTACGCAATCTTTGGGCACTCAGCTGCCTGCATGTCGGCGAGTGTTATGACGAGGATCTGCTCGTTCGCACTGTTGCCCGCCACTTGCCTCCCAACGTTTTGCTCGCCCGCGAAGCTGGAGCACGGGTCTAGCGTCGAACAAACCCGCGAATCATTCTCCTTCCGCAGGCTTCAGCCTGCGGCTAGGGAACGATATACATGAATTCGGGTAGGGTTCGGCTGCGTGTATGGAGTGCGGCAGCCATGCTGCCGCCGCGCAAGCCATGCTTGCGCAATCCAGATCAGCACGAGCAGCGTCAGCGCGATCTCCTCGATTATTTGGTCAACCTTACCTTCATAAGCCAGCAACTCAGCGTGTTTCACCAATAGCCGCCCGCACGATCTGGCCTGCTTCTGTGAGCCTGCGTCGGGCTTCGTGTGGTTCGACACCAGTGAGCGCAGCAACAATCGCGGTTTTGAGATCGCCATCGCAGGCTGCCAGGAGTTCTTCGGCAACGCTGAAATCGAGGCCGGTTGCTTCGCAGACAATCCGCACTGCGCGGCGTTTGAGCTTGGTATTCTTGGCTTGCAGATCAACCATCAGGTTGCCATAGGTTTTGCCAAGGCGCACCATGACGCCGGTTGAGAGCATGTTCAGCACCAGTTTTTGGGCGGTGCCAGCCTTCATACGGGTTGAGCCAGTGATAACTTCCGGGCCAACCAATGGTGCAATCGCAATCTGGGCAAGTTCTGCAATTGGCGATGGATGATTACAGGCCAAACTAATCGTCAGTGCGCCTGCGTTCATGGCTGCCTCAAGCGCTCCAAGAACATATGGCGTTGCCCCACTGGCTGCGATCCCAACAATGCTATCGCGTTCGGTCACATACAGATCGATGATTGCCTGTGCGCCAGCCAATGCATCATCCTCGGCCCCTTCGATCGATTCGGTGAGCGCACGCGGCCCACCAGCGAGCAGCGCCACAACCAAGCCAGGCGGCGTGTTATAGGTTGGTGGGCACTCAGCCGCATCCAGCGCACCCAATCGCCCTGATGTTCCCGCTCCGACATAGATCAAGCGCCCGCCATGGCGCATCCGCTCACTGATCTTGTCAACAGCCTCCGCAATCTGGGGCAGCACAACGGCGACAGCCTGGGCAACACGGGCATCTTCAGCATTGATCATGTTCAGCATATCGAATGTGGAAAGCGTATCGATCTGTTCAGAAAGCGGATTGCGCGATTCGGTCAGCGATGAGGAGAGGGCAGCGATTGTATGATTTGTTCCCTCACCACCAGCCCCTCTCCCACTGGGAGAGGGGAGCGCAGCAGGGGTGAGGTCGCCCAGAACGACGGCTCGCCCTGCGCCTGTGGCGGCTAGCAGATTGCCAGGCCGCTGGTGCCATGTTTCATAGGCCAGCACCGCAAATGCTAAGGCTTCCTTGGCTTCAGCTGGAATCCCAAGCTCATCGCTGGTCAGGATTCGGGCGGGAGCGAGTGTTTGGCGCAGTAGCGCCATCAGGGTCTGGTTGCGCGCTCCTCCACCACTCACGATCACATCATCTGGCATACGCGGCAGGAAATCCCGGTAGGCCGCCGCGATACTGTGGGCTGTCAGTGCCGTTATGGTTGCGACAAGATCGGCAGTGGAGAGGCCAAGCTGGGCGGCGCGCACACGGATGTGCTCGGCAAAGGCCGCGCCAAACTCCTCACGACCTGTGGTTTTCGGTGGCTTGCGCTGGAAGAAGCGCTGATCGAGCAGTTCTTCCAGGAGCGTACCATTGATCTGGCCTTGAGCGGCAAACGCACCATCACGATCATATGCCTCGCCGGTTGCGTGGCGAACAATATCATCGATCAGCATGTTGCCGGGGCCGCTATCGAAGGCAAACGCGCCGATTCCACCAGCGGGCAGGTAGGTCAGATTGGCAATCCCACCAATGTTCTGTGCAACGCGGGTTCGCGTTGGGTGGGCTAACAGCAGCGCATCCACAGCAGCGACGAGTGGGGCACCCTGGCCGCCAGCGGCAATATCGCGCACCCGGAAATTACTCACAACTGGTGCGTCTGTCAGTTCGGCGATCTCGGCGGCGCAGCCAATTTGCAGGGTTGCTGGTGGGTTGCCAAGCGGCGCATGCCAGATTGTCTGACCATGGCTGCCGATCAGGTCGATCTGGTGTGGGGCGATTCCAGCAGCCTGGGCGACTGCCAGCGCCGCTCGCCCAAACGCCTGCCCTAGCGCGGCATTCAGAGTACAGATGCGATCCACCGTGCCAGTACGCGGATCGCAACAGGCCAGAATTTCGGCGCGCAGTGTCGGCGGATGCGCGATTGTCTGGTGCGCCAGCAGACGCCACTGCAGATCTGGTGGTACGCCAATCAGTTCCACAACCGCTGCATCAATTCCATCGGCGGAAGTGCCGGACATGAGGCCGATCACGATCATGGGCAATAGATCCTTTTCTATTGGGAGGCTGAAGCCACGCGGCTAGGAGCCATCATCTCGGGCGCACACCCGCCAATTCGGGCGAACACAAGGTTCGCCCCTACCCTACTATTGATTGCAGGGCCGCTTGGAGGGCTACTGGATCGTGGCGAATGGTATCCTGTTTGTTCCATAATGCCCGTTTTGCGCCGATTGGTTCGGCCAATTCACGCACCACTGGCTGTACGCCAAGCGCAGCAATCTGGGCAATCTCGGCATCATCTGGTTGTAATAGGAATAGACCCTCTGCCTCATATGGCTGCATGGCCTGTGGATCATATGGGCTGCGATTTATGAGAGCAACATCGAGCACACCCGGCCCAAGCACTTCAGTCATTCGCTGGACGTGATTGAGCGCGGTGAATCCGTCGGTCTGGCCTGGTTGCGTGGTATTGTTGCAGACAAAAGCCACCTGTGCGCGTGTATCGCGCAATGCCGCAATGACGCCATCGGTGAGTAGTGCTGCCAGAACGGTGGTGAACAGGCTGCCAGGCCCGAGTACCACCAGATCGGCCTGTTGGATGGCATCTAGGACTGGCGGATGCGCTGGGGCAGCCCCGCTCAGGAACAGTCTTTTGATTGCGGGCTTGTTGAGGCCACGAACTGGCAATTCCCCAGCCACCAACGTTCCATCCACCAGTTCGGCGCACAACTGAATATTGGCAGCGGTGATCGGCAAGATCTGGGCGGTGCAGCGGCACATGGCGGCCAACTGTTCAACGGCTACCGCAAAATCGGCGCTAGTGTTGGCCAGCGCGGCCAGCATCAGGTTGCCAAAGGCCATGCCATCGAGCTGCGAAATGCCAGCACCGCTGAAGCGATACTGCAGCAGATCGGCCATCTGGCGGTCACTCGCAAATGCGGCAATCGTGGCCCGCAGATCGCCAGGGGCGGGGATATTGCCAATTGTGCGGGCCAACCCAGTCGAGCGCCCGGTATCGGTGACGGCAATGACCGCGGTGAGCTTCTCGGTGAAGCCCTGGGCGGCTTTGAGTACCTGGGTTGCGCCACCGCCCCCACCGATGGCAACGATATGGGGTGCATGTGGTGTATTCATGGTTATTTCATTGCATCAGCGGGATTGTCAGCCGCGGGCTGAAGCCACACGGCTATTCCTCTATTACTGCATCAGTGGGATTGTCAGGTAGCTTTCTGGAACGAACAGGCTGCCCTGGGTGGCTCCCTGTGGCGCAATCCGCTGCAACCGGCGGGTTAATTCAATTGCCGAAATCTTGCGATCAAGGGCCTCACGAAAGGCCTGGCCAACACGAGCCACCTGTTCGGCGGTTTCGTGGACGAATTCGAGCCGGAAGTGCCGAATCCCAACGGCACGCCAATCTTCGAGATGGCGGCTGGCTTCCTGCGCTTCGGCCCCAAACACGGTATTGCGGCAACCAACATCGGCCATCACCGGATGTTCGCGGCCCTTCTCATCGCGCAATGCAACGCGGTGCTGCTCACATGGATGGCCGCAATCCTTGTAGCTGGTGCCAGCCGACAAAAACCGGCAGAAGACGCAGTGTTCGGTATGAAACACGGGCAGATGCTGGTAGGCGATCACTTCGATCAACTCAGCGCCAATACTCTCGGCCAGCGTGGCGATCTGGGCTGCATTCAGATCATGGGTTGGCGTGAGCCGCTGCAGGCCAAGATCAAGCAGGGTTTCGGCGGTTAGTACATTGGCGGCATTCAAGCTGAAATCGCCAATCAATGCCGGATGCGGTTCCTGTTGCAGCGCGGCCAACAGGCCACTCGAACGAACAACGATGGCACAATCGAGCTTGAGCAGGAAGCGGATAATGCGCTGCTCACTCGGCTTCAGCACCCGCGGGCTAGCCACACGCGCAGTGATTCCGGCAGCCTGAACGCGCTCAACGGCTGGCCGTAGGCCATACAGCTCCAGATAATCGAGCGTAATGCTGGCCGGTTGAAGCGCAAGCGCAGCATCGAGTTGCTCTGGCGTCCGAACAAGCATGTGTAGTTCGGCTGGGCTGGAAATCGCACGAACCGGTGTGGGGTGCTGGTTGGCAAGTGCAGCAGCCAGGATCGCATGTGGATCATTGATTGTGGCAACACGGGGTTGGCTTTGCAATGCCGCCAACTGCTCAACAGCATCGCGGCGCAGGGTGTTCAGCAGCGAGCTTGGCACAAATGGGTTGCCCTGCAGATCAAGCTCAAGATCGACCAGCACATACGGCGTATTGCCAAGCCGCCCAAGCTGTTCACGAACAAATTCCGGCGTGAGCGCCCGGTTCTGTGCTGTCCCAAGAACATCTGGCGAATGGACAACGACACGCCGATCTTGTTGATCAACGAGCGTCCAACTCAGTTCCAAGGCTGTGCCAGCATGGGCACGGGCACGCACATGCACAGGCTGACGGGCAACCGGCGCGGATGGGGTGAGATAGGGATGGGCTGCCTTCTGAAGCTGTGGGTCGTGGCTACGCCACACAAGATCTCCAGCACGAATACGGCTGGCATCGATCACGCCATTGCCGAACAGCAGCTCAATCTGCCCATTGCGCCCTGGCACAATCTGGTAGATCCGGCCACCTTCCTCATCTTGCTCAGGGCTACGCCAATCGGCGGCATCGAACACCAGCCCATCGCCGGCTTTGAGTGGCGCATCGGCAATCGCCGGATCAGGAGCGACAATCACGCTCTCGGGATGAACACGAATTACCCGCCCAGCCAACACGCCACGATGGCGCGGGGATCGGCCATTCACAACATGCTGATGATTGGTACCAGTGACGAAAAATGGCCCCAAACCACGTGAATAGACCTGTTCGAGTTGCAGTTCTTCGCTGCGGCTAATGCTGAGCGGCAATCCGGCCCAGGCCTGATCAACTGCCTGCCGATAGGCGCGCGTCGTCAGTGCCACATATTCTTCGCTCTTGTAGCGACCTTCGATCTTGATTGCCGAAATGCCAATCTGCACGATTTCGGGGATCTGATGCAATGCATACAGATCGCCTGGCGAGAGCAGGTAGCGGGCATCGCCAAGCGGCTTCAGCTGATTATCGACGATCAGTTCATATGGCAGGCGGCATGCCTGGGCGCACTGCCCACGGTTCGCACTGCGCCCACCCCAGGCCTCGGAGGAAAAACACTGGCCGGAATAGGAGACACACAGCGCCCCATGGACGAATATCTCAAGCTCACAATCCGTCTGGCTACGAATCGTGCGAATATCATCGAGCGACAATTCGCGGGCCAACACAACCCGGCTGACGCCAAAACGGCGGGCCAGATCGACGCCCTCCGCGCTGGTGATGCTCATCTGCGTGCTGCCATGCACATCAAGATCGGGTGCAATCTGTTTGGCAAGCTGGGCAATCCCAACATCCTGCACAATGATCGCATCAACGCCGGTTTCGGCAATCGCCGCCAATGATGTGGCCGCCTCCGAGAGTTCGTGATCGAACACCAGCGTATTGAACGTCACATACCCTTTGACACCCCGCTGATGCAGGGTTCGCATCACATCTGGCAATTCAGCCAACCCGAAGCCGACTTTGGCGCGAGCTGTAAAATGTTTCAGCCCAAAATAGACGGCATCGGCCCCTGCTTCAATCGCGGCCTGCAATTGTGGCCAATAGCCAGCCGGGCTCATAATCTCTGGTTTGGGTGGGCGTTGTATCACACTCAATCGATTATCTACCTTTAGTTACGGGCGAGTATTCAGGAGTCAGGAGTCAGGATTCAGAATTCGCAGAACCAAGAATCGAGAATCAAGAGCTAGATCCTGAACAAACGAACAAAGGAACAAGAACCGAGTATTCAGCAATCAGAGGCCCATGTATCTGTACTGCATACGTCATTCATGACAGAGCCTTCGTTTGGAATTTTCGGCTATCGGCTATCGGTATATCGGCTATATATTATGCATGATACCACTATTGGGCAGTGGGCGTGGCGGCACCGCATGCCGTGTACCCCATTGGGTACGGGCAGACCGATGTGTCTGCCCACGATGATAGACAAGGATGCCCATTGGGTACGGGCAGACCGATGTGTCTGCCTACAATAATAGACAACGACATAGAGCTGTGTTATCAAACTCAACAGATTGTCTACATGTAGAATGTAGGATTGTCACTATTCAGATTACCTACCAACGTTTACGCTTGCTGTGATATAGGATCTCTTGCCTTCACATTGAAACCGTGTCGCGCAGGCTGATGAATCTTTCCATGTTCATCGGGTATCGTTTGCATACCCCTGCCCCGCAGGCTGAAGCCTGCGGCTAGGGGTTCGTTTGCGCTTTGCCGCGTGGCTTCAGCCCGCGGTTGGGAGAGATACCATAGTCTGCGTCATCTGCGAAATCTGCGGATACTATCTCGGCCTCCATAGTGATGTTGTAGTACATCATTTGCGAACAGTATATCGGCTCTACGCTGGGCAGCCGTATAATGCAGAACAATTCCTTGAATACCGACGGCTATCGGCTATTGGCTATCGGTTATCGGCTATGTTAGATTGGGGTTTGTGTGCGACAGACACTGGCGCGTTTTGGTGGCAGCCTGCGCGATCTGCCGAAATCCATGGCACCGTCGGCATTCATTTCGGGGTTGGTCGTGGTGCTGGTTGCATTTACCGGCCCGATCCTTGTCATCATTCAGGCTGGTGAACAGGCTGGGCTGAGCCGCGCCGAATTGTATTCTTGGATCTGGGCGGTCTCGGTTGGCAGCGGTGTGACGAGCTTATTACTGAGTTTGATCTATCGCCAGCCGATTATCACTGCCTGGAGCAGTGCTGGAGCAGCGCTCTTAGTGAGTAGCCTTGGCCCATATGGGCTACAACAGGCGGTTGGTGCCTATATCATTGCGGCTATTGCTGTCACACTGGTGGGCTTCACCCGCATTTTTGGGCGGGCAATGGCGCTCGTTCCGCAACCAATTGCGCTTGGTATGTTGGCTGGTGTCTTGTTTCGCTTTGGGATTGACCTGTTCAAGGTACTGCCAGATCGGCCACTGATGGTCGGGCTAATGCTGGCCGTGTTTGTGTTCCTGCGGCGGCTGGGCTTTCGGGCACCAACGATTGGCGCACTGGTAGTTGGGCTGATTGTTGCCGCCATACAGGGCGATGT
>JBBQSD010000180.1:0-9992 GCA_038214135.1 Chloroflexales bacterium | reverse complement strand
AGGGGCATACGCTCTCCCTAATCCGCCAACCCGGCACGATCAACATGGGCCATAAATTCCGCCCGCGTCTTTGGGTCATCGCGGAACACCCCGCGCATCGCCGAGGTAATCATTGAGGCATTGGCCTTTTTGACACCCCGCATCACCGAGCACATATGAATCCCCTCCGCGACGACAGCAACGCCAGCCGGGTGCAGTGAATCATTCAAGAAATCGGCAATCTGAACCGTCATGCGCTCCTGAACCTGCAAACGCCGCGCAAACATCTCGACAATCCGCGGAATCTTGCTGAGCCCGATTACTTTGCCATTCGGGATATATGCAACATGGACCCGCCCAAGAAATGGCAGCATGTGATGTTCACACAAACTGGAGAAATCAATATCCTTGATAACCACCATCTCATCGTAATCGACCGAAAAGACAGCATCGTTGATCAGCGCGTGTGGATCAACATGGTAGCCCGCCGTCAGTTCCGCATACATCTTCGAAACCCGCGAGGGAGTTGCGAGCAACCCCTCACGCTCGGGATCTTCGCCGATTTCGCCCAGAATGGAGCGCACCGCCAGCTCAACGCCAGTATTGCTCTCGAATAGCATCCCTTCGATCTTGCCCTGCCCATGGATGATCAGATCATCAAAACGGGTTGGGTCGATTTCAGGAGTTCGCAAGATGCCATTAGGCTTCATCTTAGTTGCATTCTGCATGAGTATCACCTCGCAACAGACGAAATCGCTCGTCCGGAATAATCAAACACATTACGGTTGGTTTCCCACAAACGCAGATGCTGGAATTGGCCTGCAAAGCGCGCCTCAAGCTCATCCCACAAAAACACAATAATGTTCTCTGCGGTCGAGGGGTGTTCCGCAAAGGCAGCGACCTCCCGATCAATATGGTGTAAATCAAGCTGTTCGAGTACCGAACGAACGATACGATCCATTTCACTAAGATCGATCAGCATCCCCGTCTCTGGATCGATAGCCCCTGCAACTGTTACCTCGACGGTATAGTTATGACCATGGCCATTGGGGTTGTTACATTTGCCATAGATTTCGCGATTCTGATCATCGGAAAGCTCGGTCGAATGTAAACGATGGGCAGCAGAGAATACATACGAACGGGTGAAGCGACCCTGATCTTCGCCGCTATACTCGGCCCATAGGTCGTTCATTTCGGCCAATCGTAACGTAGCCAATTCGACACCAACAGGCAGGCCGGGCGCGATTAAGTCCCACAATACCCGCACAATATTCTCTGTGGTGGGAATTCGGGAGCGAAAATAGGGCGTATCCAGATTGAGATGTTTGTGATCGAACCCTTCGAGCACCGCACCAACAATCGCTTTCAGATCGGTGATATTGATCACCATACCAGTCACTGGATCAGTTACGCCTTTGACCGTTACATCAAGCGTATAATTATGCCCATGCCCATAGAGGCTGCTATACATCCCAAAGGTGCGTTCATTCTGCTCGCGGCTCCAGTCATCGCGCCAGTAGCGATGCGCTGCCGAAAATTCAAAGCGCCGTGTTACATAAACCATAGACCTATTCCTTCCATCCATGCACAACGCCATTCTCAGGCAGCAGAAGTATACACAGATCGCATTTGCGCCTGCACAGCAACACTGCGTACATCATTCAATGGCGTATACCATGTTACGAAAGATGATAAACTTAGGATGTTATTTTTGGAGCGAATAGCAACAAGTTGTAACAGCAATGAATCGCATCTATGGAATCGACTTCACCAGTGCGCCATCAGTACGCAAGCCGATCACCTGCGCGATTGGTGCATTGCATGATCGATGCCTGATAGTGGATCAGATCGAAGTCATTTCCAGCCTGAAGAATTTTGGGGAGTTGTTGCAGCGCCAGGGGCCGTGGGTCGGTGGCTTCGATTTCCCGTTTGGCCAGCCATATGAACTGATGCTCTGGCTGCATACGCAGCATCAATGGCCGCTCGATTGGGATGGCTTTATTGAGCGCATGAGCACGCATACGCTATCGGAATATAACACATTACTGGCCGAATTTCGGCATATGCGTCACAGCACCGGGCTGCCACGAAATGCAAAACGTGTGGTGGATCAGCAGGCTCGATCAATCAGCGCCATGCTCATGGCCTATGTTCCAGTGGGCAAGATGTTCTTCCGTGGCGTGCCACCGCTCAAGCGCTCGGGAGCGAGCATCATGCCATGCCACCCCACCACCAGCGATAGGATCGCCTTGGAAGTATACCCAGCTCTGGTAGCGCGGGCAATTATTGGCAATCAGAGCTACAAAAATGATCGCACTCCTGGCCAGCGTGTGGCATCCCGAGAACAGATTCTGGCTGGCCTATCCGATCCACATGGGCCGATTGCACAGCGCTATGGCATCACCATTGCATATGATCAGGCTACCAGAGCGGCCTGCCTGAATGATCCGGCGACACACTCGATGCCCTGTTAGCAGTACTTCAGGCTGCCTGGGCAACCACACAGCCTCAGTATGGCATCCCATTCGGGCACGAACGAGAAGGCTGGATCACCGACCCAACCTGTACGGGCGTATCGTAGGAGCGAATCTCGTATTCGCCCACTTGTACGGGCGAGCTATACACCCCAACTGGCATCAATCTCATCCAAACGGACTGGCCGCCGCTCGCGCAATGAACGAGCCGCTGCCAGACCCATCACAACCGGTACCCGGCCATCCCAGCCTGTCACTGGTGTTGGTGTACTATGCTGAATGGTACTAACGAAGGCGCGTAATTCTTCTGCAAAGCTCTCGCTATAGCGCTCCAAAAAGAAATAATAGGGCAGGTCGCGCCGCACACCATGGGCATCGCTCACCAGCGCGCTATTTTGGTAGTGGTTCTCGGTTCGGAGCGCGCCAGCACTGCCAAACAGTTCAACACGCTGATCATAGCCATACACAGCTCGGCGGCTGTTCTCGATTGTACCAATGGCTCCATTCCTGAAGCGCAGCATAATCACCGCCGTATCGACATCACCAGCCGCACCAATTGCGGGATCAACAAGCGCATCGGCCATCACAAACAATTCCTCAACCTCATCGCCAGTCAGAAACCGCAGCATATCGAAATCGTGGATGGTCATATCCAGAAACAGCCCGCCCGAAACCCGCACATAGCTAATCGGTGGCGGAGCGGGATCGCGGCTAATAATGTGAACACGCTCCAACCGCCCGATCTCGCCATTCACAACTGCGGCACGTGCCCTACGGAAGCTGGTGTCGAAGCGCCGATTAAACCCGATCTGCAGCGTCACCCCGGCTGACTTTACCGCCGCTAGTGCCAGATCGATACTTTCCAATGTTTGGGCAATTGGCTTTTCACAAAAGATATGTTTACCGGCCTGTGCGGCTTCAACAATAATCCGTGCGTGGGTATCCGTTGATGTGCAGATCGCAACGGCATGCACCAGTGGATCGGCCAACAGGCGTTGGTAGTCATCAACAGCAATCGCAACGCCATAGTGTTGGGCACAGCGCTGCGCCGCCTCGCCCGAGACATCGGCAATCGCATACAGGTGCGCTCCAGCGACACGCCCAGCCAGATTAGCGGCATGCACCTGTCCAATTCGGCCTGCACCAAGCAGGGCAATATTCAGATGTTCCATATGCTCCACGCTTTGATAAAAAGAACAAAAGAACAAAAGAACAAGGCAACGTCAAACACTTGTTCTTGAACAAGTAAATACGAATCACACTGTTCAATATTCCTTTATTCGTTCAATAATCAGCCCTATAAGCCGAGTGTATGGATATAGGCTCGATTACGCGCCGCACTCTCTTTTGGGGTGCCCATACCAGGCAGCACATCCTGCTCAACCACAATCCAGCCGCTATAGCCACTCTGCATTAGTGCATGTGCTAGGGCCGGGAAATCCACACAACCCTGGCCTAGCTCGCAGAACACCCCACGCCGCACCGCTTCAAAATAATCAAGCCCCTCAGCCCGCGCTTGGGCAGCTATCCCAGGCTGGCAATCCTTGAAATGAACCAGTCCAATCCGCGCAGCAAAGCGCTCAAAGAACATTACTGGCAATTGGCTATCAACACCGCCCGAACCATACACAAGATGCCCTGAATCAAGCACCAGGCCAATCAATGCTGGATCAGTCAGTGCCAAAAAATACTCAATCTCAGCCGGAGTCTCGACAAAGCCAGCACAGTGATGATGAAACATCGTTTGTAGCCCGGTTGCTTCCCGAACTGCCCGTGCGATCCGTTCAGCACCAACCGCCGCAATACGCCACTCCGCAGCACTCAAACCAAACTCTGGTACTACCCGGCCTGCGTGTAGCGTACGGATCGGATCAGTTCCGTTTGCATCGGCCAGAACAATCATCGGCCGGTGCCCAACAGAATCCATTGGTGCAGCAGCAGACAGCAGCCGCGCAACCCGTACCGCCGCTCCTACACCAGTGGCATGTGCAGCTGCATGACGAAGCGCCACTGGTACGAACGCACCAACCATGCCAAGCTGCCGCTGCACCAATTCCGCCTGTAGGGCCACAGGTTCGGTTGGCATAAAGCCCCAATCCCCAAGATCGGTGCCAATATAGCCAGTTTCGCACAATTCATCAAGCATCTGTGCAAACCCAATCTGGCCGCCCTGCATCCCTTCAAACTCAAGTGTGCCCCACGAACAGGGCGCATTCGCAATCCTGATAACTTTCAAAACAACCGCTCCTTGGCCCGCATCGTCTCCCATTCGGCCCGTGCTGCCTGCACACCCGGCATGCTGCTGACCTCCGCTGGCGGCACATCCCACCAACTCTCATAGCCAGGCACGCCAACCATGCGATCATTGCGAATATAGATCACCACCGTTCGTTCGATCTCACGGGCTGCCTGGAGCGCCGCAACAAACTGTTCGTAGGTCTCACAGCGGAACAACTTGGCACCCAGGCTTTCGGCATTGGTCGCCAGATCAACCGGCAGCGGCGCGATTTCCTCAGCTTCATCGCCAGGGAGGCGGCCATTCTGCGGGAAGGCATAGCGCGTTGCAAACCCTTCCTGTCCCAGCGAACGGCTCAGACCGCCAATACTCTTATAGCCAGCATTATCGAACAGCACAATCGTCAGCTTCTGGCCTTCCTGGATCGATGTCACAATCTCGGTGTGCATCATCAGATACGAGCCATCGCCAACCATCACATACACATCCCGTTCTGGGGCAGCCATTTTGGCTCCCAACCCACCAGCGATCTCATAGCCCATACACGAATAGCCATATTCGAGATGGTATTGCTTGGCATGGCGAGTTCGCCACAATTTATGTAAATCACCAGGTAGGCTTCCGGCAGCACAGACCATGATCGCCTGTGGATCTCCAAGATCATTAACGGCTCCGATCAGTTCGCCCTGGCTTGGCAGCGGGCTATTGCGGATCGCATAGATCCGATCAACTTCCGCTTCCCAGGCATTGTGCAGTGTGTGAGCCTCATTACGATACTCCTCTGCAACGCGATAATCGGTAAGCAGCGCGCTCAATTCTGCCAAACTGGCCCGTGCATCGCCAACCAGCATCAGCGCGCTATGCTTGGCAGCATCGAACTCGGCCACATTCAGATTGATGAAACGCACATCCGGGTGCTGGAACGCCGTTTTTGAGGCAGTCGTGAAATCGCTATAGCGCGTACCGATGCCGATAACAAGATCTGCCGCGTGTGCAATCCGGTTGGCCGCCAGCGTGCCGGTTGCGCCAACAGCGCCCATATTCAGCCCATGATCAAAGCGCAAGCTACCCTTGCCAGCCATCGTCTCGCCAACCGGAATACCAGTTTGTTCGACAAATGCCTGTAGCGCTTCAGTTGCCTCGCTATAGATGACGCCACCGCCCGCAATGATCATTGGCCGCTTGCTTGCCCGAATCAAATCTGCTGCCCGCGCCAGCGCATTCGTATCAGGGCGATTACGCGCAATCCGCCAGATCCGCTTCTGAAACAACATCTCAGGGTAATCATACGCCTCTGCCTGCACATCCTGCGGCAGTGCCAGCACAACCGCGCCAGTTGCCGATGGGCTAGTCAACACGCGCATCGCTTCTGGCAATGAGGTGATCAATTGCTCAGGGCGAATGATTCGATCCCAGTAGCGGCTTACGGGTTTGAAGCAATCATTGACCGAAATATCCTGGCTCTGCTCCGATTCGAGTTGCTGAAGCACAGGGGCCACATTCCGCCGTGCGAAAATATCGCCAGGCAGCAGCAGCACCGGGATCCGGTTGATTGTCGCCGTCGCTGCTCCAGTAATCATATTCGTAGCACCAGGGCCAATCGAAGAAGTACACGCCAGCGTCTGCAATCGGTTCTTCGTCCGCGCATATGCAATTGCGGTATGCACCATGGCCTGCTCATTGCGCGATTGGTAATAGCGGAAATCCGGGTTCTGTTGCAGCGCCTGGCCCATCCCACCAATATTGCCATGGCCAAAAATGCCATAACAACCCGCAAAAAATGGCCGCTCAACACCATCGCGCTCGCTATACTGCTCTTTAAGAAACGCAACTAATGCCTGGGCCATGGTGAGTTTTTGTCGTGAGGGTGTCGTCATTGAACTCTCCTCTTCATGATATATGCTCGCGGGGCTGCGCGCCCTGCGCTTAGAAGCAGTTCCGTAGTTCGGTATTCTGACTCCTGACTCCTGACTCCTGAATACTCGGTTCTCGCCTACCAGCCGCCCTTTTCCTCAATAAACGCCGTGACTTCAGCATAGCTTGGCATGGCATTGGCACACGCATGGCGGGTTACAACAATCGCACCACAGGCATTGGCCAGCCGTACGGCTCGATACCAATCCCATTGCTGGATATAGCCATACAACAACCCAGAAGCAAAGGCATCGCCGGCACCAAGAATATTCACAACCTCAACCGGAAAGCCTGGCACATCGATCTGCTCTGGAACGCCACCGCGCTGGGCAAGATGCACTCGCGCTCCATCAACACCGCGCTTCTGGATGAGCACCTGTGGCCCAAGTTCAAGGATGGCCGGGATTGCTTGATTGGTATCGCCAGCGACTCGCGCATCAGAAACCTGTGAGTGGGTCAAATGAACCTGTGCCGGATCTGTCAACATGGCTGCATTGATCTCATCGTCGGTACCTGTCACAAGATCAACCAGGCGCATTGCCGCCCGTAGTGTCACGCCAAATGATCGCGGATCATGCCACTGATCAGGGCGGAAATCAATATCCAGCGCAACTGTCACCCCGGCAGCACGCGCCAATTCAGCAGCAAACAGGGTCGCACTGCGGCTCGGCTCACGGCTCAATCCAGTTCCCGTGATCAACAGAACCTTGGCTTGGGCAATCGGTGCGGCCAACACATCATCAATCGTTAGCTCAATATCAGCACAATTATCGCGATAGAATGTTAATGGGAAGCGGTCGGGCGGCTCAATTCCAAGCAACACCGCCGATGAACGATGGCCAGTTTTACGCGGCACAAAACGAGTATCAACGCCCTCTTTCTGCAAAAAATGCAGAATAAACTGCCCAACCTGATCCGCTCCAACTGCCGTCAGAAGGGCAGTTCGTAGCCCAAGCCGCCGTACACCAACACTGATATTGGTCGGGCAGCCGCCAACAAAAGCCGAAAATGCGCTAATTTCCTCAAATGGCGCACCAATATCGGCTGAGTATAGGTCGATCGACGAACGGCCCATCGTGAGCAAATCCAATGAACCAGGCGTGTCTGCCATAGCCCAACTCCATATTCGTCTAGCTGTCTTCCCGGCCCGAATCTATGCTGACAAATCGTACAGCCGCGATGCATCGCAGCTCTCCCGATTGTTCTCGGTTCTCGGCGCTAACACTAGACGCTCCAGCGGAGCGTCTCTACCCTGCCTCGGCTCTTGGTTCTCAGTTCTTGGCTCTTGGTTTCGTGTTTTGGTTTCGTGTTTTGGTTTAAAGAATGTTGGTGGCCCTTCACCCCTCGTTGGTCATGCCTCGGCTGCGACCAATAGATGTTCGTGGCTCATTCCTTCACGCCTGCTTGCGCCTCCCCTCTCCCACTGGCAGAGGGGTCAGGGTGAGGGTGGTTCTCGGCTATCGGCTATCGGCTATCGGCTATCGGCTATCGGCTATCGGCTATTATTAGTAGATCGGCACCCGCCCATCACGAGTCGTGTAGCTGTCCTTCACCCATACATGGCGGGGATCATCCATATTTGCAAGCGATTGTGCACTGCCAGCCAACACATTCAGATAATAGGTCGTGTAGCCCGGCGCACTCACAACCGGATGATAGCCCTCGGGCACCAACACAACATCATTATGTCGAGCAACAATCGCAGCATCGATTGGGCGTCCAATCTGGTGTAATGGCGAATGCTGATCGGTATAGACGCGTTGAATCGCAAACCCATCTGGTGGATTGATCTTATAGTAGTAGATCTCCTCAAGATCGGCTTCGATTACATGTCCAGCGGCATCAACCCGATGAACATCATGTTTATGTGGCGGGTAACTACTCCACGAGCCGCTTGGAGTATAGACTTCGACAATCACGAGGCGGCCACACGGAAACCCTGGTGGCAATAGGCTGTTGATCTGGCGGGTGGCATTATCACCACCACGAATCTCAACCGTTAGGTCATGCGGGTTCACCAAGCGTGGCGGATGATCCTGATTTGTTGCTGCCCAGGCAACTGCAAATTCACAGCCCTGATCAGTTCGTACCGTCAGTGTCGTATAGCGCGGCAGATAGAGTGCATGTGGCGGCCCAGCAAATACATTCTCTCGTCCACCAACAATTGGCCAGTTCCCACAGCTGCTCTCAACCGAGATGATTCCACTCAATGGTACGAGTGCGAGCTCACATCCATCTGTTGCAAAGCCCCATGTCTCACCGGCCTCCAGATGGCGAACCTGAAAATGAATATACTCCCAGCCTGCCAGTTCCGGCGTCACCTCAACGACAACCTGTGGATCAGTGGCATTCCCCGGATGAACAATCAAGTTACTTGCATCATACCAACGCATAGCCTGCTCCGTAACCCCACAAAGCGCCTTGTGATAAACAGAAAAACGTGTGTTGCGATTTGTACCACGTTTAACATAAGAGCGCAATTCAGCCGAAATCAGGTTGATACGAACGCGCAGATCTGCTACAATAAGTAATCGTCTGAATCATGCAATAGCTCATCCTACCGCAGCCCATTGCGGCGCGTTTGACAGGCATGTGCAGATGGTATACAATATTGCGCGTTGCTGAAGAAGTGACGATTACGGGTCGGTACCGAAGTGGCCAACCGGGGCAGACTGTAAATCTGCTGGCTTACGCCTTCGCTGGTTCGAATCCAGCCCGGCCCACCACGCGCGAGTGCTGCGTTGTGAGTGACGAGTGTAGAACATGCGCTCGATACTCAGCACCAGCACTCGTAGCTATGCTAGGCCCATGTAGCTCAGTTGGTAGAGCACGTCTTTGGTAAAGACGAGGTCACGAGTTCAAGTCTCGTCATGGGCTCCATAAACAAAAACGCAATCCATAAAGGTGTTGTGTTGACATTCAAGGAGTTACAGGTCTCATGGCAAAGCAGAAATTTGAGCGCAACAAGCCCCATATCAATGTGGGCACGATTGGTCACGTCGACCACGGCAAGACGACTCTGACCGCCGCGATTACCAAGGTGCTCGCCCTCCGTGGTGGCGCCCAGTATATTGCCTACGATCAGATCGATAATGCCCCTGAAGAGCGCGCCCGGGGCATTACCATTGCTATTCGGCACGTCGAATATCAGACCCCCAGCCGCCATTATGCCCACGTCGATTGCCCCGGCCACGCCGACTATATCAAGAATATGATCACCGGTGCGGCGCAGATGGACGGTGCCATTTTGGTGGTCTCGGCTCCCGATGGCCCGATGCCCCAGACCAAAGAGCATGTGTTGCTGGCCCGCCAGGTGCAGGTGCCCGCCATGGTCGTGTTCCTCAACAAAGTCGATATGATGGACGATGAGGAACTGCTCGAATTGGTCG
>JBBQSD010000179.1:0-10072 GCA_038214135.1 Chloroflexales bacterium | reverse complement strand
CGCTGCTGAAGTTCCTGCAACAGCTCGCGATCATCATCGCGATACAGCCATAGGCCTTCCTCAGTGCCACAATCCTCGATTGTGACGATCGTATCCTGTGCGACATCAACCAAACGCCGCGTTAGATAGCCAGCATCTGCTGTACGAAGCGCTGTGTCAGCCAGACCCTTCCGGCCACCGTGCGTCGATACGAAGTACTCTAACACCGAGAGCCCTTCGCGGAAGTTCGAGCGAATCGGCAATTCGATGATTCGCCCGGTTGGATCAGACATCAATCCACGCATACCAGCCATCTGGCTGAGCTGGTTGATGTTCCCACGTGCCGCTGAGTTCACCATCATGGCTACCGGGCCAAATGGATTCAGATTCTTCTTGACTGCCTCAGTGGTCAGTTTGGTCGCACCCTGCCACACCGCTACTGTCTCCCGATAGCGCTCTTCTTCGGTGATCAGACCACGCCGGAACTGCTTCTGAATATCCGTTACACGCAGATCCGAGTCGCTCAGAATATCAACCTTGGCGAGTGGCACCTCAATATCCTCAACACCGACGGTCATGCCACCGCGAGTTGCATTCTTGAACCCAACCGCCTTGATCTTATCCGCCTGCTCCGCCGTCCGCTCTGAACCATAGAAACGAGCCAGTTCATCACGAGAACGGTCGCCATACATCTCACGAATACTATCAAGATCATCTTCGGTCAGATTGTTGAGATTGGTGTAATACTTATAGCAATCTGCAATGATCTCCCGAAGTCCCTTCTTCGGCACCAATCGGTTGCGGAAACGCATTGGCTCAAGCAGTTCGTTGTTGAAGATAATACGCCCGATGGTCGTCTCAAGCAGCATGCGTGGCGTGCCATCGTCGGCTGGAGCAAGCACACGCATGCCCCGGTCATTCTCGCCATACACTGTTCCTTGCATACGTACCCAGATCGGAGCCTGAATATCAACGAAGCCCTTTTCGTGTGCAAGCAATGCCTCATCGATCGTCGAGAACATCTTGCCCGAACCCTTGGCTCCGTCCCGAACCATCGTCAGATAGAAGCAGCCAAGCACAATATCCTGTGATGGTGTAATAATCGGATCACCAGTCGCTGGCGAAAGTAGGTTGTACTTCGATAGCATCCGCATGCGAGCCTCCTCCTGCGCCTTGCGCGAGAGAGGCACATGCACAGCCATCTGGTCGCCGTCAAAGTCGGCATTAAACGCCGCACAGACAAGCGGATGCAACTGGATTGCCGAACCTTCAATCAACTTTGCCTCGAATGCCTGGATCGACAGACGATGCAATGATGGTGCCCGATTCAGCAGCACCAAGTAATCCTTGATCACTTCCTCAAGCACATCCCATACTTCTGGGCGTACACGCTCAACAATACGCTTGGCACTCTTGATATTATGTGCAAAGCCCTTCTCGACCAATCGCCGCATGACGAATGGCTTGAACAGCTCTAGCGCCATCTTCTTCGGCAAGCCACACTGGTGAAGCTGCAGATTTGGGCCAACCACAATCACCGAACGGCCAGAATAGTCGACACGCTTACCAAGCAAATTCTGGCGGAAGCGGCCCTGCTTGCCCTTCAGCATATCGCTCAGGCTCTTCAATCGATGCTTGCCCTTGCCACTCACTGCACGGCCACGGCGGCCATTGTCGATCAGTGCATCAACGGCTTCCTGAAGCATGCGCTTCTCATTACGCACAATGATCTCAGGTGCATTCAGCTCCATCAATCGCTTCAGACGATTATTACGATTGATTACCCGCCGATACAGATCATTCAGATCACTGGTCGCAAAGCGACCGCCATCCAACTGCACCATTGGGCGCAGATCCGGTGGAATGACCGGCAGCATGGTCATGATCATCCACTCTGGCCGGTTGCCGCTCTTGCGGAATGCCTCAACCACACGCAAGCGCTTGGTGGCCTTCTTGCGGCGCTGCCCCTGTGTGGTATTGACTTCGTACTGTAGCTCCTCGCCCAGTTTGTCCAGATCAACCGTTCGCACGATCAGATCACGAACCGCGCCAGCACCCATATCGGCCTTGAAGACACCCAACGCCAGTTCACGCAGGCTCCGATACTCCTGCTCAGTCAGGATGCGCCGCATCTTAATCGCATCAAGCTGCTCAAGTTTCTCCTTTTCCTCGCGAACCATGTTGTCCAGCTCGCGCTGCAACCGCTCCTGCATCCGCTCGCGCTCCTGGGTGGCCTCGTATTCCTTACGCTCGCGCTCTGCGCCTGTCAGCAGCTCCGCATCCGCCATATCACGCTGGCGGCGCTGCTGCATGGCCTCCATCTCCTGGTCAAGCAGCTCATCAAGCTGTTCGATGACCTTCTCGGTAACGACTTCGCCTTCCTCAACCAGTGTCACACCACGGAAGGCAACATCCTCCTCCGCTGTTTCACCGGTCTTCTCTTCGAGATCATTGCGCAATCGCTCTGCCTCGGAAGTCAACGACTCACGCTCTGAACCATAGTCGGATTCGATGCGGCGCTGTGTGCTGAACTGCGCACTCTCCATGCCGCCAAGATCCTGGCTCAGTTGCGTCGAAAGCTCGATCTGCTTGCTCTCGGCTTCGTGCTGAATTTTCTCGCGCTTGACGCCGAATTCCTGCTGCATCTGCTCGCGCAGCCCTGCCCGCGCTTCCTCATCAACAGTTGTGATGACATACGAGGCGAAATATAGCACCCGCTCCAGATTACGCGGTGTAATATCGAGTAATAACCCAATTCGGCTGGGTGTGCCTTTTACGAACCAAATATGCGATACTGGTGAAGCCAGTTGAATATGACCCATTCGATCACGCCGAACCTTTGATCGCGTGACTTCAACACCACATTTATCGCAAATAACGCCTTTATAGCGTACACGCTTGTATTTCCCGCAGTAACATTCCCAGTCCTTTTGAGGGCCGAAAATACGCTCACAGAATAATCCATCACGCTCAGGCTTTAATGTACGATAGTTAATAGTCTCTGGCTTCATTACCTCACCATGAGACCAGCCCAAGATATCTTCCGGCGAAGCGAGGCTAATTCGGATCGCATTGAAGTCGTTGATCTCGAGCATGTTCCTTCTCCTGTATATATGGCGATTTTAAGTGGCTACTATAGAAATAATATCGTTAGCGCTCATTTGATGATATTCACGCTGATATATCACGTTCTACATTCCACTTTTCGTGTTAGCAATTATTGTGATAGATAATCCGGAAAATAAAGCGATCCCATAACAACTCCCGAAACCGGATAGAACACATGTCTGCATTCTATCCGGTTTCGGTTAACCTGTCAACACGGTTTCGGGTGGGTTAGAATTCTCCGCGCTCCATCCCGCTCAGGTTGATGCCATCAAGCGCCGCAAGGTCACTATCGACATCATCCGTCAGCTCAACCGGGGTCTCATCGGCGCTCAGCACTTCAACCGAGAGGCCAAGCGATTGGAGTTCCTTGATCAACACCTTGAATGATTCAGGCACGCCAGCTTCCTGGATCGGCTCGCCCTTCACAATCGCCTCATAGGTCTTGACCCGGCCAACCACATCATCGGATTTAACGGTCAGCATCTCTTGAAGAATGTAGGCTGCGCCATAGGCCTCAAGCGCCCAGACCTCCATTTCACCAAAGCGCTGGCCACCAAACTGCGCCTTACCACCCAACGGTTGCTGCGTGACCAAGCTGTAGGGGCCGGTCGACCGTGCGTGGATCTTATCTTCAACCAAGTGGGCTAGCTTCAACATATAGATGTAGCCAACCGTCACCGGGTTATTAAATGCCATACCTGTTCGCCCATCGTAGAGCGTAATCTTGCCATCGCGAGGCAGTTCAGCCGTCTCAAGCATATCCTTGATCTGCAGCTCGCTGGCCCCATCGAACACCGGTGTCGCCACGCGGAAGCCCAACCGTGCCGCAGCCCAGCCAAGGTGCGTCTCAAGGATCTGGCCGATATTCATACGGCTCGGAACACCAATCGGGTTCAGAATGATATCGACAGGCGTGCCATCCGGCAAGAACGGCATATCCTCAATTGGCAATACCCGCGAAACAACACCCTTGTTTCCATGCCGACCGGCCATCTTGTCACCAGCAGAAATCTTTCGCTTCTGGCACAACATGACCTGCACCTGCTGGTTCACACCAACCGGCAACTCGATATCGTCATCACGAGTGAAGACCTTCACATCGATGACTTTACCGCGAACACCATTCGGCACACGCAGCGATGAGTCCTTCACTTCACGGGCCTTCTCACCAAAGATCGCCCGCAGCAAACGCTCCTCCGCCGTTAGATCTGTCTCGCCCTTCGGCGTGATCTTGCCAACCAGAATATCGTTTGGCTGAACCTCAGCGCCAATATAGATGATGCCACGATCATCCAGATTGCGTAGGCTATCCTGCCCGACATTCGGAATATCGCGGGTGATTTCCTCAGGCCCAAGCTTCGTGTCACGCGCCTCAACTTCATACTTCTCGATATGGATCGAGGTGAAGATATCCTCGCGCACCAACCGCTCCGAAACCAGAATGGCGTCCTCGAAGTTGCCACCCTCCCAGGGAATAAACGAAACCAGAACATTCTGCCCAAGCGCCAACTCGCCATTATCGGTGCTAGAACTATCGGCGATGATCTCGCCCTTGCGAACCCGCTGCCCACGCAGCACACTTGGCCGCTGATTGATACACGTATCCTGGTTCGAACGCATGAACTTACGCAACCGATAGCTGCGTTCTAGCCCACTATCCTCCAGAATAGTAATCTTATCGCCCGTTCCCGAAAGAACGATCCCATCACCCTTCGAAACCACCACCTGGCCACTATCGCGGGCTGCCATATGCTCCATACCCGTGCCGACGATTGGCGCATCTGGGCGCAACAACGGCACCGCCTGGCGCTGCATGTTCGAACCCATCAACGCACGGTTGGCATCATCGTGCTCAAGGAATGGAATCAGTGCCGTTGAGACCGAAACAACCTGTTTCGGCGAAACATCCATATAGTCGATCCGGTCGATCGGCACATCATCAAAATCACCGCTGAATCGACACGAGACTGAGCCATCCTTAAAGCGGTTATGCTCATCAAGTGGTGCGTTCGCCTGAGCAACAACAAACTTCTCTTCTTCATCGGCAGAAAGGTAATCGACCTCCTGCGAGACGACTGGCCGGATCTTGATCGTACGCAGCGGCGTCTCAACAATCTGTTCGGCCAATGCGCGAGTAATTTCCTTACCAGCCTCCGCAATCAGCTTTTCAGTCGCTGGGTCGACAATATCCTCGCGCAGATTCTGCCCACGAAGCATATTGATCGTCAAGCGCTTCGCGAGTTCCGCATCGACCTTCGAGCCACGCGGTGCAATCAGATCGCCACTACGAACGTCCTTGACATCGCGCAACAGCAAGCCCTGCCGCAGCCATTCATTCGCATTCAGAATCTCGCGGTAGACCTTACGATATGGCGTTTCCAGGAAGCCCATCTCATTGACACGGGCAAAAGTCGACATCGTACCGATCAGGCCAATGTTCGGGCCTTCCGGCGTCTCCACCGGGCAGATCCGGCCATAGTGCGATTGGTGAACGTCACGAACCTCGAAACCAGCTCGATCACGGCTCAGACCACCAGGGCCAAGCGCCGAAAGACGCCGCTTGTTGGTCAATTCAGCCAACGGGTTCGTCTGATCCATGAATTGCGATAGCTGTGAACCACCAAAGAACTCGCGCATCGCCGCAACAACCGGGCGAATATTAACGAGTGCATTTGGCGTAGCTGTTTCTGGATCCTGAAGCGACATACGCTCCTTGATCACACGCTCCATACGCAACAGGCCAACCCGGAACTGCTGCTGGATCAACTCGCCAACGGTGCGGACACGCCGGTTGCCAAGGTGATCAATATCATCGGCGTGCATCCCTGGCACACCATTATTCAACTGAATAATCCGCTCAACGATCTTGAAGATATCATCCGGCAACAACACGCGCACCTTATAATCAGGTGCCTTGGCACGCGCCTCATTCCGCGCCTCGCGCTCCCACAGGTTCTTGTTGAGCTTATAGCGCCCCACTTTCGCCAGATCATAGCGGCGTGGGTTGAACAGCAGCGATTCAATCAGGTTTCGGGCATTCTCAAGCGTTGGCGGATCACCAGGCCGGAGCCGCTTGTACAGCTCCATGAGTGCTTCTTTGCAATGGCGAGCCGGATCTTTATCCAGCGTCACCTTCATATACTGATGTTCAGAAGCGCCATCAAGATGCTCAAACAGCTTGATGATTTCCTCATCGCGCCCATGCTGATCAAACTCATTATCTGGATACCAGTGGCCGGTTCCATCTGGTTGTGATTGCCAACCCAGAACGGCCCGCAGCAGGATCGTCACCGGAATCTTGCGTTTCCGATCAACTTTTACTGAGATAACATCGCGCTTGTTCGTCTCGAATTCCAACCAGGCACCCCGGTTCGGAATAAGCTTGGCTGAATGCAACCCACGGCCACTGGTTGGATCCTTTTCCTCTTTGAAATATACACCTGGTGAACGAATAAGCTGCGAAACAACCACACGTTCAGCACCATTGATCACAAAGGTGCCATTCTCAGTCATCAACGGGAAATCGCCAAGGAAGATTTCACTCTCCTTAAGCTCACCAGTCGAAAGAACGCGAAGCTGAACATTCACCCGCAATGGAGCGGCAAATGTCATGTCGCGCTCACGGCACTCATATTCGTCATAGCGCGGATCGCCGAATTGATAGTCGAGAAACCGCAGTTCCATGTTCTTGCCGGTAAAGTCGGTGATTGGCGAGATCTCATCGAATAACTCGCGCAAGCCTTCCTTCCGAAACCAATCAAAACTGTTGATCTGGGTTTCAATAAGCGTCGGCAGATCAATGGCATCCTGAATCCGAGCAAATGAACGTCGCTGGATCTTTCCACGGTGCAATCCGTCAATACCCGGGTCATTGGGCAGAATTAACGGCTGAAGCACAACACTTTCGGTCAAGGGGGGCATGGGCACCTCGCTCCTGAGTTTTCCTACATGCCAAAAGCACGAACAACCCATTCCTTGATGCTACCCGACGATGGATAGACACCGCTGGACCGGCGTTCGTGAGGATGAGAATTCGAGCAATACTGGATAACGAGTGGCCTGTGAGCGGATGCGATCATTCTGGTCGTTCATCATGCTCACGTTTAATACCTCCCGCATATTGCGAAAAGCAATGATACCACTTCTTGGAGCACATGTCAAGGAATATTCCTCATGTGTCCAAAGTGCTACAATAGTGTTGAAACGCATTGCAGTATGAGGTATAGAAGTGACTGATCTTCCTTTCCAGCCGCAGCGAGTGCTGGCAATAATGGCCCATCCCGATGATATTGAATTTATGGCTGGCGGCACAATCGCACGTTGGGCACGTAACGGTACCGAAATCCACTATTGCCTGCTGACAGACGGGAACAGTGGTAGCCGCGATCCCTCATTAACACCAGCAATCCTCGCCACCATGCGCCGTGAGGAGCAACGTGCGGCTGGTGCATATTTTGGCGTGGCTTCGTACACATTCCTCGGCCAACCAGATGGTCGCCTTATGAATACGATAGATTTGCGCCTTCGGATCGCTCGTGTCATCCGACAGATTCGCCCTGATACCATTGTAACAAGTGATCCGCAGTTTTTCTACAGCCCAACCTATTTGAATCACCCCGATCATCGTGCAGCTGGCGAAACAACAATGGCGGCAATTATGCCACTCGCCAATACACGCTTGGCCGCCCCAGAACTGCTTGAGGAACAGCTAGAGCCTCATGATGTAACCTATGTGTATCTTGCCGCAACTGCAAATCCAACACTCTGGGTTGCTCTTGATCAACGCGACATTGAGGCCAAAATCGCGTCGCTAGCAGCCCACGTAACACAGGTAGGCAACTGGCCATTTCAGGATATGATTCGCTCGTTTGCTGCTCAGGGTGCAGATGGCGCTCGTGCAGCTGGAATCGATTGCGAATATGCCGAAGCATTTGTGTTCGTTAATCTTGATCGGCGGCCACCAGAACCACAGGTAACGACATAATCACCCCTACGCTTTGCTTCTTGGTTTATCGCTTGGAACGAGCAAGAGAACAAGCGAACATCTGCATCTTGTCGAATGTTCTTTTGTTCTTCTTGCTCTCTTGTTCTTTCTGCCAGTTGCGGAGGTACCCATATGGCCGATGCAATCCGGGTTCGGCGGATGCGAGCAGAGGAGGCAGGCGCAATCTCAGAGATGCTCTGTGCGGTGATTGAGACGCTCGATTTCTATAATGCCGAGGCTCGCCGTACCGAAATCGCCATCTATACAGGGGCGTATCTTGCCAAACAAATTGCGGGCGATCCCGATGCGGTGTTGGTTGCCGAACAGAATGAGGCCATGATCGGCTTCTGTATCAACTGCGCCGATGATGGCCCATACTGGCTCTCCTGGTTTGGCGCAAGGCTTGGGTATACGGGCCATGGGGTTGGAACAGCCCTGATCAATGCACTCCACACGGCCCGCCGTGCTGCTGGTGTTCACAAAATCTGGTGTGATTCGCGCACCGATAATGTTGCATCACGGGCATGCCTGGCCCGCGCTGGCTATCGCGAAATCTGCACAATCACCGATCATTGGTATCGTCAGGATTATGTGCTGCTGGAATGCTTCCTGTAGGCAGGCTTCAGCAGCAGCGCGATGCATCGCGTCCGTACGGAGTCAGCGGTGCTCGCCATCATGGTTGCCTGCATGCCAACTGAGCGACGCGCCTTGCGATAAAACGCCGCCAAAACTGCCAGATGCCAGGGCATACGAAATTCCTCGTGATTGAGCGCAACCATCAATCGCAATACCCGCCCCCAATTGCGATCATAGTACGCCTCCCAACCCGCCTTCTTAAAAAAGCCAAGCTGTTCTGGATTAAAGCTGATCTGGAGTGTCATTGCATGTTCTCTCACACTCTTATAGAACGAACAAGCGTTTGATGTTACATTGCTCTCTGGATTAGCGATTACCAAATGGCTTGGCGGGCACCGAGCGCAGGTACATAATAATGGCATCAATTTCCTGATCAGTCATGCCAGCATAGGCCTGATAGGGCATACATGCGTTAATCAGCGAGCCATCTGGTCGCTTGCCAGCTCGAATGAGTGTTGCGATCTGTTCATCCGTCCCTCCGGCAACAGCACCAGCTGGCGTTATATTCAATGGGGTTGAGTCGTATAATTCTTCTGCATCCGCGATTCGCTGATTGCATACACGGTGATGGCAGCAATGATCACCAACCCAACAATCCCATCAAACGCATACCCGGCCCAGCGCAAGATACGACCCAGGCCGCTCCTCCTAACCTGTGCGTGGCTTACTACAATGCTCTCCCCTAGAATCGATCGATCATCGTCCAATCGGCAGCATATCTGAATCAGCCAAGAGACATATCAATCGATAGATCTCTATATCCGCCTCTATACTCACCAAAGCGAACTGAGGGGTTGGTTTGGATGAGTGAGATTATGCTCGTCGGCGATACCAGCGTTGAATCACCATCACCATCAGCAGCGCGCACAGCCCGCCAACCATATCGGTGATCAGATCGCGGAAATCATCGAAGGCCAGTGGGCGTTGCTTATAGGCAAGTTGAAAGGCTTCCTGCCCAATTCCGACAATCAATAACAGCGTGATATAGCGCCAGGGATGCAGGCGCAGTTGCGGAAAGATCAGCAGCAACACGAACCCCAGGAAGAAGAACAGGCTCGTGTGGCCAACCGCATGGGCATTCACATCAGGAAACATGGCCCCGAGCATTCGATCAACTACTGGCATAAGCTCACCCAGCCAGCCAAATGGAAACAGAATTATGCCAACCAACACAACAAGCGGCCAAAAACGCCGCAGCGCCCGATGTAAGGGAAAACGTGCTTGCATCATTGATATATCCTTTAGGCGCGGAAACCCACACGCTTCAGCGGTGGGAGGAAGCGCCTTGCTTGAGCTCGCTTCAGCGGATACTTGCACATATGTTCGGATTATGGTACAATGCTTTTATGATGAATACAACCTCCA
>JBBQSD010000178.1:0-10361 GCA_038214135.1 Chloroflexales bacterium | reverse complement strand
CAATCTCTTTTAAATTTTTTATTTTCAATATGTGGGGGGTTTCCCCTACCCCACCAATTTCCCAATCTCTTCCTTAAATTTGGGCGGTTCCCCCAACCGCTCCTACAACTATCGATTATTCAGCATACAGGAGCACAATATATGCCCTTCGATCCGACCATTGATTCAATCAAAACTCACACGATACCCAATTGGTTTAATGATTCCAAGCTGGGTATCTTCGTGCATTGGGGGCTGTATTCGATCCCTGGTTGGGCACCGACCACCGGCCCGCTGCCAGAGGTAATCGCAAGCCAGGGTTGGTCGGGATGGTTTCGCAATAATCCCTATGCCGAATGGTATATGAACTCGCTGCGTATCGCGGATAGTGCCACTGCCCAGTACCATGCCGAACAGTATGGCGCGGATTTCCCATATGAGCGGTTCGCGGCCATGTTTAATGAGCAGATCCGCAATTGGAACCCAGATCCATGGGCCGATCTGTTCAAGGCTGCCGGCGCACGCTATGTGGTGCTGACAACCAAGCATCACGATGGGTTTCTGCTGTGGCCGAGTACACAACCCAACCCGTTTCTGGCACAGTATCACACCGAGCGTGATCTGGTTGGCGAACTGACGACGGCGGTGCGTTCGCGTGGCCTGAATATGGGCCTGTATTATTCGGGTGGGCTGGATTGGACGTTTAATGATCGGGTGATTGCCGATATTAGCGATCTGTTCATGGCTGTGCCGC
This sequence comes from Chloroflexales bacterium, assembly GCA_038214135.1. Lineage (GTDB taxonomy): Bacteria > Chloroflexota > Chloroflexia > Chloroflexales > Roseiflexaceae > JANLSE01. Next base: position 9,628 of record JBBQSD010000178.1, on the reverse strand, counting down.
AGAGTGCCGAATACACCGCCTATTCCGATGCCCACTGGCGCGAACTGATCGAGCGCTATGCGCCGAGTGTGTTATGGAATGATATTGGCTACCCATCGCAGGCCGATATTCCGAGGCTGTTTGCCGAATATTATAATCGTGTGCCGGAGGGGATTATCAATGATCGCTTCACACAGGGCGAGATGACGCCAGATGGGCCGCGGCCTGTGCTGCGGCACTTCGATTTCCGCACACCAGAATATGCGGTGTTCAATGATATCCGCCCCGACAAATGGGAAGCGTGCCGTGGGTTAGGGTTTTCGTTTGGCTATAATCGCAATGAAACAGTTACGAGCATGCTTTCTGCCGATGCACTGATCCATTCGTTCGCCGATATTGTTAGCAAGAATGGCAATCTGTTGATCAATGTCGGCCCGACTGGTGATGGAACGATCCCCTCCGAACAAGCGGATCGATTGTTGGCATTGGGCCATTGGCTGGAAACAAATGGCGAGGCGATCTATAATTCGCGGCCCTTTACCCATGCAGAGGGCAGCACCAACGATGGCACTCCTGTGCGCTATACACGCAAGCGCGATACGCTGTATGCCATGCTGCTTGGCACGCCGCAAAGCCAGCAGATCACAATTGAGGGAATTCATATTCAGGATGGCGGAACTGTGGAACTGCTTGGCCACAATGGCAACCTGGAATGGAGCCAGGATGCACTGCACCTGACGGTTACGCTGCCTGCGAATATACCCGACTCAGCGGCGCACACCCTGCGCCTGCCCTTGGCTCCCCCGGCCAACATGGCTGATCGTGTTGGGATTGTGGAGGAGTAGGAGCCACTGTGGGCGCGTATAGCCATACGCGCCCACAGTGGCGGCCTCTCCCGCTCCAACCCGCTCCAACCCGTTCCCTCTTTTAGCTCCCTTACCTTCCTAAGCAGCCCACAGTTTTTCTGGCCTGCCCACAAACTGCCTAATCTCTTGCAGATTTCGTTTCATACATCCACACTCAGAGATCTTCTCGTATTTCTACATGCGACTATTAACACTTGCAACAATTCGCATGTAGTGCTAGAGTGAGGCTCGCTAATAGCGCCGCAGCATTCGTCCCACTCACTGATTGTGTCGGTATCCCATTGGCTTATTGGCCAGATGGGGATGGTCGTTGGTGTCCACGATTCTTCCTAATCTCGAATTGGTATCAAGAGGAGCGACAGATGATGCGACGGATGCGAACCTTACTTCTTGGGCTGATCATTGGCCTGCTATGGCTCAGCGCGTGTGGTACGCCAACGGCACCAGCACCAACCCAAACCACCACGACGGCCAGCCAACCAACAACGGCTCCAGTAGCGCCAGCTACCACCAGAAGTGCGCCACAGCAATTGATTTTGGCGATTGGCGGCGAAAGTGAAGATGGCTACGATCCAACATTAGGCTGGGGCCGCTATGGTTCACCGCTATTCCAGAGCACACTGCTGCAACGCAATGAGCAACTCCAGTTGGTCAATGATCTCGCGACCGACTACACGATCAGTGCCGATAAGCTCGTCTGGACGATCAACATTCGCCAGGATGCCAAATTCTCGGATGGAAAACCCGTTACCTCCGAGGATGTTGCCTATACCTTCACCAAAGCACAGGAGAGCGGTGGCAAGACCGATGTGACCACCCTCGACAAAGCTGTTGTGACTGGCCCGTATCAGGTTGAACTGCACCTCAAGCAACCACAGAGCACCTTCGTTCAGCGCCTTGCCACGCTGGGAATTGTGCCAAAGCATGCTCATGGCCCGGATTATGCCCAGAAGCCAATTGGCTCCGGCCCATATACGCTGGTCAGTTGGGAGAAGGGCAAGCAGTTGATTGTTGAGGCGAACCCACTCTACTATGGCACACAACCACAGATCAAACGTCTGGTGTTTTTGTTTGTCGATAGCGAGGGCGATGGGGCATTCATTGCAGCCAAAGCTGGGCAGGTTCAGGTTGCCAGTGTGCCCCCATCATTGGCCGTTCAGCAGATTCCCAACATGCGCCTCGTGGATGTGAAGAGTGTCGATAATCGCGGGATTATGTTCCCATATGTTGCCGATGAGGGCAAGAAAACGCCGACTGGCTACCCAATTGGCAATAATGTGACGGCCGACCGAGCGATTCGCCAGGCGATCAATTATGTGATTGACCGCAAGGCACTCGTTCAGGGTGTACTTGAGGGCTATGGCTCACCTGCCTATGGGCCTGTCAGTGGTTTGGCCTGGGAACAGCCGCAAGCAACCATTGAGGATACCAACCTCGCTACGGCCAAGCAACTACTGGCTGATGGTGGTTGGCAGGCGGGCAGCGATGGCGTGCTGGTGAAAGATGGGCTGAAAGCAGCGTTTACGCTGATCTATCCCGCCAGTGATGCCACACGCCAGGCCTTGGCACTCTCGGCAGCCGATATGGTCAGGCCACTTGGGATCACGATCAATGTCGAAGGCAAAGGCTGGGACGATATCGAGAAACTGATGCATAGCAATGCCATTCTATTCGGCTGGGGCAGCCACGACCAGACCGAGATGTACAATCTGTACCATAGCTCAGCGGCAGGCCAGGGTTTCTACAACACTGGCTATTATGCCAATCAGTCGATTGACAGCACCCTGGATCTGGCGTTGGGTGCGCCATCGGAGCAGGAAGCTATCGCCTTCTGGCAAAAAGCCCAATGGGATGGGACGAACGGCTTTACCACCAAGGGCGATGCCGCCTGGGCGTGGCTTGTTAATCTCGATCATACCTATTTTGTGGATCAATGCCTTGATATTGGCACACCGCAGATCGAACCGCATGGGCATGGCTGGCCGATTACCGCTGGTATCGTGAACTGGAAGTGGACGTGCAAATAGCAAGCAGCATCCTGCGATTTACCGCACGCAAGCTGCTGCGACTGTTGATCTTGCTGGGAGCGGTGGCAGTCTTCAGTTTCGTGCTAATCAACCTTTCGCCGATTGATCCAGTAAATGCCTATATTGGCGCGGATATGCTGCTGATCAGCCCAGAGCAGCGCGCGTTGATTGCCACGCGTTGGGGCTTGGATCAGCCAATGACGGTGCGGTTCGCACGCTGGGCGGAGCAGATCCTTCAGGGCAATCTGGGGGTGTCGATCATCTTCAACCAGCCCGTTGCTACGGTGATTGCGGATCGCTTCAGCACATCACTGGCACTCATGGCCACCGCCTGGATTCTTTCTGGCGCGATTGGCTTCGTTCTTGGCATTCTGGCTGGTATGCGCGAAGGTTCGCTGATTGATCGGGCCATCCGCTTATATGCCTACACACTAGCATCCAGTCCAACATTTTGGGTTGCGCTCTTGTTGCTGATCATCTTTTCGGTATCGCTGAAGTGGGCACCATTCTGTTGTGCATCGCCGCCAGGGTTGTTACCGGATCAGGTCACTATTACACAACGGCTGCAGCATCTGATTCTGCCAGCGATCACCCTCAGCATTGTGGGGGTCGCGAACATGGCCTTACATACCCGCCAGAAACTGATTGAGGTGCTGCAGAGTGAGTATGCACTATTTGCCCGTGCTCAGGGTGAAAGCATATGGGGGCTGGTGCAGAACCATGGAATACGCAATGTCGCACTGCCCGCCATTACGCTACAGGGTGCGGCATTGAGCGAATTATTTGGTGGAGCCGTGCTGGCCGAACAGGTCTTTTCCTATCCTGGCCTTGGCCAGGCCACGGTTCAGGCGGCTATTCGCAGCGATGTACCACTCTTGCTGGGAATCGTGTTCTTTAGCGCCATCTTTGTGTTTGTTGGTAACACCCTCGCCGATCTGGCCTACCAGGTGATTGACCCACGGATTCGGATTGGTGGAGGCGCGCAATGAGCCAATCATCGACAACACCAGCAACAACAACACTCTCATCATCGGGCAAGGTTGCCCGAATCTACCCCTGGCAGATGAACCGACGCCAGAAGACAGTCCTTACTATTGGTCTGTGCCTCGGATTTTTCGCCTTGGCACTCTTGGGTGGCCGCATCATTGGTGATGCCGGATTGAGCACAAATCTGCCAAGCCGCAATCAGGCACCATCACTGGCGCATCCGTTTGGCACCGATTGGTTGGGCCGCGACATGCTCACGCGCACGCTGCATGGCCTGAGCCTAAGCCTGTGGGTTGGACTACTGGCTGCAACATTCAGTGCAGTTATTGGTGCGGCACTTGGTACGATTGCCGCAACAATCGGTGGGTGGGTCGATACCCTGCTCACATGGTGCATTGATGTGTTCTTCAGTTTGCCGCATCTGGTGTTGCTGATCATGATTGCGTTTGCGGTTGGCGGCGGCACTACCGGAGTCATCATTGCCGTTGCATGCACCCACTGGACCGGTTTAGCGCGTATTATTCGCGCAGAAGTGCTGCAGCTGCGCAGCGCTCCATATGTCCAGCTTGCCGCCCAGTTTGGCCGCTCACCCACCTGGATTGCATGTGAGCATATGTTGCCGCATCTTGTGCCGCAGTTTCTGGTTGGCTTGATCTTGCTCTTTCCGCACGCCATTCTGCACGAGGCTGGCCTGACGTTCATTGGTATTGGGCTTTCGCCACACCTACCAGCAATCGGCATTATCCTGGCTGAATCGATGCGCTATCTGGCAACTGGATATTGGTGGCTGGCGGCTATGCCCGGTGCCGCACTGCTGATCGCCGTCAAGCTGTTTGATGTGCTTGGCGAACATGTTCGTGCCTTAATCGATCCGAAAACGCGCCAGAGTTAGATGAGCCACACAATGCTACATGTGCAGAACCTGACGGTCGCCTTTACCGTCTACGAGCGTGGGCTAGCCCAGAAACGACTGACGGTGATCACCGATCTCGATGTGGAAGTCCAGGCTGGCGAGGTTGTTGCAATTGTTGGTGCGAGCGGCTCAGGCAAGAGTCTGTTGGCCCACGCCATTCTGGGCATTCTGCCGCATAATGCGGAACTTGGCGGAACCATAACGTTTGAAGGCGAAGCGCTCACTCCTGCGCGCAAGGAAGCGCTACGTGGAAAGCAGATTGTTCTTGTCCCACAATCGGTTGCGTCACTCGATCCACTGATGCGAGTTGGCGCACAGGTACAGCGGGCCGCACAGTTGAGTGGTCAGCGTAGCCGTGCAGCCGATCAGGCCGTCGATCAGGCCTTTCGCCGCTATAGCCTGCCGGAGACAACCCGCCAGCGCTACCCGTTCCAGCTCTCGGGTGGCATGGCCCGTCGCGTCCTGGTCTCGACAGCGGTGGTTGGATCGGCCAAGTTAGTGATTGCCGATGAACCAACACCAGGGCTGCATCCACAGATCGTGGCAGAAACGCTGGGTCATCTCCGCGAACTAGCCGATGAAGGCTGTGGCGTTTTGTTGATCACCCACGACATTGAGGCCGCCCTGCAGATCGCGGATCGTGTAGCGGTATTTTATGCTGGCACCACCGTCGAAATGGCCCTTGCCAGCGACTTTGCCCATGGTGCTACGGCGCTGCGTCATCCCTATACCAAGGCCTTGTGGCGAGCGCTGCCCCAGAACGAGTTTATCGCGCTGGCTGGCACACAACCCAACCCGGATGCACTCCCGGATGGCTGCCTGTTTGCGGATCGCTGCCCGTTGGTGACAGCAGCCTGCCGTGTTGCACGCCCGGAATCGCGCAGTCTTCGTGGTGGCCTTGTGAGGTGTATTCATGCTGAAGGGTGAAGGGCTATCATTTCGCTATGGAACACGCCAGCCATGGCTGTTTCGTAGCCTGGATCTGATCATCGCACCAGGCGAGGTTGTCGGGCTCTTCGGGCCGAGTGGGCGCGGCAAAACCACTCTTGCGAAAGTATTGGCTGGCTATCTGCGCCCAACGGAAGGGCAGGTACAGGTGAATAGCGCACCACTCCCAACAACCATATACAATCCCGTCCAGCTTATGTTTCAACACCCAGAACTGGCCGTCAACCCACGTTGGCGAATTGATCGGGTGCTCAACGAGGCGTACACACCAGATACAATGGCCCTACACGCACTTCAGATCGATCAATCATGGCTGAACCGCTACCCGCACGAACTCAGTGGTGGCGAATTACAACGGATCGCCGTTGCACGCGCACTCGGTCCACAAACCTGCTATCTCATTGCCGATGAGATGACCGCCATGCTCGATGCTAATACCCAGGCCCAGATCTGGCATGCCGTCCTTGATCATGCCAGCCGTCATGCGCTTGGTGTGCTGATGATCAGCCACGATGCACCACTGACCAAGCGAATATGCTCACGAATTGTTGAGCTGCCATAGAACAACTACACCTCAAGCAAAAAGACATCCTCAGGGCCATCTTCTTCATCAATATGTGAGCCGATCTTGCGGAAGCCAAGCCGTTCGGCAATCCGCAGCGATGGCGTATTATCAGGGCGGATCGACAACACAAACCGCTGAATGCCATGTACACGAGTGGCCCAATCCATGAGTGCCTGAACGGCTGCGCTCGCATAGCCCTGGCGGCGAAAGGGTGGTTCAATCGTATAGCCGATCTCGACTCCACCAGGCACGCTATCGCGCAGATATTCTGGATCGGGGGCTGTGTGAAAGCCAACGTACCCAATAATGATGCGCGTGTTCCGCTCGATAACCGCCCGCAACAGCCATTGTTGCAGGCTTGTATCGCTGCGCATTTGATTCAACCGCATTGTATACAGGCCATGCAGTTCGAGCCACGCTGGTGGGACGGCGAAACCAATGATCTGTTCGGCAGCCGCCAGATCATTATGTAACATAGCTTCCAGAAACGCCGCTGTCATCGCAATCAGCTCAAGGCGCTCCGAAACAATTGGCGGTGTGGTTAAATCAGTCATAGTACTCATTCTATACACTGTTCTAGACGCTCCGGCGGATCGTCACTACCCTGGTGTATGAAAAGTATCCTCGCATCGAGTTTTTGGTTCTTGGTTTTTGGCTATCGGCTATCGGTCGATCGGCTATTATCTATCCATATGGGCACCTTCATCGATCCAGCGGATCAGAAGCGCCCGTTCCTCGGTGGTCATGTTGGTTTTGTTGGCCAATGGCATCACATTCGTGCTGACCTGGAGGCGCATTTTGTCCAATCGGCTGACAATCTGTTCGGGGGTGGTGAGCATCAATCCTGCAGGAGGGGCGGGAAAGCGTTGATCAAGCGGTTTGGCCGAATGGCAGAAGACGCAGCGCCGTTCGATAATGCCACGCGCTTCGGCAAATGCAACTGATGTACCCGATGAACCAATGGCCCCACGCGCCTGCACTAATAATCCGAAGACAACCGCGATTGCCAGAAGGCCAGCCGCCACGGCTCCACGCAGCCAGTTGGCATAGGTGAAGCGAATGTTCATAAAATGGCGAACGGCTGCGCTGCCGACCATGAGGAGTGCCAGGATCAGCCAGTTGAGTTGATGCCCATAGGTGCTGGGGTAGTGGCTGCTGATCATCACAAACAGCACCGGGAAGGTCATGTAATTATTATGGATCGAGCGCTGCTTGGCCCGGTACGAAAGCGCCGGATCCTGCGGCAAACCAGCCAGCGTTGCCGCAACTAGCCCGCGCTGCGATGGCACGACATAGAACCAGACGTTCGCAGTCATCAGGGTTCCAAGCATCGCGCCAATATGAATATAGGCTCCACGGCCACTGAGCACCCGTGTGAGTGCATAGGTTAGGCCAAACAACAGTACCAGCGAAAACGCAAACGCAAGTGGGGTATTCTTGGCAAGTGGCGAACGCCAGATCAGATCATAGACAAGCCAGCCGCCAACCAGAACGCCAATGCCAATTGCGATTGCTGCCATCGGGCTGAGTTGTGCCACTGCTGGATCGATCATATAGGCCGCATCGCCCATGTAGTACACCAGAATCAACAGGCCAATACCACTCAGCCATGTTGTCAAATTCTGGAACATGAACCAGTGAACTTTTTGAGATGGCATCTGGTTTGGTGCCAGCAGCTTCTTTTCCACCTCATAGAATGCGCCACTATGCAGCAGCCAGATCTTGCCAAACGACAGATCTTTGGGCGGATCTTCTGGCTTCAGATTCCGATCCAGCCAGTTGAACAGCAACGAATTACCGATCCACATTATTCCAGCAATCACATGCGTCCAGCGCACCAGCAGATCCAGCAACTCTCGAACAATTGCCTCCACAGATTGGCTCCTTGCAGGCCCAATCGGCCTGAAACAATGTGGGTCATCGTGGACCAACGGCACATGCCATTTATGGTACCACATAGCTAGCCATCAGCTTTCAGGCCAATGTTCACAAGGATCGTAGAGGCGGTTCGCGAACCGCCCGCAATGCTATCATAATAGGCGGTTCACGAACCGCTCCTACATCTTACTAATTAGAACATTGAACATGGTAATCTACAATCAGACAATCAAGCATTATGGAGCAGATCATGCACCTACATGAATTGGATACGCCAACACTCGCCGTGGATCTCGATCTTGTTGAAGCGAATATTGCGCTACTCATGCAGCAATTGCGTGGCACGAGCGTAACGGCTCGGCCACACCTGAAGACAGCCAAAAGCCCGGAGATCGCACGCCTGCTCCTGGCGGCTGGCGCGATTGGCGTGTGTGTTGCCAAACTGAGCGAGGCCGAAATCATGGCAGCAGCTGGCATCGATAATCTGCTGATTACCAGTGAGGTAGCTGGAATGCCAAAGTTGGCGCGGCTGGCAGCGCTGCACCAGCGCTATCCCCAGATCCGTGTTGTTGTCGATAGCAGTGAAGGTGCGCTTGCGCTCAACCATGCATGCACCGGCCATGATCATCCATTGGAGGTGCTGATCGAGCTTGATGTCGGCCAGCATCGCTGTGGTGTATTGCCAGGCGAACCGGCCTTAGCACTCGCCCGCGATATCGCCAGGCTGCCATATCTACGCCTAATTGGATTGCAGGGCTATGAGGGCCATTTACAGCATGTGGCCGATCCAGCCGAAAAGATACGGCGTGTCCAGGAATCCATGCAGCAACTCACCGCAACCGCCGATGTGCTGCGTCATGCTGGATTCAGTATCCAAACCGTCACAACTGGCGGAACGGGAACATGTGCGATCTGTGCCAAGTACCCTGGTATTACCGAAATCCAGCCAGGCTCGTTCGTCTTCCTGGATGTGGCCTATCGCAATGCGCTCGGCCCAGCATCCCAGTATGCCAATGCGCTAGTGGTTCTATCAACCGTGATCAGCCGGCCAACAGCACAGCGCGCAGTTGTTGATGCTGGCCTCAAATCGCTCTCAAACGATATGGGCAACCCACAACCACGCGATCTCGTGGGGGTGAGCTATCGGCCAGGCGGTGATGAGTATGGCATCCTGGAATGGAACACAGAAACGCCTGTTCATCTGGCCCTTGGCGATCAAGTCGTCCTGATTCCCAGCCATATCGACACAACCGTGAATCTGCATAATCTCTATCAGGTTCATCGGAATAGCCAGATCATCGCAACCTGGCCAATTGCGGCGCGTGGTATGGTGCAGTAGGGGCGGTTCGTGAACCGCCCGTCGTTGCGCATCCTGAACCGCCCGTCGTTGCGCATCCTGAACCGCCCGTCGTTGCGCATCCTGAACCGCCCGTCGTTGCGCATCCTGAACCGCCCGTCGTTGCGC